>NHCB01000010.1 GCA_002167745.1 Betaproteobacteria bacterium TMED22
CTGTCGCTGAACCCTATCTCGTTTAACACTGACCGGATTCTCGCCGACTTTAATAAGCTCCCTATTGGCTCGCAGCTTGGCCCTAGCGTCAACTAATGACACATTGGGGTATACACCTAGTCCAATTGATTTTTCACTATTCCTCAAGTGAACTCTTTGAATCCAGTTTTTAGTGCCGTCGCTTCGTACGCGCAACCTCAAACCACCACCATCATTGAGGTAATAAACGTTTTGCTTTGGTTTTGCGCGTTTACACGCCGCGTCCGATAAAAGCTTCTCACCTGCCATCGTTATCTCCAGTACCCAGATCAGTACCCGATTTTAACGACCACCTCCGTAAAGCGCAATGAAGTCAGGTGAAATTAATATTGTTTTAAATCAGTTATATATACTTTATTAACCACAAGGATAAAGTTTAATAAACAATAATATGGCGGAGAGAGAGGGATTCGAACCCTCGGTACGTTTGCACGTACAACGGTTTTCGAGACCGCCACATTCAACCACTCTGCCACCTCTCCGGGACCGCGGATTCTACCAGTTTGAAGAATCCGCAGCATAAATAAAAACTAATAAGACCTAGGTAGACCGAGAACTTTCTCCGCGATATAACACATAATTAACTCACGGCTAACGGGTGCGATGCGGGCAATCATAATTTCTCGAAGGTAACGCTCAACATGATATTCCTTAGCATACCCAAAGCCACCGTGCACACGAACTGCCTTGTCGCACGCCTCATAAGCCGCATCGGCCGCTAAAAACTTTGCTGCATTTGCTTCTGCGCCGCAAGGCTTTTGTTCATCATAAAGTTTGGCCGCCCGCCACACCATGAGACTCGCAGCTTCAAGCGCCATCCAACTCTCCGCTAGTGGGTGTTGAATACTTTGATTTTGTCCAATCGGTCGGCCAAACACTTTACGCTCACCAGCGTATGACACGGCCTTAGCCAAAGCTCTCTGACCTATCCCGATCGCCTCGGCTGCAATGAGTATGCGCTCAGGATTTAACGTATCCAGAAGCATTCGAAACCCGTCACCTTCCGAACCAATTCGATCAGCCTCAGAAACGACCAAACCATCAATGAACACTGAGTTTGAATCTACGGCACCACGCCCCATTTTTTCTATTTCCTGGACCTCAACATGCGTACGATCAAGGTCAACATAAAAAAGCGTCATACCATCTGTGGATTTAGCACACTCATCAATTGGTGTTGTGCGCGTCACCAATAACATCTTGTTCGCACGTTGTGCGGTCGACATCCAAACTTTGGAACCACTGATTTCGTATTCGGCACCGTGTCGAATCGCCCGTGTTTTTATACTTGTCGTATCTAGACCGGCATCGGGCTCAGTAACCCCAAACGCCACCTTATCCGCTCCAGAAATCAATCGAGGTATCCAGCGAGATTTTTGTTCCGATGAGCCGTGTTTGATAATCGCATGCGGACCAAACAAGTTGATATGAATAGTCGAGCAAGCCGCGAACGCGCCTGCAGACCGACCCACCGTATGCATCATGAGTGCGGCCTCTATGACCCCAAGCCCGGCCCCACCATACTCAGTGGGCATGGTGATCCCCAACCATCCTGATTCAGCCATAGCCGCATGGAACTCTTCGGGAAATTCTTTATTTTGATCTTTTTTCAACCAAAAATCGTCATCGTACTGGTCGCATACCTTTTGTACCGACTCAGCTATTTGCAGTCGATCAGCGGTGGGCTCAACACCAGCCGGCAGAATTGATCGCTCCATCATTGAATACCCCAAATATGCGATGAGATGACAGCGGTAACCATATAATTAATTAGGTTCGATGACCTCAATTCCACCCATGTAATGCTTGAGGACCTGAGGAATCTCGATTGATCCGTCTTGTTTCTGGTAATTCTCGAGCACAGCGATTAACGTACGTCCGACAGCCAAACCTGAGCCATTTAAAGTATGCACAAACTCTGTTTTGCCTTTTCCGGCCCTAAAACGAGTTTGCATGCGTCGCGCCTGAAAATCCTCAAAGTTACTGCAGGATGAAATCTCTCGGTACGCATTTTGCCCTGGCAACCAAACTTCGATATCGTAGGTCTTGGCTGATGAGAACCCCATATCTCCAGTACAAAGCGTAACTGTTCGAAACGGAATATCCAGATCAATCAATATGGATTCCGCCTGCCCCGTTAATTCTTCTAACTGATCGTATGAATGATCCGGGTGAGAAAATTGAACGAGCTCGACCTTATCGAATTGATGTTGTCGGATCATCCCTCGTGTATCTCTACCGTATGAACCAGCCTCGGAGCGAAAGCATGGCGTGTGACACACAAACTTGGTGGGCAGTTGGTCGATCGACAATATTTCACCGCGATAAATATTTGTCACAGGAACCTCAGCCGTAGGAATAAGGTAGAAATTTTGGTCAGCAGAAAGGGGAATTGAAAATAAATCCTCTTCGAATTTTGGCAACTGCCCCGTTCCAAACAAAGAGTCAGCATTGACTAAGTAAGGTGTATAGACCTCTGTATAACCGTGTCGACTCGTGTGCGTATCGAGCATGTATTGTGCAAGCGCACGATGAAGTCGTGCCACACCACCCATCATCAATGAAAATCGAGAGCCGGTAATTTTAGTCGCTCGCTCAAAGTCGAGCGCACCTAACTTCTCTCCAAGGTCAACGTGGTCTTGTGGTTCAAAATCATAGTTACGTGGCACACCGACTTTCTTAACTTCAACATTATCATCCTCGGTTTTTCCAATCGGCACAGAATCGTCTGGCACATTTGGAATGTCCGACAATAACTCGTGAATTTTTGCCTGAATAACGCCTAGCTTCTCTTCATTGGACTTTAAGCGGTCTGCAAATTCGCCCACCTGCGCCATCAGTTCGGAAGCCTTTTGGTCGTCACCACTTTTTTTGGCGTGACCAACTTCTTTTGAAATGGAGTTACGCTGCGCTTGTAGCGCTTCAGTATCCGATTGAACAGTTTTACGTTCTGACTCCAATGTCACAAAAGCGTTAACGTCCAGAGTGAAATTACGACGTTCTATCAACTTGTTTGTAACGTTTTGAATATCATTTCTTAGAATCTGTACGTCGAGCATTTATCCACTAATCCTTAAAAGTATCTAAATTATTTTTTGAGACGACGGTTATTAATTTCATTAGCATCCAATTGTCTCAACCTATCAAGTTTCTCTTTAATCTTAATTTCTAAACCACGGCCAACCGGTCGATAAAACTGCTCGGGCTCGACACTTTCCGGAAAATACTGCACATTTGCGGCATACCCCTCTTGCTCATTATGCGGGTAACGATATCCATCCGAGTGCCCCAAATCCTTCATCAACTTTGTAGGCGCATTTTTTAAATGTGCCGGCACAGAGCTTGAACCACGATCTTTGATAAAAGCCAAAGCATCATTATAGGCTGTGTATGCAGCGTTGCTTTTAGGCGCGCATGCAAGATAGAGAACACATTGTCCGAGCGCTAAGTCACCCTCGGGAGATCCAAGCCGCTCGTAGGCCGAAACCGAATCTAAAGCGACCGTTAATGCCCTTGGGTCGGCCAAACCAATGTCTTCTACAGCCATACGAATCATACGTCGGCCGATATATAGCGGATCAACGCCACCATCTAGCATGCGTGTCAACCAATACAAACTCGCGTCTGGAGAGGACCCTCGAACTGACTTATGTAGTGCGGAGATGTTGTCATAAAACGTATCACCCTGTTTATCAAAGAGCCGAAATATCCGAGGCAAAACACTCAGAACGTACTCCTCGTCAATTATTGAGTGGGATACGTCCTTGGCTGCAGCGACAATAATCTCCAGCATGTTTAGTAGTTTTCGGGCATCGCCATCAGCATGACTAACAACAAGCATCTTTGCCGCCTTATCAAAATCAATAGAGACATCTAGGTGTTTCAAGCCACGATCGAGCACAATCAACAGGTCATTTTCAGTCAACGACTCGAGCACATACACCGTTGCCCGAGATAAGAGCGCATTATTCACTTCAAATGAAGGATTCTCGGTGGTTGCTCCTATGAAGATTAACAGACCACTCTCCACATGCGGTAAAAAAGCATCTTGTTGCGTCTTATTAAACCGGTGTACTTCATCAACAAACACTAATGTTTGCTGACTAAAGTCCTCTCGATTTTTTTTCGCTATTGCGACCACATCTCGAATCTCTTTAACACCCGAGAGAACCGCAGATAATTCCACCAAATGAGCCGCACTCGAGTGCGCTAATATCCTAGCTAACGTCGTTTTACCGACCCCAGGCGGCCCCCATAAAATCATTGATTGCAAACTGCCTGAGCGGGCAGCTAACGTCAGCGGCTTACCATCCCCTATTAAGCGTGACTGACCCACAAATTCGTCTAAGCTTTGTGGTCTTAATTGATCCGCTAAAGGTGTGGTCATAACGATTTAGTGACCTCAGTTCAAATTAAATTCACAGCATTGATTAGCTCACATGTCACTGGGTCACCAGATCCACATTCTCAGGAACCACAAAGTCAAACTCGTCCTCATTAAAATTTGATGGGATTGAGAATCGGCCGAATTCAATTACCGTTTTCTGACCAAAATAGTCATAAAGCGTCATGTTTCGCACCATAGATGCTGACAACCCAATCTCAATTCGTTCAAACAACCCGCTTTCCTCATAGGGAATCACGCGAACCCTTACCAGATTGCCTTCTGACTTGAGCGCCTCTAAACCAAAGTAACTATCAATATCCTCTGAACCGTATAGGAGCGCTGCAGGACTTGAGCCGAGCGCACGGTCTAACGAAACCCTAGTAACCTGCATTAAATCTAGATCATAGACCCATAGGAATTCACCATCTCCCACGAGCAACTGCTCGTATGGCTCAAAATAATGCCACTTAAATTTCCCTGGTCGGGAAAATTTTAAATCTCCTGAGGATTCCTGAACAAGGGCTCCGGTGCTGTCATAAACACGCTGAACAAAAGTAGATTGGCCAGAGACAGATTGATTGACGAAATTCTGGAGTTCCTCAATAGCACCGCCCAGCGCTTGAGCCGGTATCACTAAAATGATTAGCGTTATCCAGCGAAAAAAATCGATCCGCACTGATCAACCCTTCACAAGTATCTGATCAACGATCATTGTTAGGCGCTAAGATCTCGCGACTACCCGAGGATGACATACTAGACACCAAACCCGCTGATTCCATTTGCTCAACAAGCCTAGCTGCTCTGTTATAACCAATACGCAAATGTCTTTGAACTAAAGAGATGGAAGCGCGCTTATTCTTAAGAACAATCTCTACTGCTTGATCATACAGCGGGTCACTTTCGGCATCCCCTCCCATAGCTCCATCAACCGAATCATCGGAAGATACTGGAGCTTCAAGAATACTTTCAATGTACTGCGGCTCACCTCGACTCTTCAATGTATCAACAACACGATGGACCTCTTGGTCGTCCACAAAGGCGCCATGTACTCGCTGAGGATAACCACTTCCTGGAGGCAAGTAGAGCATGTCTCCCTGCCCTAGCAGTTGTTCAGCGCCCATTTGATCCAAGATGGTTCGTGAATCCACTCGGCTAGATACTTGGAAAGCGATTCGTGTCGGAATGTTCGCCTTAATCAAGCCAGTAATCACATCAACCGAAGGCCGCTGTGTTGCTAAAATCAGGTGAATTCCAGCCGCCCTCGCCTTTTGAGCAAGACGTGCGATTAATTCTTCAATTTTCTTACCCACAACCATTATTAGGTCTGCTAATTCATCAATGACGACCACAATTAATGGCAGTTCTTGTAGAGGTTCCGGCTCCTCTGGATTCAAGCTAAATGGATTATCAATTGTTTTGTTAGATTTTGCCGCCTGTCGGATTTTTGTATTAAACCCAGATAAATTGCGTACGCCTAGTGCAGACATCAGTCGATATCTTCGATCCATTTCGCCGACACACCAATTTAGAGCGTGTGCAGCCTTTGGCATCTCAGTTACAACAGGCGCTAGCAGATGGGGAATCCCTTCATACACAGATAATTCGAGCATCTTGGGATCCACTAAAATCATGCGCACCTCATTCGGTGTTGACTTATAAAGTAGCGATAAGATCATCGCATTTATTGCAACGGATTTACCGGAACCTGTGGTTCCTGCCACAAGTAGATGAGGCATCTTAGCCAGATCGGCGCATACCGGCACACCAGAAATGTCCTTACCCAGAGCGATAGCCAACGGTGATGGGACATCAGCGTAAGTCTGGGATGCAAGCACCTCGGATAGATAGACAACTTGTCGTTTGGTATTGGGGATTTCCAAACCCATTGTGGTCTTACCAGGAATCGTTTCGACCACCCTGATACTGACAACCGATAAAGACCGCGCCAAATCTCTCGTCAAATTAATGATTTGACTGCCCTTCACACCAACGGCAGGTTCTATTTCGTAACGCGTGATTACGGGGCCTGGCTGCGCTGCCACGACTCTGACCTCTATATTAAAGTCTAATAATTTTTTTTCGATAAGGCGAGACGTATATTCAAGCGTGTCCGAGGATATTGATTCAACATCCGACGGAGGAGAATCTAGAAGGTTGATAGAGGGAAGTTCAGAATCGGGTAAATCTTCGAATAATGGCTTCTGTTTTTCTTTTTGCGCTCGTTCCGATTGCATCACTTGCTGAACAGGCTTATCTATTCGCAACGGCTTCGGCTCAGGAGACGTAAATTTCTCGCGTACTTCATCGAGCCGATCCATCCTCGCCTCCAGAGCAATCTCGCCAGCCTTTCTATCGCGCCAACCTTCCCAGCCTCGCCATATCTGCAATGCAGACCATTCCAGCCAATATCCCACTGCCTCTGATAGAGTTATCCACGATATCCCACTCACTAAAGATATGCCAACAGCCATCAATATCAGGAACATTAACGTACTACCGATAAACCCAAATGCACTGCTACTGATGAGCGCAATCTCACCACCAATGATGCCTCCGGGCTTACCAGGCAACTCAAAGTGAGCCGAATATAACCGGAGGCCTTCGAAAGCGGCACTGGAGAACACTAGGATCACTAAACCTACTGTTACAAGCAACACAACCTTAGGATTTTCAGTAATTCTTTTTGCCGTATGTCGATACGCCCGTATCACCAGAAGCGTTCCAGCCAAAACAATCCACC
Organism: Betaproteobacteria bacterium TMED22; assembly: GCA_002167745.1. Lineage (GTDB taxonomy): Bacteria > Pseudomonadota > Gammaproteobacteria > Burkholderiales > Eutrophovitaceae > Eutrophovita. The sequence goes on from NHCB01000010.1 coordinate 7,167, forward strand.
ATGCCGAAATTCCGAATAGATAGAGGAGCACATCAGAGATATGTGCACCGACAACACCTCCGGCATTGTTCGCTTCCTCCGCAGAACTTTGACGCGACCATGCGGGATCGAAAGGATCATAAGTACTGAAAACAAGAGTTAGATATGCCAAAAGACCCGATGAGATAAGCAGCCCGACCTCGCGTAACAGAATTACGACTTTAGGCGGCAAAACGCTTTGGGTGGAAGAATCCTTGTTGACTATTTCGGATTTTTTAGTTGTTTTTCGTTTAGCCAATGATTAAATCCGTCGCACAGTTAATCGGAAGGTCTGTAAAATTAAACAGTCGGTAATTTTAGCTGAAACAGTATTGTAACTGAGACAAATCGCTAGGATAGTAAACATTTTCATTTTGACGCAATGATTAATATGGTGAACGCTTATCAAGCTTGGAACTAACAGTACACTACTCGCATCTAGGAAACAGATATGAAAAAAAAACACAATAAACTCATTATTTTAGGCTCAGGCCCAGCGGGATATACAGCGGCTGTCTATGCATCCAGAGCCAACCTAAAACCAGTGCTTATTACCGGAATCGCGCAGGGGGGGCAATTAATGACCACTACTGACGTCGATAACTGGCCAGCTGATGCCGATGGCGTTCAAGGACCAGAGCTCATGGATCGATTCCAAAAACATGCCGAGCGATTCGGCGCTGAACTTATTTTTGATCACATTCATACCGTGAAACTCGATAAACGGCCGTTTACGCTTTTAGGAGATCAAGCTGAGTACACGTGCGACGCATTAATCATTGCCACTGGGGCATCAGCTAAATACTTAGGCATTCCATCAGAAGACGCGTATGCGGGAAAGGGCGTTTCGGCGTGCGCAACATGTGATGGCTTTTTTTACAAAGGTCAGGACGTTGCAGTAATCGGGGGCGGTAATACTGCTGTTGAAGAAGCACTTTATCTATCAAATATTGCAAAAACGGTCACGTTGGTTCATCGACGCAATCAGCTTAAAGCCGAAGCGATTCTCATTGATCGGCTTTTAGAAAAAGAAAGAAACGGGAATATAAATATCATTTGGGATCACACACTCGACGAAATAGTAGGTGATACCTCGGGGGTGACCGGCGCTCGAATCAAGCATGTCAAAAACAATCAAGAGTCCATGCTCTCAGTTGCCGGGGTCTTCATTGCCATTGGTCACTCACCCAACACAGAAATCTTTAAAACCCAAGTCGATATGGTCGGTGGGTACATTACCACGCAGAGTGGGCTTGATGGAAACGCGACACAAACAAGTATTCCTGGCGTCTTTGCTGCTGGAGATGTTCAAGATCATATCTACCGACAAGCGGTAACTAGCGCCGGCACAGGCTGTATGGCAGCACTTGACGCAGAGCGTTTTTTGGCCAGTACCGAATAACCCAATTGAATGATTTGTGACGCATGCCGAAGAACAATAACCCAAAACCGGAGGAGCGATTTGAGGACCTTCTTGAAGACTCACTGCAAGATATAACGGTCTTAAAAAAGGACGGGAAAATCTTGCCCTCAAAAAAACCACCCGCTCCAATCCCCACCCAATCGATCCAAGATGAGGCTGATGTTCTAGAAGAGTTATTGCAGCAAGATATGGAAGAGGAAGACGCCGAGTTCTTATCAGAGGAACCTGCGTATCTTAGGTCCGGAGTGCAGCACCAAGTACTCAGAAAGCTCAGAAGGAATTATTGGGTCGTTCAAGACGAATTAGACCTGCATGGCTACACATCCGATAGCGCACGAGTGCTTGTTACCGAATTTCTTTCAAATGCGAAAAAAAACGGGTTCCGGTGCGTCCGTGTTATCCATGGTAAAGGCCATCGATCAAGCAATGGTGAGCCAGTGCTGAAGAAAAAACTATTTCGTTGGCTGCAACTTAGGGCCGATATCCTTGCCTACTGTGAGGCGGCGCCAAAAGACGGAGGGAGCGGCGCAACAATACTCTTAATGAGCGCAAAAAGCTGACGCAAGGACCAACTCCAGTTAGACTGCATCCTCATTTGTCTCGCCGGTACGAATCCGAATAACTTGTTCTACCGAACTCACAAAAATTTTCCCATCGCCGATTTTTCCGGTTTTGGCATTGGACACTAGCGACTCAACAGCTTGATCGACGAGACTATCAACCACCACCACTTCTATTTTTACTTTCGGTAAAAAATCGACAACGTATTCGGCTCCTCGATATAACTCTGTATGGCCCTTCTGACGACCAAACCCCTTAACCTCAGTGACCGTGAGCCCGGTAATTCCAATTTCTGATAAAGCTTCACGCACTTCGTCAAGCTTAAATGGCTTAATCACAGCTTCTATTTTTTTCATGGCTTAATTCCCCTCTTTCAATCGGACTAAGTCAACGAAACGCCCGAACCTTAATCAATAAAAATTATCGAATTGTTTTTTGTATCCGTGTTAGCGATATCATGGCACGTTCTTTACTTATCAATCAAGCCGCGATACTTGCTCGTTATGGGATATCGCCAGTCTTTTCCAAAACCACGAGCCGTTACCCGAACCCCTGGAGGAGACTGTCGCCGCTTATGCTCATTCACATGAATAAGCCAAACGATTTTTTTAACGTCTTCTGGCAAATACCCGAGCGCTATGATCTCTTCCACACCGCGATCATACTCAACGTAGTGTTCAACAATTGCATCTAGAATCTCATATGACGGCAAAGAATCCTCATCAAGCTGATCTGGCCGCAGCTCGGCACTCGGCGGACGCTCAATAATTCGCTCAGGGATGCAAGCTGACATTGTGTTTCGGTACACTGATAAACGATACACTGCCTGTTTTGTTAAATCCTTTAGCACAGCAAATCCCCCAGCCATATCACCATACAAAGTAGCATAGCCAGTACTCATTTCACTCTTGTTCCCTGTAGTCAACACTAAAGATCCGAACTTATTCGATAAGCTCATCAATAACGTGCCGCGAATTCTTGACTGAAGGTTCTCCTCGGTAGTGTCAAACGCTCTACCCAAAAACTCTTCAGACAAGCTGCTCATGAAGGCATCGAACATCGGTTTAATCTCTACTTCCGAATACTCAACTCCCAGCCCCATCGCCATACTGCTCGCATCCTCTCTACTCATACTTGCCGTGAATTGAGAGGGCATCATCACTGCCTTAACTCTCTTTGCTCCCAACGCGTCACTGGCCACTGCCATCGTGAGCGCAGAATCAATACCTCCAGATAGCCCAATCAAAACTCCTGGAAAACCGTTCTTTTCGACGTAATCCTTTACCCCCAGCACGAGCGCCTCATATATTGCGCGCTCATTACCCAGAAGTGGTTTTTTAGCTTTCGACGTGATTTGATCTTGATCAATGGTCACTGTCATAAAGCTTTCACTAAAAAAATCCGCCTGAGCTGATATCTCACCAGCACCATCGCACACGAATGACCCTCCATCGAAGACGAGCTCATCCTGACCACCAATAAGGTTGCAAAAGATTACGGGTATGGAGTGCAAACGTGCTTGGGTTTGAACAACCTTCCTTCTTACCAAATCTTTACCCGAATGGAATGGAGAAGCATTCATAACCACCAACAAATCCGCCCCGTTATTTTTAGTACTAGATACAGCTCTCGCTGGGTGCTCAATGACCTTGGACTGTGTTGAAGCTTCGCGACCACCTTCACCCCAAACGTCTTCACAGATATTTAACCCGACAGAGACCCCAGCCACCGAAAATACAACTGGTTCAACCCCAGCCTCAAAATATCTCGCCTCGTCAAATACTCGATAGTTAGGCAACTCTTGCTTGAAGTATCGTGCGACAATCTTATTATCTTGAATGACTGATCCAGCGTTATACAAACTTTGACCGTCCTTATGAGGATGACCAACTATAAGCGTTATCCCAGATACGTTGTCCGCGAGACGCATCAGCGCTAGCTCGCATTCTTTGAGAAAATCGGGTCTTAGTAGTAAGTCCTCTGGAGGATATCCACACAATGACAGTTCAGGAGTAACGACTAAATCAACAGAATCTGCTTTTGCTTGATCGATGATCGAGCGAATTTTAGCCACGTTGGATGACACATCGCCAACGACGCAATTAATTTGAGCGACAAGAATTTTTAAGGGCATACTACGTATTGGTAGGTGAATAATTAAAACAACATGAATAACGTTAAATTTGACATAGTCCATAGTTTATCTGGAATCAAAGCTGACGACTGGAATTCTTTGAATAATGGCCACACGGTTACATCATATGAATTCCTAGCAGCACTAGAGGAAACACAGAATGTTGGCGAGCAAAGTGGTTGGCTGCCCTCACATTTAATCGCCACGTCGAATGAGCGATTGGTGGGCGCGGCACCCCTTTATATCAAAACGCATTCGTATGGTGAGTATATTTTTGATTGGGCTTGGGCTGATGCTTACCATCGGTCTGGCTTGGATTATTACCCAAAGCTTGTGTCGGCGGTACCATTCACGCCAACGACTGGTCCACGTTTGTTAGCCGCTGAAGCAGAAATAAAAAATGCACTGGCAAATGCAACGCTGTCTTTTGCGAAAGATAATCAACTATCCTCTTTCCATTGCTTATATCCAGAAATAGGGGATCTATTGGTCTGGAAAAACGCTGGATGCCTTCTACGAAAATCAATCCAATTCCACTGGACCAACCAGAATTACGAAAACTTTACGCACTACTTATCGTCAATGAAATCGGCGAAAAGAAAAAAAATTAAACAAGAACGTAAGCGGCTCATTGATAATGATCTGAGTTTCAAGATAATTTCAGGAGATCAAGCTTGCGAGGATGAATGGGAGTTTTTCTACGACTGTTATCAACACACGTATGCCATTAGAGGTTCGAGTCCTTATCTGAATTTCAATTTCTTTTTAGAATTGAAAAACAAGATTGGGAAAAACACGCTTCTTATTATCGCCAGCCAATCTGGAGAGCGCGTCGCCTCGGCGTTAAACATACTGAGTAACGATACGATTCTTGGAAGATATTGGGGCGCCAAAGCTTATATCCCAGGGCTTCATTTCGAGACGTGCTATTACCAAACAATAGAGTACGCTATTAAACATGGATATAAAAAATTCGAAGGTGGTGCGCAAGGTGAACACAAACTATCTCGTGGCTTAGAAGGCGTGGAAACCAACTCAGCTCACTGGCTTGCGCACCCTCAATTCTCGGATGCTGTAGGTAATTTTTTGGACCGAGAGGGTGCGGCAATTGGAGAATATCACGAGAATCTAACTACCCGAACACCATTCAAAAATCTATGATTCACCTTCAACAACGAATCGAGTAATAAAGGTAAAAACTGTGGTTTTTAATTTTTATAATCGTTTAACATCGCGGCAACAAAGCATTTATCGTCAAAGCGATGACATCAAGTACTTGGCACTTAAAGATGTCAAGCGCCTCCACGACGAATCTACGGCGCTTGAGACACTCCTGCTTGAGGAAGATTTAGCTCAAATTGAACTCGCATGTCAAACAATTGCTGACGACATAGTGAGCCAAATCAAGTCACCAAGACTTAAAGTTCAAGTGCTTAGCGTTCGACCGTCGGACGACTGGGGAGAGCTCCACGGCCTATACTTGCCTGAGGAAGATGGAAAACCGGCAACAATACAAGTGTGGATGCGAACCGCTAAAAATAAAAAAGTTGTTGCTTTTAAAAGCTTCTTACGGACATTGCTACACGAGTTGTGTCATCACCTAGACTACGAATACTTTGGCTTTCCAGAAACGTTTCATACCGAAGGGTTTTATAGCCGGGAGTCAAGCTTATTTAAACAAATACGCTCTTGAAAAGAGTCGACAATAACTGCCGACTTTGAATAAGTTAATCGCTCGATTCAGGGCAGAAAAATCTTACCGAATCATCGAAACAGCCGTGAGCATTAAATCCGTCATTCTCTTTAATACACTTAAACATGTGATCACCCATTTCGTCCGTATAGGGGCAGTCGCGGAACTGAAACATCTTATATTCCTCTTCCATCGCTTTTTCATAAGTGTCTTTATCAATGGGGACTGTTCCGCCGGAATCCGTTACCTGGTCAGCGTCAGTCTGCGCAACCAAAGACTTAAGATCTCTTTCAACTGCGGGCTTCTTGCTACAATTATTTTCAATAGTCGTATTGAAACACCATAGCGTACTGAACCCATTATTATCTTTTATGCATTGATATAGTTCCTTTCCCATTGGATCGGTCCAGTCACATCCACTATAGTTTGCAACCATTTGCTCTCGACGGGCAGATCCGCCCGCCCACGCCTGAAAAACGAAGCCACCCATTATCAGAATAAACAAAATGAATCTTCCTGATCGCCACATACTGCACTCCTTTTTGACTTTCTTTAATATCTCTTTCAGTACTATTCCGCAAATTTGAAGCGTAGCCTCAAATAACGCCGACCTGTTAAATCTTTCGTTTCTGTCAGTGTTTGTCCATTGTAAGTTGCTTCAACGGTGTATCGACCCCCAACAACTTCTACAAAAAACAAAGGGCCCTGGGATTCTTCTTGCAAAATCACATCCCCTGACAAATTCTTTACCGTCACTAACGCACCCTCAATTGGACCATCAACAGCAGTTGACGTGAGTACCATATGCATGGGAAATCGTGATGCTAGCTTATCCATTTTCTTTCGCTCAGCTTCGTTCATTCCACCAGAAACATACTTGACACCACGATACTCAAGTATTTCCGGTTCAACCGCCAACACGGGTGGCGACTGTATACAAAAAAACGCCAAAATAATGAGTTTCCTAAATTTCAAAATCAATCCTTTCCCGATTATTTGATCGGGTTATCTACAAACATAAATATTAGCGACCGATTTACATATTGACGTTCAGCGAATTTCCGGTGCTATTGTGCGTGGTCATGCCTACCAAGTAGACCCCCGTGCCCCTTCATTTCTTCTAATATATCAACAAATAGACCGCGCTCCCCGAACCCTCCTGCTTTAGTAACTAGCATTCTATCTTTTCCATTAAGATTCAACCTCAATACTGGCAGCCCAGGAACAAAATCACCGCAGATTTCTAATATGGATGCATCTATCTCCCGCAAACATGCCAAGGCAGTGTCTCCACCTGTAAGAACAATCACATCTGGGTCAACTTGACAGATTTGTTTCATGACAGTCTTTGCTAACCGAGCGGCAACAATACCAGGTCGCTCAATTAACTGAGGATCTTGAGTAACTAAAATAACTGACACATCTTTGTTCGACGTTAATGCCGCATCAGCTAATCCGTTGGAAGCTAGATAAATTGAATCAGGATAAAGCTCTTTAATTGCTTCGACTTGGTCCAGCGATCGTTGAGATCTCGATCCCACGACGTACAGAATGGACTGGCAAATATCGCCCAATCGATCGATATGAGTCCGCTTAGAGAGTCCAAGCGCAAGGCGCCGTGTGACGCCAGAGGATCCGACTAATAGACATGTGTTGACGTTATGTAGATATTCCTCAACTACCGTATCAAGGTCTTCATTGGTCTCCGAATCAAAAACTCGAATGGTCGATTGCTGATACTGTTCAAGTTGAAACATCTGATTTAGGTTTGATTTAGAAGCGGGGCTAATCGCGTCATTAGCATATTCAGTTTTATCGAGAGAAATTCCATCTACGAAAACTTGACCATCTCTTACTACTCTCGATTGATCCGGAAAGGCTGGAGCAACATAAGCCTCCTTAATGGCAAACGTATCCATAACGGCCCTTACTTCCGAGACTAAACTTCCCCTCAAAGTTGAATCAATTTTCTTTACTATATATCGAAAGTCATTTAGATCGAATTTCCATAAACATTCGCTGACGAATTTGGCTGCTTTTTCAGGACCGTAACGTCGAGAGTTAGTATTAATAGAAATGACATCAGCTTCAATTAGGTCACGCGTCTGGAAGGATTTGACCGGATCCACAAGAACTTTAACCCGAAAACCATGCTCACAAAATGGGCTAGCGGCATCACAAGCGCCAGTAAGATCATCAGACACAATCAAGATTTTATGTGCTTGATCCGTGGAGATTATCATCCGCCGGCGATTCTTCGCGCGTACTCAATAGCCGCTTTCATATTGGTATTATTTGCGACACCGTTCCAGGCAATATCAAAGGCGGTTCCATGGTCAACAGAAGTTCTGTAAATCGGCAAGCCAAGACTAACATTGACCGTCTCGTTGAAGGCAATCAACTTTGTAGGGATGTGACCTTGGTCGTGGTACTGCGCGACGACCAAATCAAACTCTCCCCCTAGCGCTCTGTAAAAAACAGTGTCGCCAGAGATCGGTCCTTGCACATCAATCCCTTCAGCTCTAGCCTGCGTAATGGCAGGAATCAATCGGTCTGTCTCTTCTGAACCGAATAAACCACCTTCTCCACAGTGGGGATTAAGTCCCGCGACCGCCAAACGAGGATTTGCATAACCAATATTTTTAAAATGCTGATTCCCTATTCGAATGGTATCTAAAACACGCTGAGTTGAAGGTTTGGTTGCGGCATTAGCTAGTGATGTATGAGTGCTGACGTGTATTGCATTTAGCTTGGGGCCGGCCAATAACATAAAAGATGCCTTAGCTCCTGTAAGGTCTGCTAATAACTCCGTGTGTCCGTCATACTTGTGACCAGCTAAATGCATTGCTGCTTTATTCAATGGAGCCGTAACAATTACCGAAATCACCTTATCGAGCGAGAGCTCTACCGCTTTTTCAACATAGCGATAGGCTGCCTCTCCTGCGCTTGCGCTCACCTCTCCATCTTTTATCGCCTCAGATTCAGTTGTTGATACATGGAGAACGGGCACCACGCCACCATCTATCTCGAGGGAGTCGCTAAATTGAAGTTTAGCGTCAATCATACGACTAGCACGATCCAAGAAATCGATATTTCCGATGACAATCGACCGAGACCGCACCTCAGGGGACATTTCATATAAGGTTTTAACGATAATTTCCGGGCCTATACCTGCAGGATCTCCCATCGTGATCCCAATTCGATTTACTTCCAACATCTTATCTCCCTTAGACTTCAACAATAGACGAGAGGAATTACATTCCCGAGGTCATCGCCTCCAGCTTATCGCTGGAAGCAGCCAACCTGACCTCGGCTGCTCTGGCTAATTCACCCCCGCACGTCTCAATAGAATTTACCGCGTCTTCAACAAGCTCCATATTGGTTTTCTCGCATCCAAAAGGCGCATCCTCGAGTCCCACTCTTACGTGTCCAGACTCCATAATGACTCTCGGTATTAGCGGCAGAACATTGACGTCCAGACCTGAAATCATCCAGTTGCACCCAGGCGCGACCTGATCCAACAAATTCAAATAGGCTGTTAGTCCATAGTCTTCTGGAGGAAAGCCAAAGGTGAATCCTGAGCTGAACATCAGCCGATATATGGGGTCAGGCGTGCTCTCGCGCCAGTGCAGATTTGCGCCTAGCCGAGCGAATCCTGGTTCGTAAATAGCGTAGCTAGGATGCAAGCCGTATTTATGAGCTACGCCCATACCGTGACGAGCGTCTGCTTCACTATTCTGGTAAACGTACCCGACTTTATCCTCTTTGAGTTGATCATAATGTGAAAAATTACACGACCCCGGATCCAAGACAGTCCACTCTAGAAATCCGTCCTTGGCCAATGATTCAATATGAGCGTATCGATCTTCACCGGTACTTCGCTCATCAATCGGATTCATACCTGAAGCAGACACCGTCGGATAAACAATCGCATCTACTTCTGTGCGAATACCTTCAATAATTTTCTTATAAACGTCGACATCGTCCTTTTGTCGACCGGTTTCCTCATCATAAGCATGCACATGGACAATTGCGGCCCCTGCATTCACACAAGCAATTCCCTGTTGCACTATATCCTCGACTTTGATGGGAATACGGGCTTGTTTTTCTTGAGTCCAAGGCCCGTTTAGAGCCACCTCAAGCCATGTCTTCTTCGTTACATCTTCCATCTTTTACATCCATCCAGTTATTTAAATAATATCTACCGCCAGGTCCGGTAAACCCGCCACACGTCCAATTAATTTGTCCCCACGGTCTAAAGCTCCCACTCCGGCTGGGGTTCCCGTAAAGATCAGATCTCCAGCCTCCAAGTGGTAAAACCGAGAAAGAAAGGAAATAATCTCGGGCACATCCCAAATCATTTCGTTAAGATTACCTATCTGCTGCACCTTATCATTTACCGTAAGCGAAATCTCGCCACTCGACAAATGACCACACAGGTCAGTCTTTGTTATTGCGGTCATTGGGGCCCCCTGCTCAAATGACTTCCCAAAGTCCCAGGGCCGACTCATCTTTTTCGCCTGAGCTTGTAAATCTCTGCGCGTGAGGTCAAGACCAATAGCATAGCCAAAGACGTGGTCAAGAGCATCGGCCTTAGCAATCTCGGAGCCCGATAATCCAATCGCCACGATCATTTCAATTTCATGATGAAGATCATTCGTCGCCATCGGATATGTGACGGCACCGCCCCCTGGCACGAGGGCATCTAAAGATTTTAAAAAAAAGAAAGGAGGATCGCGGTCAGGGTCATTACCCATCTCACGTGCATGCTCAGCATAATTCCGACCAACACAGAAAATTCGATTAACAGGAAACTGCCGCTCGTCCTGAACAATGGGGATCAGAGGCGAGCCTTTGGATTTAAATACAAGGTGTTCAGTGCTCATCAAAATCTCCCGTGCATATAACGTAAGCGACTTTTTCAAAGTCGAACATTATTACACATGAGCGTCAGCACATAACGAAATAAAGCGCGGTCTAGCGATCGAGCTTCCTGATCGTAACGTCGGATAATAAATAGGCTCGGCATGCAAGGATCAAACCTTGCTGAACTTCAGCTGGGTTTAAGGCTGCATCAGAATAAACATCTAAATTGACTCTACCTTTAGTCAGCTTACATTTACAGGCACCACACACCCCACTCTGACATGCGTAAGGGAAAATAATGCCGTGGCGCAGAAGCGCTATCAACATCAATTCCTCGGAAGGAATTATCAATCCTAAATCGCCATACTCAATTGTTAGTAAGTGACTCAAATTCAAACCTTTTCTCAGTCTAGAGATAAATTATAAGTTGTTGTAATAACGCGATGTTTTATGCAATTACTTGTAACTTTACAATTGCAACTGTATCTCCTGACCAAATATTGCGCGCTAAGACAAGAGCAGTCATCTATAACAACGTAATACCTAAATATTTTTCTTCGAAAGCGCTAATTATATTGCGGCGCAAAAAATCGGTCAGGCTATAAACATACCGTGCTACTCACCTGATCATGCAATAAAACTCAATTAAATAAGTGACCTACATTACTACAAAGGTGTTGCAAAGACGAAGTAGTAGCGTTAACTTATAGTCAGGTTTTCATGTGATTCAATGTTTTTAGCTCAAAACAAGTTCGTAGAAATTTGAACGAGTTGTAACGTAGTGGCACTAGAGAATCGATTTTTTAATTTTATTCATTCGCGAATAAATAAAATAGTCTTCTATCAATACTTAGGGAGAGAGTTATGACACGTTGGACTACTACGGCTGCCGTTAAGGCAATTTCGGCCGTTGCGTTCCTCGGCTTCGCTTCTCAAGCAATGGCAGCTGATGTCACTTGGGATCGATTGTTGAACGCGCAAAATGATGATGCTAACTGGATGATGTACCACAAGGATTTTACTGGTCATCACCATAGCGGATTAAAGCAAATTAACACTAGAAACGTTAAGAACCTCAAGCTTGCATGGCAGCACAATCCAGCTGCAACCAAGCGTGGTATCCAAGGTTTCCCTCTCGCGGTTGATGGCATGGTGTACTACACCACAACATCAGGCACGATTTGGGCACTTAACGGCGCTACTGGCCAGCCAGTTTGGCATCATGCTGCAAAGATTGATGTTGAGCGCGCAGAAGGTACGTTCTACAACCCATACAACCGTGGTCTAGCAATCGGTCATGGGAATGTTTACATGGGAACAACAGACGGGCGGTTAATAGCATTAAACGCAAAGTCTGGTGAAGTCGTTTGGGATAATGAGATCATGACTGTAGCCAAAGGCAATAAGGGCTTTACAGGTGCTCCAGTTATCGTTAAAGACATGGTCATCCTTGGCGCAAACGGTGGTGAGCTCGCAGGTTGCTGTGGACCGATTTACGCAGTTGATGCGAAAAGCGGCTCGGTAACTTGGCAATTCGACACCATCGGTGGCGATCAGCGTTCACGCGACTCTTGGGGTAACGACTCCTGGAAAATCGGTGGCGGTGGTGGTTGGATGACTGGTAGTTATGATCCTGCAACCAATACAGTTTGGTGGGGAACAGCTAATCCAGCTCCTGACTATGACTATATCGGTGGCGATTGGATGAACAACGGTCCACGTCCAGGCTTGAACCTCTACAGCTCTTCAGTAGTTGTTCTTGATGCGGATAGCGGTGAGTTGTCAGCATACTTCCAGGAAATGCCACACGACGCTTGGGACTTTGACTCAGCGGTTGGTGAGTTTCTAATGGTTGAAAAAGACGGCAAGCGAAACATGGTTCACCCAAATAAGGGCGGTATCATTTTCGTATATGACGCTGATTCAGTCGGTGGTGGTAATGAGTTGGCAGTTAACAACGCATACATGATCGGTGAAACCTTCAACTACATCAAAGGTGTTACTAAGGAAGGTCGTTTAGTTGGTCGTCGTGAACTACCGGAAGGCAAGCACATGGACGTATGTCCTGCGATTGACGGTGCCATTTCATGGAATACCGGCGCTTACAACCCTAAGCGAAACACACACTTCATGCTCACACAGGAATTCTGTTTTGACATTGAAGTTGTAAATCCAGAGCGTCCAGATGATTTCTCTGGTCAAGCGTACTTTGGTGCGTCATGGACTTCTAAGGCTCCTAAGCAAAAAGTAGATGGCACACCAGTTGATGCTGCTTACGGAACGCTTCAGGCCCGCGATCCATTGACCGGAAAAATGAAGTGGCGTGTAGAGTACAAGTACCCAGTGCTTGCATCTCTCTTGTCAACCGGTGGCGATCTTGTATTCGTTCCTGGCGCAGACGGAATGTTTGACGCTCGTGATGCTAAGTCTGGCAAGCTGCTATGGCAAAGTAACATGGGTACCGGTGCTCACGGTGGTGTCATAACCTACATGGTTGACGGAAAGCAGTATGTTGCCGTTGTTACCGGCTGGGGCTCACACGTTGCAGGAAACTATCCTGGATTGTTTGGCGCACCCTTCGACACCATGTCAACTGACACAGGCACTTTGATGGTCTACTCACTTTAAAGTGACTTGATTCATCAAATTCGACAGGATTAACGTCGATTTGCACATGAATTTGGGCGGGATTTCCCGCCCAAATTTTTTTGTCGAATCTGTATAAAAAAATAAAACTAATTTAGTATTTGAATAAAAAAGCAGTTACTATTCGCAGGAGAACTACATGCTATTCAATGTTTCAATAACGAGACTCACCCATATCGCTTTCATGACACTATGCGCGATAGGATTAAACATTTCAGTTACTCATGCTGAGGAAGACGTTACTGATATAGCAGCAGGCCAGATTAATCCAAAATATACCCAGTACAAAGAGAATTTCTCTGTGAAGCGATTATTTGCATCACGCTGCAGTTGGTGCCACCAAGGGTATGGGCTCAAAGAGGCGGACGGACCAAGACTCTCAGGGACTGATAAGTCCAAGGAATATATCATTGAGCAAATTGCGTATGGCAAGAGTCCCATGCCAGGATTCAGAAAACAACTCAAACCATGGCAAATTGAAGCGCTAGCGGATTACATCAAAGCACTACCTGATGTTGAGTTGTAAGCCCAAAGAAAGGGCTCGCTAAACGACGAGAACGGCCTAAATGGGCCGTTTTATTTTTTGGATAAACGATAAGTCAATGCCAAACCATCGAATTCAGCATTACCTCTTAACTTATTTCCACCTATTAAAAAGACATGACTGACAAAATCATGAACACCCTGCCCGTTCGCCGAAAAGTTAATACGATTTCCCAAAAAGCGAATAGCAGTAAGTGATCTTTCAGAAGTTCCGAATTTAGCCAAATTCGTAAATCGAATGGAACCGTTTCCGTTGGGCTGAAACGTCAGCCAAAGCGTTCCGCTGGTCATCCCCTCATGCCAAGCACCCGTCCATGTACCTATATATTTTTGCGGCGTATCATCTGCATGGGCGAACATTATGATGGTTAGCATCCATACAAGTAAAATATTTTTAAGCAACATTATTTCTCTACGGTCCTGATAAATGGCCTATGATTATGGGTAACTAAAAACAAGATTAACATTCAAACATAAATTCACCTAGAGAATGATTTTAGTCAATATCTCCTTGGCCTAATGTATAAAAGTAATTAACAAATTTACCGTGCCCATAAAATACTGTAATCAATGTGGTGGACTCACGACTTTAAAGATACCCCACGGCGATAACTTACCTCGGGTTGTATGCGAGAATTGTGGCTTCATACAATACGAGAATCCTCGAGTAATTGTTGGATGCATTCCTGAATGGAAAGATCAAATCCTGCTCTGTAAACGTGCGATAGAGCCACGCTTAGGGTTTTGGACTTTACCTGCTGGGTTCTTAGAGAATAATGAAACCACTCAAGAAGGTGCTCTTCGTGAAACCAAAGAGGAGGCTAACGCATCAGCGACGATTATTGACGTCTTCTCTCTCATCGATATCCCACACATCAACCAAGTCTATCTCCTGTACCGGGCTAAGCTCGAAGACGCGAACTTTTCAGCAACATTCGAGAGCTCTGACGTTGCCTTATTTGATGAGTCTTCGATACCATGGGATGACATTGCATTTGCAGCAATTAAAAAGTCCCTAAAAAGATACTTTAGCGACAAACGGAGCGGCACCTTCTCTTTGCACGCAGAGACGATTAACGTCTCTACGCTCAAAAAGCATAGGATAGGCTCGTAAGTATCCGGTGGTCGACTCAGAACGTTACTCGTTATCTGGCGAGGAAGACACCTTATGAATCGCCAAATCTGCTCCCATGTACTCCTCTTCCTCATTCAAACGAATGCCGACCATGGACTTGATAGAGCCGTAGACTAGCAATCCACCCACAATAGCAACGGCAATACCCGCCAGCGTTCCAATCAACTGAGACATCAAAGAGACTCCTCCCATTCCACCGAGGCTTTCAAGACCAAATATACCAGCTGCAATACCGCCCCAAGCGCCGCATAATCCATGCAGCGGCCAAACACCCAAGACATCGTCTATCTTCCAACGATTCTGAGTCGCAGTAAATAACGACACAAATAACGCCCCAGCGATTAATCCCGTTACCAATGCGCCCAACGGATGCATGATATCCGACCCAGCACAAATCGCGACCAATCCCGCAAGTGGCCCATTGTGCACAAAACCTGGATCATTCCGTCCTACAAACAATGCGGCTAAGGTACCGCCCACCATAGCCATCAAGGAATTTAGCGCTACAAGACCACTAATGCCATCTATTGTTTGAGCTGACATAACGTTAAAACCAAACCAACCTACTGTAAGCATCCAGGCGCCAAGCGCGAGAAATGGAATACTTGAGGGCGGATGCGATACGATACCACCGTTTTTTTGGTACCGACCTTTTCTAGATCCAAGCAAAAGAACTGCGACAAGTGCTATCCACCCCCCCATGCCATGAACTACAACGGAACCTGCAAAATCCCGCATAGGTGCCCCAAAACTAGTCTGTAGCCAGTCCTGAAAACCGAAGTTACCGTTCCAAATAACACCTTCAAAAAATGGGTAAACAATCCCAACAATGATGGCGCTGGCAAATAATTGTGGATAAAAACGAGCGCGTTCGGCGATACCACCAGAGATAATTGCTGGGATCGCGGCGGCGAACGTCAACAAAAAGAAAAACTTAACTAGTCCATAACCACCGTTTTGGCTCAACGTATTGGCACCTACTAGAAAATCGGTACCATAAGCTACTGCATATCCGACGAAGAAATAAGCTATTGTAGATATTGAAAAATCACATAAAATCTTAACCAGTGCGTTCACTTGATTTTTTTTACGGACAGTTCCAACTTCTAGAAAAGCAAACCCTCCATGCATAGCAAGCACCATGATGGCGCCTAACAGAATAAACAGCACATCCGATGCACTATTAGATGACTCCATGACATTCCCCTTTAAGTTGACCTGGTTACACTGCAGACAGGTTAAAATGTGATAACTTTATGATTATATTATTAAAAGAAGCAATAAATATGCCATATTTTAAGTGATTGATTTATTGAGCTTAACTGTAAAACATGCTCACTAGCTAAGCACTAATATAGTGCGTATTGCACTTTAATGCACTAAAATAGTGCGAAATAATAAAGGCTGCTATGAAAGACTCTCTCAAACCAGGTCTAACCTACCGTCACTCGTTCAAAATAGGAGACAGGCAAACCGTCCCGAATCTTTATCCCGAGTCTGAATTGTTTCTGGATATGCCTCATATATTTGCGACCGGGTATATGGTAGGACTTCTTGAATGGGCTTGTATTGAACTCTTAAGGCCACACAGTCAATGGCCGGAAGAGCAGACACTTGGCACGCACGTCAATTTCTCTCATGAGGCTGCCACCCTGCCGGGCATGACAGTTACGGTCGACGCTGAACTCATAAAATTTGAAGGTCGTAAATTAACCTTTTCAGTAATAGCACATGATGGCGTCGATACAATTTCTCAAGGCACGCACGAGCGTGTCGTGATTCAGAGAGCAAGGTTTTTAGAACGACTCAAGCGGAAAAATATTAAATCAGCATCCGAATGAGTAAATTTATTTGGCTAATTGCTTCATCGCCTTTTCTAATCCAGACAGCGTCAGTCCAAACATTCGATCATCAACCAACTCTCGGGTAATAGAAATCGACTCGTGGTACTTCCACCGGGCTTCTGGCGTTGGATTAATCCAAGCGACCTTCGAATACACATTTAAAACACGTTTCAACCATACAGCACCAGACTCCTCATTGAAGTGTTCTACACTTCCGCCCGGATAGGTTATTTCGTAAGGGCTCATAGTGGCATCTCCTACCACAATCACTTTATAGTCCGCAGCATACTTATGCAGTATCTGCGATATCGAAATGCGCTCATTATTACGCCGGCGATTATCCTTCCAAACGGATTCATAAATAAAATTATGAAAATAAAAATACTCTAAATGTTTAAATTCAGTGCGCGCGGCTGAGAAGAGTTCCTCGCAAGAGCGCACATAATCATCCATAGATCCACCAATATCGAAAAACAAAAGAACCTTTATTGCATTCCGCCGCTCAGGAACCATTTTCAAATCGAGATATCCCGCATTTTTTGCGGTAGATCGGATGGTCCCATCCAAGTCTAACTCTTCTTCGGCTCCCTCCCTTGCAAATTTTCGCAAGCGCTTTAGAGCCACTTTGATATTGCGCGTACCGAGCTCAATCGAGTCATCAAGATTTCTATATTCTCTTTTATCCCAGACCTTAACAGCGCGCCTATTTCTGGAGCCCTGTTGCCCAACTCGAATACCCTCAGGGTTATACCCATACGCACCAAAAGGACTCTTACCTGCGGTACCAATCCACTTGGACCCACCCTGATGTCTTTTCTGCTGCTCTTCGAGTCGCTCCTTAAATGTCTCCATTAGCTTTTCCCAACCACCCAAGGATTCAATGAGCTTCTTATCTTCTTCGGATAAAGATAGTTCAAGCTGTTTTTTCAACCATTCCTCAGGAATATCCTTAAGAAAGTCGTCAGGTAATGACTCTAAACCATTGAAATAATCACCAAAGGCTCGGTCGAATCGATCGTATAAAGCCTCATCTTTAACAAAGGTTGCGCGAGATAAATAATAAAAATTATCAATGCTTTCACCAGAGACACGGTGTTGCAATGCTTCTATTAAGGTCAAATATTCTTTGACTGACACGGATATTCCCGCATCTCTTATCCTGAAGAAAAAATCAAGTAAAACCATTTATTTATCAAGCCAGAAACTTACGTACGCTCAGAGCGTTTATTAAGAAAAATAAGACGCTCGAACAAATGAACATCTTGCTCATTTTTTAAGAGCGCTCCAGCAAGTGGTGGTATCGATTTTCTCTGGTCACTTGTTTGCAATGCTTCGACAGAAATATCTTCCGCCAGGAGAAGTTTAAGCCAATCCAGCAGTTCCGATGTAGAAGGTTTTTTCTTCAATCCAGGCGTTTCTCTAAGATCAAAAAAGATCTCAAGCGCCTGCTGCAATAACTGCTTTTTGATATCCGGAAAATGGACATCGACGATTTGAGTCATGGTTTCTTTATCAGGAAATTGAATGTAATGAAAAAAGCACCTTCGCAAAAAAGCATCGGGAAGGTCTTTTTCGTTATTACTCGTGATAATGATTAACGGACGGTGCTCAGCACTGATTAGCTCCTTGGTTTCATAAACAAAGAATTCCATGCGGTCAAGTTCCCTGAGCAGATCATTAGGAAATTCAATATCTGCCTTGTCAATCTCATCAATCAGAACTACGGAAGGTGTTTCTGCCTGAAAGGACTCCCACAACGGACCCTTCATAATGTAGTTTTTAATATCCTTTACTGACTCGTCACCAAGCTGAGAGTCTCGAAGTCGTGACACCGCGTCATATTCATACAAACCCTGCTGTGCTTTCGAAGTCGACTTAATATGCCATTGAAATAAAGGACGTGCTAACGCATTTGCAACTTCCATTGCCAGCATAGTTTTTCCCGTGCCAGGCTCACCTTTTATCAAGAGAGGTCGCTGTAATGCAATCGCTGCATTTACAGCCATCATCAAATCCTCTCCTGCTACATAATCTCTAGTTCCTGAAAATCTCTCGACCATCTTCTTTCACCTCCTGATATGACATATGCCATTCATTATACGGGCATCCCGACATTCATCATCCTAAACGGCATACGATTATAATGAGAAATACTTTGTCTCGATTGGAGTTAACCATGCCAAAATTTAACGCTAACCTCACCATGATGTTCAATGAGTTTAATTTTATGGAACGATTCAAACACGCTCACGAACAAGGATTCATGGGTGTGGAGATTTTATTTCCTTACGCTTATCCCAAAGAGGCAATCGGCGACCAACTATCCAAAAATGATTTAGACCTTGTTCTATTCAATATGCCTCCAGGTGATTTAGAGGCAGGTGATCGCGGTCTAGCATGCATTCCTGGTCGGACATCCGAATTTCGCGATACCGTGAACACGGCCATCAATTACGCGACACCCCTAAATTGCAAGAGGCTCCACTGTATGGCGGGCTTAAAGCCTACGGACAATTCTGATAATTTGATCGAACAAACCTTTATAGAAAATATTCAATTTGCTGCAGATATGTGTCGAGAACATCAAATCGAAGTCTTAATTGAGGCGATCAATACCCGAGATATACCTGGGTATTTTCTTAATTACTCTCATCAAGCTGAAAAACTAATAAAGGCAATTAATCGCCCTAATGTAGGTTTCCAATATGACATTTATCACATGCAAATTATGGAAGGAGACCTCGCAGTAACGATCGAGAAGCTTCTGCCTCAGATTAAACATATGCAACTTGCAGACACGCCAGGTCGGCATGAACCCGGGACAGGAGAAATCAACTATCCGTTCATCTTCGACACAATTGATGCACTGGGATATGAAGGCTGGATTGGATGCGAATATCGACCAAAAAAAGATACGATATCAGGTCTAAACTGGATTCAAGATTATCGATGGCCGTTCAAAATGTGACGACAATTGACTTAAATCATCATCAATCGGGGAACATAAATCATGAAAATCGGCTTTATCGGCTTAGGCATAATGGGCTCACCCATGGCCGGACAACTTATTAAAAATGGCCACGACGTCTATCTGTATTCTAGAAGTCAAGTCCCAGAAGAACTCACATCGGCCGGTGGCCTCGCGTGCCAGAATAGTTCAGAGGTAGCATCATGTGCTGAGATTATTATCTTGATGCTACCCGACACCCCTGACGTAGAAAAGGTTCTCTTTGGAGATGACGGAATCATTAGTACGCTATCAAAAGGTCAAACCATTATTGACATGAGTTCGATCTCACCAATTGCTACTCGAGAATTTGCAAGTCAATTAGCCACTAAAAACGTCTCTTATGTAGACGCGCCTGTATCTGGCGGTGAGGTGGGCGCCAAGAATGCGACTTTAACTATAATGGTGGGCGCACATCAATCGGTATTTGAAAAAGTAGAGCCTATTTTCAAATTAATGGGTGAAAATGTGACTCGTGTTGGCGATATAGGAGCGGGCCAAGTTTGTAAGGTGGCCAATCAAATCATCGTTGCTCTAAACATCGAGGCTGTGGGTGAGGCGCTTCTGCTTGCCTCCAAAGCGGGTGTCGATCCATCAAAAGTGCGACAAGCACTGATGGGAGGTTTCGCCTCATCCAAGATACTAGAAATTCATGGGGAACGGATGATCAAGAGAACCTTTAATCCGGGGTTTAGAATTGAATTGCATCAAAAAGATTTAAGTCTTGCGCTGGGTACTGCCAGAAGTTTAGGCTTAAGCTTACCAAACACAAGTACCGCTCAGGAACTATTCAATGCATGTTCGGCTGCAGGAGCTAGCGGCCAAGACCACTCCGCCATGGTGTGCGCCCTAGAGCAGCTAGCCCAGCATAAGGTCGCTGAATCATGAAACACAAGAAGTTCCTGAATGAATTGTTTGATGTAGCTATTAATGCAGCATTACCCGAACATACAATCAAAGAATATTTACCTGATCCACCAACCGGTCGTACAGTGGTTATTGGTTGCGGCAAAGCCGCCGCTACAATGGCGGTCGCATTCGAAAAAGCTTGGGATGCCCCGGTAGAGGGAGTTGTTGTTACTCGATACGGACATAAGGTTCCCACACAATTCATTGAAGTAAGAGAAGCGTCACACCCTATTCCGGACGAAGCTGGTATGGCAGCAGCTATTGAGATACAAGCACTCATAGTTAATCTAACGTCAAACGATTTAGTTGTGTTTTTGGTGTCGGGCGGGGGTTCCTCCCTTCTGACGCTTCCAGCAGAAGGTATCAGCCTGGAAGATAAAAAAATGTTGAACACAAAACTACTACAAAGTGGTGCGAATATCAGAGAAATGAACTGTGTACGGAAGCATTTGTCCGCCGTCAAGGGTGGTCGGCTAGCAGAAGCCATCTCGCCCGCACAATGTGTGACACTCGCAATCTCGGATATTCCAGGAGACGATTTATCTGTCATAGCATCTGGACCAACAGAACCTGACGAAACAACCTTTAATGATGCGCAAGCTATTCTCACCAAGTACCGTATCAATGAACCTAAGTCCATCATGAACTTCCTTGGAGCAGACAAGCCAGAAACACCGAAACCCGATAATCCAGTATTTAAAAATATGCGTTCGCACTTGATTGCAACGCCCCAACACTCTCTAGAGGCAGCCGCAAGATTTGCAAGAATTCGCGGATTTACGCCGTTAATTCTTGGAGACGCTATTGAAGGAGAAGCCCGAGAGGTTGCTAGAGTGCTCGCAGGAATTACCAAACAAGTTGTCAGACACAATCAACCCGCTCAAAAACCTTGTGTTCTGCTATCCGGAGGAGAGACAACTGTCACGGTTAATGGTAGTGGGCGAGGCGGCCGCAACGCTGAATTTCTGCTATCTCTTGCACTTGAATTAAACGGCTTGGATGGGGTTTGGGCATTCGCGGGTGATACCGATGGAATTGATGGAACTGAAGATAATGCTGGAGCTCTAATCACTCCAGATTCTTTAAAGCGAGCAGGAGAAATTGGTCTGGACGCCAAACTCATGCTCGCGGATAATGACGGTTATAGTTTTTTTAAACAGTTAAATGATCTTGTCATAACAGGACCCACGTTAACAAACGTTAATGACTTCAGGGCCATAGTCATCGACAATTGAAAGAAAGTTACAGATATGGGACATAGTGAGAGAGACCTAAACGAAAACCCTGTCGCGTTAGTCGACAAACAAACAATCGTGCAGGAATTATTATCGGTATTATCGGCCGAATCGGTGAAGTACGAAACAGAAGATCTAACGCCGTTTGAGTGCGATGGACTGTCTGCATATCCTCAAATTCCCATGATTGCCGTATTGCCGGAAAACGAGGAGCAAGTTTGTAAAGTAATGAAAATATGCCACAAATATAAAGTGCCAATTGTCTTTCGGGGCGCCGGAACAGGTTTATCTGGCGGAGCTATTCCTTATGAACAAGGCGTATTACTCGTGCTATCGAAGCTCACACGAATTACACATATAGATTCTGTCGGTCGCTATGCTGTCGTTGAGCCAGGAGTGCGAAATGCGGCTATTTCCGAAGCCACAAAAATGCATAAGCTCTATTACGCACCTGATCCATCTAGTCAAATTGCTTGTTCTATTGGGGGGAATGTAGCTGAAAACTCCGGGGGCGTACACTGTCTGAAGTATGGGCTAACGGTCAACAATATTTTAAAAGTGAGGTTCGTTACAATTGAAGGAGATATTATTGAAATTGGCTCCGAAGGCCTCGATAGTCCAGGATATGACTTACTAGCACTCGTGACTGGGTCTGAAGGCTTACTTGGTGTTGTGACTGAAGTAACCCTAAAACTGCTTCCAACACCTGAAAAAGCTCAAGCCATTATGGCTTCATTTGACGATGTAGAAAAGGCGGGACACGCTGTCTCAGATATTATTGCGGCAGGTATTGTTCCAGCAGGCCTTGAAATGAT
This sequence comes from Betaproteobacteria bacterium TMED22, assembly GCA_002167745.1. Taxonomy (GTDB): domain Bacteria; phylum Pseudomonadota; class Gammaproteobacteria; order Burkholderiales; family Eutrophovitaceae; genus Eutrophovita. The sequence continues at coordinate 29,996 of NHCB01000010.1, forward strand.
GGACAAGAAAGCCATTAATGCCGTGGAGCAATTCATTGGCGCAGGGTATCCAATGGACGCAGCGGCTATGTTACTTTGCGAATCTGATGGTTCGGTAGAAGAAGTGAACAGTGAAATACAAAAAACGACCGAGGTACTTAACCAAGCAGGCGCCACCGAAATAACCATTTCCACAGACGAAGCACATCGATTGAAATTATGGGCTGGTCGGAAATCCGCGTTTCCTGCAGTGGGTAGAGTTCTTCCAGATTACTTTTGCATGGACGGTACGATACCTAAAAAAGCATTACCAAACGTATTAAAGCGTATCGCAGAAATGGAAGACCAATTTCAGCTTCAATGCGCGAACGTATTTCACGCAGGAGATGGGAACTTACATCCACTCATCATGTTTGATGCGAATGAAGGGGACCAACTGCATCGAGCCGAACTTTATGGCGCGGCCATACTGGAGCTTTGCGTCGAAGTTGGCGGCACAATAACCGGTGAGCATGGCGTAGGCATTGAAAAAATAAATCAAATGTGTGTTCAATTTGATAATCACGAAATACAGACGTTTCTTAATTTAAAGCAAGCCTTCGATCCCGAAGGACGCCTGAATCCAGGGAAAGCGATTCCGACGCTAAATCGCTGTGCCGAATTCGGACATATGCACGTCCATCGTGGGGAAGAACGCTTCCCGGACATTCCCAGATTCTAGACTCAACTATTAGGTACCTCATGAGCTCAGACGCAGCTGTTATTAATGAATTTAAAAGTCAGATCACGGACGCAAAACAACGATCGGCTTGCATTAGAATCCGCGGTGGTGGATCCAAGGATTTTCATGGTGTCTCCCTCGAAGGAGATCTTATTGAAACCAAAGACTTCTCAGGAGTCACCGAATATGAACCTACCGAATTGGTTTTAACCGCCAGAAGTGGTACACCACTGAAAGACATTGAACGTACGTTAGAGGAGAACAATCAGATATTGCCATTCGAACCTCCCCACATGGGATCAGAGGCTACATTTGGTGGGTGCATCGCCTCAGGGTTTTCTGGTCCAAGGCGCGCATCACAGGGGGCTGTCCGTGACTTCGTACTTGGAGCCAGAATACTTAATGCAGATGCTGATGATCTTCAATTTGGCGGAAAAGTTATGAAAAATGTCGCAGGCTTTGATGTATCTAGGCTACTAGCAGGATCATTCGGGACACTCGGATTGATCCTTGAGTCGTCTATCAAAGTTCTACCAAAACCAGAAGTGGAACGCACAGTTTTCTTTGAGTTAGACCATCGGTCCGCCCTGGATAAAATGAATACATTAGCCGGTACACCAATTCCATTATCGGCTACCTGCTTCGACGGAAACCGACTCGCAGTACGTTTATCTGGCTCAGAAATTGGAGTTACCGCAGCACGGAAAAAAATTGGCGGTGAGACCACTGAGGAAAGCTCTTACTGGGAATCAATAAAAGAACAAACGCACCCTTTTTTCGAGGCTGAGGGATGTCTTTATCGTTTGTCAATTAACCCAACCGCGCCAATAGATCAATATGACGATGCGTTAATTGAGTGGAATGGGAGTACCCGATGGATTTGGAATAATGGGACGTTAAGCGAGCACCAGGAATTTGCTAATCAATATGGCGGATACGCGACTGTGTTTCGCGGTAACCGGCTAGGTGAACCAATCAACATGATGTCTCCAGCGCTACAAAAGCTTCAACAAAAGATAAAAATCTCCATGGATCCTGACGGCATATTCGGGAAAAAAAGATTATTTACCGAATTTTAATTTACTCCTAAACCGTAAAACGTATCGATGAAAACAAATTTAGAAACTGCGATCCTAGAGACCCGCGAAGGTAAGGAAGCGAACGACATATTGCGGTCCTGTGTCCACTGTGGATTTTGCACAGCTACATGTCCAACTTACCAACTGCTGGGTGACGAACTTGACAGCCCAAGAGGACGTATTTACCTAATCAAAGAGTTACTCGAAGGTCAAAAACCTACAGAAGCGACTCAAACCCATTTAGACCGTTGTCTTACATGCAGGTCCTGTGAATCAACATGTCCATCAGGAGTGCAATACGGCAGACTAGTCGACATTGGACGCAACATCGTTGAAAAAACCGTATCGCGCCCGATAGGGGAGCGCGTAAAACGCCATGCTTTAGAAAAAATCATCACCAAAAGGACAATTTTTCGTTCGTTAATCACTCTCGGTAAGATAGCTAAACCAGCGTTACCTAAAGTACTTCAGAAAAAAATTCCGATGGTACAAAAGGTCGTCATGAAGTGGCCCCAATCGAATCACTCTCGTAAAATGCTCTTCCTAGACGGATGTGTACAGCCTGTCTTAGCGCCAAACATTAACATCTCGACCGCTCTGCTTCTTGACCGACTAAAGATAACGCTCATACCAACATCACAGGTTAACTGTTGTGGCGCAGTAACGTACCACCTGAATAAGCAGACCGAATCGCTGGTCTTCATAAAGCAAAATATTGATGCTTGGTGGCCACTCATCGAAAGCGGGGCCGAAGCAATCGTTATCACTGCAAGCGGATGCGGTACGATGATAAAAGAATATGGTCATCTTTTAGCAGAGGACCCAATGTATGCGCACAAAGCTAAAGTCATCTCTGACATGACTAAAGATCTTTGTGAGGTGTTCACGGACGAATTCGCGTTACTCAAAGAAAAAGTATTGGAGCCGGTCAAACAAAAACAAAGTGAACCGTCTAGAGTTGCATTTCACGCACCATGTAGTTTACAACACGGGCAACAAATTAAGGGTGTTGTAGAGACGTTTCTCACGAGTGCTGGTTATACATTAACAACCATAAAGGATTCACACCTTTGTTGCGGTTCAGCTGGAACATATTCGTTGCTTCAACCTGACTTATCCGAGAAACTACTGGATAGTAAAATAGAAAATATTGAACGCGAACATCCAAAGTTAATCGTGACCGCTAATATTGGGTGTCTCACCCAACTTCAGGGAGGCACTAAAACTAGAGTATTGCATTGGGCTGAATTGTTAGAAGAGGCGCTGGCCTAAATAACATCGTTTACCAAGGGGATCTTAATGAAAAAAATTGCACTTATTACAGGAGCAACAGCTGGATTCGGGAATTCGTCCGTTAAAAAATTCATTGATAACGGTTGGAAAGTGATTGCTACGGGGAGACGCGAAGAACGTCTCCTTAAGCTAAAGGAGCAATTTGGAGATGCACTACACCCCCTCACTTTCGACATTCAAAATAGCAAGCAAATCAATCAAGCAATCGACTCATTACCCTCAGAATTCAAGGATATTGACTTACTGATTAACAATGCAGGCCTCGCATTAGGAACTGCTGCTGCTCAAGATTGCGACCTAGAACAATGGAATACTATGGTCGATACAAATATCCGAGGACTTATGGCCATGACACACAAAGTGCTTCCTACACTTATCCAGCAGCGGGGTGCGGTAATCAATATTAGCTCTGTGGCAGCAAGTTACCCTTATCCCGGAGGAAACGTGTATGGGGGCACTAAAGCATTCGTTGTGCAATTTTCACTTGGATTAAGGTCAGACCTTCATGGCACCGGAGTTCGAGTTACATGCGTAGAGCCGGGAATGTCAGAGACCGAGTTCACACTGGTGCGCACAAAAGGCAATCAATCCGCTTCAGATAAGCTTTATGAAGGCGCAAATCCAATGACGGGAGAAGATATCGCTCAAACACTGCATTGGATTGCCACGCTCCCACCTCATATGAATATCAATCGAGTAGAACTCATGCCGGTAAATCAATCATTTAGTCCCTTCCAAATACATCGAAACTAAATCTTAGATTTACCATAAGCCAATCTAAGTTCCTAGCGTAATTAGCGCTTCCCTCAGTCGAACCATAAACGCCTCGGCGTGAAATGGATTAATCCACCTCACTATGGTTACAGCATTTAACTCAGGATCGATCCAGGTGTATGAACCACCAGCACCAATGGCAAAGATACTTGACTCCGGCAATCTGGGAAATAAAATGCGATCGGTATTCAACCAGGTCAAATAACCATAATATGGCGCGAGGTGTGATGGCGTAAACATCGAATTAATCCAATTTTCGCTAACCAATGTATCGGCTCTCCAACGACCTTTTTGCAGCAGCAATTGTCCGATCAATACTTGATCTTGGCTTGAAATTCTCACACCCCCACCCCAATGACTTCCACCTGGAAGTGTTGGCATCGAGATACCATCGATATTAATGTGAGCGTCTGCGTAAGGCGTCCAAGCCCAATCGCACGAACAACCAATAGGCGCAAGAATCCTCTGTTCGAACACTTCGTCAAGAGGTTGTCGAAAAAGATGTAACAAGGCAAGTGATAATTGATTAATTCTGACATCGTTATACTCCCAATACGTCCCGGGGTCATTCAGCTTGCGTTTTGTTCCTTTCTGTAAATTACTTCTATACTGCGAATCCTGAAATGATAAATATCGGTAATGGTCTACTTGATCAGGAACACCACAACAAACCCCTTCCCATTCACTTGTCTGGTGCAACAAATGCCTCCACGTTACAGATTTGTTGTGTGAAGAGTCGAATCCAATACCTGGTAATGATGTCTCTACGCATTCATCAATATCTCTGATTAAACCTGCGTCGAACGCAAGACCGCATAGGACGGCCAGATAAGTCTTTGCAACACTGAACGTTAAATCTGGACGCCGAAAATCACCCCAAGAAATGAGATTTTCTCCATTTAAAACAACCGCTCCAGAAACACCACCTCGAGGAAATACAGGCCCCCGCATACTATTCCAAGGTGGCATATCATCTTCATGAATACCCCAAGGGCTAGAGTTATCCCGAGTCCAATCGATTTCATTATTTAAAGCGAAAGATATACAATCTTCCAAGATATCTTCTGCCAAAAAAGAGGTCATGACAATCTATAGATCGTCACGTCGACTTTCGCCATCGAACACTCTACCTTCCTCGGGTGCCTCTCTGAATCTCTTTCTCACATGGCGTGTCTTCCACCAAAAATAGACAATCAGCAGTAGCGCTAATATCGCCGCAATAGCCAGCAAAACAATCGAAAACATAAATGCCAACACTAGTCCTACGAGTCCTACTATTGCCAAAAGCACCCGGCTAAAAATTGACCACCCACCGACGGATGTTTGATCATTAACACTGAAACGGTAAATTTTCTTTTTCATTTCTTAGATTTAATTTCTCCTCAAATAATCCTTATGATCAGCCCTTATCAGCATTCATGCAAATCTAATTTAATTTATGACATAGCCCACAAATGCGCGGCAAGTAATCCACGCCATGGTCGATACTGAGCTAACCATTGCTCCACTTCCCCTGCCGACATCATTGATTTTTTTAATAGTTGCTGTATTCTTTTGCGGATTACGACATCTCCATGTAGCGAACCGTCCAAAAAAGCATAGCCTCTTAACAGAGTATAGTTAACTGTCCATGGACCGACGCCCTTCACGCAAAGCAGATCACGCGACAGTATCTCGAAATAGTTACTGGTACTTACTTCATTCAGTGAGAAAGCGCCTGAATCGATCGATGTAGCTAATCGATGAATCGTGCTCGCTTTTGCAAATGACATACCAAACTTGCGCAACTCATCAACGTTTAGCGCGGCAATAGTTACGGGGTTTGGGAAGCAATGCAGGCCAGACGAATGTGGTACACCCAATCCTTTGATGAATCTAGATCTCATCGCGGTCGCAGCAACAACACTGACCTGTTGACCAATAATCGATCCAACTAAAGCTTCCCATGCGGAGACTGCTTGAGGCACACGTAACCCTTTTGTTTTACGTACCATTCTCCTTAATACGCGATCAGCAAACGCTATTGATTCAAACTCAGCAACTGGCTGAGACAATCCTAAGACACGTAAAACAACCGACTCGACCAATAACTTAAGGTGTTCTTTCTTTAATCTTGCGTCAACACTGGCCTCTATATCAGCGTGTATTCCGCGAAAATGAACCGCGAAATAAGCTGGGCAGTTTTTTATCCATAATGCTTTTTCAAAGCCTTCTTTTCCAGCCTTCTCAGAAGACCCCGTTTGATCCCTACCGTAATATTGGAGCACCTCCTGAATTCTATAATTTTCAGGCAAGGAAATGGTTAAGTTGATAGCAGTCATTTATCTACCTTTCAAAGCGAGCTTCCACAATAATATTGTTAAAATTATATCCTCGGTAAGACTCGGCATTGATGACTATAACTAAATAATAAAAGGTACGTTATGGCGGATTCGATTATCCAAAAAGTTCGAGAAGAACTCACAGAAAAAAATATTATTCGAATTGGCATTAACGCATCTAATTTTTTACTTGTTTCGAGTCTCAATTCAAATGGCTTACCATTTGGCATAGCTCCCGACCTGGGGCGTTTTTTTGCACAAGCCTTAGATGTTTATCCTAACTTCATAGTATTTGATAACCCCGGGGAATTAGCTGATGGAGGCTTAAAAGGCGCGTGGGATATTGCCTTCGTTGGCAATGAACCACAAAGGGCTAAGGATATTGCATTTTCTGCGCCGTATTTAGAGATACCGGTAACTTTTCTAGTACGGGAAGGCTCGAAAATTCAAGTTTTATCTGATGTCGATCAGGTGGGGAATCGTATTTCAGTCATGAATCGCAGTGCTTATGATCTCTACTTATCGGCCACAATCAAAAATGCGACGATTGTGCGAGCACAATCAATTAACGAATCATTTGAACAGTTCATTCGAGATGACCTTGAGGTATTAGGTGGTTTAAAACCTCGGCTAGTTTCTGATTGTAAAAAAATACCTGGGAGTCGAATACTTGATGGACGAATAACAACAGTTAAGCAATCAGCAGGTACGCTCCCCATACATAAGGAGAGCGCTCAATATCTACATGACTTCATTGAGCAGGCTAAAGCAACTGGACTGGTAAGCGATTTAATAAAAAAATATAGTGTGCATGGAGTCCTCGTCGCCCCACCCGCTTGACGGATTCCAATATCCTCACCTCAGATACGTTTGAATTGCTTCATTACTTCTGTGAAGCTGATTCCGCGTCGAATTTCTGACGCCGCCTGGATATCATCCGCCTGATACTGAGTTGCTCTTTCTAGTACCGTTTGTGCCTGATCTTCAGGCACCACGACTAGTCCAGTGGAGTCCCCAATAATGATATCTCCACAGTTCACACTAATTCCATCTAAATTAATTTCATTACCTATTGATTTCACATTAAGTCGAGTACGACCGGTGGTGGGGATGACATAACGGCTAAACACATTAAATCCACAGGCATTAATCTCATCTACATCACGGACCGATCCATCCACGACCAGCCCGGCAATACCTTTAACTGTTGCAGCCAATGAGGCCATACCTCCCCATATAGAGACCTTGGCTCCCTTTGCAGATACCACAAGAACATCTCCACTTTGAGCTGCATCTATCATGGCTCCTACTCGAAAATTTTCCGATGAGAAGTCTCCGACCTCGCCAACCTCAATCTCAACCGTGACGGCAGGGCCAATCAATCGCATCCCCTGATGAATAGGACGTATTGCTACAGAACTGTTAATGAACTTAGCTACATCATCTAATGCGTTCGCAATAGTCGCGGTCGGGATCCCTTTCAACCCTTTTAAAATTTCATCGATATCTGTCATTCATATCCATATACAATTTAAGATAATGAGCATCTACGGAAGACGAAGCCATTGTTATTGATCAATAATTAATGATTGTCCCTCGGTATACCTTTTTTGCGATCAATTTTCTGATACTTGATCGCGGGCTTAAGCACCATACCCTCTGACAACTCATCGACATAAGCTCTTTGAATTTCTTGCCAGGGTGTCTGACTATCTGGAATTGGATGACCTCCCCCAGACCTTAACTTGCGCTGTCGACGGATAATTTCGGCCTTGGAAATACAGATATCAACCGATCGCTTATTGAGGTCAATCCGAACAATGTCGTTAGTTGCAAGAATAGCAAGGTTTCCGCCAGTCGCAGCCTCTGGAGAGGCATTCAAAATTGACGGAGATCCTGAGGTTCCTGACTGTCTTCCATCTCCAATACAAGGTAATTCTTGAACGCCAGCTCTAATTAACCGAGCTGGCGGCTGCATGTTAACCACCTCGGCCGCGCCTGGATAACCCACTGGTCCCACACCACGCACAAACAACATACAAGTGTCATCTATTTTTAATTTTGGATCGTCAATTCTTTTATGATAGTCCTCAGGACCTTCAAAAACGATTGCGCGTCCTTCAAATGCATTCGGGTCATCAGGATTAGACAAATACTTTTCTCGAAAGGAATCAGAAATAACGCTGGTCTTCATAATCGCGCTATCGAAAAGATTACCCTTCATATTAAGGAATCCCGCCTTATCCTTCATTGGTTTTTTTATTGGCCAAATAACAGCCTCATCCAAGACCTTGAATTTCTCACAGTTCTTGTAGAGTGTCTTCCCGTTAACAGTTGTAGCTGCCTTATTAATCACCCCTGCTTTGATTAGTCGACTCACAACACCAGGAACACCTCCGGCATGATGGAAGTCCTCTCCCAGATACTCACCCGCTGGCTGCATATTGACAATTAGAGGGACGTTATAACCCACACGCTCCCAATCATGGTTATCTAATTCAACGCCTAAATGCTTTGCAATCGCATTAAAGTGAATCGGCGCGTTAGTCGACCCACCAATCGCAGAATTAACTGCAATCATGTTTTCGAAAGCCGCCTTAGTCATAATTTGTGATGGACGAAGATCTTCCCAGACCATTTCAACAATACGCTTACCAGTAAGATAAGCGTTCTCAGCACGCTCACGATGTGGCGCTGGTATGGCAGCGCCACCGGGTAATGACATGCCAATAGCCTCTGCAAGCGCATTCATGGTGGATGCCGTTCCCATCGTGTTGCAGTGTCCCGCAGACGGCGCTGATGAAGCGATTATCTCTATATATTGTTCGTGGTTGATTTCTCCCGCTGCCAGTAGTTTTCTGGCTTCCCAAACTATCGTCCCCGACCCAGTCCGCTTTCCTCTAAACCAACCGTTAAGCATTGGGCCACCAGATAGTACGATTGCAGGTATGTCTACGGTTGCAGCAGCCATCAGTTGTGCAGGCGTGGTTTTATCGCAACCCGTAGTCAGCACTACGCCATCAATAAAGTACCCGTAAAGTAATTCAACAAGTCCTAAATAACATAGATTTCGATCCAAGGTGGCACTCGGTCGCTTACCTGTTTCTTGAATGGGATGGACCGGAAATTCAAAGGCAATGCCTCCCGCCTCCCTTATACCCTCCCGAACCCTTTTTGCAAGCTCCAAATGATGTCGATTACACGGCGAAAGATCTGATCCAGATTGGGCAATACCTATGATCGGCTTACCAGACTGTAACTCCTCACGACTGATACCCCAATTCATGTAGCGCTCAATGTAGAGCGCAGTCATATCAGGATTGCTAGGATTATTAAACCATTGCCTTGATCTCAATCGAGATGAATCTTCGATACCCTTGGCGGTAACTTTCTTTTTTTTAACTTTTTTCTTCTTCTCGTTCATCTGCTCCCCCTTATTCTTATATATTCTAATACCTATTATGCTCAGTTTTTAACTATCGATCTAGGAATGAGAATAAGACATTTAATAGAAGGCCCGCAAGATCGTAAGAGTTAGCGATCAAAAAAAAGCCGTCTTCAACAATAGACGGCTTAGTATTACAGAAGGAGTATGTATACGTTACAACCCTAACAATACGCTGGTAACCATTTACTCGCACGAGCCAATTCAACGGTTTGCACACGGGAATTCTTCCCAAGATCCCGTTTTTATGTCCCTAGGACTTGTCTACCGAGGATATGACACCATGATCAATGGCGATACGAACAATTTGTGCGGCAGTCGTTGCGCCCAATTTTTGTCTTATGTTTGACTGATAATTTGCCACGGTCTTATACGAGATATGCAGCGCTGCAGATATCTCATTCAGCGTTTTTCCCTGAACAAGTAAATGAAAGATCTCAAATTCACGACCAGACAGCGAATCAAGATCCTTCCCGCTGTCAGATATTGTCTGACTCGCTATCGATTGTGCCATTTCATGGCTCAAATACAGCTTACCCAATGAAACCTGACGCACGGCCTCAATTAACGCCTCTGGTGCTGCAGACTTGGTTACGTAGCCCTTCGCACCAGCTTGAAACGCCCTATTCACGAATACCATATCCTCGTGCATACTGAATATCAGAATTTTTTGGCCAGGAATCTTACTTAAGATCCGGCGCGTCACCTCAATTCCACTCATTCCTGGCAACGTGATATCCATTACTACGACATCCGGCTGCTTATCGCAGACTAAACGATACCCGTCGCCTGCCGTCTCGCCTTCGGCTAGAACTTGGATATGAGAATCTCTCTCCAGCAGTCTTCGATAGCCTTCTCGGACGACCGCATGATCATCAATGAGGATTACAGTAATATCTTGCATAGCTCTCTTGAGTTAGTTTTTGGCTATTAATTAGTTGGAAATGATGCAAACACCAAAAAGCCGTTAGGCTGAATGATTCCAGATTCAAATGATCCACCCAGACTTTCAATTCTCTCCCTCAAACCCACTAATCCGACACCATCGTCACTTTCCGTGTTTTCCTGTATAGAACCATTATCACGCACACTAAGAGTGATTCTTCCATCCACCCCATTACCGTTAACCATAACTGATACTTCAGTCGCGTCACTATGTTTCACTATGTTCGTCAAAGCCTCTTGAACGAATCTAAAGATAGTTATGTTGGTAGTCTCATCAAGATTTTCATATTTAATGTCTATCTTAGACCGCCAAACTATTTTCTCGAAGCGCCTGCGCCAGTCATCAATCATCGTATCTAAGGCTGCTGATAACCCTAACTCATCAAGAGCCACTGGTCGGAGCTGTTTCAATAACCCCCTCACGCCCGAGAAGAGCTTGCCGGAAACATCAACAATAGACTTGGCTTGCGCGTGCAGTTCAGTCCCCTCCTCAACTGCATTCCGAATCGCAACACCGTCAATCATAATCGCATTCATACTTTGCCCGAATTCATCATGCAACTCGCGAGCAATTGAGCGCCGTTCTGCCTCTTGTATTTCAATATTTTTTCTCGTAAGACGACGGTTCTGATCTAATACAAACGTCAGTTTTTTTTGCGCGTCGATTTGAAGATTTATTTGCTTTCGTAATTGACGAGTACGATGCACAAGAACGCCAGCCATCAAAATAAAAATTACCAAAAGTACCAACGGAAGCTCATCCAACTGCCAAGCCTCCATCGAGTCAGTCACACGTGAAACTTCCTCACTCAGCTCGAGGTAAGACGCGCCCACAAAAGAAAGGGCTGCTATACCAAAGATGATGAGCATATCTCTCCATACAATGGGTGGTCGCAAGCCAGTAATTTGCGTTTCTTTTTTTCGATCAAAGAGCACTGTTCTCTATCCTGCGGGTGAGTAGTATTTACTATTCTAGTTTAAAAAAAACGGCCGCGAATGCGGCCGAAATTTTTTATTTATTTTTTCAACTTAAAAGCTTGCGTTAACACCAAAAACTACACTTCGGGGTGCACCAACACCTACAAAGCGGTTATCCGTGAAACCGGCAAATCCAGGCACTTCATTGGGTTCACCTAATAATCCAAAGCTGTGATACTCCTCGTCCAGCAGGTTATCTACCCGAGCGAAGAGATTGAACGATTGATTAAGTTGATATCGACTTCTAATATTCACCGTTTCATAGTCATCAAGACGACCAAGCTGATTGGATTCATCACCACGGACAAATACACCAGAGTTGTACTGCAAGTCACCGCCGATACTAAGGGCTTGCGTGAATGCATAATCACCACCCAACTTCAAGGTATGCTCTGGGATACCAGGAATAAAATCGCCGGCTTGTACCTGAATCAGATCATTAGCATCCTTTAGAGTGTGATTGGCACTGGTGACCTGGAAGTTTGACTCAAAGGTCGCCTGGACAAGACTATAATTTAAGAACCAGTCGAAGTCGTTCGAATCTCCGGTTAAGCTTAATTCAATACCTTGACGTAGCGTATCACTGACGTTATCGAAAAAACCTTGATTACCTGATACGCCACCGGTGTTTTGAAAAATGATGTCGTTATTAATTGGAGTATAAAAAGCCCCGATTTTGAAACGGACGTTCTCAGAGACTGATCCGCGGAAACCACCTTCAAAACTCTTGGCTACTACCTGATCCAGTGGCGGATCAGCAAGAAATCCATTTGGCAGGCTACAAGGAGCAGTCGGTTCAGCACAGGCCAGTTCAACAGCTGTAGGTGCCCTAGAGGACTCGCTATAGCTGAAGTAGGAATTTAAACCAGCATCGCTCTTATACGTTAGACCAAATGCCGGATTAACGCGATGAAACTCATGCTCACCAGTTAATGCTGGACGGGCTGTTGTGAAGCCTCTACCACCCTTATCGGTTAATTTAACATTGGTGTGGTTCCAACGAGTCGAAAACGTCAGATCAAGTTTATCGGTTGCCGAAAAGGTATCGGTAAAGAATAGCGACATCGTGGAAACCTCGGAGTCCACACCTGTTCCCTCATCGGGAACGAAATTGTTACTGCCCCGAGTGGATCTGTCCGCGTTCAGCAGAGCTAACTCTTGACTGGAATTAAAGACGACGTCGCCGGAGGTATAACCCGCACCAGCAATCAATTGATTAGGTTTCTCAAACAGGTCGTTGTAAAAAGCATTTTGCAACGTGAAGCCAAAGTACTTTTGGGTACGGTCACTTCGATTTTGCAATCCGTTTAGGTCATCTGGCTCAAAACCGGTGTTAGCTTCACTGCTTACAAGCCCGTTTTGATTTTCCACAACTTCACCGCCAATGCCCTCTAGCTGCCCCGACGTTATTCCGCCAGCGCAGTCCAAACCTTCCAAGTCATCCTCATCAGCTTCAACCAATACTTCGACGCCATCAACAGTACACTCTTCGAATTCCGTCCCGTCACCGTTGAATGTGTCGGTTTCCGTGCGGCGATAGAAGGCGTTACCGGAAATCTGATGGTCATCATTAAACCAGTGGTCTCCCTGAGCCTGAACCATTATCATTTCATTTAACGTCTGATCCGGAGAGGTGAAGATACCGTCGTAATCCAGATTCGCGAACTCGATAGGGATTGCCCCATTACCAATGAGATCGGTATTAGCGTAATTCAAGTTCAAATCCAACGAGGTCGTGTAATCGTCGCGGTAGCTCCAAGCACCGAATAAGTTCAGCGCATCGGATGGCGATGCATCTCGCCACCCCTGTTCATCGAAATGTTGCACCGTCGCGTAATAACCGAACGTGCCGTCGTTACCACCAGTCTCAAAGGTAAACACGTTGCGATCATGAGTAGACGCATGATAAAGTTCGACATTGGTCCCACTAAAATTGAATCCATTTTTCGTCTCGATACTGATCGTCCCACCTAATGTATTTAAACCGAAAACGGGGTTGGAACCACCGATCAGATTCATGGAATGAATAGATCCTTCCGGAATCAGATCCCAGTTAATGGTGTCACCAAACACTTCATTCAAACGCACACCGTTTTGGTAGACTGCTAGCCCCTGTGGCAGACCAAGTAGAGGCGAGGCGGTAAAACCGCGATATTGAAGATCTGGTTGTAACGGATTATTTGCTGCCTCATTGATGTTGACGCTATTAAAACTGCGCTCCATAAAGTCTGTTATATCTAGGTTAGCTCCTTGATCAAGATCAGAGGCCGAGGAAGACTGAACGTTATAGGGGATTTTTTCCAAAGGCAAGCCAACACCCAGCGCTGGAGTAACGCTAATCACGTCGACAACAACTGGAGCAATTTCCACGTTAGATGTCTGTCCGGCATCTTGGGCATAGACGTGACCGCAGAACAAGCTCAATACAGATGCACTAACTATGGGGCGAAGGTCATGCTTCATAATATATTCCTCACAAACTTCTACTTAAAGGCAAAGGAAGATACGCATAACGAGCGCAGGAGTATATGGGAATTATTCCCAAAATGGTTCAAAATGGAAATTGAGTAAATCAGTTAAACTGATTTCACGGCACTAAAACAAAGGGAAAACATGCCAAAAGCACTCATTTTTGACGTCTTCGGCACCGTTGTCGACTGGCGCGGCAGCATAACCAGAGAAGTGCGCACACTTGCCGAGCGCAAAGGAATTCGCCTCAACGCAGGTAAATTTGCAAATGAATGGCGCTCTGGATATCAACCAGCCATGGATCGGGTGAGAAGAGGCGATTTACCCTGGCTAAATATAGACGCGCTTCATAGACTGATTCTGAGCGAATTGTCCGCCAAATATCAATTGAACCAATTATCTGAAAAAGAAATGGACGCATTGAACCGTGTATGGCATCGTCTTAAGCCTTGGCCTGACTCGGTTCGTGGCCTGAAAAAACTGAAGCAAACGTACACTGTCTCCACGTTATCGAATGGAAATTTTTCTTTGTTAAACAATATGGCTAAGCACTCTCAACTACCTTGGGACTGCATTATCAGTGCTGAGCTCTTCGGTCATTACAAACCAGACCCCGAAACGTATCTCGGGGCAGCCAAATTATTAGATCTAGAGCCCGGTCAAGTCATGCTTTGCGCAGCACATAAAGATGATCTGCTTGCCGCTAAGGCTTGCGGTTTAAAAACTGCATTTATTAAACGGCCAAGAGAATTCCCACCGTCTGTGAATTTGGATCTATCGTTCGACAAAAGATTCGACTTTAATGCCGAGAGTATTGTTGATCTCGCTGACCAACTAAGCTCTGGATAAAATAGCAGTGTATCTAACAAGTGAATCCAAACTACAAGACTAAAATTTGGGATACTTCAGTTCGAATTTTTCACTGGACCATTACCGTCCTTCTAGGTTATCAACTTATTACTGGCTTATCTGAGAACGGCCCCTCTGACCTTCATGTCACCATCGGTTATTGCATATTGGGATTGGTACTCTTCAGAATTTTTTGGGGATTTTGGGGCAGCATAACCGCTAGATTCTCTAACTTCTTGAAATCACCAATAGCAGTTGTGAAATATGTAACGAGCGAACAGGCTGCCGACTCTGCGCCCGGACACAATCCACTAGGTGGCTATTCGGTTATAGCGATGATTTTATCTCTCGTCATTCAAGTCACAAGCGGTTTATTTTGTGATGATGATCTTCTGCTGTCTGGTGGGTTGAGTCATCTGGCCTCAGATAGTTTCACCTCGGTCGCAAATCTTATTCATGCCATTAATTCAAAGGTACTATTAATACTGATTTTCATCCACGTAACCGCTATCGTTTGGTATCAGTTAGTAAAAAAACAAAATCTAATAAGACCAATGATTGTAGGCTACTCGACCGATAAAAAAGTAAGCCCTGATAAATTTCAAATCAACGAACACCCTAAACGAGCTTTTATTATCGCGATTTTTTGTGCATTAAGCGTAATTTTCCTAATCTCTTGGCAGTAAGCTTAAGCACATCACAAAAGGATAAAACTGAATTACTTTTTACGATACTCGTCGTGACAGGACTTGCATGTTTTCCCAAGCTTAATTGCTGCTCGTTTAGATGCGTCATAATCGCCAGATAGGCTGACCACAGAAAGATTAAGAGCCGCCTCTTGCATCAGCTTCATTTTGCCCTCGAAGTCCGCAAAGTTTTCCCATATCTCGAACTTTGACTTGGTCTGTCCTTCGGAGGACTCAGTCAAAAAGCCCTCTATGGGAGCAAGACTAACGTCTGATATGATCTTTGCCCTTCGAGCAAAATCTTCTTGATCAAAAGGACGCTTACCCTTGATCATGTCAACGATAGCTCCGAAATTCCAACCCATAACTGCGAACGCACCTTGACGGTATTTAATCGCTTTCTCAATAGATTGTGCTGAAGCAACGCCCGTGACGATTAACATCAGCAAGCCCAAAGATCCAAACAAATAGCGTTTCATCACATTTCTCCCCAATAAACAAACACGATGTCGATAAATAAACGATGTTGATAAATAAATTTAGATGCTTTAAAAATAAAGCCTACTGTACATTAATCTTCACACAGTCAATCAAAAATGCTCATCTAAGGCCCATGCAACATGCTCTCTGACCAAAGCTGAATCATGGGATTTCTTCGACTCAAGTGCCCGGATTATTTCCGGCGTCGTTGGCGCATTTCCCAGTGCACACGCTATATTACGCAGCCACCTTTCATAGCCAATACGACGAATCGCACTACCCTCGGTAAATTTACCAAACTGCGCTTCGGTCCATGAAAACAGGCTCACCAATGTCTTACCATCTAGGGGATCTCGAGCATTGAAATCTGTAATAGCCGTCACTGAGGCATACTTGTTCCATGGACAAACAAGCTGACAATCATCACAACCATAAATACGGTTGCCGATCAATTTTCTATACTTTTTTGGAATACTGCCTTTGTGCTCTATTGTCAAATACGAGATGCATTTACGAGCATCCAATTTATAAGGCGCAACAATCGCATTTGTTGGGCAAATATCGATGCACCGGTTGCACGTTCCGCAGTGCTCAGTTTCCGGGTTATCAATGGGGAGATCTAAATCTGTGTAAATTTCACCGAGAAAAAACCAAGATCCGACATCTTTATTGAGTAGCAAAGTATGCTTGCCGCGCCAACCCAAGCCTGACTTAACGCCGAGCTCTACCTCCATAACAGGAGCACTATCAGTAAACACACGATACCCAAATGGACCGATAATAGATTTCATCTTGCGAGCAACTTTTTCTAACCGCCCTCTGATCACCTTATGATAATCACGGCCCAACGCATAACTTGAGACAAACCCTTTATCAGATGCATTAATGAACTGCATCCCACTCATGCTCTTATCTCGAGTCTGAAAATAATTCATTCTTAACGTAACAATCCGCTTAACTCCGTTAACGAGCTTGTTCGGATCAATTTTCATATCTAGTCGCTTAGCGATAAAATCCATGTCACCTGCATAACCCTTGTCGATCCACTCCTTCAGTCGCGGGGCAGATTCGGATAAGTCGCAATTTGCTATTCCTACATCATCGAACCCGCATTCGGCAGCAATAACTTTGATCTGGGACTTTAGCTGTTCGACTCCTATTTTGGACTCATTCAATGAATTCATAAATCGTAAGCTATTAACCCGGTGTTATATCCTGTCGTTTTCAAGCCGTTCTTCTAAATCCACAATTACCGGTATGAGATGGTCTAAATTTGGATTAATCGCGATAGCTTGTGAGAGATAATTGTAGGCTTTCCTTGCTTGCGAGCGCTCCATCCAAATACTCGCACAGCTTTGCATAACTCCGTAATGGTAAGGGTTGAGCTTCAGCGCTACCTCATAATCAGCAAGCGCACGATCAAGGTCATCGAGCCTAAGCCAAGCATCTCCACGTTTGTTCCAAGCTTCAGAAAAGGATGGCTCGGCCTCGATGACCGCATCAAGATGTACAATCGCCTGCTTTGCCTGTCCACTTTGTAATGCACCAATTGCCTTAACAAAAAGGCGCTTTGCGGAGAGATTATCAAGTCTGAGCCAAAGACCCGTTATCGCCTGATCCGCCATACCGCGAACTGAAAAGTTATCATCCCGCAATAATCGAAGCATGTAGGGCACATCTTCATCAACACCTGTTTCCGCCAAACGTGCCAAAGCACCACGTCGCACAGATGGGTCAAAATCTTTAAGCTCTTCAAGGGCCTGCTCACGCCCAGACTTGGATCCCCAATCTTCAGCCAAAGTCGACTGCCCCAAAGACAAAAACACGCTTGCTAAAATTAAAAACTTAAAGACGCAACCCATAGCTTTCGAATCCTTTACAATTTCTGATCGAGCACACACAGTACGCTTGATGCATCAGGGGCTCAAGAACAATATTACATTTTAAGAGACATTTTGAATTCATGCTGTCTAGGGTATACCCTAGCAATATACTTATGCGATTTTTAACTTAATAGGTCTAGTTTATGAGCAATAAAGTTCCGCTACTACTTAACCCCTTCATTCTCGTAGGCATCTTGCTAGTCCATCCATTATCAGCAGCACCCTACCCACTCGGGACCATGACCTGCGATGATATTGGGGCATTTGCGTCTGAAGCAATGCGGTGGCGTAAAGAGGAAATGATTACCTATGAGGACGCAATGACTCGGTTAGATCAGAGAACATTCGCAGATCCGGTTGAAAAAAAGAACTTATCGATAGTTGTAGATTACGTTTTTGGAAACTATGGTCGGAATTGGAACGTTGAAAGTGCCGGCAATGTTTTTCGTAGTGACTGCAAAAAAGGACGTGATGACCCAATCGAATAATTATCGATTGATTGTCCTAAACAAAAGTTCAGATTGATAGAATATAACAAAACACACTAATTACCCCTTTAAATAAAATGTTTATCAAACAATGTCAGATTACCGCGATTATAAACTAGAGACTCTAGGGCTCCATGCCGGACAAGAACCCGACAGTGATCATGGATCCAGAGCTCAGCCTATTCATTTCACAACGTCCTACGTCTTTCCGGATGCTGACACTGCTGCATCACTCTTTAACATGGAGCGTGGCGGGCATGTCTACTCACGAATCTCAAATCCTACTAATGCCGTTTTAGAGGAACGTATCAGCGCTATGGAAGGCGGTGTCGGCGGCATAGCTACTGCAAGTGGTCAAGCAGCCATGCATCTGGCGATCACAACATTAATGGGACAAGGCGGACATATCGTAGCTTCTCAAGCTTTGTATGGTGGATCACATAATCTACTCCAATACACAATGCCCCGGTTTGGCATTGAGACTACATTTGTCAATTTTAGAGACCTCGATAGCGTAGAGGCAGCGATCAAACCTGAAACAAGACTAATATTCAGTGAAACATTAGGAAATCCTGGCTTGGACGTTTTAAATATTCCTGCTGTTTCAAAATTAGCGCATAAGCACTCCCTACCTCTTATGGTCGATTCGACGTTTACAACGCCATACCTGATTGAACCATTCACTCACGGCGCAGACCTTATTTTCCACTCAGCGACCAAATTTCTTGGAGGACATGGTGTAGCCATCGGGGGAATCCTGATAGACAGTGGAAACTTTAATTGGTCGCAAAGCGATAAGTTTCCCACTCTCTCCGAGCCATATAAAGGTTTTCACAATATGGTCTTTACAGAGGAATCACCAGTCGCCGCGTTTTTACTTAGAGCTAGACGCGAAGGCTTACGTGATTTTGGTGCGTGTATGAGTCCGATGAATGCTTTTCAAATCATGCAAGGAGTAGAAACTCTCGGTCCTCGTATGCAACGACATATAGAAAATACCCGCTCGGTGGTCGACTTTCTAAATGATCACGAATCCGTGAGCCAAGTTATCTACCCAGAGTTAGCAGATCATCCAGATCAAAAATTAGCGGCTCAAATTTTGCCTAAAGGATGTGGGGCAGTTTTCACCTTTGAATTAAAAAATGGTCGGCAAGCGGGTCAGAAGTTTATTGAAAAGCTCAAAATATTCTCTCATCTTGCTAATGTAGGAGACGCTAAATCCCTCGTTATTCACCCGGCCTCTACAACCCACTTTCGAATGAGCGACGAGGATTTATTAGCAGCTGGCATACACCCCGGAACAGTCCGACTATCTATCGGACTAGAAAATATCGATGATTTACTAGGGGATCTTAAACAAGCACTGAAGTCTCGTTAAAAGCCGAATTCATCATGATCATTACTGTCGACAATCAAGCAACGTATATCTATACCGCGACTCAAAAAATACAAAATGACAAGCCAACGATTCTATTTATTCATGGGGCTGCAAATGATCATAGTGTCTGGAATACGCAATGTAGATATTTTTCAACCCATGGGTGGAACGCATTGGCTATAGATCTCCCGGCACACGGACAAACAGATGGATCAGCATTAGATAGCATTTCCGCATTATCTGACTGGATTCAGAAATGCACCGAGATTCTCGAAATTGAAAAACTCTCGATCGTCGGACACAGCATGGGATCCTTAATTGGCCTGGAATTAGCGTCAAAATCTAACACCATTGTGAGTCGCTTAGCGTTAGTAGGTACCAACGCACCCATGCCTGTTTCAGAGCATTTATTAGAGACTTCAAAAAATAAGGCTGAGATAGCCTACCAAATGATCAATCAATACTCATTTAGCAGTCGAGCAAAACTTGGGAAAAATGATATTCCGGGTATATCAATGCTAGGCGTAAGTATTAAACTGATGCAACGGACTAAACCTGGTGTGTTACATGCAGATTTTGTAGCGTGTAACTCATATGTAAACGGCATTACGGCGGCGGAAAAAATCGCCTGCCCCACTTTATTATTGCTCGGTTCTCAGGATAAGATGACGCCTGCACCTCGAGCAAAAGTAATGGGAGAAGTAATACCCAATAGCACTGTAAAAGTACTATCAGGTACTGGACATGCGCTGATGGCAGAACAACCTAATCAAGTGACCGACTGCCTAAAGGATTTTCTAATTGGTAATTAGATGAAAGTCTTTATTTAAAAATAACACTAAAATCCAGAACTAGACCTGTTTCAGCATTGTCTCGGCATCGCTTACATCCATGCCGCGAGGAGCCTCTTCAAGGTTTACGGTTTTTACAATCCCATCTTCGATCAACATAGAGTAACGCTTTGAACGCACACCCAAGCCTCTTGCAGTTAGATCAACATCCATCCCAACAGCTTTAGTAAACTCAGCGCCACCATCTGCCATCATTCGAACTGATCCAGTCGCATTATTTTCTCGACCCCACGCACCCATCACAAAAGCATCATTGACAGATATGCACCAAATTTCATCAACTTTTTGCTTTAGCTCTGCCGCCTTTTCAACATAGCCAGGTAAATGTCTCACAGAGCAAGTCGGGGTGTACGCTCCTGGTAACGCGAACAGAGCGATCCGCTTACCTTTCACCAAATCCGACATCTTGAACTCATTGGGCCCAATGCTGCACCCTTCGGTTTCCTCGTCAATATATTCGCGTAGCGTACATTCCGGGATTGTATCCCCTACTTTGATAGTCACTTGTTACTCCTTGTGAGAATAATTTTAGTTTTTCTTGACGGCCGCAATTATACTATTATGACCTTAGCTAATCTCAAGTATTTAACCCTAATGTGGGCGGGGACAATATACGACTTTTATATAATGATTTTTTCTGTATGGCGTTAAAAAACTACATCACACCGAGCGGCATGAAACGACTCAAAAACGAAGCACTGCACTTGCTTGACGTTGAGCGACCTGAGCTTGTCAAAGTCATCCACTGGGCGGCATCTAACGGTGATCGATCTGAGAATGGTGACTATATTTACGGAAAGAAAAGACTTCGAGAAATTGATAAGCGCATAAGACTACTCACTAAAAAGTTAGATAGCGCTGTAGTAATTGATCCCGAACACAGGGACGGTACAGACCAAGTCTTCTTCGGTGCAACTGTCTCATTTCAGCGGGCTGACTCTTGTAAAGACACCATTTCTATCGTCGGCGTTGATGAGGCAGATGCAAAAAAAGGATTAGTTAGCTGGATTTCTCCGCTTGCAACCTGTTTATTGAAAGCTCGATCCGGTGACACAGTCTACCTTGACACACCGAGCGGCAAGGAGAAAGTGACACTAATAGCTGTTGAATACAAACGTATTGACATCGATTGCCCTCCCCTTCGCTAACCTATTGACGCGTAAGCTGGACTCGATCGACCGAGACCATCAAACAAATCCAAAAGTCTCTCCTGATAATCAAAAACGTCATCAGACACCTCAAAAACTTTTAGGCGCGATCCACAACGCATCCATTGAAAAATTCCAACCATAATATAGTCAGAGAAATTAGGCTCGAGTCCTCCCAAAAAATTTTGAGTTCTCAAGGTGTGTCTTAATGGGTCTAGTGCCTTTAAAAACTCAACACGTGCAGCTTCTGGATTACCACCCCAATCTTCTAGAGCGATGCCAAAACGACTCTCCCGGGTCTTCCTGAAATGCTTTTTATCCGGCTCCTTTTGCGCATCATAAAAATCCAAAATTCCCATCCGAGAGACTAATGAGTGCAGCACTGTCTCCGTCCAATTTTTCACGAATAATGACTGCGCTCTTGACTCATTACCATCAAACAATGAGGCTTTAGGATACTTTCGATCTAAATACAGTGCGATATCCCATGAATCGAAAACAACATGGTCATCATCAATTAAAACTGGCACCTTACCCTCGTTGGGTTTAGGCAAAAGATCTTTCTCTGTGAAGCATATTGGAATTTCCTTCCACACCAATCCCTTATGGGCTAATGCGTACTTAATTCTCCAGCAAAAAGGAGAAAATCGAATGTCGGGATACTTCGTCGCTAAATCATAAAGTTTAATCATGGACTAACCTTTTCTTCTAATTGTATGAGAACCTTGCCCAAACAGAATTTTCTTTGAATCCTCGTCCACAACGGGGCCCCGGCTGATATCTTTACCCTTCGCATACGCTCGAACTACCGATTCTTTCGATCGAATGCGTGCGTACCATTTTTTTATGGCTGGAAAATCGTCTAGATCCTGTCGCTGCCTTTTATGTAAAACGACCCAAGGATAGCAAGCCATATCCGCGATCGAGTAGTCTTCCGCTATATATTCACGCCCGTCCAGTTGTTTATCCAAAACAGCATACAAACGAGCAGTCTCATTCACATAGCGCTCTATCGCATAAGGAATCGGATCAGGTGCATACGACACGAAATGGTGATTTTGACCTGCCATCGGTCCGAGGCCACCCATTTGCCAAAATAACCACTCCATAACCTGAGCCTTCTTACGCAGATCATTCGAAATAAACTGACCAGTCTTTTCCGCTAGATATTGGAGAATAGCACCCGATTCAAAAATAGAAATAGGCTCTCCCCCATCCATGGGTTCATCATCAATGATCGCCGGCATACGGTTATTCGGAGCAATCTTTAAAAAGGAGGTTTCAAATTGCTCTCCACGGCCAATATTGATTGGGACAATCTCATAACCCAAGTTTGCCTCCTCTAAAAACATCGTAATCTTATGACCATTAGGTGTAGGCCAATAAAATAGCTTGATCATTTCTTCCTCCTCACCGAATTAATCATATTTTGTCTCATGAGCCGCACAAATTTGGTCTGCAATTAACTTAAAGCTCTCCGCGATAATCGTAGGTTTGGGTGCAATCGGATTAGCCGCGATACCAACCCTTTTAATTAATGCACCTTTACAGCCAATAGCCATCGCACCGGCTACGTCCCAGGCATGCGCGGCTATTAAATAAGCATTACTGGGTTCGACATCTATTTTCTGGGTCGCGTGCACATAAACTTTCGCGTCTGGCTTGAGTGTCTTAACTTCCTCAACTGATATAACTGTTTCAAAAAAATCTATCAGTCCAGCGTACTTTAATTGCTCCTCGGCCACAGCAACCGGCGAGTTTGTCAGCGCAACCATACGAAAACCAGCCGACTTTAGTATGGTTAAGCCAGGTATTACATCGTCATGTGGTGGCAACTTTTTCATCCCGCCAACAATATCGACTAATGCATCCTCTGTGAGCGAGAGTTCATGACGGTCGACAACCATTGCCAAGGCTGAGCGACCGACCTCCGCAAAGTTTCTAGACCACCCAAGAATTACAGATAACATTGCTGTCTGAATGACTTGCTCAAACCACTCACTGACAACGATCTTATCGCCAAAATGAGATTTGAAGTGAGGTTCTAAAACTTTCAAATCAAGTAGGGATTCATTCACATCAAAAAATAATACTGGGCGCATGTGTGTCCTTTCTTTACAGCAACACGGTTTATTCACTAAGGCTTCCTCTTGTGCCTCCCAAGTCACAAAGTAAAGCGTGTATTCGTATAAACTAAAGAAGATACAAAGAACTAATTATGTAAAGGGTAGCATGTCTAACTACGATCTTATTGTAATAGGTGGCGGAAGCGGCGGCGTCGCAACAGCCAATCGCGCGAGCTCTTACGGGGCGAAAGTTGCGTTGATAGAAAAAGGGCGAATGGGTGGCACCTGCGTTAACGTTGGGTGTGTGCCCAAAAAAATTATGTGGTCGGCCGCCAGCCTTCATGAGGCGTTCACAGAAGCAAAAAACTATGGATTTGAAGCTCAAATCAATGGGCTGGATTGGGCGAAGCTCAAAGATCAGCGAGATAACTATATTCAAAGGCTCAATGCCGGTTATGAACGTGGGTTGGATGGGAATAAAGTTGAAGTTATTAAAGGTGAAGCAGTTTTTGAATCAAAAAATACAATCGTTGTTGGAGAAAAAAGGTTTGAAAGCTCTCACATATTAATTGCAACCGGTGGCTATCCAATGGTTCCGGATACTACTGGCGCTCAACTAGGCATTACATCAGATGGTTTTTTTGAACTTAAAAAACAACCTAAAAAAGTCGCTGTTATTGGTGCAGGTTATATTGCTGTGGAATTCTCCGGCCTTCTCAATGCTCTTGGTTCGGATGTATCACTCTTTCTGAGAAGAAACGAGTTTTTACGTCATTTTGATCATTCGATTCGCGCACGCTTAACGGAGGAGATGGACAAGGACGGAGTTCGAATAGTTAAAAATACAGCGATCAAAGAGCTCATCAGCCAAAACGGTACGCTTTCCTTAAAATCAACCTCTGATGAAATACACACTGATTTTGAAGAAGTCATATGGGCAGTAGGCCGCACGCCGAATACACACACGCTCAATCTCAAAAGTACAGGGGTACGCACGACAAAATCGGGGCATGTCACGGTCAATAAATATCAAGAGACTAATATCTCTGGAATCTATGCCGTTGGAGACATAACGGGACATCACGAATTAACACCCGTTGCTATTGCAGCGGGTAGGCGTCTGGCTGATCGATTATTTGATGGGCAGGAAGATCGTCACCTAGTTTATGAAAACATACCAACGGTCATATTCAGCCATCCTCCAATCGGAACCGTGGGACTAACCGAAGAAGAAGCCATCGAAAAATTCGGCATCACCAACGTTAGGGTCTATGAAAGCCAATTTAAACCTATGCACTACGCATTTAATCCAGAGGGAGCCCGTTGTCTAATGAAGTTAATCGTAGCCGGACCAGAAGAACAAGTCATAGGATGCCATGGCATCGGGATGGGTATGGATGAAATGATGCAAGGCTTTGCAGTTGCAGTTCGTATGGGCGCAACCAAAAAAGATTTCGATGAAACCGTGGCGATTCATCCAACGGCTGCAGAAGAAATGGTCACCATGAAAACATCTAGAGCGGCTGAAAATAATAATTAAAAATACTTTTAAATATAAACCTAACCGGGAGCCACACATGAGCATCACCAGAATCGATTCAAATGAGCGCATGTCTCAGGTCGTAATACACGGCAATATCATCTACACAGCCGGCATTGTGGCTGGAGACCCAAATACCGATGTACAAGGACAAACGGGTCAGATACTAGATACCATTGACCAGCACCTCCAATCAAATGGCTCAGACAAAACAAAAATACTCTCTGCAACTATTTGGTTAGCGGATATGAATGAATTTGACGACATGAATGCAATATGGGATATGTGGGTAGCTAAAGGGAACCCTCCAGTCAGAGCTTGTGTGGAGTCAAAACTCGCAGCACCACAATACAAGGTGGAAATTCAAGTAACTGCGGTAAAAGAGTAAATCACCACTAAAATTTTAATGCTTATATCCGTTGCGCCTAGGATTTTCTAGGACCTAGTGCAACGTATAGCCCTGCTCCAACAATAACCACCATACCTAAAAATCCCATGTCAGTAGGGAGATGATCAAAAGCAAAATAGCCTAACAAAGTCGCCCATATCAATTGCACGTAGGTTAGCGGTGATAAAAACGATGCGTCCTCGAGCTCCATGGCCTTGATCAGCATAAAATGTCCGAACGCTCCAGCAAACCCTAAAAACACAAATAGCGGTAAATCTTCAAGATGCGGAGTCACCCAGAAAACTGGGACGACAAGACTAATTAATATAGACCCAACAAATCCCGTATAAAAAAGTGTGGTGACGGGGTACTCGGTCGCACTAAAGCGACGCGTCATGATTTGATAAAGGCTATAACAGACAGCTGCCAAAAGCGGAAGTACAAAATACCAACTAAAAGTACCTGTCGGACCAACCACGAGTAATACGCCGAGCAATCCAACAACAACGGCGATCCAACGACCTCTGGACACACGTTCTTTAAGAAACCAAAAGGCAAAGATCGTCACGAGCAACGGGGACACAAAACTAATCGACTTTGCCGTAGCGAGGGGCAGACCGCTCAATGCCGTAAAGTAAAGTAACGTCGATCCCATTAATAACAACGCTCTGATCACCTGCGCTTTAGTATTTTTTGTTTTGATCAAGCGAGAACCATACCTCGGACCAAGTAGCACCACCATCAGAAAAAAATGTGTTACGTACCGAAACCAAACTATCAATGGTACTGGATAGGATTGGCTAAGTGATTTGGCTACCGTCTCCAACATAGCAAATAAAAGGACCATCCCCATCATGAACAGTATGGCTTGATGCGTCGGTTTTAAATCAGAGAGAATAAGAGACAAAAACAACTTTCAAAAATATTTATATAGAAACGCCGGCGATGGGATTTTACGTCATTCCAAAATTAATAGACACGTACTCCAAAAAACTTAGGAGCAACAGTCAACTTTAAAAACTACAATGTATGTCTTGTGGGCATATTCGAATTAAGACAATTCAACAAAGGACCATAAATGATAAAAATCAAAATAACTGTGTATTTTTTTCTGGTAGCTTTCGCATTCTGCTCTACGCACTTAAGTTACGCGAACCCATTACCTACCGTTGAACCAGAGTCCGTCGGTATGTCTTCGGAACGGCTCAATAGAATCACCCAAACGTTTCAGCGTCATATTGATGCTAAACGCCTTCCTGGAGTTGTCATTCGTATCGCGCGCGAAGGGAAAATCGTCTACTCCAGTGCTCTTGGCTGGCAAGATATCAATTCAGATATACCCATGGCACACGATTCAATCTTTCGCATTTATTCGATGACTAAACCCATCGTAAGTGTCGCTGCTATGACGCTAGTAGAAGCTGGTTTTCTTTCTCTATCTGACCCAGTATCAAAATATATACCGCTATTTCAAGATGCACGAGTCGGAATAGAAACAATCAGCAGCGACGGAGTTAACTCACTGCAAACTACTAAAGCTCGAAAACCCATAACAATTCAAGATCTCATGCGACACACATCCGGGTTGACCTATGGTCGGTTTGGAAAAAGAACACTAGTAAAAGAGAAATATTTGGCGGCAAATTTGAGCTCGCTTGATTGGACTCTTGAAGCATATGCGAACACGCTTGCCACACTACCCTTAACAAGTGAGCCAGGAACTACATGGGAGTACGGGCGATCAACGGATGTTTTGGGTCGAGTTGTCGAGATCGTCTCAGGCATGTCGCTTGACAAATATTTAAGTAAAACTATTTTTTTCCCGTTACGCATGCACGACACTAGTTTCGGGGTCCCAAAACGAAAGCATGGTCGTATTGCAGAAAATATGGAAGACATCAAAACGGGGAAGAAAATTAATCTTATCAACGTCAGAGAACCTATGACGCTATTCGCAGGCGGGCATGGTCTATCTTCCACGGCCGACGATTACATTCGTTTTTGTCAAATGATGTTAAATGGTGGTGAACTCGATGGAATTCGGATCCTATCACCGACCACAGTAAGCTTCATGTCGGCGAATCACTTAAATAAAAAAATAAGCAACGGCTCCCTATACCTCCCTGGGCCCGGCTACGGTTTTGGTTTAGGGTTTGCAACAAGGCTAGAGGAGGGTCAATCAGTATGGCCCGGATCAACAGGAGAATACTTTTGGGCTGGATACGGCGGAACCTACTTCTGGATTGATCCAAGAGAGTCGTTAACCGTATCCTTCATGTCACAAGATCCGTATAGACGAAATGAACATCGAGTGCTCTTACGCAACTTAGTCTATCAATCCATTATTAAATAACGGAGTACATATGTCAGACAGATTATTCTCAGTCAAAGACCAAGTCGTTCTGGTTACTGGTGGAAGCCGCGGTATTGGCAAAGAGCTTGCCTTGGCGTTTGCAAGTAGAAATGCGCACGTCATCATAGCTGGTCGACACAAACAAACGCTCGATGAAGCAGCAACTGAAATATCTACACCATCAAACCAAGTCACCGCAGAAATTTGTGATATTTCGAGGACTGATGATGTTGATGCATTAATTGAATCCGTAATCTCTCGACATGGCAGGATAGATACGCTTATAAACGTAGCCGGCATCAATAAACGAATGAAAGCCGAAAGTTACACGGCAGAAGAATACGACTCCATTACAAATATAAATGCCAAAGGAGTATGGCTCACCACTCAAGCGGTCGGGAGAGAAATGATCCCTCAAGGCAGTGGAGCTATTATCAACGTAGACTCACTTAATACTTACGCGCCGCTGCGCGGAACGACGCCTTATGCAATGAGTAAGGCAAGTGTGCTGATGATGACACGGGGATTAGCAAATGAGTGGGGACGTCACGGTATACGGGTCAATTCGATTGCTCCCGGATTCATCCTGACAGATTTAACAAAAAAAGTATGGGCTGATGAAACCATGCAAGAGTGGGGAAACATCAACACGCCACTTGGGCGACTCGGGACAGTTTCAGACCTAATAGGTGCAGCAATATTCCTTGCCTCTAGCGCATCACAATTTATGTCCGGACAAACATTGAGAGTAGATGGCGGATTCACCGCAGGGATCAATTGGCCTATCGAACTGTAAGAGATACCGTTAAGTAAAAACCCTAGCCTATCGACAGACACACATATGACATTGTTCTCGCTCAACGAGGTGAAGAATCGGATAATAAAAGGCGCTAGCGGCGTAAAGCTACTTTTCAGTCTTGCGCTATGTTTTCCGCTATCGACGCATTCAGCCTCGGAGGTAACAACACTAGGAGGTGAAGCTTTTCAAACTCGATGGGTCATTCCTTTCTTAATTAGCGGTTCTTGGGGTCGAGGTCCACACTCTAACGCCGAATCTTGTTTAGATTGTCATCAATCTGGTAATAATCCATTTCTACTTGAGTCAGCCAGTAACGAGATAAGCCCTGTAATCTTAAAAGTTCGCGACAGAAACGGACTGAAGGGACATAGAAATTACGGCAACGAAATCAGTCGATTTGGGATTGCCGGCAAGTTACATCCCGAGGGAGATTTCTTGCTAAATTGGGAAACAAGACAAATCGAAGACTATGTACTTAGTTACCCATCTGCTCAAATTACACAATTAAATTTTGAGCCACTAAACTCAAGCTATGCTTTATCTGTTCGTATGGGACGTGCTTTAAACGATATTGGCGCACTTGAATCAATTTCACCGTCACAGTTACAAGAAATAGTCGACGAACAAAAGCTACTCGGATTAAATGGACGTATTAATTACGTAGTCGATCCAAATACAAAAAAAGTGAGCATTGGACGTTATGGGTACAAAGCATCCTCCCCCTCCTTATTTGACCAAATCAGTAAGGCCTTTAGGGATGAACTGGGAGTCACATCCGCTTCCTACCCGGCTAATCCCTGCGCGGCAAAGCCTGGGGTTTGCTCAAGCCTAAATACAGTTGGAGGCCTTGAGATTTCTAAGGATAAAATAATTGCTTTGACAACATTCATCCGAAATCCTAAACCACAAAATCCGCCTAAGCCAGACATACGTAGAGGTACTGGTAAAGATCTATTTGCAAAAATAGGTTGTAACCGATGTCATCGGTCTGACCTTTATGCTTCCTCGCAGTACCAAGCAGATCCAAAATATGATCGTCCGCTCTATACAGATCTACTCATTCATGACATGGGTATCGGTTTAGCTGATGGAATGAAGGAGTTTCTTGCTGGCCCTCAAGACTGGAGAACCCCACCTTTATCTGGAATAAAAAAACACTTAAGTTTAGGAGGCACATTACTTCACGATGGTCGGGCTCAATCGATACAAGAAGCTATCCTTTGGCATGACGGCGAAGCTAAAGATGTTAGAGTAAACTATTTATCATTGAATGACGACCAAAAATTATTGCTAGAATACTTCATTAACCAGTTGTGACCATACAAACCAAAAAAATAACACTTATCCATGATCTCAGTTGAAGTATTTTCCGACGTCGTGTGTCCTTGGTGCTTCATCGGCAAAAGAAATTTAGAAAAAGCCTTAAAAAGCCTCGATACAAGCGAGCAAAAATATAAAAATATAAAAATAAATTGGCGCTCTTTTCAGCTAAATCCGCAGCTACCGATTCAAGGTATAGCCCGATCGGATTATACTGCCACGAAATTTGGTGGTACAGAACGCGCAGCACAATTTTATGAACGAATCAGCGGTGCCGCAACAGAGGTTGGACTGGATCTTAATTTTGACAAGATCGTAACGCAACCAAACTCTTCTCGCATGCACGCCTTAGTTTATGCGGCAGAGTCAGTACAAAAAGACCATCAACTCGTCGAAGACCTGTTTAAAGCGTTTTTCATTGACGCCGTCGACCTCACCAAAAGAGATAATGTCTCGTCAATCGCACAATCAATAGGGCTTAAAAAAACATTGATCGATAGTGTTTTTGATGATGATCTTTTCATGGACAGAATCACCGAAGACATACAGCAATCAGCCAAGATCGGCATTCAAGGTGTTCCGTTCTTCATAATTAATCAAAAAATCGGATTATCTGGTGCGCAGCCTCCAGAATCGATAGTCAAAGCTATTAAGCAATTAATCTAAAAAGCCTTTGAAAATACTAGGAAATATTAGCTGAGCGCCGCTGTCAGCTCAGTGACGAATGCATCAATATCCGCATCTCTCAGATCTAAATGAGTCACCAACCGTACAGACTTACCTGGGGTAATAAGAATATTTTTATCCTTAAGCTGATTAGCGATTTCGCTCACATCAACCTCCTTAAATGATAGGAATACCATATTCGTTTGGGCTTTGGACGCAATGACCTTGGGGTGATTTAAAGCCTGTATTCTCTCAGATATAGCGGTCGCTCTTGCATGATCTTCTCGCAACCGATCAATGTGGTTTTTCAACGCATAGATTCCCGCAGCAGCTAAAATTCCAGCTTGACGCATACCACCACCCAACATCTTACGCCACCGCCTTGCCTTCCTAATCAAGTCTTGAGGCCCACACAAAACAGAACCGACTGGAGCGCCCAATCCTTTGGATAAGCAAATTGAAACAGTATCGAAATACTGTGTGATGGTCCTAACATCAGAATTTAATGCAATACTTGCATTAAATAATCGAGCGCCGTCTAGATGCAAAGACAGACCAGTATTATTACAAAAATCTCGAGCATTCTTAAGATAGTCGATTGGAAGTGGTTGGCCTGCTTGAGTATTTTCCAGACACAGCAATTTTGTTCGCGCAAAATGCGGATCATCCGGTTTAATTGCCGCGGCTACATTTTCTAATTTGAGAGTACCGTCATGTTCGTAATCTAGTGGTTGAGGTTGAATACTTCCTAGAACCGCAGCACCGCCTCCTTCATATTTATATGTGTGGCCTTGTTGACCAACAATGTACTCGTCCCCGCGCTCGCAATGCACCAAAAGTGCGAGCAAGTTACTTTGAGTACCACTAGGCACAAAAATCGAAGACTCTTTGCCGCTCACTCTAGCAGCTAAAACCTCTAACTCATTGACCGTAGGATCCTCGCCGTACACATCGTCACCCACCACAGCGATGGCCATCGCAGACCGCATATGGTTTGTGGGCTGTGTAACCGTGTCACTGCGAAAGTCAATTATGCGCTCCAAAGACACCATCTCCTAAGATACATCAGTAAAATTTCTATGTGCCACACCGACATCCATATTGAAACGTAATCGTAGCTTAGTTTAACCCAACCTCAATTGACCACACCTAGACTGCATCTCGCCATTTTTTTAACTGACTCAAACGTCTCTCCATTAGCATAGGCACGCGCTCCGGAATGCATGGGAATGGCCGCATCGGCGGAATTGTCAGGACTATCCAAAACAGCATTACTCTCGTGCATTAATGCCGAAGTTACAAGCCAAGCATGCTCCATCGGAAACTCAGCTGACGCAACTAAAATAAAGTCTTTTTACCGTTAAACACCACTTTAGGCTTCCTGACCAAGATGACCTCTTCTCAAAATATGTTCCTTGAGCGCTCGAATGTTAAGGATGCCTGATCCTATTGGTAGCACAGACCGGGCACCGTTAATTTCTATTGTTGACATATAGTACATGCACTGCCGGACAATGACGAGCTAATGGCATATAATCAAATTTCGAATTATGTCGAATAAAAACTCATACATTGGTTGTTTATGCCCAAAAAACCCTACGAATCAGACACTACAACGTTCATCAAATCTTTATTCGTGAACAAACCTGAATTACGAAAACAGCAACTTGATGCCAGGAGTTTGTGGTGGG
The DNA here is from genome assembly GCA_002167745.1 of Betaproteobacteria bacterium TMED22. GTDB lineage: Bacteria > Pseudomonadota > Gammaproteobacteria > Burkholderiales > Eutrophovitaceae > Eutrophovita. Next base: position 62,586 of record NHCB01000010.1, read on the forward strand.
ACAGAGAACAAGACTTAAAGGAACAGGCCGAACTAGATAAGTCGAAAATTAAGAAAACGCCCTACGAATACTACTAGAACGTTCATCTGAATCGTTCTCAGTAAACGAAGTGGTTGGCAAAACATGCTTTTACGAATATTAAAATAATCAAAAAATAAACTAATACTGGAAACTCAAAAAAATAAAAACAATAGATTCATTGAGAGGGCGAAAGCTCTCTTTTTATTTAAACGCTGGCGAACCCGTAAAACACTTACTTTAAAAAAAATTTTAGGAGCCTACGTAAAAGTTGGTTACTAACTGATTTTACAACTTATAAAAATGTAGCAGATACACTGCCGAGTGCAGACGATTTACACTCAACTAACTTTTTGTCCTGAATGGGAATAGGCGGTCCAAATGCACCAGTTAAAATAAGCTCGCCTTTTTTTAGCTTAATTCCTTTTTTTGCTTGTTGGTCAATAAGCCAACCGAGCGCGGATAACATGTCATGAGGCCATCGTTTATCTTTCCAAGCATCCACAACCTCTCCATCGTAGACTAGTTCTAGGTCCGTTGACATTCTGTCCTTGCAGTCAATAACACTATTACCCAAAACCACCCCGGAGTGTATTGCATTATTCGCTAATAATTCAGGACCTTTCGGGTGTTCCCCTCGAAAAACAAAATTATGAATTTCAATAACTGGGTGAACAGAGGCAATCGCATCAATGATGTCCTCAAATTCAGCTTTAGCAGGATCAATGTCACTCCCTAAAACGATTCCGAACTCGGCCTCCATCGAAGGATTATCGTAATCGCTTTTTTGTAACTGCGCGCCATCGGTATGTCGCTCTGTATCCCATAATCTACCCCAAGCTGGATGATTAATTCCAATCATTTTTTGATTGCCCTCATCAACACAACCGATCTTATAACCTACCGGCTTTTCCCCACGCTTAATTCTCAAACTTGCGACTGCGGTTTTGAGTTGCCACGCCTCATCCACATTCATTCTTAAACCCTCGGCAAATAACATACCTGGATTTTTTGAATCGTAGTCATCAAGCATTCTCTGCGCCAATACATCGATATTTTTAAATTCAAATTTAGCCATAATTTTTACTCTCAGTGACTATTTGTGAATCAAAGTGATGCCCATGATTTTGTTTGGGGCCCTCTGGACTTTTAATAGAAAGAGGCCGCATGACAAATTATTGCCTTACTCAGCTGGCGGAGGCGTCTTAGCCAACGACTTAATTTCGAGCACGTTACGGTTTGGATCCATTACAAAAAAAGTTTGCTGCTCGTACTCAGTATCAGCGAAACGGATGTAAGGCTTATCCAAAAAGCCCACAGTGTTCTCCACGCTTGCTTTTACTTTATTGAATACTTCCTTCTCTAGGTGCACTCCAAAATGCGGCACCACAACTGCACCCATCTCAACGTCATGGCGTTCTCCATGCATATCAGATCGAGGCTTTGATGAATGAAGCGTTAACTCGTTACCCCAAAAATCTATATCTACCCATTTACCTTCTTCAGAGTTATCAGTTTTACAAAATAATACGTCTGTATAAAACTTGACCGTCTCATCCAAGTTACCTGCCTCTACTGCACAATGAAATATATTACTCACAATTTCCCTCCCTATATAAGAACTCTGATTTTACTAAGTTTTTGACATTTGTGATCCTAATAATTCGATTTCTTTATAGCGAACCCTTCAAATTTATCGGGTTTCGCTCTCACCGACCAAAACATTCGTAATTGTGGATAAAAAGTATTCATCAGCTTAAATCTTGAAAGACGCAATGAAAACATAATTTTACTGGCATACGACAGATAACTTAACGTAAACTACGAGGTATAAAATCAAGAAAAATTTGACTGGCGTTGGTGATTTTGATCACAATCACAGATGAAAATCATCAGCAAACTTAAATTCACGAACTAGCGCGATAGGGGAACCCAATGAAAATGAAGTCACTTAGATTCGTACTTACGGCTATGGTTATAGCTATGTTGCCGCAGCAAGGTTTAGCCGATAATCACAAAAAAACGATGTGGGACGTGATTACGAACGATGATCGATTTGCCACCTTTGCAGTAATGGTCGAGAACGCAGGTGTTGAGCATTTATTTAACGGTAAAACAGCAATAAATGCAACAGTTTATGTCCCAACGAATTTTGCGTTTTCAACAGTACCGCAAGCCATGACCTCCGCATTGAGATTCCCAGAAAATAAGGGGCCATTGAGCAAGTTAATTAAAAGTCACTATTTCATAGGTACAGTGAATAATATGGAGGAAGGCGATTACTTCATGACTACCAATATTAACGGCGACCAAATCAGAATTGAGCAAGAAAAAAATCTGTTTGTTAAAGACATGATCGTTCAAGCCGATCCAATCATGATCGGACGCAACAAGATTGTTCCCATTGAGTGCGTCATGTTCGTTCAACCTAGCATATCCGACTATCGTCTAAGCTTGGAACAACAGCAGGAGTATCCGATTACCTCATGCTGCATTAGGACCATAGCTGAGGTATCAGCGTTCGTGAGAAGTACCGATTTCACAGCCGATTAAACATATTCATTGGGAGTATTCTTAAGAAATTAGTAGGCTGGTACAACTTAGAAAAAGAGAGTTTTTCTTTCGAATGCTCTCTTGCCTCTCAAATGATCAAAGCCAGACACTTACGTCAAAAACATGCACTCACAAACCGATACCTCTGACGCAGTGAAATTATCAATACTCGATCAAAGTCCGATCATAAAAGGACATTCACCGAATGCAGCAATTGAACAGACAGTTAATTTAGCGAAAATAGCCGACGAACTTGGATTTCACCGATATTGGTTAGCAGAACACCATAACATGCGAGGATTGGCCAGTTCATGCCCGGAAGTACTGCTTACCGCAATCGGACAACAAACAAAGCAGATTAGAATAGGAACCGGCGCCGTACTTCTACCCTATTATAGTTCGGCTAAAATCGCTGAAACATTTAGAATGCAAGAAGCGCTATGCCCAGGACGTATTGACCTCGGCATCGGCCGTGCTCCAGGCGGCGATATGTTAACAGCCAAAGCGATCAACGAGCAGGCACTTTATTCCATTAATGAGTTTCCACAACAAGTAGTAGATCTTGTGGGATGGCTCCGTGATGACTTAGATGACGAGCACCCCTTTAATGCTGTAAAGGCAATGCCGAAAGGAAATTCTTGTCCTGAGATTTGGTTACTCGGATCTTCAGACTACAGCAGTACGCTTGCCGCTCATCTTGGAGTCCGCTTTGCGTTCGCACACTTCATTAATCCAATTGGGGGTGACGCCGTTAGCCGACAATATCGAACAACATTCACGCCATCTTCTTTGGAGACACGTCCAACTTCGATGGTTTGCATTTTCGTTGTTTGCGCAGAATCCAATGAGGAGGCTGAACATCTAGCAGCATCAATAGATCATCGCCGCGTTATGATGGCGACAGGGAAAGAGACCGAAATATTACCGAGCGAAGAAGCGATAAATTGGCCATACTCAGAGAGAGAAAGACAAATTATCAGGCAAGAGCGCAATCGAATTGTTTTGGGCACTCCCGAGAGCGTCAAAAACCAATTATCAGAGCTTAAAAGTGACTTTGGGGCAGATGAACTGATGATTCTCACAATAACCGGAGACTATGGAACTCGAATCAAGTCATATGAATTAATAGCGGAGGAATTTGCGATTAATTAATATAAATTTATCTCCATCTAAGCTCTAGCGTGCCTCAATCATCTTAGCAATCGATAGCACCCGATACATGGATCGAACAACTGGTAATTCAATCAGCTCATCATCAACCACTACCAAGCCTGTATCACTACCCTCAAACGCCGCACATACCCGTCGGGCGCGATCAATTTCATCTTGGGAGGGGGTAAAAATCTGATTAATAATGGATAGATGCTTTGGGTGTACCGCCGCTCTACCAGTAAAACCCAAATCGCTACTAGATGCTGTTTCCCGCTCTAAGCCCTCACTATCCTTCAAATCGAGGTACGGCACATCAAGCAAATCGATACCCGCACTCGCTGCCGCGTGTACCAGCCGAGACCGGGTATAGAGCATTGACTGCCAATCTCTTTTGCATCGAAGATCTGCAGACATATCCACGCCACCTAAAATTAAAGAGGTCACTCGGGAGCACGAGCCTGCGATATCAATTGCCTGCTCTAGTGCTGAGTTCGTTTCAATGATCACACAAAAACTTAAATGCCGCGTATTTTCCGTCGACAGTAGATCATCGAGAATACGTATCTCGTTAGCCGACTTAATCTTAGGTAACATTAGCGCATCAGGCGGACACTCAAGATCAAACAACGCATCTAAATCACTTAAGCCTTGACGAGTCGTGATCGGATTAATTCGCACCATTTTTTCGGATTGTGTTTCGTATGATTTTGAAAATAAATCCATAGTTAGATTTCTTGATTCATCTTTTCTTGGGAGCGCCACTGCATCCTCTAGATCGATACAAACAATGTCAGCGGGTTGTGCAAGCGCCTTAAGAAACATGTCTGGGCGTAAGCCGGGAACGAATAAGAGGCTACGTCTCGCTCTCGAAATATCTTCAATACTCATAAATATTCCTTTATTTTTTACAGAAAAATTTAACCATTACTCCGCTGCTACAAGTTGCGATTCTTTCACGTTCTTTCCTCCACCACGTCCTTTTATCTCCACCCTGCGTATCAAGAAAACAATAGGAATCGCCATAAACGAGGCTATTGCTAGGACAAAAAAACTTGCGACATAGCCTTGCAATTCGGCCTGTCGATCAACTTCGTTTTCCAGCATAGTCAACGACTTAGACGTCTCAAGATTATATCCCTCACTAGCGACGGGTGCGTTAACCAAAGCGTCATTAAAAACATTAACGTTCTCCACAAGCTCAGTTCGTCCCGTAGCGCCCGCATAAATAAATATTGCTAATATCACTGAAACACCAACACTACTGAACATAGTTCGAACTAAATTGAAAACTGCTGCTCCCTCGTTACGCTTAGCCGCAATAACACGAGAAAAAGCAACCATCTGTGCGGGCACCATCAAAATACCTGATCCAATACCACTTACAAAACCAGTCCATAAAATCGGCCAAACACCAACATCGCTCGTCCAAAATGCAATGGTAAGTGCAGATATGCCCAAACACGAAAGCCCAAAGGCTATTTGAACTTTTACGTTAATAATGCCTGCGATCTTATTACTAAGAAACATAGCCAATAAAACACCAAGTCCCCTTGAGGACTGAAGGATTCCCACATCTACGATCTCGTACCCAATTAAACCCTCTAGAAAAGCAGGGAGTAAAACCATGGGCGGCACCGTTAACAAACCGTAAAAAGCGACCAAAATTAATGCGAGAAAAAAATTTCGCTCGAGGAATAACTTGGGATCTAAAAATGGATTTTTTTTGGTCATTACATGCACGTTAAACATGTACAAAGCGGTTAGAGCGAGACAACCTTCGAAAATAATTTCTCCTGAATCGAACCAATCCAATCTTTGTCCCCGATCCAACATCATTTGAAGTGATGCAATCCCAATCGCTAACGTCAAGAAGCCAAACCAATCTAACTGTTCTTTTATTTTGCTCGGAACATCTTTAGGTAAAAATAATAAACAACCAATCAAAGCAACTATTCCGAATGGAATATTGATGAAAAATATATACCGCCAAGACAAGTATTCAGTGAGCACCCCACCAAGTATCGGCCCGATAAAAGACCCTGCCCAACCGATACCCCAGATGGCCATTGCCTTTGGGTGCTCTTCCTCTGGAAAGGCATCCAACATAATAGCTAAAGATAACGGCACTAAAAATGCACCACACATCCCTTGTGCAACACGGGCGATAACCTCAAAAGTTAGCGTGCTTACAGAGCCGCAAACAATCGATGTCAAAGTAAAACCAGCTACGGCGAGCACATAGACCCGCTTTCGACCAAACCGATTACTTAGCCAACCCGCCATAGGAATCATGATTGCAGAAGCAACGATATACGAAGTTATTACCCAACTGATTTGATCCTGGGTCGCGGAAAAAGCGCCCTGCATGTGCGGTAAAGCCACTACTGCTATGGTCCAATCGATTGAATATAACAACGAAGCAAGTACGACGGAGAAGCTAATCAAGTATGGATGCTTGGCCCCTTGACTCGCAGTGTGTTGGGCTTGTGCCATTAACTCAAAAAGTTAGATTCAGTAAAAATACAATTAAGGTCTTAAAAACGCAGGCAGCCATCCCTGTGCGACGAATTGATCTATTGGGCCCGGCAAACCTCTGCTTACGCCAGTACTGACGCCCACGGTAACCGTCATTCCTGCACGAAGAGGCGGAAATCCCTGCGGCTGTTCAACACCAATGTGGACCGGCAGTCGCTGGACAACTTTAACCCAATTACCAGTTGCGTTTTGTGGTGGAAGAATCGCGAACTCAGCACCTGTTGCGGGAGCAATCGCAGTAACGGAACCAGTCCATTTAAAGTCAGGATATGCATCGACGCTAATATCAACTTCTTGCCCTACTTCCATCCAAGTTAGCTGGGTCTCCTTGTAGTTGGCTTCTATCCATAATCGATCACTAGCAATGATGCTAAAGATGGACGTGCCGCGATTCACATACTCTCCTGCCTGAAGTTTCATATTGCTAACTATCCCACTGACAGGTGCGTAGACAAATGAATCCTTAATTCCTAACTCAGCTCTATCAAAACTGGCCATTGCCTCTAAATATTTAGGATGTCTCTCCGGGTCTAAGCCCGAATCCCCCAGTAATCCTGCGAGTACCTTCTTAGCATTTTGATCGAGAGTCATTAGACGAGCTTTGGCCAAATCCAACCTGTGCAAAGCCTCATCATATTGGTCAGCTCGACCCATGCCATGCTCACGAAGCGTCTCTTGCCGCTCGAGTTGTTTTTGGTTGAATGTAATGATCGACCTCACCTCTTCCTTTTCAACCTGAGCAGCCTGATATTCTGCTTTGAGCGAGGCAACTTCGCTACGAACCATAGCCATTTGTGCATTCGCACGCTGTTTTTCTACAACGTAACCCGCGTGCTCCATACCGAATAGGAGTGCACCTTTCTCCACAAATTGGTTATCCTTAACTTCCACATTGGTCACTCTCGATGAAACCTCTGGACTTACTATTACGATGTCGGCTTTTACGTAAGCATTCTCAGTCTCAACAATAGCGCCCCCATGCGAGTACAGATAAATTCCTGAAGTTGCCGCAAAAATCGGTAATAAAACTATAAAAAAAGCGCGCACAACCCACAACAAAGCTACGTAAATATTTTTCTCTTGCCTACTCATTTTGCAACCGACCCCTTATTTTTACCCAATGAACCCTCTAAAGAAGGGAGTGAATTTTCTAATGAGGCAAGATTACTTTTAAGTTTCAGCAAAGTATCTACAAACTGCTCTTGCTCGGCCTTAGAAATCCCAAGCAGCGCTTCCCTCCTTGTCTCAGCTGCTGCCGCTCTCATCGCTTTCATGGCAGGTCCTACTTCCTTGGTAAGCAAAACTCGTTTCGCACGACGATCCTTTTCATCTTCCTCTCGAGTTAACCACCCACTCGACTCCATTCGATCCAAAAGTCGACCCAAAGATGGTTTATCAATTTCAAGAATCTGCGCTAACTCAGACTGCGTAACGCGATCATTGCGATATAACTGAGTCAAAACCCACCATTGTGATCGTGTTAGACCAAGAGACTTCATTCGACGGTCATAACTTAGACGCAGTAGCCTAGCCACGTCATGCAAGATAATTCCAAAGTTTCTCGAGAAATCTTCACGGAACAAAATTAGTTTCTCCTCAACAGTGACACCTCTAATTAATATTAATTGTTAACACAATTATATACAAAACAATTATAGTCATAACAACTATGTATATGACAATTATAACGGATCTTTATATGCCATGCCCATCCCACTGGAAACTGTTGGGTTACAATATGAAATCCTAATTTACCAAGCCCCGTGAGTCACTGATGTCTAAAACCATTGATTACTTCCTAACTCCTATGTCGCCTTGGACCTATCTAGGGCATGAGCCTCTCCAGTCGTTAGTCGATAGATTTGGCGCTACGGTTAATGTTCTTCCGATTGATCCCGGAAAATTATTTGCTGCAACAGGTGGCGTTCCCGTAGCTCAACGACCGGTACAACGCCAAAAATACAGGCTGTCAGAACTAAAACGATGGAAAACATATCTGGGATCTCCAATCATTATCGAGCCCGCACATTTTCCATATGACTCCGAGCTGGCATCTTTAGTCTCGGTCGCTGCAGTGCGTTCTCATGGAACGAACAAAGGAATGGAATTAATCCTAAGTTTGATGAAAGGCTGCTGGGTTGAGAATCGAAACATGGGGGCACGAGATGAAGTTAAAAAATCTATCGAATCGTGCGGCTTGAGTGGTGAAGATTTAATTGCAGCGGCTGCTAGCGATCAGACATCAAAAAATTTAGATAAAAATACCCAACACGCGATTGACGTCGGTGTTTTTGGCGCACCGACTTACATAATTGATGGAGAACTATACTGGGGACAAGATCGACTCAACTTTGTTGAGCGAAGTCTGATGAGCTAGATTCGTGACCGCATAACCATGCTCGCTTAATACTCGAATAATATCCTCGATGTGCTGATGATCACGGGTCTTAATCGAAAATGCGACCTCAGTAGTCTGAATTGGTAAGGTCGTGAACGTACGTTGATGGTGAACCTCGTCAATATTAGCGTTACATTCTCCAAAAATCTTAGAAACGGTAGAGAGGGACCCAGGCATATCTGTAATCTGCACGTTTAAACGTGCCAAACGACCAGCTTTAACCATACCTCGATCAATAATAGCCGTTAATGTCAAAGGATCTACATTACCGCCACACAAAATTAACCCCACATTCTTATCCTGAAATAATTCAGTTTGTTTTTTAAGAGCAGCTAAACCAATAGCCCCAGCACCTTCCACAAGAGTCTTCTCGATTTCCAGCAAGAGGAGCATAGCCTCCTCTATCTCATCCTCTTCAACAAGAAAAATACCATCAACAAGTTCAGAAACAATTTTTGACGTCAACTTACCAGGCTCTTTTACAGCTATTCCGTCGGCGATCGTGACAGAGCCGAAACTAGGAGCAACTCCATTGATATGCGCATACATCGAATTAAAGCATGCAGACTCCACTCCATAAACCTTTATCTCTGGATTCATTGCCTTGGCCGCGGTTGCGATACCAGATATGAGTCCACCGCCACCAATGGGTACTAATATCGCATCTAAATTAGGAACATCCTCCAACATTTCTATGGCTATGGTGCCTTGACCCGCTATGACCTTAGTATCGTCGTAGGGATGAATAAATATCAGCTCCATTTTCTCAGCAAGTAACAAAGCATGCTCGTAAGCCTCGTCAAAATTGTCACCATATAGAACGACTTCTGCACCTAAAGCTCGCGTATGAGTCACTTTAACCTGCGGGGCAATACGCGGCATGACGATAACCGATCGAATACCGTGCTGGTTTGCGTGATACGCCAATCCTTGAGCGTGGTTTCCGGCGGAGGCAGCAATAACTCCCTTTGTTCGCTCCTCTGCACTCATAGACAGGATTCGGTTTAACGCACCTCGCTCTTTAAACGAAGCTGTAAATTGGTGATTCTCAAATTTTAAAAACACCTGACAAGAGAGTAAATCTGACAAAGTAGTGGATTGCACGAACTGCGTGCGCTTAATGGAAGATTCGACGTCTTCGCGCGCCTGACGGATGTCCTGAAAAAGTTGATTCATTAATGACTCTAATTAAGCATGTGAAAAGTAGCGTCTATAATAAACGTGTCTCTTTTCATTCTCCAGAAGAATTTCTTCTTACAGTTGACGCATTATGTTTTCAGGTGATTTTGTTTTTCTTGATTTAGAAACAACGGGGGCCACTGCTGGTACAGATCGCATCACCGAAATTGGTCTAATATCGGTCAAGGACGGCAAGTATGAAAATGAATGGCAAACGCTCATTAATCCTCTAAGAAGTATTCCCAACAACATCCAATTAATTACAGGCATTTCTAATGAAATGGTTGAAAACAAACCAACTTTCGAGGAGATCAGCGACGGCTTAATCAAACGCTTAGAAGGGAAAATTTTAGTCGCCCACAATGTACGTTTCGACTACGCTTTTTTAAGAAACGAATTTAAGTCTTGCGGTATCAAATACGCACCTAAACGGCTATGTACAGTCAAACTGTCTCGCCTTCTATATCCAGAGGAAAGAAAACATGGATTAGACAGCATCATAAAGCGCCTCAAATTAACCAGTGGCGTACGCCATCGGGCAATGACGGACACCCAAGCAATCTGGGATTTCGCACAATATATTCAGAAAAAATTTGAACCTTCTTTAATCTCGTCATCCATTAAAAGACTCATCAAAGAACCCTCCCTACCGAACGGAATCGATCAAGAAACCATCGATTCCATCCCCGCTTGCCCAGGTATATATATTTTCAAAGGTGAGAACGACTGCGTCTTATATGTTGGGAAAAGTAAGAATATTCGCTCGCGTGTTATTTCGCACTTCAGTGGAGACCATTCAAACAAAAAAGATCTTAAAATCAACCAAAATATAAATAAAATCGATTGGTGTGAATCAGCTGGCGAACTTGGTGCATTAATGCTTGAATCTCAGCTCGTAAAGACGCTGAGTCCAATCTTTAATCGACAACTACGCCAACGAGAAGATAGCTTTACCATTCATTGGGACCCCATCGATCAACCAAAAACACCGTTGATCAAAACGCTATCTAGTTTTGAAGAAATTCCATTTGGCACGATATATGGTATTTTCGCGACCCACAAACAAGCTTCAAAAACACTTAAGGATTTAGCGAAAGTTCATAATTTATGTTTGAAAAAATTAGGCTTAGAGTCTGGAGAGGGCCCTTGCTTTTCCCATCAATTAGGAAACTGTAAGGGTGTCTGCGTAAACAGGGAACCAAACCTCAACCATGCAATGCGACTATCAATGGCGTTAAATAGGTATTTAATTCCCAATTGGCCTTTTGAAGGAGCAGTACTTTTAGTGGAAAAAAGTCAACTCAGCGGGCTTATAGAAAAACATACAGTCAACAACTGGACGCATTTGGATTATAAGATAGAAGGACAAAATGAGCCGTCCGAGTATCGGTTATCTCCCCCTACAAAATTCGATCATGATACATTCCAAATTTTACGCAAACTGATTTCAAAGCCTACCTCTGATATAACGATTATTCCCCAAAACCTATGAATCTAAGTACTCTTATCTAACTGTTAGCTCGAGTACTGATTTAAAAAGGCAAGCATCGCCTCATTAAACTGCTGAGGTTGCTCAATATTGGACAAATGAGATGCGTTCTTAATTACTGAAAGATCCGATCCCGATGCCGCGGATTGTATGTCTAACGACATAGAAACAGGCGTACTCATATCCGCATCACCAGCTATTATTTTTATGGGTACGTTAATCTCATTGAGCCGATCCGTACAATTAACTTTCGAAACGGCATGGCAACATCCGATATATCCAGTGACAGATGTCTGCTGTATGAGATTCGAAATAAAATCTAACTCCGGTCTTGGTTGACTGAGAAAAGACTTCGTAAACCATCGCGCCAAAACTCCAGGCACCATACTCTTTATTCCGTGGTTTTTTGCTGAGTCGATTCTTTCCTGCCAAACGGATTGATTTTCCAGGGGCATTCGACTCGTCGTATTACACAACACTAATGAAGAGAAGGAGTCGGGAAAGTTAATCGCATAAGTCATTCCAATCATGCCTCCCATGGACAAACCCACCCAGTGAGGACGATTTATCTTCAAACTATCAAGCAACGCTTTTGAATCGGACGCTAATTGATCAAATGAATAAGCTCCCTCTGTCGCCTCACTTCCACCATGTCCACGTGTGTCAAATGCTAATACGCGATAATTATTCTTTAACGCGTCTATTTGCGGCCCCCACATTGTTAAATCACACAACAACGAATGACTTAAAACGACCCAAGGACCAGACTCACCAAAAACTTCGTAATTAAGTGTTACGCCATTTACTCGCTTTTGCATTATTCTCAATCCTCTAATTAATTACTAAATACTAAATTATAGATTTTCAATCATTATAGATTTATATAAATGTTTCATTAGAATAAACAAATCCGTAATTAAATATCAAAACAAAAAAATTCTGGAGGGTAATCGTGAGAATCATTCAATACAGAGGAAAAGATGGCGCTAGAAGAGTCGGCACAGTTTCTAATGATGGGAACGTACGCACGATCAGGGGGGCTACCAACACTTACGAACTCGCTATGGAGGCTATAAGAAAAAGACAATCCATTGAGGGAGTCATTGAGGAGCGGATCAGTGACGAGAAGGATCTAATCGAAAAGATCACCTCAGATAAGAGAATTCATATTCCGTTTCACCATCCTGATCCCTACCATCAATTCATCACAGGAACCGGGTTGTCTCATCTTGGAAGCGCGGCCGCTCGAAACTCAATGCATACAAAACTGTCTGAAGATGAGTCTTCGATGACGGACTCGATGAAAATGTTCAAATGGGGTCTTGATGGCGGGAAACCCGAGACTGCAGAAATTGGAACACAAGCTGAATGGTTCTATAAAGGGAATGGCGACTGGGTTGTCGACCCAGAGGCGCAACTTAGTTGGCCAACGTACGCACTAGATGGTGGTGAAGAGGTCGAGATCGCTGGTATATACGTGGTCGATGAAAAATGTAGCGTTTGGCGTGTCGGATATGCACTAGCTAACGAATATGCTGATCACGTAATGGAAAAACAAAATTATCTCTATCTGGCTCACTCAAAATTGAGGCACTGTTCATACGGGCCAGAGTTATTAATTGGAGAATTACCTGATGACGTCACAGGTAAGGCAAGACTACTCAGGTCTGACAACGTCATTTGGGAGGAAGACTGGCTATCAGGAAATAAAAATATGTCGCATTCAATTGAGAATCTAGAGCATCATCACTTCAAATACACAGAGTTCAGACGACCAGGCGACGTCCATATTCATTTTTTTGGCGCAGCAACGGGCAGTTTTACTAAAAATATTGAAACAAAAGACGGTGATATCTTCGAAATTGAATCAGAAACTTTTGGGAGCCCATTAAGAAATACATTATCGAAAAAAGAAACTAGAGATGAAAAGATAACGGTTAAAACGTTATAAGCCATTGTTAATGACAGACTGAACAAGATCATACTAGACTCATTATTTGGGCACTTAATAAGAAAATGAGATAATCTACATACGTATTTAAGCATATCCGCTCCGACATTCATTCAAAAATATAACGAGCGTTGAAAGCTAAGAATCGCACAGTCAAGTACCGTTTAAACACAAAAAATATAAAAGCAAATCACCCAGACCATGACACAAGAACTTATTAACAATTTAAACGTTAAAACTCAACAGATACTATCGACTCCACAAATTATAAAAAAAGAAATACCCGTTCCTGAAACAGCAACGTCGACAATCATCCAGGGCCGAAAATCTATTGAGTCTATTTTAGACGGAAGTGATAAGCGTCTTCTAGTCGTTGTTGGGCCTTGCTCGATACACGACACGAAAGCCGCTATGGATTACGCCAACAGACTAAAGGCACTCTCAGAGAAAGTATCTGAGACGATGATGATCGTGATGCGCGTTTATTTTGAAAAGCCTCGCACGACGGTCGGATGGAAAGGACTTATTAATGATCCACACATGGATGAGTCCTTTGACATCGAAGAAGGGCTTCGTATCGCTAGACGTTTACTAATTGACATCAATGAAATGGGATTACCAGCTGGGACGGAAGCTCTGGACCCAATTAGCCCACAATATTTAGGCGATCTTATTTCGTGGAGCGCCATTGGTGCTCGCACAACTGAATCCCAGACCCATCGAGAGATGGCTAGCGCACTGTCATCTCCGGTTGGATTTAAAAATGGCACTGATGGCGGTCTTTCGGTAGCGGTTAACGCCCTTCACTCGGTATCTAACCCACACAGTTTCTTAGGCATCAATAGCGACGGCCAAGTAGCGATCACACACACCAAGGGTAATCGTTATGGTCATATCGTTCTGCGTGGAGGTTCGAATGGTCCCAACTACGACTCAGTTTCGATCTCTTTAGTCGAAAAAGAGCTTAAAGAGGCAAGTTTACCCTCGAATATCATTGTCGATTGCAGTCATGCAAACTCAAATAAAGATCATAACTTACAACCTCTGGTCTTTAATGATTGCGTCAATCAAGTAGTTGACGGGAACGAATCCGTTATAGGTATGATGCTCGAAAGCAATATTGGAGCCGGAAACCAAAAACTTCTTAAAGACCCAAGCCAAATGGAATATGGCGTGTCAATTACCGATGCATGTGTTGACTGGCCCATCACCGAAAAAACCATGATCGATGCACATCAAAAGCTCCTACCGATCATTTCCAAACGTTAATTCAAACAAGTCTTAATCGTTTAATTCATTTGTTGTGGAATCGATTGAGCTCGACCTAAGTCTTTGTATAGTCGAATAGCTTAGAGCGATCAGAGCGACTTCAAACGGCAATACCAGCCAAACCAATACAGCACCGATAAACTCGGCTAAGGGGACTCCGGTAGAGCTAAACCAATTAATGCCAAGCGCAATCGCTAAAGGAAAGATCACAGCAAGCAGCATTAAAACCAAACCATTTCCCTTGGTCGCTAGCCATGACCATTTCAAAGCCTCGAATACGCCAATATCCGGATTTTTACTCACCTCTGGAAAGACGAGTATTAAACGCGCAGCGATATAAATTGGTGGTAAAAAGTTCGCCATCGCAAAAAAACCAATGTCTCCAAAAACGTTAAAAATACTGACAAGAATAGTGCTCGATATAGCCAATACGAACATAAAAATCATTCCCAAGGAAAACATAGCCAAAGTGAACTTAGTTTCGGATAAACCCCAGGAAATTGGTGAGCGCTCAGCAAGATCACATTCCAATAACACTCGATATGCACGCACAGACGCAATAATTGTTATGAAAAACATAGCGATAACGACAAAATACATTAACCCAAAACTCCTGGTATCGGCAGATAGTTCATTACCCTCTCCAGTCACGCCAAGCTCTCCACCGACATCAACTCCAAAAGAATCGGCAAAAGATAAGGACATACCAATCACAAATGGCAACCAAAGCGAACGGGCAAGCACGAAACGCTTCTCGTAGGCAAAGATTGCCGCACCAAATATCAATTTGAGCAGCGGTAACTTACTGTTTACATTCTCTATCATGTGTTTTTAATCTTTATCAAACTTTTTTGGCGTGTTGATGTTTTAAGTATCCAAGGAACATCCAAGTAAAGCCTAACACCTGAAGAAACAAAAAAATACTAAAAGCACAAACATATCCCTCTGGAGCATAACCACCACCCTCCGCAGCATCCCAATGGTTCAATATAATACCGAACAGCCACTGGCACGCGAAGGCGGTAAGAAATGCCAATAGATTTAACGCGGTTGTAGCGCGACCAGTCAGTTGGGCAGGAAAACTATGAGAAATAATCGAAAATGCTAGGCTACCCGATGTGCCGAGCAATCCCCACCCAATCCATATTATCCATGACATCTGAGTGACCTCCAAAACCAAGAGGAGCTGCAAAGCCATATAAGCGATCGTGGCCCAGATGAGAACTAATATAGGCTGAATACCACGACGACTCATACGCGTCGCAAATGCTCCCCAGAATAAAAAGCCGAGCATCGTAGCAAGCCCTAATATCAACAAGTGTAATGCCACACCGGATCGTTCTAACCCAGCTACGTCTGATAACCAAGGTCCAGCCCATAATCCTTGAACCGACATGTTAAACGCTTGTGGCAGCACCGAACCTAACGCTAAACGCCAAAATATTGGCGCTTTATATACGTTCAGCGCACCAATTAATTGATCTTTCGTCGAACCAATGGCATAGGTGTTTTTCTTGTCAGGAGCAATATAAAAAATAAGAGCTGAGGCAATAACAGTGGCAAAAAATAAAGCTACGAAAATTTCCCTCCACCCAGTAAAAGCGAGCATAAACTCTACTGGTGCCGTTGCAGAAATTGCCCCAAGTCCGCCCACAAACATAATTCTTCCCGTCATCTCAGGAAGTTTTTCCTTTGGGAACCACTGGGAAAAAATCTTAATACTCGACATCAGACAAGCGGCCACACCAAAGCCTATAAACGCTCGGCCCAGCAGTAGTGTTTGAAAATCATCCGCTTTCGAAAATATCAGGGCACCGATAGATGCCAGAACCAATAGAGTAGCGTTAACACGCCGCGGACCAAATCGATCTAAAAAAACACCAATTGGGATTTGCAATGATGCAAATGTTAAAAAATAAACCGATGTTAGAAGTCCTAACTGACTGGCACTTAAGTCAAATTCGGAAATGAGGTTTGGCGCGATAACCGCATTAACAGAACGAAACAAATAAGATAAAAAATATCCAACGGCAAACGGCAAAAAAACCAGCAAAGCTTGTCGTGTAGAAGTCGAATATCCGTCATCATCCGGATTCGAACTCGAGTCATCTTCCCTCAGCTTAATCACCACCAACAGTCATTGAATCAATCAACAAAGAGCCAACTTTAAATGAAGAGCGATTTAAAGAGTCATTACCAACACCTTGAATCGCTTTAAACATATCTTTGAGGTTCCCAGCGACAGTGACCTCTTGAACTGGATGAATTATTTCTCCGTCCTCAATCCAAAATCCCGATGCACCACGGGAATAATCTCCAGTTACCATGTTAGTTCCGTGGCCAAGTAAGTCTGTAACTAGAAACCCTGTACCCATCATGTTTAATAATTCACTGAATTCATGCGTATGAGTTCCAGCATGAACGGACAGATTATGGGCTCCGCCTGCATTTCCAGTTGACGTCAGTCCCAGTTTTTTCGCTGAATAGGTACTTAAAAATAAACCCTCTACCTTTCCAGATGACACAATTGAGCGCTTTTGAGTTTGGACGCCCTCATTGTCAAAGGCAGAGCTGGATAGCCCACGCCGCACGAATGGATCCTCTTTAATTGAGATAAATTCGGGAAAGACACTTTCTCCGATAGCGCCCTCTAGAAAAGATTGTTTACGATATAAACTACCACCACTGACGGCCGAAATAAAATGCCTCAATACGCCAGAGGCAATCGGAGCCTCGAAGACAACCGGGATCTTTTTAGTAGGGATTTTTTTTGCACCTACCTTTCCAAGAGCACGACGACCCGCTTGTCTCCCGATATCAAGGGCCGCCTCCAGATCATCGGCACATCGCGCCGTACTCCACCAACCATCTCTTTGCATTTGATCGCCCTCACCGGCCGTTACAGAGCAACTAATATAATGTCGGGTACTCGGGAACCCATGGACGAAATCATTTGAATTAGCGTATACGAACTGACCTTCCTGAACAGACACACTCGCACCCTCCGAATTTTTAATTTCTGGGCTTACATCAAATGCTGCTTGCTCACATTCCCGAGCGAGACCGATTGATTCGTCCATCGATATATCCCATGGATGATAAAGATCAAGTTCCACGATATCTTTAGCCAACTGATTCGGATCGGCTAATCCAGAGAAAGGATCTTCTGCGGTCAACTGAGCAATCGCTACAGCAGCCTCGACCGTGTCACTGATTGCTTTCTCTCCAAGATCAGAGGTGCTGGCAAATCCCTTTCGGTGCCCTACATAGACCGTGACGCCTAAACCCTTGTCTCGGTTGTACTCTAAATTTTCAGTTTCACCCTTCCGCACGGATACAGCGCTGCCAAGCCCCTCATTAAGATCAACCTCGGCAGCACTCGCACCTAGGCGTTTCGCGGTTTTGATAGTTTGTTGGGCAATTTTTTTGAATTGGTCTATGCTGTAGGCGAACTGTTTCTGGGACATTGTATTTAATTACTCACGATTAACTTAGCATCAATTGATAATGCTTAAAATTTAGAACCCTCAATACGAGTTAAGTATTGCATGATAGCACCACCACCAATTTCCGATCAGACTTATGGATTCATCACGGCCAAGCAAAACAAAACAAAAAAAAGAGATGCAAGAGCTTCAAAACATCGGTAAAGCACTCGTCGCACTTCCTAAGGACATTTTAAAAAAATTAGACCTTCCAGAATCCTTAAGAGATGAAGTGCTCAAAACCAAAGAAATTCCTCAAAATGGAGCCAAGCGGAGGCAGTTACAATTCATCGGAAAAATAATGCGAAATGTTGACGTTGGGCCAATCCGAGCGCAACTTGAGGAGATCAAACAACCCTCCGCTCAAAAGGTAAAGCTCTTACACGCGGCGGAATCGTGGCGCGAAAGAATGATCAACGGAGAAAACGGTTTAAAAGAATTCGTCAAACTCTACCCAAAAACAGACTCAAACAATCTGAAAGTCCTAATTGTAAGCTGTCGCGAGACAATGAATTCAAAATCAAAAACCTCTTACAGAGACTTATTTAAAGTTATTTCTATTTCTTTAGAAGAAGATAGCGACTGAGATTAACTATTTCGATTTGTTATAGTCCTAATAAATTAAGGATTAGTACAAAACTAGACCTAAGGATTAAACGTTTACATGAATGAAGAAAAAATACGTATTGGACTCGTCTCAATCAGCGATCGAGCTTCTAGCGGGGTGTATAAGGACGAGGGGTTACCCTCTTTGAAGCAATGGCTAGATAGCGCCATATTAAATCCGATCGAATATTTTGAAAAGCTAATACCTGATGAGAAAAAAATGATTGAATCCACCTTGATAGAGATCATTGATCAAGCCAAATGTGACCTTGTCCTGACGACTGGCGGCACTGGACCCTCGCCGAGAGACGTAACTCCTGAGGCCACCTTAGCGATCGCAGACAAAACAATGCCGGGTTTTGGTGAACAAATGCGTCAAATCAGTCTGAATTTTGTTCCCACCGCCATCCTTTCCCGGCAAGTAGCAGTCGTTAGAAAACAGAGTCTTATAATTAATTTACCCGGGCAACCTAAAGCCATTAAAGAGACGCTGGAAGGACTAAAAGATCGCGAAGGACAGGCAATAGCACACGGGATTTTTGCTGCCGTACCCTATTGTATCGACTTAATCGGCGGGCCCTACATTGATTGCCAAAAGAATCTCTGCAATGCTTTTCGGCCTAAATCAGCAAGACGAAACAAAAACTAACAGAAATATTTGAGACTAATACTCGTTGTCAGCGGCCAAAGCACCTCGCTCAGTATCAACTGATAGAAGGATAACAAGACCTATGACAAACAATACGACCAAGGATAAAATCGCATTTCGATGGTCACCTCCGGTCAGCCACGTGAGTCCGCCATAAGTGATAGGACCAACAATTGATGCGCACTTAACCGAAAGACCCCAAAGTCCGAAAAACTCAGCATGTCTATTCGTTGGCGTCAAAATCGAAACAAATGCACGAGCGTTAGATTGACACGCTCCTAACAATAATCCTACAAGATTTGCTGCAATCCAAAAAGTTGATCGATCATCGGATAGCCAAGCCAATACAGTCGTGCCAATCCATCCGCATAGGATGATGGCAAGTGAATTTCGGTGGCCCAGAACATCATGTAAACGTCCGAACCCATAAGCTCCTAGGGCAGCAGTAACGTTAACAACCATGATTAGTAATATCGTCTCAGAGAAAGAGAATCCGATTACCTTTTGTGCGTAAATCGCGGCTAGGGCTATTACCGCCTGAACTCCTCCTTGAAAAAAAACTGTACTGAGCAAAAAACGATGTAAATCGGTAAACCGACGACCTTGATCAAAAGTCTCAAAAAATCTTTTTTTTACGGGCACATGGCTAACTTTAGCTATTTTTTTACCGTCATGGTCAGTGAGATATATAAACGTTGGTAATGCTGCGGCGAAGAAGAGTACTCCAGTAATGATTAAAGTAACGGGTACATACTCTTCCGCCTCCCATCCTATAGCCTCCAACTGAGTGATGACGACAAGACACAATGCCAACGTTAGAATACCACCGACATATCCGACCGCCCACCCAATCCCAGATACACGACCAACCCTTTCTTTTTTTGCAAGATCGGGAAGATAAGACGCAATGACGTTTTCACCAAGGCTAAAAAAGATATTCGATGAAACTAGAAAAAACGCAGCGAACCAAAGATCTCCTGGACCCACCCTTGACAGAGAAACGGTACTCATAGCGCAACCTAATGTGAGCACCAACAAAACTCTTTTCCTCGTCCCACTAACATCGATATATGCGCCTAATATTGGCCCCACAATCATTACGATTAAGTATGAAAGCGACAACACGAATGTCCATAAAAAAGTTGCCCAAACAGCGTTATCAGCAACGACCGATACGAAATAGGCATTAAAAATAGCCGTAATAACAACAGTCGTATAGCCAGAATTAGCAAAGTCATACATTGCCCACGCCCAAAGATGACGCTTGGTATATCCGTCATTCAACAGACTAGATGTTTTACTACGGCTCAATTTAGCGTCCTTCTTTACGATGGATCATGGCACCTGATACTAGGTCAATTTTAAATTATTTTATGGCGGCGAAAATATTCAATCTCCATCGCTTTATATCCTGCCGCGGATAAGACTTCATCAGTGTGTTCGCCGAGATCCGGCCCTAGCCAATAAGTCTTACCAGGAGTGTCCGACAGTTTAGGAACAATCCCTGGTATCAGTAAACTCTCATCTTTTGATAATTTATATTTCTCAATCATATTTCTGGCGTGATAATGCACGTCAGAGACAATATCGCGCACATCATATATTTTCCCTGAGGGAACCTCAGCTTTCTCCAATACGTGTAAAACATGCTTTAGTTCGTGTAACGCACACCAAGAACCTATAACGGTATCTAATTCTTTACTGCGCCTTGCGCGACCATCGTTGTGTGACAGATCGGGATCGTTTGCTAAGTCCTCTCTTCCTAAAGCAAACATCATTCTCTTGAAAATAGAGTCGCCGTTAGCACCAATGACCACGTACTTGTCATCCTTGGTCAAATACGAGTTAGATGGAGCAATTCCTGGAAGCGATGAGCCTGTTCTTTGACGCACGAAATCATAGTAGTCAAATTCTGGGACCATACTCTCCATTAAACTGAAAACCGCCTCATATAGAGCTACGTCAACGACTTGTCCCTTTCCACTAATTTCACGCTGCCTCAGAGCCATTAACGCTCCAATAACGCCATATAGTGACGCTACGGCATCGCCCAAACTAATACCAACTCTTACCGGTGGCCTATCAGGATATCCTGTGATGTGACGTAAACCACCCATAGCTTCGCCAATCGCACCGAAGCCTGGTCTATCGCGGTAAGGTCCTGTTTGGCCGTAGCCTGATAAGCGAACCATGACCAAACCAGGATTCTCTTTTACAAGTGAATCATAATCCAAACCCCAATTTTCCATAGCGCCTGGTCGAAAATTTTCCACGAGGATATCTGCATTTTTCGCTAAGCGTCTTACGATTTCCTGACCTTCTTTTTCTTTTAAATTGATCGTTACTGATTGTTTGTTTCTAGCTTGTAAAAGCCACCAGAGAGATTTCTCTTTATATAACTTTCGCCATTTTCTCAGTGGATCGCCTCCTTTCGGAGACTCAACCTTAACGACTTGCGCACCAAATTCGGCCATAACTCTCGTGCAAAATGGCCCTGCAATTAATTGCCCCAATTCGAGAACCTTTACATCTTTAAGCGGTCCATTCATTTAATGTGTTCCTCGCGAACAGTTTGAAGCAGATTAGTTTACGATAATCAATATGGGAATTTTCTCAATGCTTAAAAATATCTTGTTTTTTATTTTCACTCTACTATTCACTCAAACCGCTATGTCAAACGATTGCCCGAAGGTATTGAACACCAATTTGAATAACCTAACAGGTGAGCCTGTTGATTTTTGCGACTATCGAGGTAAAGTTATTCTCGCAGTTAACACGGCTAGCTTCTGCGGAAATACACCCCAGTATGAGGCATTAGAGGCTCTTTATCAAAAATACAGCGATAAGGATTTCGTAGTAATTGGATTTCCGGCGAATAATTTCGGCAATCAAGAGCCTGGATCTAACGAGGATATCCAAAGCTTCTGCAAACTCAACTATGGCGTGAGTTTCCCAATGATCGAAAAAACAGATGTAGTCGGCCCAAATACCAACTCGGTGTTCAAAGAGTTACAAACAATGACTGGTGATGCGCCTCAGTGGAATTTCCACAAATATCTGATTTCTCGAGACGGTGAACGGGCTTTTAGTTTCACCGCATCTATGGATCCGATGAATGCAAAGTTGGTCAAGCAGCTAGAGGAATTGCTGTAAACAGTGGGGCGTTGAACTCCAAATTGATTGCAACGTTAGAAACTATCGTATTCACGAATCACTTGGCCAGCTAGAGGTGCCTGAGGTAGTACGCCTTTTCCGTTAGCTACTTGCCGCCCGTTAACCCAGACACCATGAACACCAATGGGCGGAGTGGTTAAGCGTGAAGCACCTGCTGGAAGATCGTGTAGTCGATGCGAAGGTCCCCTGTTTACTGTTTTTGGATCAAAAAGTAACAAGTCTGCCCAAGCACCTTTATCGATATAGCCTCTATTCTTAATACCAAACAATCTCGCAGGTTCTAATGTTAACTTGTGCACCGCCCTCTCCAATGACAAGATTCCTTTATCCCTCACCCAATGTCCTAAAACATGTAAACCAAAACCCGCATCACACAAAAACGTCAAATGAGCCCCTGCATCGGATAATGAAATAATTGCATTTTCATCATGCATCATTCGACCAACTGCATCTTCGTCCGAATTCATAATGGTTGCTGTAAACATTGTTTCAAGGTTTTCTTCGAGCGCTAGATCCAACATAAAATCAAAAGGAGGCTTTTTCGCCTCATCCGCCAAAACAGCAATTGATTTTCCTTCGAATACTAAATTATCAGGATTACCAACCTGGGCGACGTGGATTTTATCCCACTGCCCACTAAACACCTTCACCTCACCGTCATTCAACTCGTCCATAAACGATTTTCGGAAAACTGGATCAGCTAAGGACGCCTTGTATGCATCAGCATTGAGACTCATCATCGGTTTCCAACATGAAAAACCTTCCAAAGGATAAGGAGACCAAAACGAAAAATCCATAGTTAATGGACAAGGCGATACCGCGCCATATAAGCGATTACCACGCGCCTGGGCCTCCCTTATAGCTGACAGGTCGGAAAACGTCTTATTTGGAACAAGGTGAGAATGCAGAAGTGCCGCAATTAAATAAGGTCTTTCCGCCGCCGCGCTGAGTTTTTCAATATCGGAAATGGCCATATCAAAGGATTTAGTCATCATCAAAACGCCACGCCCGAGATCTTTCAAAGCGCTGGAGAGACTCATCATTTCAGCCTCATCAGCAAGCCGAGATGGCATTGGGATCCCATTCTCTCCATTGTGTCCCGGATACCGTGTCGTAGCAAAACCACAAGCTCCTGCCTCCATGGCCTCGATGACAATAGCTCTCATACTTTCAACTTCCTTGGATGTCGCCGCTCTTCTGGAGGCGTCTTCCTGAAGCACGTAGGTTCTCACACTGGAGTGCCCAACGAAACAGCTCACGTTCGGAGCAACCCCACGCCCTTCGAGCATATCCAAATATTCTGGAAAGGTCTCAAAACTCCAGTCAATACCGCTTTGTAGCGCATCAATTGACATCCCTTCCACTTGGGTCAAGTTCCTCATGGTGATATCGCGATCACTTGGATGACATGGCGCGATAGTAAAACCACAATTACCCATCACCAGAGTAGTTACTCCAAGCGCAGGTGATGGGTTACAGTACGGATCCCAGGTCACCTGGGCGTCATAGTGAGTATGATTATCAACGATACCCGGCATAAGACATAATCCGGAGCAATCTATCGTTTCTATTGCCAATGCTTCAACGGTACCAATCTCGGCGATACGACCATCCTTAACGCCCAAAGAAGCCAAGAAACCAGGCTCTCCTGTTCCGTCAATAATGGTTACATTATCAAATCGAATATCGAGCATACGTAATCCCCCAATGGAAGTGGCGCGCCTATTTAAACCTAACTACATAAACATACAGCAATATTACACGCAGGAAAGTAATGGGAGAATTTATTACAAAAGTCTTAGTTTAGCGGCGAATATAATACTTATCTAATAAGCGGGCATCATCAAAATGACGACGTCCGACAAACGCGGTGGCATGTCGACCCCATTGACGCATTGCTCCAGGACTCGCAATGCCAGAAGGCCATAACAAAAATCGTTCACCACGTTCAGAGCCAGAAACGATACCGTTTACTCCAAATAAGTTTCTATGTCCTTTAGCAGTCTTTATCGAGCGAAGGTCATTATAGTCTCTCAATGCGTATACTCGCGCTTCTTGCTTGCGGGTGCCGAACGCAACGTCAGCCAAATAATGTGTTTTAGTTTGAACCGTAATATTGACTGCCAAATCAGGTGTAACCTCATTAAATTGTTTGGGTGAGAATGCCCACTCAGTGTATTTGCTGGGCGAAACCGTGGGTGTTAAGCGACCCGTAGGAAAAAACATGTGGTAACAACCGCAGGGATGGATCGAATCAAAAACTAATGGTCCTCCGTCGTAATCCAGCGTAACGCGCCACATAATGCCGTCTAAGTTACCACCAAGAAGATCACCTATATTCTCTTTAGGACGCGCTGAAAACCAAGCGACGTAAACAAGCTGCGGTAGTGTCTTACCTTCAAACCGAGTGTGCGTCAGATGAGTGTAAACGGTAGGCTCAGAGGTGTTTACTCCTGCTTTGCCCGAATTTGAAAAATTCACCGCCCCAATTCGATCGAACTCGCCCGAGTCCTCAATCGTTAATACAGGCGCATATGTAACAAATAATTTCGACAGAAGATCTGGAGGCAACGTTAGTCGACCTAGCGAATCGCGCTGCCTCAGTAACTCCGCCACCTCGTTTGGTTGTAGTATTTTTTTTGCAGTCGGTTCGTACCGCCTACTGGAAGCAGCTTCGACGCCAACTTTCATATATCGGTCAAATGTATCTCGCGCTTCCTTATGCCAGTCTCCGATACCTTGAACAAATGGAATTTTCAAAAATGAATAAAAACCTAATACTCTTTTGACAGTGCTATAGTCATCTGGAACCGATACGCGTTTACGTAGATGCGAAAGATTATCAAATGGCTTCTCTGTATAACTACGTTTAATGAGGACTGAACATCTACTGTCGACATCCTGAATGGTCAGGCGGTCATTACCCAACATCAACAGTCCAGTTTCACTCAAATTATTGATCTCAATTTGACGGCCTTCCCAGTTAAGATCAACCATAGCCGAGATCCAGTCATTAAATATACTCGGTTCTTTATGAACTAAGTCCGAAAAAGAAGCCAGAAAACGATTAACTCTCAGATAAGGATACCCCTCAACTCTCGTGGCTCCAAAATCACGAACGCCATCCTGCTTAATGACGCTATCAAGTTTATTGGACCAGTTACGACAAAACTCATCTGATATTTCGAAAGAGTATTTGTCTTTAAACTCGAGAATAGAGGATGTGCGTATTGCACACCCAGTCATTAGCACAATCAAAATCGCCACAAACACTATCCGCTGATACATCAGAACTTAATCTCCCATATCCTTATGATTGCCTAACTTCTTCTTTTCTTTTTCAATCTGAGAAACGATTCCTAAAAATTGACGACGGATATTATTTCGAATGAAACGCTCTGCTATAAAATTAGGTATCGGTAACGATGGATCTAGATAACCCGACCAAGATAAACCCCAAAGATCGTCATCTCCAACTTTAGACAAATGATACCCACCTGATAAATGGTCCAGATTTCCCGACACTAACTCAATATTTATAGAATAAGGCTTAATCTCGATAGATTTAACAATGACATCAACTGGAATTTTTAAAAAAAGTAAATTGGACACTCCGTATTGCTCAACGAAAGCAATATGGCCCTCGTAGCGCAGCAAACGACTCGATTGCATGCCTGGAACGTATTCCGCTAACCGATTGTAATCCGTCAACACTCTCCATATGAGTTTATGGGGCGCCTTAATGATACTTTCAACTTCCACGTAGACCACACCGTTCTCAATTGAGGAAAAAACCCGCAATTGATCGCCTTTACTCAACGCGACGTTAGAGTTGGCCAGAAAGCATCCAAAAGAGAACAAAATCAAAATCAGTCGTTTTTTATGCTTCATATTAACCTCAATATATACAACAAATAGTTATACCTATATTTTGTTAACATTTAGTTAATAATCCGATAACCAAGTGGTCATTTATGCACGATACCCTATCACTTCTTAACACTCAGCAGTTCCCTGCCATTAGCAGGGAAAAAATTGAAACGGTACAGATCAACCTTGGCTACCGATGTAATCAAGCATGTCTCCACTGCCATGTTAATGCCAGCCCAGACCGAAAAGAACAAATGTCACGCCATACTATCCGGCAGGTAATTGAATTCATCGATAGGGTCAAGCCAACAGTAGTTGACCTCACTGGAGGTGCGCCCGAGCTGAATCCGCACTTCAGAGAACTAGTCTCAGAGATACGAGATCGAAGGATCTCAATAATCGACCGATGTAATCTGACAATTCTATTCGAGCCTAAACAAGAGGACCTGCACAGCTTCTTATCGCATCATCAGGTGACCATCACGGCCTCACTGCCTTGCTATTCTGAAAGCAACGTCAATTCTCAAAGAGGCGATGGCGTCTTCAAAAAAAGTATTGACGGATTACGCTTACTTAATGACGTGGGTTACGGTCATGGGGATCCAAACTTACAGCTACATTTGGTTTATAACCCATTAGGGGCGTCATTACCGCCCCCTCAAGAGGCATTAGAAATTGAGTACAAGGAACATTTGGCCAAAAACTATGGAGTAAAATTTGATACGCTGCTCACAATTACTAACATGCCTATTAAACGGTTTGGAAGTACCTTAGTGAGCCGTGGAGAATTTAAAAAATACATGCAGTTATTGAAGGATAACTATAGCGAAGAAAACGTAAGTTCAGTTATGTGTAAATCATTAGTCTCTATTGACTGGGAAGGTTACTTGTTTGACTGTGACTTTAATCAAATGCTTGGTCTACCCTTAGGAGACTCAACACAAAAAACTCACATTCAAGACTTAAATACAGATCGCATTCACGGTAAATCGATTGCGGTCCGGGATCATTGCTTCGGCTGTACTGCTGGACGTGGCTCAAGCTGCAGCGGGGCTCTTCAGTAAAGCCCGAACACATCTCCGTGGAATATTCCAAGGGTATGAAAATCTCGAAACGTGTTCATTCAAAGATGTCTATACAGACTTGGTCCGCATAGAATATAGTTTGAATTACCTAACAAATCAGTGACGCAAACTCTATTTATCCAAAAACCTAAAATATGAACATCACAAACCTCCAAAAGAAATGGATTAGCTCAATCATTGGGTTTGTAATAGTCGCCATATTATTTATTTTATTTCGGGACACTTTTCTAAATTTTCTCGCGCAATTAAATCTTGAATTCTTAAAAGAGAACTACTCGGGACTAAGGATTTACTTTAAAAATCATCCGATCGAATCAAGCCTGATATATGTGGCCATATACACCTTAGCTACCGCTTTATCCATTCCAGGTGCCATAATTTTAACAATCGCCGGAGGAGCTATATTCGGATTATTATGGGGTACAGTTCTAGCATCCTTTTCCTCGACTATTGGCGCGACTATTGCTTTTTTGATTACGCGCTATTTTTTAAGAAACTCTGTTAGGGCACGCCTGGGAGATAAATTAAAAATAATCAATGACGGAATTAAAAAAGATGGAGCTTTTTATCTTCTAACACTCAGATTAGTTCCAATTTTCCCTTTCTTCGCAATTAATGTGCTGATGGCATTAACTCCGATTAAGGCCCATACGTTTTATATCGCTAGTCAAATCGGAATGCTGCTGGGAACAATCATATTTGTGAATGCAGGAACTCAGCTGGCCACGCTTAATTCAGCCGGCGAAATATTATCCGTAAACTTAATTATTTCTCTTTGTATCATAGGATTATTTCCGATAACCGCAAAATTTCTATCAGACCTGATTGATAGACGAAGAATCTATACCAACTGGTCAAAACCAAAAAACTTTGACTATAACCTTATAGTTATTGGGGGAGGCGCCGCTGGACTTGTATCGTCCTACATTGGTGCCGCTGTGCATGCCAAAGTCGCCCTCATTGAAAAACATAAAATGGGTGGTGATTGCCTCAATACAGGTTGCGTGCCTTCAAAAGCGCTGATCAAAACGGCTCACTTTATTGAGGAAGCAAGACAATCCAAGAGATTGGGGATCCAAAAAACAGAAATTACCTTTAACTTCTCAGATGTAATGAGACGCGTCCACAGGATCATAAAGAAAATAGAGCCTCATGATTCTGTAGAGCGGTATGAAAAACTTGGGGTAACTTGCCTGAAAGGGGATGCGAGAGTGGTATCGCCTTGGACGGTCTCGTACGCAGGCCCTAATGGACAACAAGAAATTAGTGCTCGCTCAATCATTATTGCGGCAGGTGCAAGTCCCATAGTGCCGTACTTGCCCAATCTCAATGAAGTCAATTACTCTACATCAGACACTATCTGGGATTTAAATGATCTCCCGGATAACTTGATCGTTATCGGAGGTGGTGCGGTCGGTTCGGAATTAGCCCAAGCCTTTCAACGCCTGGGTTCGGAAGTGATTTTGATTGAGTCCCAAGATCGCATATTACTTAAAGAAGATCCTGAGGTCTCAGAAACAATTAACAACCAACTATCAGATGAAGGCGTAGCAATTCTCACCCGCCATCGCGCCAAAGGTTTCATAAAAGAAAAAAATATCCAGACATTAGTCTGCGATAGTCCTAACGGCGAGGTCAAATTGAACTTTGACCAAGTCCTTTTTGCCATCGGTAGACAAGCTAATATTCAGGGTTATGGCCTCGAGGACATTGAGGCCATAACCATAGAAGATATAGTTTTACCTACTAATGAATTTCTTGAAACAAAATTCCCAAATATATATGCATGCGGTGACGTGACGGGCAGGATGCAATTTACTCATGCTGCTGCACACCAAGCATGGTATGCGGCAGTTAATGCACTTTTCGGTTATTTTAAAAAGTTTACTGTAGATTTTTCATATGTTCCATGGGCCACCTTCACACATCCGCAAGTTGCCCGGGTAGGATTAAATGAGAAAGACGCGACGAAAAAAAAGATCGATTATGAGGTGACCACATACGGACTAGACGAATTAGATCGCGCGATTACTGATTCTGAAGATCATGGCTTCGTGAAAGTCTTAACAAGTCCAAATACAGATCGAATTATTGGGGTAACGATAGTTGGTGAAAACGCGCCAGAGATTATTTCTGAATTTGTACTTGCCATAAAACATAAACTGGGTCTCAATAAAATTCTCTCCACTACTCATATATATCCCACTTTTTCTGAAGCTAACAAATATGTTTCTGGTGAATGGAAAAGAAAACACGCTTCCAAAACAATATTAAAAATACTCAAAACCTATCATCGCATAATGCGCAAATGACAAACTCTGCCCATCACGCGAGTCATTACGAAAAATTCACCCGACTAATAATGGTGGCGGTCAGCCTCCTTACCACGTCAACGGTAAATGCTTTTGACCATTCTCATCACGAATTTAATTTGCTACTCAAAAAATATGTGACTTGGGAGTTGAGTGGACACAACAGTACTGTCGATTATTCTGGTTTTAACGAGGATCGGGCAATTATGAGGGACTACTTAGAAAAAATTGCTGCTGTCTCTGAAAACGAGTTCGAGACATTTAACAAGGAAGAACAGCTGGCGTTTCTCATAAATGTCTATAACGCTTACACCGTCTTCTGGGTGTCACAACATCACGAAAATATAGACTCTATTAAAGATTTGGGCTCATTATTTAACAGCCCATGGAAACACAAGCGCTTCAGTCTTTTCGGAAACATCGTCAGTTTAGATTTCATAGAGCATGAACTAATACGAGAAAAAGGACGGTTCGATGAACCGAGAATTCATATGGCTGTGAACTGCGCTTCGATTAGTTGTCCTGCACTGAGACCACACGCATATAGACCCTCGACTCTTGATGCGCAACTTCACGATAACACTATCCGATTCCTGTCCGACAATCGTCGCAACCATCTTAAGGATGGGATTTTATACATTTCGCCGATATTCAAGTGGTACAAGGCTGACTTCGAGCAACGATCTGGGTCGGTACTTGAATGGCTGAGCGCTTACTCATCTCCTTTGAATAAGGACCTCGACTTTGTTAACCGTGACAAGATAAAAATTAAATATACACACTACGATTGGTCATTAAATACACGTCGTCGCAAATAGTACTCTCGGTCATGAATCAAAAAGTCTCATTATCGGTAATCATCCCTGTGCGTAACGAAGAGGAGCGCCTTCCCATTTTGCTAACTGCGCTTCACAAGCAAAAATCAGCTACGACAGAAATCATAGTGATCGATGGGTGTAGCGATGACAACACACTAAACGTCATTTGCCACAAAAAAAATCACGTACTTCATTCAGAGTCCGGCCGAGCCAAACAAATGAACGTTGGCGCAAGATATGCTCGAGGAAACTATTTATGGTTCGTACATGCCGACTCTACGATTGACTTTGACTTTGAAACTATTATTGAAACAGCACTACAAAACCGTAATTGGGGTTGGTTTGACGTACGATTAGATAATCAAAAATTAATATTTCGTGTAATTGAATCGATGATGAACTTTCGAGCAAGAGTCACGCGTATTGCTACGGGGGATCAAGGTATTTTTATTCGTAAAGATAATTTTTTAGAACAAGGCCTCTTTCCATCCATTGCATTAATGGAGGATGTCAGTTTTTCAAAAAAACTTAAGGCTATAGGAAAACCATTCGTAAGCAATATTCGAATAAAGACATCAACTAGACGGTGGGAACACTATGGCCCGATACGTACAATTTTTAAGATGTGGAGTTTACGGCTACTATTTTTTTTCGGCGTATCACCAGACTGGCTGAATGACCAGTACAAAAAGTCATGATGAACGACACTAACCAAAAGATAGGCACATTAATCCAAATATTTACCAGAGCCCCGGTCGAGGGCGAAGTCAAGACAAGACTTATCCCTGAGTTAGGCGCACGTGGGTCGTGTGAACTTCACAAGCGTATGTCACTTCATATTTTGAACGTCGCGACAAAAGTATCACCTGCAATTGAGATTTGGAGTACGCCAGACATCGATCATCCTTTTTTCACGAGCTTAGATTCTAACCCAGCCTTAAAAGTACAAGTTGGCGAATCTTTAGCCGAGCGAATGGCCTCCTCACTCATTCACGGGCTGAAAAAACATAAGAAAGTCGTGCTAATCGGTTGTGACTGTCCTATCATCGATGAAGAAATCTTGCTTAGGGCTTTTTCGCTTTTAGACAACCATGAATATGTGTTTATCCCTGTTGAGGATGGTGGATTTTCTTTAATTGGTTCGGTTTCATTCTCATCCTCAATCTTCCAAAAGGTCACATGGGGGAGTAACTTAGTGATGAGACAAGTCAGACATAATTTAAAAAAAAACCATTATTCATGGGCAGAACTGCCTACACTGTGGGACGTAGATCAATTCGCCGACTTTAAGCGGTTAAATCAGCAAATGCCTAGCGTAACAACCGACCTTTAACGAGTTAAGTCCGTAATCAATTGATAAATGCACTTACTTCGGCGTGATTGCTAAAAATGACAAAATGAAGACGATCATACTCATCGGCGGAGGACATAGCCATCTAGAAGCAATTTATCGTTTAGGCGAAGGGTCGTTACTTAACGATTGCAAATTGATATTGATTAGCAGTGAGACACACACCTCATACTCAGGGATGATTCCTGGATTAATCTCGGGTCATTACACATTCGAAGAATGTCATATCGATCTTCAAAGATTATGTAACAAATATAACTGTAGCTTTATACAACAATCGGTTTCAAAAATCTTACCAACTGAGCAAAAAATACTCACCGAAAGCGAGACTTATCACTACGACCTTGCATCCATCAATACGGGCTCAATCCCAAACTGCACATCGGCAACCGGCATCAAAGAGTGGGCAATTCCCATGAAGCCCCTCATTGGTTTAGCACATAAAATTGAAGAATTTCTTGCTGATGTTGGGCAATCCCCAAAGCATACTAAACATAAAATATCGATCGTAGGTGGCGGAGCAGCTGGTATAGAAATAGCACTGGCTTTGCAATACCAAGCTAATGGCAAAGGATACAACAATCTAGAATATTCTCTGATAACAGCCGGAAACGATATTTTAGATACACATTCATTAGCAGTACGGCGAAAATTTCATAGAATCCTTCACCAAAGGGGTATAACGACCTACTACAACGCAACCGTGAATGAGGTGAACAAAGATAGCATTAAAATCGAATCAAAAAGAATTATTCCATCAGATTTCACAATTTTGGCTACCGGTGCAGCACCAACTCGTTGGCCTACATTATCTGAATTGCCTACAACAGCAAACGGATATATAACAACTGACAGGTTTCTTCAGGTAAAAAATATCAGCAACCTTTTTGCCGTTGGAGATGTTGCCTCTATTGAAGGTTTGACTTACCCGAAATCTGGAGTCTATGCAATCAAACAAGCGCACGTACTTGCTACCAACATCAATAACAAGTTACGTGGTATGCCACTTCAGGCATATAGGCCACAGAAAAACTCGCTCGCCTTAATTAGTACTGGCGATAAAAACGCAGTAGCCTCAAAAAATATATTATGCGCCAGCGGTCAATTAATTTGGAAATGGAAAAATCATATCGATCAAAGATTCGTTAAAAAATTTCAATGAAAGATTTAGAAAAAGAAACTCAATCTAACCAGATTAGATCAATAGGCTTGAGTACTCTGGAAAACACAATAGCATTCTGTTGAAATTTATAACCAATCCTCTTAGCCTCCAAAAGGTTAATATTTATAACAAAAAAACCTAACTCAGTAGGCCAATCATCCGAATCTGGAATGCCTAAACCCAAGAAGTATCGTAAATTTCTCTTACGTAAGTAACGCAACAACATTGCGCTCCTCACTGCATTTTCTTGCTCAGTTAATAGAATAGAATTAGGATTTTCTGAAGAGATAAAAGCCCACTTGTTGACGAGGTGATTAGTCAAACGCCAAGGGCGATATCGTTCCACATTATTGATACGAAAATCTATGTAGTGTTGGCCGGAGAGAGCTCTGTAATTTGTCCTTAGATAAGACGCCTCATAGAGATCTCTAACATCCATATTAATCTCCTATCAAAAGCCTAATTAACCTTATATTTATTAATTATCGCTCGATTGACCTCTATGCCGAGACCTGGATTATCTGAAATTTCCACCATTCCATCCTTATTTAGCGACAGCGGCCGATCAACCAAATCATTTCGAAATGGATGTGATGAACGGTCATACTCTAAAATAGGTTGTCTTGCGTACAAAGAGTGGATCGCGTTCGGTAGCGCTGCTAATACCTGGAGAGACGCTGCCTGAGCAACTCCAGATCCCCAAACATGAGGGTTCACTTCAATTCCATTTGCTTGCGCCAGGGTGAAAATATGTCTCGCACCAGTGATCCCACCACAAGAGCCAATATCAGGTTGGGCAATATCAACTGCATGACAGTTCAATAATTCACGAAAGCCATAGATTGAGTGTTCGTTCTCACCACCAGCAATCGCTGTTTTTAACTTTTGACGTAATTCAACATAGCCACCAATATCCTCTGCTGGGACTGGTTCCTCGTACCAACGTAAGTCGTATTCGTCTAGAACTCGACCTAGTCGTAATGCTTCTGTCCGTCCATAAGCGTGATTGGTATCGACCATCAACTCGACATCGCGTCCCTCAATCGCACGTCCAATTTGGCGCATCACTTTAATGTCGTCGTTAACCCCGAAACCAAGTTTGATCTTCATTGCCTTAAAACCTGCATCATTATGCGCAATCGCCTCTTCTGCCAGCCGATCTCCTTCATTCTCACCCGTAACTCTATAAAAGCCTGTTGCATAAGGCTGGACAGACGCTCTGAATCGCCCCCCGATCAATTGACTCACGGGTACTTGATAAAATTTACCCAAAATATCCCATACAGCGATGTCTATTCCGCTAATTGCAGCCATGACTGAGCCTTTACGCCCAAAATCACGCGTTTGGTTGTACATGCTGTGCCATAAGACTTCCACATTTTTGGGGTTCTCACCTAGGACTAGCGGCTTCAGAGAGTATTCAATAGTTGAAGCCGCTATTTGTGGCGATTCAAGGCCTTGGGTGAAGGCCTCACCCCATCCTATTAAACCGGCGTCCGTATGGATCTCTACAATGGTAGCTGATCTAACTCGCACCCATCCTTGCGAAAAAGCAAAAGGTTGTTCCAACTTACTTTGCAAAATGTGAACTTTGACGTCAGTAATCTTCATAGGAGTCTCGATCCGAATTAGACAATTGGTTAAATGCGTAAAACTAAGATATGTTTATATTACCCAGTTATCGTAAGGAAGTAATATGTATCAGAAAATACTAATTCCGACGGATGGTTCTGATTTATGTTGGGAAGCGGCTCAAGAGGGAATACGTTTTGCAAAAGAAAATAATGCTCAAGTCGTCGCGTTTCACGCTATTCCCTCTACGTCCTACATGCTTTTTCCCGAGTCTGGCCCTAGTGACTCTATTATCGGCATATTTGAAAAAGAAGCAGATCAACGCGCAAACCTTTTTGTTAGCAGAATCATCAGCCATGCCCAGAAGGCCAACATTAAGGCGGAAGCAGTTTGTCAAAAAATTGATTATGCATGGAAAGGCATAATTGAGACCGCGACAGCACACAAATGCGATCTGATTTTCATGGCTTCCCACGGAAGGCGGGGTCTCGCTAATCTCTTGCTTGGCAGTGAAACTATGAAAGTTTTAACTCATAGCTCGATAGCTGTACTCGTTTATCGCTAAATACTATAGAGAATTCAATCCTTATTACATGGAAAACCCGCCCTAAGCGCCTGCACGATCACATAGCGTCTTGGTCGAAAAAGGACCTCCGGATGCGTTTCAAGATAGTCCAACACAGCTGCAAATGTTGCGTCCTGAATATTTTGCTCAGGAATACAAAACAAACCGTTATTCCATTTCAACCAAACGTCATCAATAAAGGGTTGACTTGCATCGCGGCCTTTAGGATGCTGCATCATCTCGAGCAAATCACCACCATCTGTCTCTGCTTTGGATAAAGCCGGAAGTAGTAAAATAAAACATAATAAAAAATTTAATAATTTCATTCTGCTTCCCTCTTTTTTTAGGCACTCACTTATTAGTTTTTTGGATTAAGCTGAAACTTACAAGCAGTATAACGACTTAAATATCAGCATTAGGTTTCAAGATTTAAAAAGCGCGTTACGCCTACCTAGTTAATTTCCAGTCTTAGCCTATCGATTGCTTCTAGATATTCCCCCTTCACCTGTTCCGGAAAATCAGCATTTAGCCCTTGCACCCACCTTTTTAAAAAAAACACCCTTTCAGAAATTGACCATTGCACAAAGGGTAAAAACAAATGCTCAGCAAATTCCCAATGATCTTCTAGTAAACGGGCTTCACCTTCGAATAAATTGTTGTGCATGCTCGTCATTCTGCCAATCAAATAGCACCCATATTCCTTACCTTTAGAAGCTTCGCTCTCTGCGTATACCCAGATTAAATCTCCTAGAGACGTACCACAAACTCTTTGGAAGCGATCAGCAATCTTAGATAGCGCCTGGCTTCTCTCTATGGTCAAATCATTCGTCATTACTACTCCCATTAGTTGCTGTTATTGATCTTGACGATATCCGAAAATCCAAGAAACAGGAGCTCTCTTGATCACGGGTAGCGTTTGATGGTCAAAACGCGAGTGGTGCTGTTGGGCAGAATCGAACTGCCGACCTACTGATTACGAATCAGTTGCTCTACCAACTGAGCTACAACAGCGCGAACCGCTTATTATAAATGGAGAAAGATATATGAAACCCGAGGATCTCTGCAGGAGATTACCTACTTATGTTTGAAGTCCGGCTTTCGTTTTTCTGCAAACGCAGCCATACCCTCTTTTTGGTCTTCAGTAGCAAATGCCGAATGGAATAAGCGCCGCTCAAAGCGTACCCCTTCGCTTAATGTGGTTTCATAAGCTCGATTTACACTTTCCTTTGTCATCATCACAATCGGTTGACTCAATTCGGCGATTTTTTGAGCCGTGCCAATAGCCTCATCAATAAGATCATTGGAGGGCACGATTCGACTGACCAAGCCACATCGCTCAGCTTCAGCTGCATCCATCATTCGAGCTTGGCCCAATAACGCCATTTCCATAGCTTTTGACTTGCCAACGTAACGCGGTAATCTTTGAGTACCACCAGCTCCAGGAGTAATACCGAGATTAATTTCAGGTTGACCAAATTTGGCATTTTCTGCTGCAAGAATGAAATCACACATCATAGCCAGTTCGCATCCTCCTCCAAGGGCGTATCCAGCGACAGCAGCAATTACCGGTTTTCGACATCGAGCAATTCGTTCCCACTCAGCGGTAATGAAATCTGACATATACACATCCATGTAACTTTTCGTTTTCATTTCTTTGATGTCTGCTCCCGCAGCAAATGCCTTTTCACTTCCGGTAACAACTAAGCAGCCCACGGTTGAATCACTCTCCAACTCGTCAACTGCAAAAGACACCTCACGCATAAGATCAGGCGATAACGCGTTCAATGCCTTCGGTCGGTTAAGAGTAATTAATGCGACATTACCGCGCTTTTCTACTAAGATATTTTCGTAATTCAATGTAACTCCTTCCAAAAGAAAAAACCGCTTCTATTCTTTAAATAGAATCTCAGCTGTAGCCATTAATAAAGAACAGATTATTATTTTTTAATTTAGGTCAGCGATGTCCCTCGAACCCGAATGACAACATCTGCACCCTCTAACTCCATTCCAGAAGGTAAGGATGGCAAGCGCGAGATGACAACATGATCGGGCGAAACGTCCGTCAGATCTCCGGTATCAACGTTGTAAATATGATGATGACTTGACGTATTGGTATCGTAGAAATCTTTAAACTTGTCAATAATTAACGCCGTTATAAGCTTTTTATCGACAAAGAGGTTGAGTGTGTTATACACCGTTGCCCTAGAAACAGTAGCATCCCTTCTAACAACCTTATCCAATATTTGTTCAGCGCTCACGTGCTGTCGCTTATCAAAAAGAATCTCTGCGATTATTAGGCGCTGCTTAGTTGGTGTAATCCCACGCAATCTCAAATGCTCCGACAAGTCCGATTTCGCTACCAATGGTTCCATAACAAAGTACTCACTTAAACGTTATAAGTTTAATAATTAAGATACCAGAAATTTTTAGGTCTTTCTCTTTAAGGAGCCCGGAACATGAAACACTACTTTTTCCTGAATACCTGAGAACTCTTTTACGACGTCAACTCCTAAAGTCTGTAACCGATCTACTACTGCACAAACGAGCACCTCTGGAGCAGACGCGCCGGCAGTAACACCGACTTTCGACACTCCACTTAGCCAGTCAGCCTTAAGATCTACTGCGCGATCGATTAAAAACGCTCGAACGCCTTTTGTCTCCGCCACCTCACGAAGCCTGTTAGAGTTAGAGCTATTGGCGGAACCAACAACAATAATCAAATCGCAATGTTCAGCTAACGATTTGACTGCGTCTTGACGATTTTGCGTCGCGTAACAGATATCCTCTTTCGCCGGCACCTTAATCTTCGGGTACTTTGTAATTAATGCTTCAACAATTTTTGCTGCATCATCGACACTGAGCGTTGTTTGCGTTACGTACGCAAGTTTTTTAGGGTCTGTTACCACGAGTTCGTTGACATCATCGATGCTCTCAACTAGTAAAATTCCACTCGAAGCCTGCCCCATCGTTCCCTCGACTTCTGGGTGTCCCTTGTGCCCAATCATAATCACCTCTAGACCCTTTTTTCGATGACGAATAACTTCAGCATGGACCTTCGACACTAAAGGACATGTTGCATCAAACACCTTCAGTTTCCGCCGCTTCGCATCCATCCTAACTTGCAATGAAACTCCGTGAGCACTGTAAATTAACGTTTTTCCTTCTGGGACCTCATCTAAGTCTTCAATGAAAATGGCTCCTTTCTCTTTAAGGCCATCGACCACGTATTTATTGTGTACGACTTCATGTTTGACGTAAATCGGAGCCCCATATTTATTAATAGCTCGCTCGACAATCTCAATCGCTCGATCCACTCCAGCACAAAAACCGCGGGGATTCGCCAGGTGCAATTCAGGTAAGGAGGAATCATTAATAGTCATACGTAATCTTACTATGTAAAGTCAGGCCGTTTTCTAAAAAGGCCGTCAAATAATAGGATACCGGCCCCAATTGTGATACACGAATCTGCAACATTAAACGCTGGCCAACGAAAATTACGCCAATGAATCAAAATAAAATCTACGACCGCTCCAAGCAAAACACGATCAATCAAGTTACCTATCGCACCCGCAAGTATCAAAACGAATCCGAGAGACAAAAGTCGGTCTTTTGTATTCCGATAAAGCATTACCAGTAAGAGCGCCACTGCAATGATTGCAACAACCGAAAAAAACCATCTTTGCCAACCCGACGCATCAGCCAGAAAACTGAAGGCCGCTCCTGGATTCATCGTAAACACAATTGCCAGAAATGGAAAAACGTCCTTGACGTCAAACGGTCCCATCGTTTCGATAATGATCCGCTTTGTATATTGGTCAAGAATCACGATCATTAACGTTAAAGCTAACCACCTTACGTAAGTTCGAGTACCTAATGAACGCGATGGACTAAACATACTGTCTTTGCTCACCACCATCCGATAAATTACTAACGCACCTACCGCAAATTG
This sequence comes from Betaproteobacteria bacterium TMED22, assembly GCA_002167745.1. Classification (GTDB taxonomy): domain Bacteria; phylum Pseudomonadota; class Gammaproteobacteria; order Burkholderiales; family Eutrophovitaceae; genus Eutrophovita. The sequence continues at coordinate 101,728 of NHCB01000010.1, forward strand.
TTTCATGCTCGGATACAGAACCGACATCTGGCCTGTAATGCCAACATCGCTCGCATTTTTGATACACACTTTTGTTAACTTCCGCCAAAAACTCTTGGTTGTCGCCCTTAAGCAGTTCCAAAGAGGATGTTAGGAACAAAAACCGCAAATCATTCTCAATGGAACTAAGTGCATCGTAATCTTTGCCTGAGGCGGTCACTATTACATCAGCTTGTAGAGAAGAACCAATATCACCCGCGCTACGTTTTTCTTCTAATTTCTTCTGAACAACTGCTCGCATCCGTCTCAAGTCATCCCATTTTATAAGCAGATCCTCATCGATTTTTGGAAATTCATACCAGGTATGTAACAGGACAGAATCATTGTCGTCTCCAACAAATATTGACCAAGCCTCTTCTGCGGTAAAAGATAATACTGGCGTCATCAATCGCAATAATGAATTTGTAATGTGCCACATGGCATTTTGCGCAGACTTCCTTTCAGTCGAATTTTCCGCACTCGTGTATAGACGGTCCTTTAGAATATCCAGATAAAATCCTCCAAGATCTTCGGAACAAAACGTTTGAAATTTTTGAACAACATGATGAAACTCAAACCGCTCGTAGTCCTTTTCAATATTTTTCTGGAGTCGCTGTGTCATTTGCAACGCATAACGGTCCACCTCAAGCCACTTACTCGGCTCAAGCCTATCTGCTTTAATGTCAAAATCACTAAGGTTCGCAAGCAAAAATCGTAGAGTGTTACGGATACGTCGATAACTCTCCACAACCCGCTTCAAGATTTCATCAGAAATATTTAACTCACCGGAATAATCAGTCGCCGCAACCCAAAGCCGCAAAACATCAGCCCCGAGAGTATCCGAAATCTTTTGTGGCGCGATAACGTTGCCCATCGACTTGGACATTTTTTTTCCGTTACCATCTACAACAAAGCCATGTGTTAATAAGCCCTTGTAAGGCGCCTTTCCATCGATCGCGCACCCAGTCAACAGACTCGACTGAAACCAACCTCTGTGTTGGTCAGAGCCCTCTAGATACAAATCCGCAGGCTTTGTAAGATCGCCACGTCTTGATAAAACACTGTTATGGGTTGTCCCCGAATCAAACCAAACATCAAGCGTATCCCGTACTTTTTTCCATTCCTTAGCATCTTGACCAAATAACTCTTCTAAATCGAGTTCAAACCAGGCATCTATACCTTTCTCCTCGACGCGTTTTGCTACCATTTCCAAAAGATTTGGTGTGTCAGGATGTAACTCTCCAGTCTCAGCATGAACAATTAATGACATAGGAGTTCCCCAACTTCTCTGTCGCGACACACACCAGTCCGGCCGATTATTTATCATGCCCTCTAAGCGCGCACGCCCCCAGCTCGGATAAAAAGAGGTCTCAGCAATAGCTTTAGCCGCGAGATCCCTGATGGAATCTTTTCCGTTATCTAGTCCAACAAACCATTGTTTTGTGGCACGAAAAATAATAGGTGTTTTATGTCTCCAACACACAGGATAACTATGTTCATAGGTAACTACATGCAGCAATTTATGATTTTCTCTCAGCACTTCGATGATTTTTTTATTTGCCTCCCAAACCAACATTCCACCAACAATCGGGACTGAGCTATGAAACTTACCCTCATCATTTACTGGATTATCAACCTCAAGACCATATCGTTGACCAACGATAAAATCGTCGACACCATGCGCAGGGGCTGTATGAACCAGACCAGTCCCAGCATCCAATGTCACATGCTCCCCTGAGATTATCAATGATTGTCGGTCATAAAACGGATGTTGGAGTAGGAGACCCTCTATCTTTGCTCCATTGAATGTTGACAAAATCTCAAATTCTTCAATTCCGTAGCGCTGAAGACATGTCTCAACTAACTCGCTAGCAAGTATTAATAGTCCATCAGCAATTCGAACAAGCGCATACTCAATTTCTGATCCTACTGCGACCGCTCTATTCGCTGGAAGCGTCCATGGCGTCGTCGTCCAAATAACTGCAAAGACTGGCTCATATATATGAGTGAAACCCATAGCGGTAGCAAAAGCATCGGTATCAACAAAGGAGAAGCCTACATCTATAGCAGGAGACTTTTTATCTTCATACTCTACTTCCGCATCAGCCAATGCCGAGCCGCAATCGAGACACCAGTGAACTGGCTTTGCACCTTCTTGTAAAAAACCATTTGCCTGAATCTTGGCTAAAGCCCGGATGGTATCTGCCTCGGTTTGGAATGCCATAGTTTTATAGTGGTTATCCCAATCACCCAATACGCCCAGTCGAATAAAGTCTTTCTTTTGCTTTTCTATCTGCTCCTCAGCAAACGTACGACACAATGCACGAAATTTTGCATCTTCTAACCCCTTACCATGTTTTTTTTCGATTTGATGTTCAATAGGTAAGCCATGGCAATCCCATCCAGGCACATAGGGTGCATCGAAGCCCGCTAACGTTTTGGACTTAACAATAATATCTTTTAGAATCTTGTTCACAGCATGACCGATATGAATATCTCCATTGGCATATGGTGGTCCGTCATGCAACACAAACGTCGGCCTGCCTTCCGTTTTCTCACGAATTTTTTGGTACAAGCCCCTGCTTTGCCATTGTTCGATCCAAAGCGGCTCACGCTTCGATAAATTTGCGCGCATTGGAAATGTCGTGTCAGGCAGATTTAATGTTTTTTTATAATCCATTTATTTATATAACCACTTATGAGAACAGATCATCAAGGACAACAGAGACTTCACAAGTTGCCCATTTTCAACTATCACTCAATTCAAAAAACTTTCGAGAAATTCTTTCATCTTCCTTCATTGCCGCTATCAATTCATTTTTACTGGCAAATGCCTCTTGATCACGTATCTTACGAACAAACTCAACATTTAGCTTTTTGCCATATAAGTCGCCAGAAAAATCGAGAATATTCACCTCCACACAAATCATCCCATTATTTGTAACGGTAGGTCGTTTACCTACACTTACCAGTGATGGCTTTTGTTTAAATTCTGGACCATCGACAAGTGCGATAAAGATTCCATTAAGGGGAAATAAGTCCCTACTGAAATGGATGTTTGCTGTCGGATATCCAAGAGTCCTTCCAATTTGATCACCGTGAATCACTCTTCCGCAGACATTGTAGCGCTTGCCCAATAATTGTTCGGCAAATTCAAGGTCTCCCTTCCATAAGGCCTCTCGAACCGCAGTACTCGATACGCGTATTGGACCAACCTTAACGCTTCGATTCGCTTCGACCTCAAAACCACATTCGAAGCTCTTATCACGCAACATGTCATAGTCTCCGCGTCTATCTATCCCAAATCTGAAATCGTCACCAACTAACAACCACCTCACGGTTAAACGTGATACCAGCACATCCCGAATAAAATCCTCGGGTAGCATCTTTGAATACCTCGTATTAAAGGGAAGTAAAATTACCTGCTCAACGCCAGCATCAGAAAAGGCACAAAGCTTCTCTCGATTACCGTATAACCTCACTGGCGCTTTATCTCTAGCAAAAAACTCTGCTGGATGTGGTTGAAAAGTTAGTACGGAGGAAATTAGTTTTTTTTCCGCTGCCAGAGCTACCAAACGATCTAGTATGGCCCTATGTCCAAGATGAACTCCATCAAAATTGCCAATAGTTAGAGCTCGTGCGCTTTTGGGCCCCGAATTTTTTAGCTCCAACAAATGCATTTCAAGATTCAGCCTTTAAAGGTTAATAAGGCGTAATTCTAACTCGTTTTATAAGAATCTATAGTTGCAACTTTGACGCAAGCGGTATCCTAGAATATCAAAAGTCGATAGAATCAAAATCATATGAATCGAATGCGTATAAATGACAAACTAGATTGCTTACGAATTGAATCGTTCAGGCCATGAAGCTACAACAACTCAGATTTATATGCGAAGTCGCGAAGCATAACCTTAACTTAACTAAGGCAGCCAACGAGCTATTCACATCGCAGCCCGGAATAAGCAAACAAATTAAGGCACTTGAGGAAGAGCTTGGTGTCGATATCTTCATTAGACGGGGTAAACGTTTTGTGGGAATCACGGAACCAGGACAAGAAATAATTAAAAAATCTCAAGTAGCACTTAGGGACTTAAATAATTTAAAAACCATTGGAAGCGAATACTCAAACGAGACCGTGGGGGACTTAACAATCGCAACGACACACACACAGGCACGTTATGCACTCCCGCCCGTGATAAAGCAGTTTAGAGAAAAATATCCTGGGGTTCGCTTATCCGTTTATCAAGGAAGTCCTGCTCACATTGTCGAGATGGCCTGCTCGGGAGAGGCGGATATAGCAATAGCAACTGAAGCGACGTCCTTAACCAATGAACTGGCCATGTTACCTTGCTATCAATGGAATCGTTGCGTACTGACGCCACCACGGCACCCTCTCTTGAAGAGCAAAGATCTCTCCTTAAAAGAAATCTGTGAATATCCAATCATTACATACGATTTTACGTTTACGGGTCGACCCATCATTAAGCAAACATTTGAAGCCAACGGATTAAAGCCCGATGTCGTTTTAACTGCAATAGATGCAGATGTTATTAAAACCTATGTAGAACTTGGCTTCGGTATAGGGATCGTTTCTATGATGGCTTACGATCCCGCACGGGATACGAAGATTAGAGCGATGGACGCCAGTCATTTGTTTGAGCCGAGTACTACAGGAATTGGTATTCGGAAAAACTCCTATATGCGTGGATTTGTTTATGCTTTCATCTCAATGTTCGCACCGCACCTAAACAGAGAGGCAGTAGACTCAATCGTGCACAGAAATGGAGATTGAGCCTCCTTGTATTCTAGCCAAGCGCGAGAATATCTTTCAATCGCCGACCTAGGAACTTTAGCGCAACTGTATAAACCGTAAAACCTAGCAGTATTACAACAAGAAGTAAGCCTGCACGCTCCCATGAATCAGAGGCTATCCAATCAATTTTAACGGATACGAAACTAACAATAAGCGTCATTATGGCCGCAGCGATTATAGAATCCCTACATACTAAAATCCATTTATTCGTCAGTACAAACAATCCATCACGACGAAGCCCTGCGACGAGCAAAATAGCGTTCAACCAAGCGCCTCCAGAGATAGCTAGGGCCAGACCAGCGTGCTTTATATGTTCAGGCAGCAACATCCAAAAAATAACATTAAGAAGCTGAGTAACGATAATTGCCTTGATAGCAATTCTAACCGGCGTCTGTGTGTCCTTATTCGCATAAAAAACCGGAGCAAAAAGTTTGATCATCACAATAGGAACTAGACCAACACCATATCCCCAAAAAGCAACTTGCGTCATAGAAACATCCGTGAGTGAAAACTGATCTCGTAAGAATAATGTTATGAGGATAGGTTCTGATAAAGCAATTAACCCACAGACACTGGGAATGGATATAACCAACATAAGAATCAGACCCCACTCAAGAGTTGCTTGATATTCTCCATCTTGCTTGTTAGCAACAGAGACCGATAAAGCCGGCAGAATTACAGTACCCATCGCAACTCCCAAAAGACCAACGGGCAATTCCATCAATCTATCTGCGAAGGTCAGCCAACTCACACTACCTGTCTGCATCCTTGAGGCAATATTTGTGTTGATCAATAACGATATTTGAGCGGCTGACACTCCAATAACTGCAGGAGCCATTTTCTTCAAAACTTGAATTACACCTGGGTCATTTGGCCTCCACTTAAGCTTCGGCCATAGCTTAAGTTGTAATAAAAATGGAATCTGAAAGGCGAGTTGCGCAATACCACCCAGTAATATTGCCAAACCTAAAGCCATAATCGGTGGATCAAAGTATGGCGTTAGGTACAGCGAAGATAAGATAAAACTAATATTCAATAACGCTGGCGTAAAAGCCGGCACTGCAAACCGTCCCCAGGTATTTAGAACCGATGAAAAAAGACTCGTCAGGGATATAAATAACAAATAGGGAAAGGTTAAGCGGATCAAATTGGTAGTGAGCTCGGCTTGACCGGGTGATTCTTTGAAACCCGTTGCAATAACATATACTAAATACGGAGCACATAGAACTCCGATAATCGAAATAATAAGTAGTAGAAGCGAGAGTAAACTAGCAACATGTGCGATTAGTAATTTAGCTCGCTCATTCCCCTCTCGCTCTCTGTACTCGGCCAATATTGGCACGAATGCTTGGGCGAAGGCACCTTCAGCGAATAATCTTCGTAACAAATTTGGAATGCGAAATGCGACAAAGAGTGCATCTGTTGAGGCACCCGCGCCAAATTTCGCAGCAATTACCATTTCCCGAACTAAACCGAGAAGACGGGATAACAGCGTAAAAAAACTGACAACAGATAAGGATTTAAATAAACCCATGATTTAAAATATTTTTTATCTTGAGAATGCTTATTTTAGGTCTCAATGGAGCTCGCATTTTTACCTTATCAGCTTTCCGCAGGAAATCGTAGAAAAATTCCCCATATATTGCCTAAGTTAAACTCCAAGGTTATAATTGTCGGCTTTTCTTTTAGCCACATAGCGAGATTAATAGAATAACATGCCAAACATTGCATCAGCCAAAAAGCGAGCCCGTCAAACCGATACGCGTAATGCGCACAACGCGTCGCTGAGATCAGAACTCCGCACCATGATCAAAAAGGTTCGTAAAGCGGTAGACGCTGGAGACAAGGGCGTCGCAACCACAACGTACAAAAGCGCTCAAAGTAAAATAGACTCAATTGCAGATAAGAAAATTATCCATAAAAATAAAGCGGCACGCCAGAAAAGCAAGCTTTCGCGCGCTATCAAAAACATGAGCTGAGACCTCAACCACTGAAAGTGTTTACGAACCCGCAGCTGGTCCTGCGGGTTTTTCATTTAAGGGTATGCTGTTTCCCTAACAGATAAACAAGTTAGTAACATATCAAAGATTTTAAGGAGCTAATCAGGGAGTTATTATGCGTCACGTCATGAAGACATATGGGAGGAAGTCAATCGCATTTACCCATGGTGATGGTGCCTGGATCTATGACACCTCTGGCAAACGCTACCTAGATGCACTGTGCGGAATTGCAGTCACTGGGCTAGGTCATAATCACCCCAGAATTACAAAAGCAATTCAAGAGCAAGCCAGCACACTCATCCATTGCTCAAATTTATATCAAATTCCAGAGCAAGAAGCCTTAGCAACGAAACTTTGCTTACTCTCAAATATGGAAACTGTTTTCTTTTCGAATTCAGGAGCCGAAGCAAACGAAGCGGCAATAAAACTCGCTAGACTATTTGGGCACAACAAAGGCATTGAAGCGCCGGTTATTATCGTTGCCGAGCAATCTTTCCATGGCAGGACGATGGCAACCCTATCCGCAACGGGAAATCGAAAAGTACAGGCTGGATTTGAGCCTCTCCTTTCAGGTTTTGCACGGGTTCCTTACGGAGACGTTGAGGCGGTGAACCAAGTCGCTTTAAATAACAGAAATGTAGTTGCAATTTTTATTGAACCCGTACAAGGTGAAGGTGGGATACAGATCCCTGATCCTCAGTACTTGAATAAGCTCAAAATAATTACAAAGAATCAGGACTGGCTCCTGATGGTTGATGAAGTGCAAACCGGGATGGGTAGAACGGGAGCATGGTTCGCGCATCAACATAACGACATCTTTCCTGACGTTATGACGTTAGCAAAAGGACTCGGCAATGGTGTGCCTATAGGCGCCTGCCTTGCTCGAGGTAAAGCGGCAGAAATCTTATCTCCAGGAACCCATGGTTCTACATTCGGAGGAAACCCTCTGGTAAGTCGCGCGGCTCTAGCCACAATTGATGCCATTGAATCCGATTCCCTGACTGATAGAGCAACATTTATTGGTAATGCAATTACCGAGGGCTTAAGGACGAATTTTAGTAACGAAGTCTCCATCGTAGATATACGAAATAAAGGCCTAATGATCGGTATTGAACTTGATAGATCATGTGGCAGCATCGTTGATCATGCGCTTGAAGCAGGACTACTACTTAATGTCACCGCTGACAGCGTTATCAGACTTTTGCCCCCCTTGATTCTTGACAGCGAACAGATTAAGTTTCTCGTAGCCAGCTTAACCACAGTTATTAACAAGTTTCTTGACGAATGCAAATGAAAGAACTAAGGCATTACTTACGGTTTAGCGATCTTGCCCGAGAGGAGCTTGAGTCACTGTTTAAGTTAACAAGTGAGATAAAAAAGAAATATAAAACGTTTGAGGGACGCAAAACATTGCAGGATAGAAACCTGGTGATGATCTTTGAAAAAAGCAGCACCAGAACTCGTCTCTCATTTGAGCTAGGGATAAGTCAACTCGGAGGAAGCTCAGTCTATCTAAACACTAAAGATTCACAACTCGGTCGAGGTGAACCAGTTGCTGATTCTGCTCGAGTCATTTCTCGAATGTGTGATTTAGTCATGATTAGAACGTATGATCAAGAAATGATTGAAACGTTTGCCAGCAACAGCACTGTACCTGTTATAAATGGCTTAACGGATCAGCATCATCCATGCCAGGTCTTGGCAGATATATTCACTTTTGTCGAGCATAGGGGCTCCATCCAAGGCGCCACCGTTGCCTGGATTGGAGACTCTAATAATATGTGTAATAGCTGGATTGAAGCAGCTGAGGTTCTTGATTTCACGCTAAAGATTTCATCACCACCGGGGTACGAACCGAAAAATTTCAGCGAATCAGATAATGTAAAGTTTTTATTAACTCCTGAAGCTGCAGTTCGTGGTGCAGATATAGTCACAACAGACGTGTGGGCCAGCATGGGCTTCGAAAAAGAAAAAAGACTAAGGAAACTAGCCTTTCAGAAGTGGCAAGTAAACAATCCTCTGATGGCACAAGCTTCAAAAAATGCGATCTTTATGCATTGTCTACCCGCCCACAGGGGGGAGGAAGTGACTTCAGATGTTATCGACGGCGACCAGAGTGTCGTATGGGATGAAGCCGAAAATCGTTTACACGTCCAAAAGGCTTTAATGGAAACGTTATTATTGGACTATTAGAAAGTTAGCGCCACTTTATGAAAGCTATATGGTTTAAAAAACATTGACGGCTCGTACCTCTTACCACATGAGGTGTTGATAGCCTCATTAATTGATGAAGGAGAAAGTTTAATATGCTTAGATATTTAGTATGCTTCTTAATAATAGCCTTTAGCACCGTTTCTGCTATCGCCAATCACCACGACGTTAAATCTATTCAAGTCAACGATCATGACACTAAGACTATTGCTGATGAAAATGGATGTAAAGTTTATAATCCGATGCCGCAACAAGGTGAGTCAATTAGTTGGGATGGCAAATGCCTTAACGGGTTAGCGGATGGGAAAGGTACACTTAAATGGTTTATCAACGGCGAGCTAAAAGAACATTACGTCGGAGATATCGTTAACGGCTGGGCGGAAGGTAATGGCGTATATACCTCTCACGATGGCACTCAATATGATGGAGACTGGTTTCGTAGCCGACAAAATGGTCGAGGGGTTCAACTGAATCCAGACGGCAGTGCGTACGATGGAGAATGGCGCAATGGACGCGCTCATGGCTGGGGACGATTTAGATCCTCTAATGGAGAAATTTTCGAGGGTGAGTGGCGAAACGGGGAACCCTTAAATGAGCCAGACGGCAGAAGAATTTAAACTACAAAAGAACGCAAATCACGTATGAAAAAAGTAAAAAAAGTTGTCTTAGCATACTCAGGGGGTTTAGACACATCAGTCATTTTAAAGTGGTTACAAGAAACCTATGAGTGTGAGGTGGTTACATTCACCGCGGACTTAGGTCAAAAAGAAGAGGTTGAGCCAGCACGAAGAAAAGCTAAGGCTGCCGGTGTGAAACAAATTTTCATTGAGGATTTAAAAGAAGAATTTGTTCGTGATTACGTTTTTCCAATGTTTAGAGCGAACACAGTCTATGAAGGTGAATATCTTCTAGGCACGTCAATTGCACGACCTTTAATAGCAAAACGATTGGTAGAAATCGCCAGGGAAACAGGAGCCGACGCGATTTCGCATGGGGCCACAGGAAAAGGGAATGATCAAGTCAGATTTGAATTGGGTGCCTATGCCCTAATGCCGGAAGTGAAAGTGATCGCGCCATGGCGTGATTGGGATTTATTGTCTCGAGAAAAACTAATTGCCTATGCGGAAAAACATGGCATTCCAGTTGACTTCAAGAAAAAAAGGGGCGCTGCGCCCTACTCAATGGATGCAAATCTACTGCACGTTTCTTACGAGGGCGGAGTTCTCGAGGACCCAAATGTATCTCCAGAAAATAGTATGTGGCGCATGACAGTTTCTCCAGAAAAAGCACCGAGTCGCGGGGAAGTCGTACAATTAACTTACAAACATGGAGATATCGTTGCAATCAATGGTAAGAAACTGTCTCCAGCTAAAGTATTAGATAAATTAAACGTATTGGGTGGAAAGCACGGAATTGGCCGTCTGGATTTAGTCGAGAGCCGTTACGTAGGTATGAAGTCAAGAGGCTGTTATGAGACACCCGGCGGCACTATAATGCTTAAGGCGCACCGCGCTATCGAATCCATTACGCTCGACCGAGAGGTATTAGCGCTAAAAGATGACCTCATGCCCCGATATGCTCGGTTGATCTATAACGGATATTGGTTCAGTCCCGAAAGAGTTTTGATTCAGAATCTAATAGATGGATCGCAAGCTCCAGTTAATGGTCTAGTAGACTTAAAACTATATAAAGGAAATATCCAAGTTTTAGGACGGAAGTCTAATCTTCATTCACTATTCGATGGTCGTATTGCGAGCTTCGAGGACGATAGAGGGGCATACAATCAGGCAGATGCTGAAGGGTTTATTAAACTAAATGCTCTCCGCCTCAGACTAAACGCAAAACAAGCATCTAAAATTAAAAAGAAATGACTACGATTTCAGTCGTTAGGAAAGATGGACAAATCGCGATTGCAGCCGACACATTAACCAAATGGGGTTCCGGTAAGGAAAGTGCGAAATACATACGAAATTCTGAAAAGATTATCCGCATCGAAGACAACTTTATAGCGGCCACAGGTAACGCAACATTCAAGATGATTTTAAAAGAATATTTTACTGAGAATTCACAATCAATATCACTTCAATCGGTAGATGACATTTTTCGAACTTGGAACCAATTGCACCTTAAGCTTAAAGAAAAGTACTTTTTAATGCCAGAAGAAGACAAAGAGGATGCAATTGAATCATCTCGAATGGACGTAATCATCGCGAATCCACATGGCATATTTGGAGTATCCGGACACCGCACTGTGCAAGAATTTACACGTTTCTATGCCTATGGTAGTGGTAGTGATTACGCACTGGGTTCTATGTTTTCATCCTATGAATCTCAAGAAATAAATGCTGAAACGATTGCGAGAAAAAGTATAGAGGCCGCAGCTGAATTTGATGACGGTACCGGCTTACCCATTGATTCATTCACAGTCACAGCCCAATAACCTTTAAAGTGGAGCGAATTACTAATGCCGTCCTTTGACGTAATCATAGAAGTCGACAAGGTTGAATTAAGAAATGCTATTGATCAATCAAACAAAGAAATAAGTAATCGCTTTGATTTCAAGGGCTCTGATGCCCGGATTGAAATATCAGACGATAAAACACTGTCAATTTACGCTGACGATGAATTCAAGATGAACCAAGTCTTCGATTTGATGATTGGGAAAATGACAAAACGAGAAATTGACATTAGAAGCCTTACAAAACAAAAGCTAGAGAAAATCAGCGGAGACAAAGTGAAACAATCTGTAACGATTCTTTCGGGTATCGACAAGGACCTTGCGAAGAAAATTGTTAAAACTGTTAAGGACAACAAACTGAAAGCCCAAGGTTCAATCCAAGGCGACATCGTTAGATTCTCAGGATCCAAGAGAGATGCACTTCAAGCCGTTATCTCTTTACTCAAAAATGAAATTAGTGACGTACCTCTCCAGTACAAAAACTTCAGGGATTAAAGCAGCTTAACCTTTCACAATCATCGCATAAGCAGAATGATTGTGAATGGACTCGAAATTCTCGGATTCGACGGCGTACGTGTCAATTCTATCAATCTGATTGAGCGCTGTTGCTACGTCTCGAACCATATCCTCCACAAATTTTGGGTTGTCGTAAGCCTTTTCAGTTACGTACTTTTCGTCCGGCCGTTTCAAAAGTCCAAAAACCTCGCACGAGGCTTGCTCCTCCGCGACCGCAATTAATTCTTCGATCCACACATGTGAGTTAGTGACGGCTGAAATGGTCACATGAGATCGTTGATTGTGCGCGCCGTAGTCTGAGATTTTTTTAGAGCAAGGACACAAGCTTGTGACTGGCACAATCACCTTCATCTCGAGTTTATAATTTCCGTTATTAACTTGTCCCTTAAAGGTAACTTCATAATCTGACAGGCTCTTCACTTTCGAAACTGGAGCGGCTTTTTCGAGAAAATATGGGAAAGTCATTTCGATATAACCAGAATCCGACTCTAAACGATCAAGCATAGTGCGAAGTATCGCTTCGAAAGATTCTACGGATATCTCACGCTCATGCTCGTTCAATATTTCTACAAAACGGGACATATGAGTCCCTTTAAAATTATGAGGAAGCTCAACATACATATTAAAATTCGCTATTGTATGTTGAATGCCCTGAGACTTATCGGCGACCTTAACAGGATGTTGAATAGCTTTAATGCCTACTTTGTCGATCGCCAAATGACGACTATCAATCGAGCTTTGAACGTCTGGGATTGCTAGATCTGCTGGTGAATTCATTACTAATGCCTTGCTTTTTAAGGTTATATTGATTATACCTGAATCAGGTTCTCGCTTGATAGGTCTAGTCTGCTATTTTTACAAACTCGTTAATTTGCTCGGAAATGCTCAGCTCATCTAGACCACATTCCTGGAGCAATAAAGCAGTATCTCCATGAGATACAAATTTATCCGGCAAACCTATTCTCAAAACCTTTGAACTATTATTTCCTAGAACCTCACAAACCGCCGAGCCAGCTCCGCCCATAACGACACCATCCTCAATGGTTACAAGAAACGAGTTTTCGTTTTCCATATTTTTGACCATCCCGACATCTAAAGGTTTCACGAACCTCATATCAACAACTGTCGCATTCAACTTTTCCGCCACAAGTATGGCCGTGTGCAGAAGCGGACCAAAAACCAGAATCGCTATCCCCGCATCGCCTTCTCGCACGAGCTCAGACTTACCTAAAATAATCGGGACCCTATCTGTGGTTTTAGGCTCTGTTGCACTACCCCTTGGATACCTCACCACCGACGGGCCACAATGATCGTAAGCCAAACTCAACATTTCTCTGCATTGACGAGCATCGCTCGGCGTCATAACCACCACGTTAGGAACACATCGAAGATAGGCCAAATCAAACGCTCCATGATGCGTCGGCCCGTCAGCTCCCACAAGACCACTCCGATCGAGCGCAAAGGTCACGTCTAAATTTTGTATGCACACGTCATGGATGAACTGATCATAAGCTCTTTGCAAAAAAGTAGAGTAAATCGCGAGCACGGGCTTAAAATTACCGGTGGCTAAGCCTGCTGCAAACGTTACGGCGTGTTGCTCTGCTATACCCACATCAAAATAACGCTCGGGATAATGTTGAGAAAACTCTACCAATCCAGAGCCTTCTCGCATCGCAGGCGTAATCCCAACCAATCGTTCATCTTTTTTAGCAGTATCGCAGAGCCATTCACCAAAAACTTGTGTGTAAGTTTTGATTTGACTCGATTGTTTTTTAATTCCTGAAGGAGGATCAAACTGTCCGACTCCATGATAGAGAATTGCATCCTCTTCAGCGGGTTGATACCCTTTACCTTTTCGAGTTACCACGTGCAAAAACTGAGGCCCCTCTAATTTTTTTAAGTTACCCAAAGTAGCGCATAATGCGTCTATATCGTGACCGTCAATGGGACCAATATAATTGAAGCCAAATTCTTCGAAAAGAGTTCCCGGCATAACCATACCCTTAACATGCTCTTCGGCACGTCTTGCCAACTCAATAACAGGTGGGATTTTCTTGAAGACCTTCTCACCAGCCTTCCAAGCTGCCGAATAAAATCGGCCAGATAAAAGTCTGGCTAGATAATTATTTAATGCGCCAACATTTTCTGAAATGGACATATCATTATCATTTAAAACAACTAAGATATTAGCGTCCATCGTGCCGGCATTGTTCAATGCTTCAAAAGCCATGCCAGCTGACATCGCCCCATCCCCGATGATAGCAACAACTCTACCCTCCTCTTTTCTTAGCTGCGCACTTACTGCCATTCCTAAGGCGGCGCTAATAGATGTACTCGAATGAGCTGTCCCAAATGAATCGTAACTGCTTTCATCTCGACTGGGAAATCCAGCAAGGCCACCAAATTTTCTGAGAGTTTTCATCTGATCTCGTCGACCAGTTAAAATCTTATGTGCGTATGTCTGATGGCCAACATCCCAGACTAGCTTGTCGGTCGGCGTATCAAAAATATAATGAAGTGCTATTGTCAACTCCACTGTCCCGAGATTTGACGCGAGATGCCCACCGGTTTTGGACACACTCTCTATAATGAATTCCCTCACCTCAGTTGCTAAATGAGTCAACTCTTTTTTATCCAGATTCCTTAGATCCTGGGGCACATTAATCATATTAAGTAATTTATACATGTGCACCGACTACCCTTCTAATGCGATCGATCGAAAACAAGTTTAGCAATATCATCGAGATATCCTCCTTCTTTAGGTAAGAGCCTTAGAGTGCTTTTCGTGTTTTCAGCGATTTCGTGTGCCATCTCTTTTGCGCGGTCTAATCCAAATAAAGTTACATAAGTCGGTTTGTTGTCTCTTAAATCCTTCCCAGCAGACTTTCCTAAGACTTCTGTAGGCGAAGTTGCATCCAATATGTCGTCGACCACCTGGAAACCAAAGCCTATTTGGTGCGCATAAGTTCGAAGTAGCTCTCGCGATGATGTCGAGGATACATCACCGCAAAGCGCTCCTAATTCTGCACTTGCCAAGAATAAAGCTCCAGTCTTTTTTGAGTGCATGAACTCTAATTCTGACTGGGTCATACTCATACCAATTTGAGATAGATCAATCGCCTGCCCCCCCACCATCCCAAGTGAACCTATCGATTCAGATAAGACTTGAATTTGTCTTAACCGCACTTCATTGTTGAGCTTAGTTTGCTGATTAACGAGCACTTTGAACGCCAATGGTTGAAGCGCGTCACCGACCAACATCGCAATGGCCTCATCAAAAGCGACGTGAACGGTGGGCTTACCTCGTCTGAGCTCATCATTATCCATACATGGTAAATCGTCATGAACAAGTGAGTAGGTATGGACGAGCTCAATGGCAACGGCGCTATGCACAACATCCTCAATATCTGCTCCGAAAAGGTCTCCAGAAGCACAAGCGATCAAACTTCTAATTCGTTTCCCAGGACTCTTTATCGCATAATGCATCGCACGATGAAGTGTCGTAGGAACTTGATCGACTTTAGGCAACCACTGATCTAACCCCAGATCAACCTGGGTTAAAACATCCGCTTTCCATTGGTCGAAAAAATTAGGACTCATCAATATTTTCAAATTTTTTCAACATGCCCGCCTCAAGCACACTTACTTCTCGTTGAGCACCTTCGAGCTCTTTTTGACAGAATTGAAGCAGCTCTATTCCTCTTTTATAAAATGAGATAGAGTTCTCAAGAGTCGTGTCGTCATCCTCCATTTTTTCAACGATCTGCTCTAGCTCTTTCAGCGCAGCCTCGAAACTAAGTTTGTCTTTTGATTTTGTCATAATATGGCATTCACTTAAATGTACTCATTAATTATCTCACGCGATGAGCATCACGGTTAGATGCGTCTCTGCGAGTAATTTATAATTAAACAAATTCGACACGATAATCTCCGAACCATTCAATATGTATACCAACCTAATCGAATCAGAAGAGCTAATTAAGATTCTCGACGAATCAAATACTGTCGTCTTTGACTGCCGACATGAACTTACTGACCCCGAATATGGAATCACCAGTTATAACAAAAGTCATATTCCGGGAGCTATTTTTGCATGTATGGATAAAAATCTATCGAAAAAGCCAGATGGCACAAATGGTCGTCATCCACTCCCCGACATTCATTCATTGTCTGACTGGCTAAGAAAATGCGGAGTTAAAAATTCTACCCAAGTCGTTGCCTACGACGATGCTGGAGGTGTTTACGGATCCCGATTATGGTGGTTACTCAGATGGCTTGGCCATGACTCTGTTGCCGTTCTAAATGGTGGAGTACAGGATTGGGTAAGGATTGGAGGTGCGCTCGACACTAAACCAACGCACGGATGCTCGAAGGGTACCTTCGAATCAAATCCCAGAAATATCTCGGTTGATGCACAGTTTATTTCAAAAAAATTACATGGTCATCAATTACTAATCATAGATGCAAGAGCTGCAGATCGATTTCAAGGGCGCAATGAAACAATAGATCCCATCGCGGGACACATACCAGGAGCCGTAAACCGATTTTTCAAAAATAATCTAAATCAAAATGGTAAATTCCTGGACGCCAAGGAACTAAAAGCATCTTTCGAACGTATCATTGGTGAGACTCCGAGTAGCGAAGTGATACATCAGTGTGGTTCGGGCGTAACCGCCTGCCACAATCTCCTCGCCATGGAGGTAGCCGAGCTTAAAAACTCGAAACTGTATCCGGGCTCATGGAGCGAATGGATATCAGACCCCAACCGACCAGTTGCCACTAGCTGACGGAAAGATAAAATTCCAATCGGGTTTTCGCAATATCGATTACGCAGTCACGGTTTGATCTGACTGTTCATCAAGGATCTGGATCAATATTTCATCGTTTTCATCAAGGTCTATCTCCACGTCACCGCCCGAGGCTAACTTACCAAAGAGTAACTCATCCGCCAAAGCGCGTCGAATGGTGTCCTGAATCAGTCTCGACATCGGCCTGGCGCCCATCAAAGGATCAAACCCTTTCATAGCTAAATGCTCTCGCAACTTTAAACTAAACGTTGCGTCAACTTTTTTCTCTTGCAATTGATGCTCTAATTCCATCAAAAATTTATCCACAACCTTGAGAATAATTTCTGTCCCCAAAGGAGCGAATGAAACAATCGAATCCAGCCTATTTCTAAACTCAGGAGTAAATTGCCGCTTTATCTCTGCGAGCTCATCACCGGCAGATACGGCTTCAGTAAAGCCCATAGTATTTTTAGAAATCTCTGCAGCTCCGGCATTCGTCGTCATGATGATAATGGCATTACGAAAATCAGCCTGACGTCCATTATTATCCGTTAACGTGCCGTGATCCATAACCTGTAACAAGATGTTAAAGATATCGGGATGGGCTTTCTCTATCTCATCAAGAAGCAAAACACAATGTGGCTGCTTCACGAGCGCCTCAGTTAGCAATCCTCCTTGATCAAACCCCACATATCCTGGAGGAGCGCCAATCAATCGAGAAACAGCATGACGCTCCATATATTCCGACATATCAAAACGAACGAGTTCTATACCCAAGGTATAGGCCAATTGACGTGCTACTTCAGTTTTTCCAACACCCGTAGGGCCACTGAACAGGAATGCACCCACAGGTTTCCGTGGATTACCCAGCCCGCTTCGAGACATTTTAATCGAGGAAGATAGTGCATCAATAGCTCGTTCCTGACCAAAAACGACAGCATTAAGGTCTCGATCCAATGTCTTAAGCTTCGAACGATCATCATTGGATACGCTTTGTGATGGCACTCTGGCAATCTTAGAAATAATTCCTTCGATCTCTAACTTGCCAATTACCTTCTTTTTCTTTTTACCAACCGCAATACGCTGAGCCGCGCCAGCTTCATCAATGACATCTATTGCCTTATCCGGTAAGTGTCTATCATGTATGAATCGCGCAGATAACTCTGCCGCCGCCGTCAACGCGGTCACCGTGTACCTAACCTGATGATGCTCTTCAAATCTAGACTTAAGTCCTCTTAAGATAGATACTGTTTCTGTAATGGAGGGCTCCCCAACATCAACTTTTTGAAAGCGCCTGGAAAGGGCATGATCCTTCTCAAAAATTCCTCGATATTCGTTATATGTTGTAGCCCCTATACAGCGAAGTTGGCCCGAAGAAAGCGCTGGCTTCAGTAAATTCGACGCGTCAAGCGTTCCGCCAGAAGCTGCACCCGCACCAATAATAGTATGTATCTCATCTACAAACAAAATAGCGTTTGGCTCCTTCGCCAGTTGCTTTAGAACAGCTTTGAGTCTTTGCTCGAAATCTCCTCGGTATTTAGTACCAGCAAGTAAGGCCCCCATATCTAATGAAAATACTTCTGCTTGCTCTAATATTTGTGGAATTTCACCCTCAACAATTCGACGCGCCAAACCTTCCGCAATCGCTGTCTTACCGACTCCAGCTTCGCCAACTAACAAAGGATTGTTCTTTCGGCGCCGACACAAAATTTGTACAACTCGCTCTAACTCTGAATCTCGTCCGATAAGCGGATCAATCTTACCCTCGACTGCTAATTCATTCAAATTGGTCGCATAACTTGTTAAAGCATTATCTGCTTTGCCACCTTTCTCGTCTTCGGACCCATCAATTTCAGCACTGTCCTTTTTCTGATCCGACTCTGAATCACCAACTTTCGCAATGCCATGAGCAATATAATTTACAACGTCAAGTCTGGTTACGCCCTTTTCATGCAAAAAGTAAACTGCGTGTGAGTCTTTTTCCCCAAATATCGCAACTAAAACGTTCGCTCCAGTCACTTCTTTTTTTCCTGACGACTGTACGTGAAGAATTGCCCGCTGAATGACTCTTTGAAAACCAAGTGTGGGCTGTGTCTCAGAGTCATCGTCTGCGATAAGTGGTGTATGCTCTTCGATGAAGTCTACTAATAATTTTTTAAGCTCTTCAAGATTCGTTCCGCACGCTTTAAGAACCTCTAGTGCAGACGCATTCTCAAGCATCGCTAACAGAAGATGCTCAACCGTAATAAATTCATGCTTCTTTTGGCGAGCATCCATAAATGCCATGTGGAGACTAACTTCAAGTTCCTGCGCGATCATGCTTCCTCCATCGTACATTGCAGTGGGTGTTGGTGTTGCCGAGAAAATCCTGCAACCAGCTCTACTTTGGTTGTTGCTACATCCTTCGCGAAAACGCCACAAACTCCTACGCCCTCGCGGTGAACTTTCAACATAACCTGCGTTGCCTGCTCACTCGTCATGGAAAAAAATTTCTTGAGTACCATGACAACAAATTCCATTGGAGTGTAATCGTCATTCAAAAGAAGAACTTTGTACAGTCCTGGTGGCTTGATTGCTGCCTTTTTTTCCGCTAAACGTGTATCACCTTGCTGACTGCTCACATCCTAAATCCTCAATCTTTTCACTGATTCAGTATAACCTTTTATGACAAATCTTTGCTGCCAAACTCAAAGGTACAACTTATCAAAAGTTATATATGCATTGCAACATTTTTAGGTAAGGCAGTTGCACCAATCCCCTCTGACATAAAACTGACCGTAAAGTTGCTTGACTTCGAAGCCGGAATCACCTAAAAAGTTAATTAGGAGCTTTGTATTCTTGTCAGAACAAGTCAAGGTATTTAATACGACTTTGAGGTTAGGTGCAAACGCAAATCAGGAAGGTGACTTGCTGAATTTTTAAAACAGTATTTGGGGATTAGGGGTATGGCAACTGGTACAGTAAAATGGTTTAACGACGCTAAAGGTTACGGATTTATCACGCCTGATGATGGCAGTGAGGATCTTTTTGCACACTTTTCAGCTATTGAAATGAATGGGTTCAAAACTCTCAAAGAAGGACAAAAAGTAGCCTTCGAGGTAACGCAAGGACCTAAGGGCAAACAGGCTTCAAATATAAAAGAATCGGACTAAACTAATAGGATATCGCTCTCATTGAGCACCATAAAACGGCAACTTCGGTTGCCGTTTTTTTATCTATTCGAGCCATTGACCTGAAACAATTTCGGTATAATTTATGAAACAACAAAATTATCTTTCATAATATGAAATTATGACGCTATGCGTCAAAACATTACCTTGGAGAACCATAATGAGTCAGCAATATGATTGCCCAAACGGAGTAACGATCAACGGCGCATTCAAAGAAGAGTACGCAGAAATTTTAACTAGAGAGGCAATACAGTTTTTAGCTGAACTCCATAGAAATTTCGATGCTACGAGGAAAGACCTCATTAATCGTCGAGTTACACGCCAGCAAGAGCTTGACGCGGGGCAATTACCGGACTTCCTCCCTGAGACAAAAGCCATTCGCGCAGGTGATTGGTCAGTAGCTTCAGTTCCGGAAGATCTCCTAGACCGCAGAACTGAGATAACCGGACCGACTGATAGAAAGATGGTGATCAATGCGCTGAACGCGGGCGCCAAAATGTACATGGCGGACTTCGAAGACTCCAACACGCCGACTTGGGACAATCAAGTTTCGGGCCAAATAAATATGCGAGATGCCGTTCGCAAAACAATAAGTTTTACTAGTGATGCGGGAAAATCCTATTCACTGAATGAAAATACTGCCACTCTTCTCATTAGACCGCGAGGATGGCATCTAACAGAGGCTCATGTCCTCGTTGATGGTGAACCCATATCAGGTTCATTATTCGATTTCGGGCTGTATTTCTTTCATAATGCGAAAGAGCGAATTTCGCAAAAGTCTGGAATCTATTACTACCTTCCTAAAATGGAATCACATTTAGAAGCGAGACTCTGGAACGACGTGTTTGTCTTTAGTCAAAATAAAATCGACATACCACAAGGTAGCGTAAAAGCCACCGTTTTAATCGAGACCATCATGGCCTCATTTGAAATGGACGAAATACTCTATGAATTGAAAGAGCACTCTGCTGGACTTAATTGTGGCAGGGGGGATTATATTTTCAGCTGTATCAAAAAATTCAAAAATCAAGAAAACTTCATTCTGGCTGACAGAAATGTAGTAACAATGACTAGCCCATTTATGCGCGCTTACTCGCTACTTCTAATTAAAACATGTCATAAGCGTGGTGCGTTTGCAATGGGCGGTATGGCAGCGCAGATTCCGATTAAAAATGACGAAGCCTCTAATCAGGCCGCAATAGATAAGGTAAAAACAGACAAAGAACGAGAAGTAACTGATGGTCATGACGGTACTTGGGTCGCCCACCCGGGACTAGTAAAAATCGCTCAAGACGAATTTGATAAGGTCATGAACACACCGAATCAGATCAGCAAACAGCGTCCAGATGTAGAGATTTCTGCGAGCGACCTTATTGAGTTTAAGCCGAGTGGTCCGATCACTGAAGATGGACTGCGCGCTAATATTAATATCGGGATTCAATATATTGGTGCATGGATTGCAGGAACCGGCTGCGTCCCTATTTTTAATTTAATGGAAGATGCAGCGACAGCGGAAATATCCCGCGCTCAAATATGGCACTGGATTCGCAGTCCTTTAGGCATTCTCGAAGATGGCCGAAAAGTTACTAAGGAGTTATTCAGTAGCTTAATTCCTGATGAACTTGAAAAAATAAAACAAATGCTCGGGGTTAACTACCAAAATGGACGATACGAAGAAGGTGCTAATATGTTCGAGCAGTTAACCTTGGATGATGAATTTGTGGAGTTTTTAACACTACCCGCTTACGAAGAAATCGTGAAAAATGGCGCATAATTCACAAACGCCTATAGACCTAGTCAACCTGAGATTGGCTAGATTTATTTAACCATTGAGCAAAACAAAATATCGCAATAAGCGATCTACAAATTAAACATAAAATTCATAAATGGTCTGGAAACCGAATGTAACAGTCGCCGCAATTGTAGAGCGAGATGGTCGATTTTTGCTCGTAGAAGAAAATACGAGCCAAGGCGTTAGACTTAATCAACCTGCCGGTCATCTAGAGTCAGGTGAGACGCTTATAGGGGCCATTAAACGAGAAGTACTCGAAGAAACTGCATACATATTTGAGCCTAAATTTACTACTGGGATACAACTTTGGACAAAAGGACCAAACGATACGACGTTTCTTAGGGTCGTCTTCACAGGAATAGTTGGGCAGTTCTTTGAGGAAAGACAACTAGATACGGGGATCATTCAAACCGTATGGCTCACGCCCAAAGAGATAATGAATGCTAAACACAAACTTAGAAGTCCACTTGTACTAAGCTGTGTAACGGACTATTTAAGCGGACACATCTTTCCACTAAGCGTTATCCGGCCTTAATAGTGAGTACTATATTGTGAAAAAGAAGATTGTTATTGGTCTGTCAGGAGGAGTCGATTCTGCCGTTGCTGCTTGGTTACTTAAGGAACAAGGTTACGAGGTCATTGGTGTCTTCATGAAAAACTGGGAAGACGATGATGACGAGATTTACTGTAGCTCGAGGGAAGATTTAATTGACGCCGTTTCGGTGGCAGAGACGATAGGCATTGAAGTGGAGACTGTGAATTTTTCAAAAGAATACCGAGATCGAGTATTCAGTGAGTTTTTAGATGAATACGCCAGAGGTAGGACACCTAATCCCGATGTCTTCTGTAATTCTGAAATTAAATTCAAGGCGTTCTTAGAGCACGCTCTACAGCTTGGCGCAGACAAAATAGCTACGGGGCACTATGCACGACTACGAGAGCGAGATGGAGCTTTTCAACTACTAAAAGGTGAGGACGGAACAAAAGATCAAAGCTATTTCCTCTATAGACTTAATCAAGAGCAATTATCTAGAACTGCATTTCCGCTTGGTCACATGTATAAGAGTGAAGTTAGGACAATTGCCAAACGCCTCGGCCTTGCGAACCATGACAAGAAAGATTCAACCGGAATTTGCTTCATTGGAGAACGTCGATTTAAAGATTTCCTTGCTCGCTATTTACCAAATAAGCCAGGGAACATCGTGACGGCAAAGGGAGATACGGTCGGAGAACATACTGGATTGATGTTTCACACAATCGGTCAAAGGCAAGGATTGGGAATCGGTGGAGACGGTCTTCCTTGGTATGTCGCCAAAAAGGATATGACTAGAAACACGCTTACAGTGGTCCAAGGACACGATCACCACCTCCTTCAAAGTCCGGAAATTTACGCTGAAAATCTCAACTGGATATCTGATACCAACCCATCCACTAAATGGGTTTTTGGAGCTAAATCTAGGTACCGCCAAAAAGACGCCGCATGCACTATTAAGGACATTAATAAAGCAACTTGCCACGTTCAATTTGCTGAACCACAGTGGGCTGTCACTCCTGGACAATCTTTGGTTATCTACGAATCCACTGTATGCTTGGGAGGAGGCATTATAATGGACCATATAGATTATTAATTCGTGTAAGCACCAACTATACGTCTACTACTCTAACTGAATTGAACTATGAAAGATGTTAAAAACACATTCCGACGTCTGCATAGCAAGCTGGTGGGATCCCACTGGTTCAATGATGATTGGCAGATCTACAATCGCGGGCCCTATATGCAACTCTATAAAGCAAATTGGTACAACGACAATCAGAGTGGTGTGCATTTTGAAACGTATATCGAATCGCGAGAGATTAAATTGAAGCGTTTGCCGGTTTGCCTGCATGCGGAAGAAGACTGCCCTTCTCAGCAGGTATTTATAAAAAAACTTATTGAGCTGGAATCCGGTCGCATTCAATCTTGGAAAGGGATGGAACTCGTGGGCAAGGGGTACAGTGTCTGCGAAAAATCGATTCCGCTTAACGTAAAAAACCTGGAAGATCGCCTATACTCAGAGCTTAATCTATTCAGGCAGCTCGAAGATAGTATTGATCAAATACTAAGCACGCTCTGTGACGAGATTGTTAGATAATGAAACGAAATGATAGTCCATGCATTGATGTNTGTGATTNCTCCGGACATCGTGGTTGGTGTCGTGGCTGTGGCCGCACTAAAGGCGAGGCCCAGCGCTGGAGAAAAATGAAACCTTATGAGAAAAACAAAATTCGCGATGAATTAAGTAAGCGAGTATCCAGCCTCTAGTTAAATGTTTCGGCAAGCCTACGCCTGTAATACGAGCCGTGCTAAACTTAATCCTTGATTAATCATACTTCCAGCCATTCGAGTCATGCCTGAAGAACTATCAGAGTTGATTGCAATCAGTCCTATCGATGGTCGTTATCAATCAAAGACAAAGCCACTGGCTCAATTCTTTAGTGAATATGCTCTTATCAAATATCGAGTACTCGTAGAAGTCGAATGGCTCAAGTCATTATCAATGGCGGACGAGCTAAAGGAAATTCAAAAAATCTCAAAAGGCTCGATCGCGGAACTTGATGAATTAGCAGCCAATTTTTCCATTGATGATGCAGCAGCGGTTAAAACAATTGAACAAACTACCAACCATGATGTAAAGGCCGTCGAATATTGGCTACGCGACACTCTGAAGACGAAAAAGAATCTTGCTCCGATTACTTCCTTCATTCACTTTGCTTGTACTTCGGAAGACATTAATAACCTCTCCTACGCCTTGATGCTTAAAGGTGCTCGTGACAAAATTATCTTACCGAAATTGATCTCGATCATATCGAATCTCAGCGATCTCGCTAATAAGTATGCTGGCATCCCAATGCTTTCCAGAACGCATGGCCAACCAGCAAGTCCCACCACTCTTGGAAAGGAACTAGCAAATGTAGTTTTCCGGCTCAATCGACAAAAAGACTCCTTGGCTGAATTAGCGCTCCAAGGAAAAATTAATGGCGCTGTTGGAAATTTTAATGCGCATCTTAGCGCCTATCCAACCTATGATTGGGAAAGCCATGCTAATACACTTATTAAAAATTTAGGTTTAGAACCAATAGCCTATACGACCCAAATTGAACCTCATGACGGTATCGCTGAGATTTTTGATTGCCTAATGCGTATCAATACGATACTGATCGATTTGAATCGTGATATTTGGGCGTACATCTCCATTGGTTATTTCAAACAAAAAATAAAAGACGGTGAAGTGGGCTCATCGACAATGCCTCACAAAGTCAATCCGATCGACTTTGAAAATGCGGAAGGAAACCTCGGCCTAGCAAATTCGCTGCTCGGACACCTGAGCCGTAAATTACCAATTTCCAGATGGCAACGAGACCTTACTGATTCTACGGCCCTTAGAAACATGGGCGTGGGCCTTGGATACGGACTTCTAGCTTACGAGTCTTGTATTAAAGGATTATCAAAATTAGATATCAATTTAGATAGCCTCGATAATGATCTAGAGCAATGCTGGGATGTGCTGGCAGAACCAGTACAAACTGTAATGAAAAAATACGGTATCGAAGATGCCTATGAAGAGCTAAAAAAGCTCACTAGAGGAAAAGGTGGTATTACTAAAGCCGACCTGCACATGTTCATAAAAAATTTAGCCATTCCGGAGGAAGCTAAAATTATACTTCTTGATTTGACACCACAGCTATACACGGGTATCGCACAGAAACTGGCTCAAAATATTAACAAATAGTGCAAGTTCGGTTGGCAGTTACTGTTTACCAAAACGTACCTTCATCCATTCAATCAAAGCCGGAGTGATACTGAGCAGAATAATCAAAAAAATAACCGCTGTGAGATTATTCTGAACAAACGGCAACTCCCCTAGGTAATACCCAATACCAACTAAGGAAAACACCCAGATACAAGCTCCGATTACATTAAACAATAAAAACTGAGGATATGCATAACGTGCTACTCCAGCAACAAAAGGAGCGTAAGTTCTAACGATCGGAATAAAACGAGCAATAATTATCGTTTTCGCACCATATTTTTCAAAAAATTTCTCGGTACGATCTAAATATTCTAATTTTAAAAATCTAACTTTNCCCCTGGTAAATATGCCTCGACCAAAAACGCTGCCAACGTAGTAATTGAGTGCATCGCCTAGAATAGCGGCCAGAGTAAGCAGCCCAGTTACTAAAATAAAATCGAAATCGCCCTTCGCAACGAAGGTTCCAATCAAGAATAACAATGAATCACCCGGCAAGAAAGGCGTTACAACTAAGCCAGTCTCGCAAAATATAATTAAAAAGAGTAGTAAATACGTCGTTTTACCGTATGTCGCGATTANTTGCGCTAGGTGAGAATCAAGATTCGCAAAAATCGAATATAAATCTCTAATAAACTCCAAACTGAAACCTCATTATTACATCACTAGAAATAGTATTAACAATACTTAATTTTTAGAAACGACCATAGCGACACAAGAATCAAACTACCGCTTCCTCTTTCTTAACCTCAGGTTTAATCAAGTCTTCTCTACTAATGCCTAACCATAGAATAAGTGGACTCGCCACAAATATTGAAGAATAAATACCAAATAAAATTCCAATGGTCAGCGCTAATGCAAAGTAGTGCAGCGTTTCGCCCCCGAAAATTAAAATAGAAAGCACCATTAGTTGCGTACTCCCATGCGTGATTATGGTACGTCCCATAATCCGTGTGATCGCATTATTGATAACCTCTCGAACTTCTGCTTTCCTCATCTTCCTAAAGTTCTCTCTGATTCGATCAAAAACCACCACCGACTCATTCACCGAGTATCCCAATATGGCCAATACTGCCGCGAGCACCGGCAAAGAAAACTCCCACTGGAAAAGAGCGAAAAATCCGAGAATAATCACCACATCATGAAGATTGGCCAGGATTGCAGCAAGTCCGAATTTCCACTCGAATCGAAATGCCAAATAAATCACAATACCGAGGGAAACAACCAAAAGCGCTAATGCACCCTTCTCAACTAGCTCCTCTCCTACCTGTGACCCCACATAATCTACGCGTCGAAGTTCTAACTGAGGATCACTCTCCTTTAGTAACAGAAAAACCTGATCAGATAACTTAGCTCCTGTTATTTCAGGTTTGGTCGGCAAACGAATCAACACTGTCCTTGAATCGCCAAAGCTTTGAACGATCGATTCACTCATGCCGCCAGAATCTAAGGACTCGCGAATTTTTGNAAGATCCGCAGATTGAGAATAACCAACTTCCATAACGGTACCGCCTGTAAACTCAACTCCTAGGTTAAGTCCTTTTAAAGTAAGCGCACCAACCGCTAACGAAAACATTANTATAGACATCACGTTAAACACCACGGCATGGCGCATAAATGGAATATCTTTGCGTATTTTAAAAAACTCCATAAAACTTTTCCTAAGCTACATTAGTTTATCGGGCGTGAACTATTTCGGTTCCTTATACCAATCAGAGTCTCCGATCGCGAGTCTTTCGATGCGCTTCTTACGTCCGTAAATAAAATTTACTACGCCTCGAGACACGAAAACAGCGCTAAACATCGATGTGAGTATGCCGATACAATGTACGACAGCAAAGCCACGAATAGGACCAGTGCCGAAAAAGAATAACGCGATACCAGCAATAAGTGTCGTGATATTAGAATCCAAGATGGTTCCCCAAGCTCGTTCATACCCAGCCGTAATAGCAGCCTGTGGTGTCGTACCGTTCCTAATTTCCTCACGAATTCGCTCATTGATCAGCACGTTTGCGTCAATGGCCATTCCGAGAGTTAGTGCTACCGCAGCAATACCCGGTAACGTTAGCGTTGCCTGCAGCATAGATAACAACGCAGCCAAAAGCATCATATTCACGCTTAATGCGAACACAGAGATAACACCGAATAGCGCGTAATAAACCGCAATAAAGAGAGCTAGCGCAGCAAAACCAATCCACGTTGACTTGAAGCCTCTTTCTATATTATCTGCACCAAGACTAGGACCGACCGTTCGTTCCTCAATAATTTCCATCGGCGCAGCTAGGGCCCCTGCTCTTAACAATAAGGCCGTATCATGCGCCTCAGTGGTGGTCATACTTCCACTAATTTGGACCCGCCCACCTGGAATTTCGGCCCGAACCACCGGTGCTGTTACAACCTCGCTACTGCCCTTATCGACCAATACCATAGCAATTCTACGTCCAACATTTTCCCTAGTAGTCATTTGAAAAATAGAGGACCCTCGGCCATCTAAGCTCAAATGAACTGCTGGTTCTGATGTCGTATTGTCAAAACCTGGTTGCGCATCAGAAATTCTGTCACCTGTCAGTATGACTTCTTTCTTCAGTAAGTATGGAGTACCTTCACGATCATAGATCAGATCATCGCCTGACGGCACACGGCCCTCTTGTGCCGCCTGCAAGCTTGCCGGGTCCATCTTGTCCTCATCAACCAGTCGGACTTCAAGCGTTGCGGTTCTTCCCAAAATATCTTTTGCCTTGGCGGTATCCTGTACTCCTGGCAGCTGAACGACCACACGATCTGCGCCAGACTGTTGGACAATAGGTTCCGCAACACCAAGCTCATTTACCCGGTTTCTTAATGTGGTTATATTTTGTTGGAGTGCAAATTCCTGAATTCGCTTTGCAATCTCAGGTTTGATTTGAGCTGAAATGAGAGCAATGCCGCTTCGCTCGTCTGTTGTATAGTTTAAGTCAGACGCCTTAATTTCAAGCGTTATCGCGGCCTGATCTCTCAGTGATTCATCTCTGAACTCGATATCGATAGTTTTCATCCCAGCCGTAATCTTTGAATATCGGATATTTTCTGACCGCATCACCTGCCGCAGATCCTGCAAATAACTCTCTCTTGCCTTTTGAAGAGCCGAGGGCATATCAACCTGAAGTAGAAAATGGACACCTCCTCTAAGGTCAAGACCCAGATACATCGGGAGTGCGTTTAGAGAGGTCAACCAATCAGGCGAATTCGGTAATAGATTTAAAGCGACAACATAATTCTTGCCAAGACCACTTTGAATGATATCTTTACCTTTCAATTGCGCATCAGTGTCTTCGAATCTCACCTTTATCCCGTTCTTATCCAAATAGGATGCTTGAACGCTGATGTCTTCGTTAGTGAGAAGCTCATCGATTTTCTTCAGCAACTCTAAATCTACTTTCGCACCAGCCCTTAAGGGCGACACTTGAATCGCGGGCGATTCTCCAAAAAAATTCGGAATCGTGTAAACCACGCCAGCAATCACTGCAACGACAATGATCAAATACTTCCAAAGTGGATATCTATTCATAATTCTGCTGTTCGAGTATTTATTGGGCTTTTGTTTATCAGATACGATAAGGGAAGCTTAGGTCGATGCCGACTTTAAAGTACCTTTTGGAAGTACTGTCTGCACAGCGGGTTTTTGGACAAGAACTTCTATCCCTGACGAGACCTCTATTGTGACAAACTGCTCGCCAACATTAATCACTTTCCCCAAGACACCGCCCCCAGCAACCACCTCATCACCCTTTTGCAGAGCCTCTAACATTGTTTTATGTTCTTTCTGCTTTTTAGCTTGCGGTCTAATCATTAAAAAGTACAAAAGAACAAACAATAGAACCAAAGGTAACATCCCCATGATATCCATTCCGCCTGCGGCTCCACCTGCTGTTTGGGCAAATGCTATTGATACAAACATACCATCTCTCCTTAATTCCCAGTGACAACATTGACTAAAACCTCATCAATGACATCTCGAATCTAAACAAACATCTATTTTAACAGTAGCCAAGAGAATTAGTGATGCCATTAGATACTAACTGTCCAAAAAAGCTAAATCACCTAAATAGGTATCAAGCTGATTCGAATCGATCGCTGACCGCAAACCTTGCATAAGAGTCTGATAAAAATGCAAATTATGAACAGTATTCAGATGAGCACCAAGCATTTCATCAATCCGCTGCAAATGATGCAAGTAGGATTTTGAGAAGTTTTTACAGGTATAACACGAGCAATTTTCATCTAACGGCTTATGATCAAAACGATATTTCGCATTTCTCAATTTAACGATACCTGTTGACGTGTACAACCAGCCATTTCTGGCATTCCTAGTAGGAAGCACGCAATCAAACATATCAACTCCTGNCAGTACTGCTCGAACCAAATCATGCGGTGTTCCTACCCCCATCAAATATCTTGGCTTATCTACCGGCATTCTTGGAGCTACGAACGACATGATCCGATTCATATCCTCTTTAGACTCACCTACAGATAAACCACCAATCGCATAGCCGTCAAAATTTAGCTCGACCAATTTTTCGAGACTTTCCTCTCGAAGGTCCTCATACATACCACCTTGAATAATTCCAAATAGAGCATTAGCGTTACCTTTATGAGCTTGTTGGCTTCGCTGCGCCCACCTCATACTCAAACGCATAGAACTTTGAGCCTCCGAGTGCGTCGCTGGATGAGGTGTACATTCATCAAAAGCCATAACAATGTCTGAATTTAAAACTCTCTGAATTTTCATAGACTCTTCGGGCGTGAGAAAACATTTAGCACCGTCGATTGGTGATCGAAAAGAAACACCTTTCTCGGAAATTTTTCTGAGGTCTCCGAGACTAAAGACCTGGAACCCACCCGAGTCAGTCAAAATTGGTTTGTCCCAACCAACAAAACGGTGGAGACCTCCATGCGCTTTAATGACATCTAACCCTGGTCGAAGCCACAAATGGAAGGTATTACCAAGGATTACATCGGCACCAGCATCTTCAACTTGATGAGGACGCATCCCCTTAACCGCACCATATGTCCCCACTGGCATAAACGCAGGCGTCTCTATTACTCCATGTGTAAGCTTTATTCTGCCACGTCTTGCTCGTCCCGCAGTTGCGAAAACAGAGAACTCTAAACTCATCTAGTCGCCTTCGTTGTTTTGCAAAGAATTATGTCTATTTCGACAAAAACATTGCGTCGCCATAACTGAAAAATCTATATTTTTGATCAATCGCGTGTTGATATGCTCGCTTCATTTTATCAATCCCCATAAACGCGGATACCAACATAAATAATGTCGATTTTGGCAAATGAAAATTAGTTATCAGGCAATCTACGACACTGAAGGTGTAGCCCGGCGTGATAAATAGATTGGTCGAACCTTCTCCTATATTCACATCATCTTTACTATAAATACTTTCTAAAACCCTAAGACTCGTGGTACCAATCGCACAAATTCGCCCACCTCTTTCCTTAGTTTTAGAAATGAGCTCTGCTGTCTCCGAAGGAAAATAATAACGTTCAAAATGCATCGCATGGTCTAGAACATTTTCAACTGTAACCGGTTTAAAAGTACCAGCGCCTACATGCAAGGTAAGATACGCAACATCTATGTTCCTTTGTTTGATCTTTTCGAAAATGGCATCGTCAAAATGTAGTCCCGCTGTGGGGGCTGCTACGGCACCCAGATTTTTAGCATAAATTGTCTGATAGCGATCTGAGTCTGAATCTACTGGTTGCCGACGGATGTATGGTGGAAGCGGCGTATTTCCATAACGACTCAAACACTCATGAATATCTACCGTGGACTCCACCTCGAATATGCCGTCAACAAATTCAGAAACCGTAAAACTCACCTCGTCAGAAATCTTAATCTTCTGTCCCACTTTAGGGCGTCTACTTGCTCGAATGAGGCATTTAAATCGAAGAGGAGCCAATATTTGGTCAACCATGACCTCAACCTCACCACCTGTATCTTTGGTACCTTTCAATCGAGCCTTCACAACACGGGTGTCATTGAAAACTAGCAAGTCATCTTCTGATATGAGATCAAGCAGGTCGGAAAATTGACGATCAGCAAAAGTATCACTCTCACCAGCAGAAACTAGTAATCGACTATGGCTGCGGGACANTAGAGGCTCCTGTGCAATCAACTCATCAGGCAAATCAAAATTGAATTCTGAAATATGCATGATGGCATTGTATCTCCGATTAAGTCTCCGCTCTATTTAATGAGTCCGATTTAAACTAGGGTCAAGGCGAATCCTTGATGACAGCTTCAACTTCAGGGATAATCCCCGCTATTGCCGGGATGGCGGAATTGGTAGACGCAGCGGATTCAAAATCCGCCGGTGGAAACACTGTGGGGGTTCGATTCCCCCTCCCGGCACCAAGGACATTCAGATTAACTGGCGACGCGTCAACATAGGCTCCATTCGATACGAGACGGCATTTCTACCTGGCTCAAAATACCATATGCTCCGCAACAGTAAATAGGGGCAGACCATCATGGTCTATTCTTGACTGATAAAATACCAGTTTCAACTCAGTCCCATTCATCTCCTAATATTCATAAGAACCTTACGCGAAGCAAGGAAAAGCGAAAAGATGAAGCTTTTAATCCGAGAACAAGATCAGGAAATCCGTCTAAGTCATTTACCCTCATTGTTAAATTCTAATTGGTCAATCGAAGCAGTTAATCACTTCGATACTGATTTATGGCTAAAAAAGCTCCAAAACGTCGAAGCGGTTATTACAATGAATTGGAGTAATCCGGGTGTCGCCTGCAAAACATTAAAACTAATCCAACTCCCAGGAGCAGGCTTAGATGGTCTAGACTTAAAGACAATCCCCAAACAAACATCAGTCTGCAACGTGTTTGAACATGAAATCCCAATAGCAGAATTCGTAATGACTGCAATACTACAAGGGGTGACGAATCTTATTCAATTAAACCAAAATATTCGGAATAATAATTGGTCTGGTTCCTACCTCTTCGGACCAGCACACGAGGAGCTTTTCGGAAAAACAATCAGCATTATTGGCTACGGACACATCGGAAAAGAAGTAGCTAAAAGAATAAAGCCTTTTGGAGTGTATGTCATTGGCTGTGGGCCACGAGAACCAACCTCTGGAGAGAGACCAGACGCTTTCTATCCAATCGGAGATTTAAATACCGTTCTAGCGCTCAGTGATTTCATTTTGATATCAGCGCCCCTGACGTCAGAAACAAGAGGATTAATATCGAAGACCCAATTCAAAAAAATGAAATCCTCTTCGGTCATTATAAATATTGCTAGAGGAGAAATTATTGATGAAGATGCCCTTTATCACGCTTGTAAAGAAAGAAAAATCGGTGGCGCTGTAATCGACACGTGGTACCAATATCCAATAAGGTTTTCGGAGCATACACCACCTTCTCGTTTTAATTTTAGCGAACTTGATAACATCTTAATGTCTCCACACGCATCCGCATGGACTAACGCCCTAATTCATCGAAGGACAAGATTGATGGCAGAAAACTTGAATCGTCTGTCGAAAGGGTTAGCACTTCTAAACGTCGTAAAACAATCCGATAAAATTAGATAAATTAATAATCATGGGAACACAATGGACGAAGTGAAAATAGACAAAGCTGCCCACATACTTTGGGATGCATGGAATACTGGACGAACAATTCCAGCTTTACCCCATGACTGCCGACCTACAAATCGACAATCTGCCTATGATATTCAAAAGCAGGTGGCCAAACTTTCCCAGTCATCGCAAATCGGTTGGAAAATAGCCGCCACAAGTGTCAATGGCCAAAAACATATTGGTGTACCCGGACCGCTTGCAGGGCGGCTACTCGCAGACCGCTCAAGAATGTCGGGTGATGCCATAGTGCTTGGCGCCAACCTCATGGCCGTGGCTGAGGCCGAATTCTGTTTCCGATTAGGAGAAGACTTACCACCGAAAAATACAATCTACTCCGTTGAAGAAACACTTGATGCAGTAGACACACTGCATACAGCAATAGAGATTCCCGACTCTCGATATGCTGACTTTGTAACGGTGGGTGAAACTCAGCTTATCGCAGATAACGCCTGCGCCAGCTGGTTTGTTCTAGGCCCTCCCACGAGCTCAGATTGGCGCCATATCGATCTTGGCGAACATAAGGTACAAGCACTGGTAAACGGCGCTATCGTTGAAGAAGGCGTGGGCAAAAATGTATTAGGCGACCCTCGCATTGCGCTCACATGGATTGCAAATGAGCTGAGCAAGGAGGGTATAGGCCTGCAGGCAACGGAAGTGATTACTACAGGCACTTGCGTATTACCGTTTCACATTAAACCTAATGACCATATTGAAGTAGAATTTGGGCAAATTGGACGAGTTAGCGTTAAACTTAGCTAAAGATTTAAACCATAGTTACTATAGAGAGCAAATTAATGGCATCGTTCGATTGGCAGGATCCCTTCCGACTTAATGACCAACTTAATGATGACGAAAGATTGATCGCTGATAGCGCGCGTGAATTTTGTTCANAACGACTATCTTCTAGAATCATCGAAGCTAACCGTAACGAAAGTTTTGAGCGCTCCATTTTTGATGAAATGGGTGAGATGGGGTTTTTAGGTTCAACAATCAATGGGTATGGCTGCGCTGGGGTCAGCCATGTTTCTTACGGACTTATCGCCAGGGAGATTGAGCGAATAGACTCTGGTTATAGATCGATGATGAGTGTTCAATCGAGCCTTGTGATGTATCCGATCTTTACCTATGGAACGGAGGAGCAACGTCAGAAATATCTTCCTGATTTAGCTAGCGGCAAGAAGATTGGATGCTTTGGTCTGACGGAACCAGATTACGGATCTGATGCTGGAAGCTTAATTACTCGAGCCACGAGNGTACCAGGAGGTTGGAAGCTGAGTGGCGCGAAAATGTGGATTACGAATTCACCCGTCGCGGATATTATGGTGATTTGGGCAAAAGATGATTCCGGTACGATTCGTGGTTTTATCTTAGAGCGCGGCATGCAGGGACTAGAAACCCCAAAAATAAGTGGTAAGTTTAGTCTTCGTGCTTCTATAACTGGAGAAATCGTTATGGATGAAGTCTTCGTACCGGAGGAGAACATCTTACCCAACGTAAAAGGTCTTGCAGGCCCTTTTGGTTGCCTAAACAAAGCACGATACGGAATATCATGGGGCGCGTTAGGTGCCGCGGAGTTTTGCTGGATGGCGGCCAGAGAGTACACATTAAGTCGTAAACAGTTCAATCGTCCATTAGCGGCTAATCAACTTATCCAGAAAAAACTCGCAGATATGCAAACAGAAATTAGTATTGGCCTACAGGCTACGTTACGAGTAGGTCGCCTAATGGACCTTGAGGAATCGACGCCCGAAATGATCTCATTGATTAAGCGCAACTCATGCGGTAAAGCGCTAGATATTGCCCGAACTGCTCGTGACATGCATGGCGGAAATGGAATTTCTGATGAATACCAGGTGATCCGTCATGTCATGAACTTAGAGGCTGTTAATACCTATGAGGGCACTCACGATATCCATGCATTAATCCTAGGAAGAGCTCAAACTGGGATCCAAGCATTTACAGGCGCTTGAATTCAGTAAGCTAAACTTTAAACCCATGTGCTTACTGGTTAGACGCAACGTCCGCCGTCAACCTCAATACACGCACCGGTAATAAAATCTGCCTCATCAGAAGCCAAATACAAACATGCGTTTGCGATGTCACGAGGTTGACTAAATCGTCCCAAAGGAATAACTGACGCAAATTTCTCCCGAATTTCAGGTGTATCTGAACCCATAAACTCAGCAAGTAGTGGAGTATCTCCTGCTACTGGGTTTACCACATTAACGCGAATTTTATCAGGCGCTAATTCAAGCGCCATTGCCTGACTCGCTATAATCGCCGCTGCTTTACTTCCGCTGTACCAAACTAACCCTGGACGCGGACGGATGCCGGAAGTAGACGCAATTGTGACAAAATTTCCACCTCCTTGCTTTCTAAAGTAAGGCACTAGATTTCGAGCTGAGTAGTAAATACCCTTAACGTTTACGTCATAGACCAAGTCAAACTCTTCATCTGTAACGTCGAGCATTGACTTGTTTCTATGAGTCGTACCCGCATTATTGATAACAATATCAAGCTTTTCATAGTTATCGAGAGCACAGTTTAAAATATCCGTCCAATCAGCGCTGGAGGTGACATTGCCGCGGCAAAAGACAGCCTCCCCACCAGACGCTTTAATCTCTTTAACCACACGTTCCCCACCATCAACGTTAATATCGTTAACNATGACACGGCAGCCCTCTTGNGCGAATCTTATCGCTATCCCTTCTCCAAACCCTGAACCGCCGCCTGTAACAATAGCAACTTTTTGCTCCAGNCTCATTTGCAACTCCCTAGTGCCAATTAATAGAAAACAGTATTCTACCGAGGTTTAATCATTGAACAAATTAAACAGCGCATACNGTTGTAGTAGCACCCTCACTATGCTCTTTACTGTCATTAACTCCAACGGAATGTAAAGGCACGCCATTTCGAACTGCGGTAATCTCTGCAAGTATAGCGACAGCAATTTCAGGAGGAGTTTTGCTCCCGATGCTTAATCCCACTGGACCATGGAGTTGGTCAATTTCCGATTGACTCAAATCAAAAAGCAATAGACGCTCACGTCGATTTTTACTGTTCAAACGAGATCCTAATGCTCCCACATAAAATGATGGAGACTTCAAGCCCTCCAACAATGCTAAGTCATCAAGCTTTGGATCATGTGTGACTGCCACTAATGCTGAGTGAGCATCTAACTTCAAAGAAACCACTAGATCATCTGGCATCTCGCGTGATAGCACGGTACCAGGAACTGACCAAGTATCCGCGTATTCCACTCGCGGATCACAGACAATCACGTGATAGTCTAGCGCCTTAGCCATTTGAGCCACATAGGTCGATAGTTGACCTGCACCGATAAGAATAAGTCGCCAACGAGGTCCATAGACACACTGCAAGGTTTCACCATCAAAAGATAACTCATCGCCAGAGGAGCCATCTTTCAAGCTCACTTTACCTGTAGAGATGTCTAACGACCGACAGACAAGTTCATGCTGTTCGACACGTGTAAGTAGCTCTCGAAAACTCTTATCATCAGTTATTTTTTCAAGAACAACCTGCAAAGTGCCTCCGCAAGGTAGGCCAAATCGATTTGCTTCTTCCTTGCTAATACCGTAGGTCACAGCAGAAGGCTTATCAACCTCCAGGGACTGATCTCGAACTCGATTGATCATGTCATCTTCAATGCAACCTCCTGAAATCGAACCTGCAACAAGACCATCGTCGCGAATCGCTAGCATAGCGCCTGGTGGCCTAGGAGATGAACCCCACGTTTGAACTATCGTCCCTAAAATAACTTCGTGACCCGCTACTCGCCATTCGAGACTTGTTTTCAATACTTGTAAATCTACACTGTCCATTTATTCATCAACTTATACATCGTTGTCGATAACAATTTGGGTTTATCAACAACTAGAGACTATAAAAAAACCCCCAGTACTACTGGGGGTTTCCAATATGCTCGGACCCAGAAGCATGCCTCTGGATCCGAATACAGCGTCACATTAGCCAGCTGCGACGTTCTCTGGTAATGCAGGGAACGTACGCACACGCTTACCTGATGCAGCATGAATTGCGTTAGCAATTGCTGGAACGATAACCGCGGTTGCTGGTTCACCNAGACCGCCAGGAGCGCCATCACTTTTAATGAAATGAACGTCCATGACTTTTGGTGTTTCGTTGATACGAACAGCTCGGTATCCGTCAAAGTTATTCTGCTCGACGATACCATTTTTAACTGTGATTTCACTAATCAAGCCAACACCCTGACCCATATTTATACAACCTTGGATTTGAGCTAGCGCCTGATCTGGGTGAACTAACGTACCACCGTCAACAACAGCCGTAACTTTGTCTACGATCACATCCATCGTAGAGTCAACAGTTACCTCAGCCACGATAGCAACAACAGAGTTATAACCCTCCATTACTGCTACACCTTGGCCTTTTCCGGCTGCCATCTTCTTACCAAATCTAGACTTCTTCTTGACCTCTTCCAATACTGTCTTCATTCTGGCGCCAACTGGTACACCAGCTGATAGTCCAGACCAAGCATGCTTGGTAGATCCCATATCGAGCATATCGATTCGGTACTGAATTGGATCAGCACCAGCATTCTTCGCTAGCTCATCAATGAAACACTCCAACGCAACAGCATTCAAGTTGTGTGACACACCACGCCAATAACCAACCTGTACCCCAGTGTCATGCATGACGTAACTGAAGTTCATACCAGCATCTGCTAGGTATGGGAAGTTATCGATACCCTCAACAGCAAATGGGTCGATGCCATCCTTCACAATACTTGGGAACAAACGTGAAGAAATTGAAGGACTGGTTGACTTAAACTTAAGCGCTTGTAGCTTTCCGTTCTCGTCTACACCAGCTGTGAACTTGTAGATACCTGCTGGACGATATGAGTCATGAGTCATGTCGTCTTCACGAGACCACAACATCTTGACTGGAACGCCTGCCGCTTGAGAGATCTCAGCAGCATCGATACAGTAATCCACCTCAACCCGACGACCGAAACCGCCACCTAGGAAGGTTGTTTGAACTTCAACCTGCTCAGGCTTAAGACCGGTAGCACCAGCCACAACGTGAGGAACCAACTGTTGGAACTGAGTAGGTGTGATAATCACGGCCTTGTCAGCAGTAACGTGTGCAGTTGTGTTTTGTGGCTCTAATGGCGAGTGCGACTGGAACGGCAAGCGATACTCTGCAGTAATCATCTTGTCTGCCTGCGCTAGACCTTGGTCAGCATTTCCACTCTCGCGGAAAACTGCGCCAGCACCGTTTGATGCATCTTCCATTTTCGCCCAGAGGCTAGTCATATCTAAATCAGCATTTGGACCAGCATCCCACTGAGGATCAAGAGTAGCAACAGCCTTCTTGGCAGTCCAATAGTCATTTGCGACTACTGCAACACCACGACTGTACTGAACCACCGAATGAACGCCAGGCATGTTCTTTGCCCGAGAATCATCATAGGAGATCAGACTACCGCCCATCATTGGAGGCATTGCAACTGCGGCATACTTCATACCAGGAACTACAGTATCAATACCGAAGCCAGCCGTACCACGAACCTTCATAGCAGTATCAAGACGTTTTTGCTTTGTACTTCCCACAATCTTGAACTGGCTAGCCGGCTTAAGAGGTACTTCCTTAGGCACTTCCATCGTAGCTGCTTTAGCTGCGACTGAACCGTAAGTTGCTTTCTTGCCGCCAGGACCTGAAATCATGCCGTTAGAAACGCTACACTTACTTGGGTCAACACCCCAGTTGTCAGCTGCGGCTGCNACCAGCATCATACGGGCTGAAGCGCCTGCTTTACGAAGCTTTTCCCAAGCGTCTCGAACAGCTGTTGAGCCACCCGTGAGTTGACCACCAAGTAACGAGTTAATGTAAACCTCAGCCGGTGGAGCAAACTCAACCTTAATTGCGTTTATATCAACCTCTAGCTCCTCTGCTACAAGCATTGGCATTGAGGTATAAACGTCCTGACCCATTTCTGAACGCGCATTCATAATGGTTACAGTGTTGTCAGAGGCAATTTTTACCCAAGCATTTGGGCTACCGCCATCTGCAGCTTGCGCTTGGCGTGCAGTTGGCAAATAAAATGCCAAAGCTAAACCACCAGCAGCAGCTCCACTGACCTTTAGGAAGTCACGACGATCTTCATTTTTTACAATCTTTTCCATGTCTCGATTCCTCCCTCGTTAGGACATCTTCGCCGCGGCTTTAATAGCAGCGCGGATTCGAGGATAGGTACCACATCGGCAAAGGTTGCCCGACATGAACGCATCAATATCCTCATCTGAAGGATTAGTGTTCGTGGACAAAAGTGCTGAGGCAGACATCATTTGCCCTGGCTGACAGTATCCACACTGAGGAACATCTAAAGCTTCCCATGCTCGCTGAACTTTGTGATTTCCACCAAGACCTTCGATGGTTGTCACGTCTTGCCCAGCAATAGAACCTATCTGTGTTTGACAGGAACGTACTGCACGTCCGTTTAGATGAACTGTACACGCACCACATAGCGCTTTACCGCAACCGAACTTTGTACCCGTGTAACCGAGTGTGTCGCGTAAAACCCATAGCAATGGTGTATCCGCAGAGACTTCTACAGTCTCGCTTTTACCATTTACTTTAAAACTGACTTTCATATTAAAACTCCCCCTTTCGAAGCTTTAGGATTGTTAGGGTTGTAACAGCTAATAAAAAGTTACCACGTGAAAATACATGAATAATCCACGTGTTTCAAGCGTTAGAACCGCTGTTTTTAAGCGGTTATTGCGAATGATTCCTGTTTGCATTTCAATGAATGGCCACCCAATTAGCAACTGCTTTTGCACTAAATTTCAGGACGGGATCAACCAATACTCATTCATCATCAATAAGACTATCGATCCGAATGCCCCAAATATTGTTCTCTAGCACTCCTGAAAATTACGTTGACGATGATTTGTTGCGATGCGTCAATATATTGACACATANCATACAAAAATTAGTATGCAATGCGTCATATATACGCAAAATTTTACCGAACCATAACTATTAAACAGCACTGGATAAATGCACCCCCCAAGTACACGAGGATAATTTGTAGCACCCCAGAAGCATAAAACTATCTTTCAACTCGGTCGGTTAAAAGTCACCTTCTATGAATTATTATTCCCAAAAAAAAGAGC
Source organism: Betaproteobacteria bacterium TMED22 (assembly GCA_002167745.1). Taxonomy (GTDB): domain Bacteria; phylum Pseudomonadota; class Gammaproteobacteria; order Burkholderiales; family Eutrophovitaceae; genus Eutrophovita. The sequence goes on from NHCB01000010.1 coordinate 142,109, forward strand.
CCTCAAAACAGTTTTGGGCTCAAAAAATTAAAAAAATATTTACATATATTTTTTTAATTCTAACCGAGCCACCTGAGATCGATGCACTTCATCAGGGCCATCCGCGAGACGCATTGAACGGTTCCAAGCCCACATAAACGCTAACGGAAAATCTTGACATACCCCACCGCCACCATGAGCTTGTATCGCCCAATCCATGATTTTTTGGGCCATATTAGGCGCAATGACCTTAATCATGCCAATCTCTTTTCTCGCTTCCTTGTTNCCAACGGTATCCATCATGTGCGCCGCTTTTAAAGTAAGCAACCGAGCTTGATCAATCATCATCCGCGACTCTGCAATGCGTTCATGCCAAACAGACTGTTGCGATACCGGCTTACCGAAAGCTACCCGGGAATTCAAGCGTTGAATCATGAATTCCAATGCTCGTTCAGCCTGACCAATAATTCTCATACAATGATGAATACGCCCAGGGCCGAGACGACCTTGTGCAATTTCAAACCCACGCCCCTCTCCTAAAAGAATATTTGCAGCCGGCACGCGAACATTATCTAGAGAAACCTCCATATGTCCATGCGGTGCATCGTCATAACCAAATACAGTTAACGGCCTTTCGACCTTGACACCTAGGGTGTCGGTTGGCACCACAATCATGGACTGCTGCTTATGACGATCCGTACCGTCAGGATCAGTCTTACCCATGACAATTAATACCTTACACCTCGGATCTCCAGCGCCGGAAGACCACCATTTCCGCCCATTAATTACATAGTCGTCTCCCTCACGCTTGATGAGACATTCAATGTTCGTCGCATCTGAGGAAGCAACTGCTGGCTCAGTCATTAAGAATGCTGATCTAATTTTTCCTTCAATCAAAGGCTCCGCCCAGACCTTTTGCAATTCCGGCGAAGCGTAACGCAGGAGTGTCTCCATGTTTCCGGTATCCGGAGCAGAACAATTAAATACCTCTGAAGCCCAAATAACACGACCCATAATTTCGCATAAAGGAGCGTATTCAACATTAGTCATCAAGCCACCATGGGCCTTAGGTCTCCACAAATTCCACAGCCCTTGATCACGGGCTTTAAGCTTCAATGATTCGACAAGCTCAGTCGGTATCCAGGCATCTCCGGCTTTACGATTACCTTCAACCTCAGCATGAAAAGCTGTTTCATTGGGATAAATATGCTCATCCATAAAAGTGCTCAATTGAGCTTGTAAGTCTTTAACCTTTGATGAAAATTCAAAATCCATAATTTCTCTCTCTTAACTAAATTAATATGAACTCAGCCTTTTGGGCGGCCACTCTAGTTACCCATCTAATTAACACTTAACTATACATTGATTAGCACTATTGCTCTGGAGCAACTCTCTCATACCTGACACAAGCATCACGAAACTTATCTGGCAGGGGGACCGATTTTTTCTTTTCTAAATTAGCGTGAACATAAGTCATTACTATCGTTGCTATAGACTCTTCCACGCGCAAAACCTCTATGTGGAATTCAAAACTACTGCGTCCCAAGCGAGAGACTCGAACATACAAATCAAGCACATCATCGAAGCGAGCCGACGAGTGATATTCAATTTGCGTCTTCCGCGCATACAAATCAGCTATAACCACATCAAAAGCTGAAGGGTAAGGCATCCCAATGGCACGGTAGTACTCAGTTACAGCTATGTCTGCAAAGGTCAAATAATGAGGATTAAATACAACACCCTGAGCATCCACTTCGGACCAGCGTACCCTAATGGGATGGGAAAACCGAAAACTCGCGTTAACCATACTCATTTTCCCTCTGATACATTATTTTGAAGTCATCACCCACACGCCATCCCAATCCTTCTCTGGTGGATTCGATTGAAGAAACTCACAACGATCCACGTAAATCTGGGATAACTGATCCGTTGGATTTAACTTCAAACAATGATTGAACCGCTCTATAGCTTTTTTCCAGTTAGCCATTTGATAGGATTCAATCCCGTCATTAAACAAATTCACCACATCCATCAGATTTGGGAAAGACGTCTGATTATGATAATCCAAGACCTCAAAGATCTTTACCGGCTGGGTTTTGCCCTTAACTACAACTAAATCTGCAGCTCTCATTCGATATGTACCCTTCAATTTTTGAACGGTTGAATCACTTACCAAAATACGAGCCGCATAAGATTTACACGCACTCTCTAATCGAGCTGCCAAATTAACACCGTCTCCGATTAGCGTGTAATCCATGCGTTTTGGTGACCCGATATTTCCCGACACAACCATATCCGTATTCAACCCAATACCCATATCAACGACTTTTAAGCCCCGGTTGAGCCGCTCTTGATTCCACGACCAAAGTGTTTGAATCATCCCTATGGAAGCGCGCATAGCTCGATCAGGATCATCCTCATGAGGAATTGGCAACCCAAAACACGCCATAATTGCATCCCCTATAAATTTATCGAGCATGCCGCCCTCTTTCGTAATGCATTCAACCATCAACGAAAAGTAATCATTGAGGAAAGAAACCGTACCCTGCGCGCCATACTCTTCAGTGATCGTTGTAAATCCTCGAACGTCAGTAAACATTACTGTTGCCTCGGCGCTAACACCACCTAGAACCTCATGGGTATCTCCATCCATCATCTGAGCAGCAATCACTGGATCCATATACCGCGACATCGTCGACTTCATTCGTTTCTCACTGCTGATGTCCTCGAACATAATCATTGAGCCAAGCTCTTTATCCTCCTCTGCCGCGACTAACGGCATAAGAGTAAGATTCACCGTTTTGTTAGTCCCTGAAAGGCTAAATGCAGTATCGGTAATTAACTGGGAGCTATTTTCTTTTTTTACTTGTTCGATCTGCTCGAGCACCCACTTTCCCTCCTCACCGACAAGATCTCGCATATTTTTTCCAATAAAATCATGATCCTCTGCTTCCCATATGTTTAACGCAGCAGTATTACAGGTCACCACATCACCCTTAGGGTCCATCGTCAATACTCCGTTCGACATACTCTGCAACATACTCTCGTTGTAGTTTTTGATACGCTGAACATCATCAAATAATTTAGAGTTCTGAAGACTAATGGAAATTTGAGCGGTAAATGCTTTTAGTCTTTGCTCATCCTCGTCAGAGAAAATACCACCCTTTTTGTTAAGCACCTGCGTAACACCGATTGTCTCGTTATCATTATTTACAATCGGCACACATAATATTGATCGAGTAAAAAAACCGGTCTGTTTATCGAAAGATGGATTGAAACGTAAATCCGCGTAAGCGTGAGGAATATTCATACTCTTTCCAGATGTGAAAACTTCGCCAGCAATGCCCAAATGAGATGGAAAACGAATCTCGTTGATCTCCCCCCCCGCGGATACTCTCGAAAATAACGTGCCAGTTGATTGATCGTACATAAAGATCGTGGCGCGCTCTGAAGTCAGCATTGCTGTAATCTCCTGAACAACACGCATCAACATTCGAGATAATTCAAATTCAGAATTAATGTCTGACATTAACTTCAAAAAAGCATTTTCTTTTTCTCGAATCTTGTCGATCTGCTCGTAATGCTGAAGTCCCTGTAGGACCACCGCCGCTTGAGTTGTCATTTGTTCGAGCAACTCTAAATCATCATCATTAAACTCACCTAAACGCTTATTCAATGTTTGCATGACNCCGATTTTTTCACCCGCCATAGTCCTAACTGGGACACACGCAATATTTCGTGTGGTGTAACCCGTCCTCTGATCCACCTCTCGATTAAACANAGGGTCTTCGTAAGGATTATCGCTAAGCATAGCTTGACCTGTTTGAAAAACATGTCCTGCAATTCCACTGTCGTTAAGAATTCTGATTTCTCTAGTCAAATTACCTTGAGCAACAAATGAAAATAACTCATTAGTTTCGTTATCGTTCAAAAATAACGTACCACGATCGCAATCAAGCTCATACGAGGTCATACTCACAAGCTCTTTCCAAACGTCCTGAATGTTTGCTAAAGAAGCACACCTGCGGGTAACATCCAACAGAACCTGAGAACGCTTTAGTCGCTCATCTTTTGTTCCCTTTCTTTTCTTTTTTGCAGGAACCACCTCTTCACCACTCATGGCTTCATCTCCAATTGATCTCTTAATTTCTGAATCTGTTCTTGCAAACTTCGCCTCTCCTTTCCAAACTCTTGCTCGATACGATCGATTAACTGAATATTTGCCTGTTTCTGAAGCTCCAATTCATCCCGAAGAGTCGATGCAGTTTCCCGAAGTTGTCGATTCTCATTCTCCATGGTCATTTGTGTCTGTTGCAATAATTCATCCGCCTCGTACTTGGCTTCCTCCAACGCATCTCTCACCGCCTGCATCGCAGTCTTTAACTGTTGTATTTCATCTGCAGACTTTGCTCGCTCTTTTTGAACTTCGCGTTCAATATTTGCAGCACTTTTTTCAAGCTCATCCCTTAGGGAATGAACCGTTTGTTGCAACTGTCTTAATTCAAGTTGGGACATGTTTTGAATTGGGAGCGAACCAACTACCCGTAACGCCTCGTTAACCACTCAGCAACTAATACCGGCTTTGTCTCATTTTGGACCTCAACTGTAACTTCCCATTCCAACTGAACGCCATCATCAATCGAAACGACCTGCTTAAGATTAAATCGAGCTCTAACCATCGATCCGCTTTTCACGGGGGCAGTGAAACGTACACGATTCAGTCCGTAGTTAATACCCATTTTAGATGAGCCAAGATCAACAGAATCATTTAGCAATTTTGATAAGAGTGACAGCGTTAAAAAACCATGGGCAATGGTGGACTTGAATGGCGTATCCCGAGATGCTCTGTCTGCATCCACATGAATCCATTGATGGTCGCCCGTGGATTGCGCAAATAAATCAATCATCTCCTGGGTGACACAGACCCAATCACTGAGAGCAACGTAATCGCCCACATGATTTCTCAAATCAGCAGGCTTAGAAACAGTTAACTTTTTCATTCTTAATCCTTAAATGATCGAACTATTGCGTCCATACCTCGAGACAAAAGAAACCCATCACCCACGACAGCCACAAAAGTCGCTCCCTCACTAAGCCACTTTTTTGCCTCTGTCTCATCGAAAGCTAATATTCCGGCTGCACAGCCGCATTTCACGGTACGTCCTATAACGTCACCCATAGCGGATTGTGGGGTGGGATCTGCATTTTTTCCAAGATAGCCTAAGTCAGCAGCCAGATCTGCTGGACCAACAAAAAGACAATCGATACCGTCTACAGCAGCAATTTCTTCCAAATTATCTTTACCCATCCGAGTTTCAATTTGAGCGATCAAACAGATATGATCATCGGCCTTATCGAAATAATCCTTAATTCGACCAAAACGATTTGAACGAGAATTTCCTGAAACCCCTCGTATTCCGCTTGGAGGGTAGCGAACCGCCGCAACGGCAGCCTCTGCTTCTTCTCGATTCTGAATATTTGGCACCATAATAGTTTGCACACCCATATCCAATAGTCGCTTAAGCATTACAGCATCGTTCCAAGGCGCTCTAACTGCTATCGAAACAGGGTATGCCGATGCTGCATGAACGAGTGATAGAACCTGAGCAACATCATTAGGCGTATGTTCCATATCAATCAGAACCCAGTCAAATCCACTGGACGCACATATCTCTGCGGCCAAAGGACTCCCGGTCATTAACCAACAACCAATTTGCGCTTGACCCTCTTGCAGCTCAATTTTTAGTTTATTCTGTATAAATTGCATATTGTTTTCTCTACACGATAGTTTTTAATGAGAATTGCAGGTTTTTCTTTATATTTAAGTTACTGCCCAAATCATAACCTCTATTAGGAAATCATGAATATGAAATTCAGTGGCGTGATACCCATCTTAGTTACTCCATTCAATGAAGACGAGTCCATTGACGCAGATTCAATTGGGAAAATGATCCGGCTAATGCAGGACATAGGAGTACAAGGAGTCACAATTCTTGGGGTACTCGGTGAAGCAAACCGGCTTAGTGATGCTGAACGGGAATTGGTTATATCTGCGGCGATTCAAGCAGCAGGACAGTTACCGGTGATTGTTGGTACAAGCGCGTCGGGAACACGCGCCGTGATCAACCATAATAAAATCGCAAAAAACTTAGGAGCAAGTGCCGTTATGGTTACCCCTCAAGCGGAGGCGGTACCGTCGGATGAAAAAGTGTTCAATCATTTCCGATCGATACTCAGTGAAACTGATTTACCGGTAGTGCTTCAGGACCACCCTGCGTCGACTGGCGTGCATATGCCCACCAATTTAATTTTCAAGATGCTCGATGAATTAAACGGGTTTTGCGGGGTGAAATTAGAGGCAGTACCCACTGCGCCAAAACTTCGTTCACTTAAAACTCGTTATGGCGAGAAACTAAGCGTCATGACTGGACTTGGAGCACTATACGGCGCCTTCGACTTGGAAGCCGGCTCGGATGGATTCAATACAGGATTTGCATTCCCAGAAGCGCTTATTGCGCTCACAAAGATGGCAAAAAAAAATGACTGGGGTTCTATTCAAGATCTATATCGCCGTTTCTTGCCTTTAATTGTTTACGAGCAACACCCAGGCGTAGCAATTCGAAAGGAGCTATTGAAGATACGTGGCGCAATACGCACCGCTAGAGTGAGGTCTCCAGGAGCACAAGGGAATGCGTCGATTCAGGACACACTAGACAAACTATTACAGGACGCAGTACCGAAGCAAGATCTAACCAGGCCAATCAAAATATAGCTTCAGTTAAAGCAGCATATAAATTTACTTTTTGAGTTGATTACCCAACTGTGCGCCGTCATCCAGTCATCGCTAACGCACATGAGTTAGCTATTTATTGGTCCCTAAGACCGTCCATATTTTCAATTTCAGCGCTTCGTTCAGACATTGCATCGACAATACATGTCACGTTATTGCATTGACTCAAAACATTGTTGTACCAATCCGTTTGGGACTGTTGTAGCACTTCAATATCCGCACCCCGACGCATTGCAAGATTATAAGACAATGCCATATCGCTTTGCGCCACGGAAGCACGACTGCTCGTACAAATCAAACGCTCTACACCGCCAGCTGGGTTACTACAGTTAATGGCGCCATGAGCAACCCCACCAAATGAGATTAAACTTAATAAAACAAGACTAAGAACTTTCATTACCACCTCCATACTAACGCTACAAAAAGGTTTGGTGTCATACATCACAAGGGCCTAACTACCTCACCTATTACCTGTGGAATCATACGATGCGTACTGAGATTCGCCGAAAACCGAACTTCGTCCTGCATCCCCCGTCCGATCATCATCTGACCAACCCGAGATCTGAGTAAAATTTCAGCAGAAGGTTCCGAATTAAAGACTAACTGAGCCGTCTCTGCTGCATCAGAAAATGTACCCTTATCAGCATTTCCCATCCGCGCCTTGATTAAGTCAACAAAATAACCTGCGCCACAAGTATCCTCTAAATTTGGACTTCCCATCGAACCCGAGCACACAATCAAAATAGTCTTGTCGGCATAAGTTGATAAAACATGATCCACGATCGATTCAGCGTTAATCATAGCTCCAACAAAGACTTTGTCAGCCCCCAACGCTTGCCTAAGCGCCACGGTCCCGTTTGTCGTCGAGTACACCAAAGTCTTATCCTTCAGATTTTCCTGAACAAGTCGCACAGGCGCCGGATGACAGAACCCAGGAAGGGTATCGCCATAAAGCTCTCCTGCCAAAACAGTTGACCTTGCATCATAGGTCTTCGCAACGCCGCGGGCTGAATCCTCACTGAGCACAGGAACAACTTCCTTAGCTCCTGAATGCAATGCATGAATTATCGTCGTAGTTGCAAACAGCACATCAAGAACAATCGCAACCTTTCCCTCAAGTCGCTCATGGTTAAGGTCTTCCCTTTTAAATAAAACGTGCACTTTATGCTTAAAGTGATTGACTTCCTGAACCATTAAGTCGCCCTTCGTAAAAAGAAATTGATACCCGCCATGGACATTACTAAATCACCGCTCTGATTTTCGGTCTCCCAAAATGTTTTAACGATTCCTCGATCAGGTTTTGACGCGGACGCCCTGGTCTCTGTAACAGTTCGAAATGCTGTTAACACATCATCGGGGTACACCGGGAGAAGCCACTTAACTTCCTCGATACCTGGTGATCCTAAGCTCGTTGAATTTAATAAATATGAGTCACACATCAGTCGCATCACCATGGAACAAGTATGCCAGCCACTGGCAATAATTCCCCCATAAATAGAATTCTTCGCCGCTTCCTCATCTATATGAAAAGGCTGTGGATCATATCTTTCCGCAAACTCGAAGACCTCTTGCCGATCGACTGTTACCTGCCCGATACACTCTCGAACACCAGGAGAAAAATCTTCCCAATACATTTTTTTTCCATCATTCATAGTCGAACTCGATCTCTTCATTATCGTCATGTTTTGTACCAACCTCGCCCAGAACGTTTTCCGTTATAGCCTGCACCTACCATTTGTTTCATTATTGGTCTGGGTTTGAAACGATCACCGTAAGCCGCACATAAAATCTCCTGTACCTGCAGCGAAAGACTAATCTGCGTCGCGTCCATTAGCTGAAAAGGACCGATTGGATGTCCAAGACCCAAACGACAAGCGACATCAATGTCTTCCGGTGTAGCGACACCTTCCTCAACCAGTCGCGTGGCTTCAATCATCATCGCATGGAGCAAACGATTAACTGCAAACCCAACAACATCTTTAACTTCGATTGGAGTTTTGCCAATATCCCGACACTCACTCATAACCTCCTCGATAATAGAGCCATCCGTGTCTAAACCAGGGATGACCTCTACTAAACGCATTTTAGATACCGGCGAGAAGAAATGAGTACCGATAAATCTAGCGCGACGAACCTCAGATACTTGTGACGCAAGAGTGGTAATTGAAATGCTCGAGGTATTACTCGCTATGATGCACTCATCCGAAACAATGCGATCCAGTTCCTTGAAAACGTTCGACTTGACCCTCTCATCCTCGTACACCGCCTCAACTACTAAATCACAATCTGAGTAATCTTTTAGAGTGGTACAAAGCTGAATACGAGGTAGTACGACCTGTATGGCATCGGCAGCATAAAGCTCTCGATCAATACCTTTCTGTAATACGCGCTCCAGTCGGTTTACCGATTCATCGAGTAATTTTGGATCGGAATCATTTAATTTGACGCGCCTACCCGCTAGAGCAAAGACGAGTGCGATCTCAGAGCCCATCAAGCCGGCGCCGACGACGCCTATATGTTTAAACATGAGTTATAACCCTCCTAAGAAAATCTAGAGTAAGTTTTTAAATTTGTTTCCAACGTTTTTTCGGAGAGACGAAGACGGAACTATCAACGGCCTGCTCATCTGCATTCACAAAGCGTCGCCTTTGGAATCGCTCGCCTCCAAACATTAACTCTATCGATAATAATCGTCGAACGAAATCTGCCAAGGGTAATTCCTGGGTCATACCCATACCACCATGAAGCTGGATAGCCTCTTGAGCAACCAGTCGACCAGCTCGATTAGTGAGCGCCTTTGCTGCCGATACTGCTCGAACACGCTCACGTGAATCCTCACTCCAAGCTTGGCCGGCTGCATGCATCACCAACGACCGAACTTCCTCGATGTTAATAAACATATCCACCGCACGATGTTGGAGCACCTGGAACTGTGACAAGGCTGATCCAAATTGTTTTCTTGTTCGAAGGTAATCCATCGTCATTTCGTGAATCACTTCCATAATGCCCAGCGCCTCTGAACATACGGCAGCGGTGGCTCGATCATTGACACAATCGATAAACGATTGTGCCTGATCAATCGTCCCCAGTACTGATTCAGGCCCGACTTCAAGGTCATTCAGTTGAATATCCAAAACTCGACTGCCATCAAGCAATGGATACGCTTTGCCGCTAATACGTTCATCTAAAGACTCGACAATAAATAAAGTTACACCAACTTTCTCACCATCTTCTCTTGTCTTTGCTGAAATAATGAATCGATCTGCCGTTGCACCTCCGAGTACCAATTTTTTCTGTCCTCTAAGCACCCAATTGTTACCCTTCTGTGTTGCAGTCGTTTCAAGAGCCGCACCTCCTTCGTCATTCAACTGTTCAGCATGAGCGAAGGCTAGCTTGCCCTCCCCTGCAACCAATTCAGGAACAAGTACTTTCTTCTGAAACTCCGAACCACAGAGGTCAACCAACCCACCCGCCAAGATAACCGATGATAAATATGGCTCAAGCACCAAATGCTTGCCTAAATGCTGCATGATAATCATAGCTTCAATGCCAGCACCGCCGAGGCCCCCACTCTCTTCAGAAAGCGGCACACCAAGGGCACCTAACTCAGCAAGACCAGCCCAAACCTGCTCTGAATGACCTTCCTTTGATTCAATTATTTTTCGTCTCGTCGCTATGGAAAAGTTTTTTTCTAACAACCGGTCTAGACCGTCTTTGAACATTGCCTGTTCGTCTGTGAATGCGAACCTCATGTGCCTACCTCAAATTAATAATGGTTGAACAGAATACGCAAAAAATCTGATCGAGGCTCAGAGTCCTAGTACCCGTTGCGCAATGATGTTTCGTTGTATTTCATTAGTGCCCCCGTAAATAGAGGTCTTACGATTATTTAAATACCGCGCCGCTAGCGGTGCCGAATGAACGGCTCCTGGTGTCTCGCCCATCCAGTTATCCCCCCATGCCATCGGTAAATGCGGTAGCGCTGACTGCCCAACTACTTCAAGTTGAAGCTCAGTTAGCCTTTGTTGAATCTCAGTTCCACGAATTTTCAAAATCGAAGCCTCAGGGCCAGGCTCTGCGCCGGACGCCTCAACAGAAGCCACCCGTAATACAGTCATCTCAAGAGCCAATAGATCAATCTCCAGTTCAGCGACACGGTCCATAAATACAGGGTCTTCTATCGCCGGCTTACCGTGATAGTTGTGCACCGCTGCCAAGTGTTTTAGATAAACAAGTTCTCTTTTTGAAACACCCACTCCAGCGATTGCTGTTCGCTCATGAGACAGCAAAAATTTACCGATAGACCATCCCTTGCCCTCTTCACCCACTAAATTTTCTGCGGGAACCTCAACATCTTGAAACCAAACCTCATTAACTTCGTGTTCGCCGTCTAGAGTCACGATTGGTCGAACTTCAACGCCTGGCGTATTCATATCGCATAAAAGCATAGAAATTCCCTCTTGCTTACGCGCGCCCGAACTGGTTCGCACCAAACAAAAAATCATGTCTGCCCACTGAGCATGCGTCGTCCACGTCTTCTGTCCATTCACTATGTAAGCACTACCTTTTCGTTCCGCACGAGTATTGAGCGACGCCAGATCTGACCCAGACCCAGGCTCAGAATATCCCTGACACCACCAATTTTCCCCCGACCGTATTTTCGGTAAGTATGTATTCTGTTGTGCCTCTGTTCCGTAAGCCATCAGAACTGGTCCAATCATTCCCAAACCAAAGGGCGACAACCGAGGGGCGCCAAGGGCCGCCGACTCTACATCAAAGATATGTTGGTAAACAGAACTCCAGCCACAACCACCGAATCGATCGGGCCAACTAGGCGCTATCCACCCTCTCTCGTATAGGGGAACATGCCATCGCTGCACATCGTCCTTATCAAGACGTTTGTGTTCTAAAACTTTACGCGATACATCGCCAGGTAAGTGCTGAGCAACAAAGTCCCTCACTTCTTCAGCAAACGCGATTTCTTTTTCACTAAAATTGGTATCCATAATATTTGAGTACAGTCTTAAAATTAAATAAAGTGAGGCGAGAATACGTAAAGCATCGGACTCTCGCAAACCAAACTTATAAAGTTAATGCAGATTCGACATTAAACATCTATGATGTTTTTAAGAATATTAAATGATTTTGGATTATCAAACTGATAACGGCAAAGCACGATCACCATTTACCTGAGGAGTGCTAACGATGAACTCAAGAGACGATCTAGCATTAAGCGAAATTAATCAAAGCATAAACATGCGGCCTCTCTGGCTACCTTATACGCCGAACAGACAATTTAAAGCCGCTCCAAGGCTAATACATAAAGCGCATGGCATGCATTATGAAACCATCGAGGGCAGACAAGTACTTGATGGAATTTCCGGCCTTTGGTGCGTAAACGCTGGTCACGCGCGCGGACCAATTGTCAAAGCTATTCAAAAACAGGCTAAAGACCTAGATTACATTACCGCATTCAATATGGCTCATCCGATACAGTTCCAGGCTGCCGAGATGATTGCCAATCTAGCTCCAGAAAACCTAGACACGGTATTTTTCACAAACTCAGGATCCGAAGCTATCGATACTGCGCTTAAAATTGCTCTTGGATACCATCGAGCTCTGGGCGAGCATAGGCATCGCCTGGTCGGACGCGAGCGAGGTTACCATGGCGTGGGATTTGGAGGCATGTCAGTCGGCGGAATGACGCCGAACCGTAAGGTTTTCAGTCCTGCACTCCTCCCCGGCGTTGATCATCTGCCACACACACATAACCCTAGCGAAAATGCGTTCTCAAAAGGACAACCTACTTGGGGCGCTCATTTAGCTGACGACCTAGAGAGAATCGTAACGCTTCATGATCAATCCAATATCGCAGCAGTTATTGTAGAACCGGTCGCGGGCTCAACTGGGGTTTTGGTGCCTCCAGTAGGATACCTACAGAAGCTTCGTAAAATATGCGATAAATACGGAATACTTCTCATCTTCGATGAAGTGATCACTGGATTCGGGAGAACAGGTAGCGCGTTCGCTGCGGAGACTTTCGGAGTGATCCCAGATATGATCACATTTGCCAAAGGCATCACAAACGGTGCCGTTCCAATGGGCGGTGTGATTGTAAGCGAAGCTATCTATCATGCGTTCCTCAATGGGCCCGCCGAACAAATCGAATTTTTCCATGGTTATACCTATTCAGGACATCCGTTGGCAAGTGCGGCAGCTATCGCTACACTCGATCTCTACCAAGAAGAAGATTTATTCGAAAAAAGTAAAGAATTAGCACCTCATTTTGAGGAAGCCTTACATTCACTAAAAGGTCTAAATCATGTAATTGATATTCGAAATTACGGGCTCATGGGCGGAATTGAACTCAGCCCAATCAACGGCTCTCCTGGCAAAAGAGCCCATGACACTTTTGTCAAATGCTATGAAGCCGGAGTGCTTGTAAGAGCTGCGGGAGACACCGTCGCTCTTACTCCTTCATTCATTGCCTCAAAAAGTCATATTGACCAAATCGTCGAGACCATAGGAAAAGCACTAAAGTCAATGTAACCAGATAAGATCATTCGGACGCTGATACGGGATTAACACGTGATTTTTCTGAATTTCACCTGATTAAGGAACGACCCTCATGAAAATCGTAATCGCACAAATGGAACACGAAACCAATACGTTCTCTCCCGTTGAAACCCCATGGGAATCCTTTGGTCCCGATGGACCATATATTGGTAATCACGCCTATAAAGCAATGAAAAACACCAGAACACCTATTGGTGCTTTTATCGATGTCGCCGAAAAAGTAAATGCTGAAATCGTTACGCCAGTGGCTGGTTTTGCTTATCCAAGTGGTCCGGTTGCCGGCGCAGCCTATGATCAATTTTGCGATCTAATAATCGACGATGTAAAGCAAGGTTGTGACTTAATCATGTTGGATCTTCATGGCGCCATGGTTGTAAATGGTAGAACACTAGATGGTGAGGGTACATTGCTGGCAAAAATCCGTGGTATTACACCGACCACTCCTATCGCTATTTCTTTAGATTTGCATGCAAACATAACAGAAGCAATGGTCGATAACTCAAACATAATAGTTGGTTACAAAACATATCCTCATATTGATATGTACGAAACAGGAACCTTAGCAGGCGAATTACTTCTTAGACTTCATCGAGGAGAAATTAAACCAATCATGCATTGGAACAATATCCCTTTGCTTGCACAAACGCTCAAGATGAATACGTCGGAAGGAGCAATGAAAGAATATGCTGAGCGAGCTGCTCTTTCAGAGGAAAAAGGTAGTGTATTAGCAAGCTCTGCATTTGGTGGCTTTCCAATGGCGGACATACCAGATGCAGGTATGAGCGCAGTAGTAATTACGGATAATGATAAAAAGCTAGCACAGGATGAGTGCACGGCGATACTCGAAGTGGCTTGGTCACAAAAAGAATCCTTCATCTGGTTCGATGAGCCTTTAGAGGATGCTATTAGTCAAGCAAAAACTCTTGAGGGGGGACCAATTTTACTGCTTGATCATCCGGATAACTGCGCCACTGGCGCGACCCAAGATACGATGACAACCCTAAGGGAGGCTCTCAAACAAGGACTCACTGACATCGCTGTCGGACCGATACGCGACCCAGAAGCCGTTAGCGTTTTGATTGAGGCTGGACTCGGATCAGTGGTAACGCTTCCGGTAGGCGGGAAGACGGATATGCCGGCCATCAATAAAAAAGGAGAGCCACTCGAATTAACGGGTGTTGTAAAAAATGTTACCAATGGTGAATATGTGATAACTGGGCCCCAATTCACTGGAGTAAAAGCATCCATGGGGCGCACGGTCGTATTTGACACTGGAGATACTGAAATCGTAATTACAGAAAAACTTCAGGAACCATGGGATCAAGGTGTATTTACAAGTGTAGGTATCGAACCCACCTCAAAAAAGTATCTGTTACTTAAATCGCGAATGTATTTTCGTCCCGTATTTTTACCCATTGCTAAACACAGCATTTACTGCGCAGGAGTTGGAGTTGGCTCATCCGACTGGACGATATTTAATTACGAAAAAATCCGTCGACCTATTTATCCACTGGACAACTTTACCGATTAAGTCCGTTTGTTTATATACAAACACCCTGTTTCGAAAAAAAAACCTGAAAACAAGTACACTACCGACTTTGAAAATCATGTTAATTAAAGGTCCGCGGGTATATGAAACATATCAACCACTTTGTAAACGGCAAACAGTTTAAAGGGCAAGACACCAATACGGCGGAGGTATTCAATCCAGCGACCGGCGATATTACCGCAACGGTTAACCTTGCGTCACAGCAAGAAACCGAGGAAGCAATTCGGGTTGCTACAGAAGCACTGCCGTCTTGGTCAAAAACTCCACCTCTAAAACGCGCTCGCGTGATGTTCAAGTTCAAAGAACTGTTAGAGAAAAACCTAGACAAGCTTGCAACTATGATCACCAGCGAGCACGGAAAAGTTCTATCAGATGCCAAAGGTGAGATCGCACGAGGACTAGAGGTGGTGGAGTTTGCCTGTGGAATTCCGCAGCTACTCAAAGGAGATTATACTGAACAAGTAGGAACAGGTATAGACAGCTATTCTGTTCGTCAACCGCTAGGAGTATGCGCAGGTATTACGCCATTTAACTTTCCGGTGATGGTTCCCATGTGGATGTTTCCGATGGCAATTGCCTGTGGTAACACATTCATTTTAAAACCCTCAGAAAAAGACCCATCGGCTAGTATTTTTATGGCTGAATTACTAAAGGAGGCCGGACTTCCTGACGGTGTCTTAAACGTGATCCAAGGAGATAAAACTGCCGTAGACACACTTTTAAGTGACGCTAGGATTGCAGCAGTTAGCTTTGTTGGATCCACTCCAATTGCCGAGTATGTATACAGAACTGGAACACATTATGGAAAAAGAGTGCAGGCACTTGGTGGAGCGAAGAATCATTTAGTCGTAATGCCCGATGCAGATTTAGATCAGGCTGTAGACGCCTTAATGGGAGCAGCATATGGGTCAGCAGGCGAGCGCTGTATGGCAATCTCCGTTGGTGTTGTGGTTGGCGACATTGCTGACAAATTAGTCGAAAAACTCTTAACTCGAATCTCCGAACTTAAGATTGGCAACGGCATGATCAACGAACCCGATATGGGACCACTAGTTACAAATATGCACCTTGAGAAAGTAAAAGGCTATATTCAAACTGGAATCAAAGAAGGTGCTGAGTTAAAGGCGGATGGTAGAGGCACCTCTGTGGCTGAACACGAAAATGGTTTTTTCCTAGGGGGATGTCTTTTCGACCATGTCACCCCAGATATGACCATCTATAAAGAGGAAATATTTGGCCCTGTTTTGTCTATTGTAAGAGTTGACGACTTCGAGACAGCAGTTCAACTGATTAACGATCATGAATTTGGCAATGGCGTATCACTTTTTACAAGAGATGGACATTCTGCAAGAGAATTCTCATCGCGCATTAAAGTTGGTATGGTCGGAGTTAATATTCCCATTCCTGTTCCAGTAGCCTTTCATAGCTTTGGCGGTTGGAAGCGATCATTATTTGGAGATCATTACGCTTACGGTCCGGAGGGAGTTCGTTTCTACACCCACCTCAAAACAGTGACTACCCGATGGCCAACTGGCAATATAAGCGGCGCTGAATTTACTATGCCAGTGATGAAATAGACGCAAATAGAGGGCCTCGAGTCTGCTAGCTTTACGAATTAATTAGCTCGCTCGTATTGTCACCACCCAGACCCTTATTTTGCGTCTCCTAAAAAGCTCGAATACTGAGGTTAAGATAAGGCTAAGCAAACCCTGCGGATACTCGCGTCAGTCGTTCCAAAATATTTAAATATAAAATATGATCATGAGCTTATGCTTGGGTCAACACCGGTCTTATCTCAAAACATTTCTTATCTCAAAACATTTCTTACATTGTTCGATAATCAGCTCTTACGTCCGATCGCACATATGGGCGTTAAATAACATCAATGCTGATCTTTTTGGCTAATGAAAAAACCTACGCCCAGACAGGCCACTTTCGATGAAGTTATATTCAGCATTTTTTACTCTTATTCATTATCAACATAGAAACATAACCACACTGATCAGAAACGTAATAAACTCGGATCAATAAAAACTGGACCCTAATCATGGCACAGAACAAAAATATAGAAGTCTGCGTAATTACGGGTGGTGCAAGCGGAATAGGAGGAGCCTGCGCGCGCGAATTATCTGCAAGAGGTCTGCCCGTAGTCATTGCCGACATCAATCCGAGAGGAAAAGAAGTGGCCAAGAGTATTGGCGGGGATTTTTATACTCTGGATGTCACCGACGACGAAAATGTTAATACATGCGCAGCAACAATAGAGAGAGATCTCGGTCCAGTGAAACACCTCATTAATTGCGCTGGCGTTCTTCAGCAACCGCAACCTCCTGAGACACTTTCGATGGATATTTGGGACAAGGTTGTAAATGTTGATCAAAGAGGTACTTACCTGAGTTCGGTAGCCTTCGCCAAATATATGATTGAGCGTGAGACAGGATCAATCACTAATATCGCATCTATTACAGCGAATCGATCCGTGCCACTCCACTCTTACGCCCCAGCTAAAGCCGCGGTTGTCGCGATTACTGAATGTCTGGCAGCAGAGTGGGGACCTCACGGCGTCAGAGTAAATGCGGTATCTCCTGGGCATACGTTAACACCGGCCTTAGAGAGCGCCATCAAAACTGGAAAACGAGATCCCGATCTTCTGAGTCGGAACGCACTAGGACGTATGGTGAAAGCCGATGAAGTTGCCAAAGCGGTTGCTTTTTTGATTAGTGATGATGCAGCAGCAATTACTGGCGTCAATCTTCCAGTAGATTGCGGTTGGTTAGTTTCAACTTCTTGGACAACCTATGGGGGCCTTCGGAAAAGCAATGATTAATATTATTTTAGAGTTCTCTCCCAGATGAGATTAATAATATTCAAGGCGGCTCAAATACTAATCTGCGGATTCTTTTTAGTGAACAACGTATATGCCGGTGATATTGACCTTTCAAAAAGGCATAGCTTAAAACCAGAGGAAACAATCCATCTCGACCCTAACAATATTTTATTCATAGATGTCCGTACACAAAAAGAGTGGAATAATGGATATATTAGTGGTGCGACTCACCTACCCTTAAAAGACTTTAAAGCTAATCTAGCTAACATTGTTCCGGATAAGAAAACACCCGTATTGGTTTACTGCTCAAAAGGTGGAAGAGCCATCGCTGCGTCTAAGTATATGAATAATCTTGGATATCATGGTGTACCCGTGATAAATGGTGGCTATATGCAAATGCTATCGGCTGGACACAAGCAATCAAGATAAACAACACTGCCAAGCTCACGTTTTCAGGCAGAATTAGGTAAATCAATGCCACTTATTCGATTTATATCGGTCGCGGTACTTTGCCATTTGGCATTCGTATCAACCCGCTTTTCGGTGTCACTCTACGCAATCGATAAAGGCGCATCACCGTTTACCGTCGGAGTAATTCTATCTTTGTTCTCGGTCATACCGGTACTCATATCGGTCAGAATTGGTAAATGGATAGACCATGGCGGTCCACTCCTCCCTACAACTGTAGGAATTTCGTTAACCGCGATTGGCGCCACGCTCCCATTAATTTTTTCTTATGAGACTGCGGATCTAGCACCCTTACTCGTCTCAGCATCTTTGGTTGGGACTGGCTTTACGTTCTCTATTTTATCGATGCAACACTGTATAGGAGAAATGAGTGTTCCAGAAAAGCGCACGATAATTTTTTCGTGGTTCGCCATGGGCGTATCTATTTCTGGATTTTTTGGTCCTGTTCTTGGGGGAATTATCATTGATAACTTCTCACATCGAACATCTTTCATTCTGCCGATTGGCGTATCACTGTGCGCAGCTTGTTTATTATTTTTATCTCAAGACTACGATAAACCTAAGCCAAGCAGCGTGAACTCCTCCCGCAGAACCAATCCATTCCAATTATTTCGTTACAAAGAGCTAAGAGATATACTCGTTATAACGGGATTAATTGCAATGTGCTGGGATTTACATAATTTTGTAATACCACTTCACGGATCAAAGATTGGATTATCCGCATCAAAAATCGGGTTTATTTTGGGCGCATTTGCATTGGCTACATTTGGGATTCGCTTATTAATGCCGTTGCTAACAAAATATATGACAGAATGGCAAATATTGATTAGCACTCTAGTCTGTGCCGCTGTATGTTTTTTCATTATTCCTTTTTTAAAAACCTACTTATTCTTCATTTTTATCGCCTTTGCACTGGGATTGGGGCTAGGCGCAGCACATCCAAATATCATGACACTCGTCCACTCAACCGCACCTGTGGGACGGGTGGCAGAGGCCTTAGGGTTAAGGCTCACAATCATCCATGGAAGCCAGGTTATATTGCCGTTAATCTTTGGCGCATTTGGTACGGCATTAGGAACTTCTTCTATCTTTTGGATAGTTTCATTATTAGCTACAGGAGGTATTGTCCTAGCAGTCCAGAAAAAAAAACATCTACCGAATAGAACCCATTAGGATTTAAATTGAGTTTAATTCGAAACACTAACCCATACATCGTTATTCATATTAACTCGACCTTCTTTTAGCAACTTAATCAAGTGAGCGAGAAGAGAACGCTTTGCGAGTTGATGTAGTGTTTCAGAAACATCATCGTAAGCTCGAACTACCAATTCATCAATTGTTCCTGCTTTTAAGGTAGACAGTGCATTTACAATTTTTGTCTCTCGTTTTTGCCGATGTATTAACAAACGATTGACTACTTCGTGAGGGTTATCCATCAGGAAACCGTGGCCCGGCGCAATCCAGTCAAACTGATAATCGTACAAGTTATTTAAGGAACTAAAGTACGCTGACATATCACCGTCCGGGGGATTAATCACAACGGTCGATCCTTGCATGATGTGATCCCCAGTAAATAGCATACGTGCCTCTTCAAAGAGGAAGCATAAATGATTAGAAGCATGCCCTGGTGTATGCAGAATATCGATTTTTAAGTCGCCGAAGTTCGTCTTGCTTCCGCCACTAAGTTGCTCATCAGGAATAAAAGAAGAGTCTTGACGATCCATATCATCAGCCAGTCGCCCGTAAATACGTGCTCCCATAGAGCGATTTATCAGCGCCGCACCGGGTGAATGGTCGATATGCGTATGAGTACATAGAACCCACTTGACCCGATTTGAAGTAAGGTCTCGAATCAAGTCAATATGCTTCGTGTCCTCTGGTCCAGGGTCAATAACTAAATAACCATTCGCATCATCGCCCAGAATATACGTATTAGTTCCTGGACCAGTCATAATGCTGGCATTAGGAGCCGTTAATCTTTTCACTCGTTTATCAATTTGAACCGCGACACCCGCTTGAATATCTCGAGAGACAGTCCCTAGTTGCTTGGGGTCCAATTTTCCAGCTTCAGCGTACGCAAAGTCTCCTGGCAATAGCAATTTTTTTCCCCCAATGCCAGTCGTTAATCGGGGTTTCATAGGGGTGACGGGAGGGGCATTAAGCGTATAACTTAATGCTTCTTCCACCTCACGAAATTCTGTAAGTTTTTCCAAAGTCTTTTGCGTGGGAAACATTAAATTCAATTCTCCCTTGCTACTCAGTTTGAGTGCCTCTTCCGGCTTCGCCCATCGATGACCGACTAATTCCCCTCCATCGTGTTGAGCGATTTGTCCATTTGGCATTCGTGCAATAAAAAATCTCGTATCGTACCGTCTTGGACTTCCCGCGTGAGTTACCCATCGGCTAAGGTAATGCAGTCGATCTACTTCTAGGCTGAGCTCGGCATCCCTTAGAATTTCATGAAATGTTACTTCTCCACGGTCGAGTTTTTTTCGATTACTGGATTGAAAGTTAGAATATTCATTTTCAGAAAGCATCTCGCCCGAACTTGAAGCTGCAAACAACACTCCTACCTCTTCAAAACATTCTCGAATTGCTGCAATCCAATAATTCAATCCACCATCGGAGACACCAAGAATCTGATTTGCCTGATCGTCATTTAGCTTTCCGGATATATTGAAGTTATCACCGTAATCTAAGTCATCAAGGGCACCTCCTGGAAAGACAAAAGCTCCTGCAGCGAAATTGACTTTACTGGTTTTTTCCCCTAGCAACACCTCCATACCTGCCGCGCTATCGCGCACAAGGATGAGGGTCGCTGCAGGCCTTGGAGTAACGATTTCAGCCATACGTACACCAACCGAATTCAGTTTGACAATTAACGTGACTCGGGCTTGGTCGGCTGAGCAACATCAAGATCGCGATCTACGCCACCCGTTTATGCCCATAACGACGAATACGGATATCCGCTTGCGCTTTATGTCCAGCGAAACCTTCTACTTCGCAAAGTCTAGAACAGTACTCCCCAACCATCGCAGATGCTTCTGGCTTAACGCGTTGGTAAGTACACGTCTTAATAAACTTACCTACCCATAGCCCACCTGTATACCGAGCAGCCTTCCTGGTAGGTAGCGTATGGTTTGTTCCAATCACCTTATCGCCAAACGATACATTCGTCTCAGGCCCCAGAAACAGCGCACCGTAATTTGATAAATTATTTAGGAAGTAATCATTGTTTTTGGTCATTACTTGCACGTGCTCAGAGGCAAGTCGATCGGCTTCTTTAATCATTTCCGCATTATCCTTGCACAAAATAACCTGTCCGTAATCCCTCCAAGCTTGTCCCGCGACTTCTGCCGTCGGTAAAACTGTAAGCTGTTTTGCTATTTGCTTAACAGTATCTTCAGCTAATCTACGCGACGTCGTCAAAAGGATCGATGGAGAATTAGGGCCATGTTCTGCCTGACCTAAAACATCAGTAGCGCATATTTCCCCGTCAACAGCGTCATCTGCAATGATTAGTGTTTCGGTTGGTCCTGCGAACAAATCGATGCCTACTCGTCCCGACAACTGGCGTTTAGCTTCAGCCACAAATGCGTTTCCCGGTCCAGCAATCATATCGACTGGTTTGATTGTAGACGTTCCAAGAGCCATCGCACCAATGGCTTGAACACCTCCCAGCGCATAAATCTCGGTAGCACCTGCCATATGCATTGCTGCTACAATCGCTGGATGTGGACTTCCTTGATAAGGCGGTGCACAAGCAATAATGCGTTTCACTCCTGCTACCTTAGCAGTGACGACGCTCATATGTGCCGAGGCCACCATCGGGTATTTTCCACCCGGAACATAACATCCAACGCTATTAATAGGAATATTCTTATGACCCAATACAACACCAGGCAACGTCTCCACTTCGACATCTCTGATTGAATCCCGCTGTATTTGTGCAAAATTACGAATTTGAGATTGAGCAAACTTGATGTCATCAATCACCTGCTTAGGCAACCTCTTCATGCAGTCTTCAATTTGAGCCTTACTCAGTTTAAAGTCTTTGGGATCCCACTTATCGAATTTTTTCGACAACGCCCTAACCGCTTTATCGCCAGATTTATCGATATCTGCGAGAATTCCCTCGACCACAGACCTAACCTTTGCGATATCCGACGCATCATCTTCCGCCGAAATACCTTTTTTTAACCAAATTGCCATCCTCGGCACCCCTTAAACCAGTTTATTTTCATGTACTTACGAACCACTAAATGAGATTCAACTATCTATCTAGACCGTTATTCTCTTCGGTATATCACGATCAGTCAATTACTCCTTATTAAATTTACTGAATCCAAGATGTTTTTGAAGACCAAAATCTCCTTAATAACCGACGGAACCGCACAATAATGGTGCGCTCACAAAGATATGGCGCAAAAAACAACTAAAATGGGTAGACTTACCTAAGCCTATTAGCCGGAAGTTATTCAATAAAAATGTCAAATTACGAGCTCTCACAAGAAGAAGTCAATAAGTTTGACCAAGATGGTTATTTCATTGTTAAAGGACTTTTTGATAATGAAGAAATATCGATTTTGCGAACGGCGATAGAAACCGATCCTAATCTCAAAGAGAATCTATATAACCGGTTCGATTCTTCTGGACGTAAAACAATTATGGCCACTTGGAATCATCCCGGCGACAGTGTCTATGGACTGGCGGCTCGAAGTCGTAAGGTCGTTGATTCTATTGAAACCTTGCTCGGTGGAGAAGTGTATCACTACCACTCAAAACTAACGGCAAAAGAACCTCATGAAGGTGGAGCCTGGGAATGGCATCAAGATTATGGATACTGGTACCACAATGGTATCTTATTTCCGCATATGTGCAGCTTGATGGTGGCGCTAGACGAAACCAATAAAGAAAATGGTTGCCTACAAATTGTTAAGGGTTCCCACCTTTGTGGCCGTATAGAACATGGCGTTCTCGACGGTAATCAAGTAGGAGCTGATGCTCGCAGAGTAGAAGAGATTCTGAAATTAATGCCCGTTGAACATATCGAACTCAAACCAGGTGATGGCGTTTTTTTTCACTGTAACTCACTTCACAGATCTGACCAAAACCGATCAGACAACCGAAGATGGACCGTTATCCATTGTTATAACTTAGCGACTAACAATCCATTTCTAGAACACCATCATCCTTTCTATACACCCATTAAAAAAGTAGCAGATTCAGCAATAAAGCAGGCCGGCATCCGACTTTCAGACTCGACAGGTGAATTTAACGAGCAGTCTGTCAACCCACCTGAATTAACAGAAAAATAACTTAAAACATTCGTCTAACATATCGCTCGTTTAAGAGCAGTTATCAATTGATCCAATGAATAATCAACCAATCGGTATATTTGACTCAGGTATAGGTGGTCTATCAATCCTCGGCGAAATAAAATCATTACTACCCAACGAACACTTAATCTATATTGGCGATACCGCATATCTACCCTACGGCACTAAAAGTAAACAAATCATTTCTGAACGAGCAAATAAAATTTGTAAGTATTTATTAAGTAAAAACTGTAAATCAATCGTCGTAGCATGCAATACAGCGACGAGTGCCGCCATACATGAGTTACGATCTAGCTTCTCTGTTCCGATTATCGGTATTGAACCGGCGATTAAACCGGCCAGGTTACGTACCCAAAGTCGAATCATTGGCATCCTGGCGACAGAAGCAACATTGGGAGGGGATAAGCTCCAAGCCCTGAAACAGAAATTCGGGCAAGATATCAAAATTTTACACCAGGCGTGTTCGGGTCTAGTAGAAGAAATTGAACTGGGTGATCGACAAAGCCAATTCCTTCACGACCTTATAGAGACATATGTCGAACCCCTGATCAAACAAGGGGTAGACACGCTCGTTCTAGGATGCACTCACTTTCCTTTGATAAAGGATCTTATCCAAAAATACGCGGGTGATAGCGTTCGAGTCATAGATCCTTCTTTATCTGTCGCCAGTGAATTAAAAAGACAGCTGGACATAAAAAATATAGGACGAAAAGGAGGCTCTGGGACTACTACTTGCTTTCAAACCGGTAACAACAAGACGTTTGAGACGTTTATAAAAAAATCTAATTTAAATTATGGCTCGCCCAACCTAATAACTCCGTAAAAAATGTACCTCAATCTTTTTAGTCTTGAGTTGTCTTCAACCAGTGCAACTCATTACAATTACCATTATCGAAAAGCCCACCACGCTTCGTACAAATAATATTTGCGATGTTGAGAGTTCAGCCGATAATTCACGACCGGAGATCGCCATCAAGGAAAATGAAAACATTCCACCAAACATCCAAAGTACTGCTTTAGTTTGATCGGACATAACTCAGCATAAAGAATCTCGTTTGGAAGTCAGACAAAACCCGCGACACCCAGAAGAGCACCTATCGCCATCAATAACAATAAATGTAATCGGGTTTTCCACACAATTAAGGCTACTAACATCAAGCAAATTAGTGTTGAAATCCCTGAAAACCCTTTCATTAAAATTAATGCAGTAGAAAATAATAACCCTACGACAACGGGCGAGGAACCAATCGCAAACGACTGTACCGACAATCGATGACTATTCCTATGACGCCATCGGCTGACATAAAAAGCAAATATGGCAGAGGGCACAATCATCGCAAACATAATCAATAAAGCCCCACTAAATCCAGATATTTGATATCCCAGGACCGCAACAAATAGAGCATTAGGACCTGGCGATAATTTACCCAAGGTAACCGCAGCTAAAAACTCCTGATTGGATACTAGGGATAATCCATCAACCACAAGCCGGTGCATATCGGGTGCCACCGCCATTACCCCACCAATCGCTAAAAAAGATAAGAATGCAAAATTCGCTAATAGCGTCATCCAGACAACAAGGCTCATAGTCGAGACCTTTTCTTGTCTTGATAAGACTGAAGAGCATGACGAGCCCATAGATATGAAAACGGCCCGCAGCCTAAAACCGCCCATACTATCGACAAGCGTAAATAACCAATCATATAAACCACACTAGCGATAACCAGAATCGGCACGAGTCGACCCACGATAGCTGTTTGTATCCCTGATAAAAGTCTAAGGCCCGTCCCTAGCGTCATGCCAACTGCAACAACTGACATTCCTTTTATAGCTCCCAAAAGTGGTGAGTCCACCGCCACTTGCTCATAGCTGCTTGCTAATATTAAAATCACAACTGACGGCAGAATAAGCATGCCCGACAAGGCTACGACAGCACCTTTCGCCCCAAAAAACCGATCACCTATCATAAGTGCTAAGTTACAAACGTTTGGCCCAGGCAGGATCTGAGATAACGTAAACATTTCTAAGAATTCGGTCTGTGAAAACCACTTTCTCTGATCTACGAGCATTCTTTGCATTACGGTAATGACGCCACCAAAACCTTGCAATGCAATCAAGGAGAATACATAAAATAACTCAGAAAGGTTATGAGGCTTAGAAGCAAAAAATTTCGATGACATGAGAGGGCAGATTAAAATATTACTTATAAATTAAACGTCCAAATGACAAGGTATCCCGCGCAAGATTTGAGTCGCGATAAGGGATATCATACGGTAAAGGGAATTACACGAGAACCCATATCTGTAATCGAATAAAAAAATATATGTCCCCATTAAAACTTGAGCAACTGAGTGAGTATGATCTAGCGAACCTAAACAGAGGTATCGAAAAAGAGAGCTTGCGTGTCTCCCCGACGGGACGACTAAGTCAGCATAGGCATCCTAAAACGCTTGGCTCAGCACTAACACATGGAAATATAACTACAGACTTCAGTGAATCACAACTAGAACTAATTACGGATACGCACAATGGAGTAAATGCTTGTCTTAGCCAATTGAGGGAAATTCATCAATTTGTAAGCCGTAACATCTCATCAGAACTTCTTTGGTGTTCAAGTATGCCGTGTATGTTGCCACATGATCAGGACATTCCAATCGCCCAGTTTGGCACATCAAATATCGCCACGGCTAAGACGGTTTATCGGCGCGGCCTGGCGGTAAGGTATGGCGCAAAAATGCAAACAATTTCTGGAATTCATTACAATTTCTCAATGCCAAATGAAACTTGGTCTAGAGTCTATGGCAGCTCTCATGATCGTAATGAATTGATAAATATTAAAAATCAACATTACTTTTCATTGATAAGAAATTTTAGAAAAAATGCCTGGTTGCTTCTTTATCTTTTCGGAGCTTCGCCCGCGGTATGTGATTGTTTTGTTAAAGGTCGGGTACATCACTTAAAGATGATGTCGAATGGTACTCGCTTTCTTCCTTATGCCACGTCACTAAGAATGGGTCCATTGGGCTATCAAAGTGATGCACAGTCAGCAATCAGCGTGAGCTACAACAATCTAAAAAGTTATGCTCAATCACTCTACGATGCGCTTACACAACCCTATCCTCCCTACGCGGCCATCGGACTCAGCAATCAAGAACGACCGCTTCAGTTATCCAACGCATTATTACAAATCGAAAATGAATTTTACGGAACGATACGACCAAAGCAACCAATCCAGTTTGGAGAACGTCCGCTATTAGCTCTAAATAGAAGAGGTGTTGAATATGTAGAGGTTCGTTGCGTTGACCTCAATCCATACGAGGAAATTGGAATCACTAAAGAGACTATAGCGTTTCTTGATACGTTTTTACTTTATTGTCTAATATCACAAAGCTCGACTGATTCTATAGAAGAAGATCGCTCTAACAGTGAAAATCAATATCTTATTGCAGAGCGTGGTAGAGATCCAAATCTAAAGCTAAATCGAGATAAAAATCACTTATCTGTAAAAGATTGGGGACAAGATATCATTGAAGCATGCCAACCTTTTGCGCTAAAACTAGATCAGGCGAATAACACCACTGATCATACTCAATCGTTAAAAAATGCACTCGAATCCATTCAAAACCCCAATAAAACTCCTTCCGCAAAGGTGCTGCATGACGTTGAAGCACATAACGGCTCCTACTTCGACTTTATCATGGGACTTTCATCAAAATATACAGACAAACTAAAGAACGACACTTTGTCTGACACAACTTTAAATAAATATGTGAGTAACGCACAATCATCCATGGTAAGGCAACAAGATATTGAACACGAGGACCAATTGGAATTCGAAGAATTCCGAAAAGATTACGTGTCACAAGAAGCCTCCAGGATAATCCTGGAGGAAAATGGATAAGTTTCTATTAAATCAATTTCGATTCTTAAAAGGCACTGTTATAAACCCCACCATCAATCAATAAACTTTGTCCTGTAATGTACCCTGCATGGGCGCTGCATAAGAACGCACATGTTTTACCAAATTCATCAGGCGCTCCAAAGCGCTTGGCCGGGATTTTCGACGCACGATCATCCGCAACTTCCTGAACACTAACACCAGTATTTTGGGCCCAGGTTTCCAAGCCTCCTCTAAGTCGATCTGTGTCAAAAAATCCTGGCAGTATATTATTAACTGTAACATTATTATCAGCAATCGTCCTCGACACACCCGCAAGAAATGCCGTCAATCCAGCCCTCGCCCCGCTCGACAAATCTAGCCCAGGCACTGGCATTTTTACACTCATCGATGTGATATTTACGATACGTCCAAACTTTTGGCTAATCATATGATCGACAACCTTTTGAATTAATTCGATCGGAGTAACCATGTTCATAGTTACCCCATCAATCATCGCATCACGATCTAGTTCTCTAAAATCTCTGAATGGAGGACCACCATTATTATTAATTAATATATCTGGATTCGCGCATGCATTTAAAACTTTTGCCTGTCCGTCTTGAGTGCTGATATCCGCAATAACTGGAGTTACCGAGACCCCGTTAGTTTTTACTATCTCATTTGCAGTCTCAGTCAACGCTTTTTCATCTCTGCCGTTTAATACGAGCGAAACACCAGCCTCGGCTAACGCAACCGCACAGGCCTTACCAAGTCCTCGACTTGAAGCACACACAATAGCTGTTCTTCCTTTTATTCCAAGGTCCATCGATTATTCCTCCTAGATTTTTAATAAATGCTAATTTGAAACCCCATAAAAAAACTCGTTAACCCAGATTTGAGCACGTTCACGCGCGATCATAATGGACGTCTGATCCATTCTCTGGCTCAATAGATTCGCTTGAAATTTTGCTTTTTCATCAAAATTTATTGTATTTGCCAACAACAGCCAACGATATGCCTCGATATCACTTGAATTACTGAGCGCACCATTTTTATAAAGCATTCCTAGATTAAACATCGCATACGCATAACCACTATTAGCAGACCTCATAAACCATTCCGCCGCATCCTCTGCCCGACGGGCTCCAAGATCCCCGTCCCGATATATTATTCCCAGTCCATTCTGAGCTCGCACATGATCCAATGTGCCAGCAAGTTTCCAATACCTCTCGGCACCAATATAATCCCTCTTAATGAAAGCGGCATATCCGAGGTCAAAAAACTCTTCTGCGTTATTGGCTTGCGCGTTAGCAACCACAAGGAATGCCATCCCGACACATACAAAAAACCTTTTTAAGTCGACCATACCTAGCACCTAGTCCCTAGTCCCTATATAAAGTTTCACTCTACACCAATAATTTTATGAGTTTGTAAGCCAAGTCTCCATTGAGGATGTTCTTTACAGAATTGAATCGATAATTGCGTATTCAACTCCACATCCAATCCATCCTTAGGCTGAATAAAAAAATGATTAAAATCCCATGACAAAAACAAGGACGGATCGACATCAATTTGAGGATAAACCAATTTTAATTCGTCACCCGATTTAGCGAGAACAGGAACCGTTCCCTTAGGACTGACACAAACCCAATCAACCCCCTCGGGAACAGGCAACGTACCATTGGTCTCAATAGCAACTTCAAATCCTCGGTTGTGAAATTCGACGATCAATTCCCGATCGAGCTGCAACAACGGCTCCCCTCCAGTGCAAACTACATATCGACGTGCGCGAGCGCCTGAGAGCCACTGTCTCTCAACCTCATCCGCAAGCACGGTAGAAGATCTGTATTTTCCACCGTTGACCCCATTAACTCCCACGAAATCGGTATCACAGAAACTACAGTCTGCCGATAACCGATCTTCTTCACGCCCAGACCATAAATTACAACCGGAGAAACGACAAAAAACAGCTGCTCTGCCACTTTGAGCACCTTCACCTTGCAGCGTATAGACAATCTCTTTAACTGAGTACATACATATTGTTAAATTGGCAATGCTGGACCCAGCGAGCCCCAATCAATCGTTACACCACAGCCCTCATTTTCATATAAATCAATCCGCTCAAGCTCTGGCAAATACGGTGCGCTACTGGCTTTAATCCACCTTGCAATACTGAATGGGTCGTTATCACGTAAGTCATCAATCTCATAAAGTGGTTGGTGGTCTAGTTTATCGAAAATAGGGTTAAATTTTTCTTTGACATCACCGTAATCTATAGTCCAACCTAGAACGTCGTTAAGCGGCGCTGTTAGATGTAGTCGACATAAGTAGGTGTGTCCGTGAATACGCTTGCGTGCATCCGCTTCTGTTACCCGCTCCAGTCGTATGGCACTATCAATGGAGAAGTCCTTCCAAATTCGAAAGTCTAATCCATCGTAGTGAGCTCCACTGGTAGCAGTTTCATATACAGTTACCCAGCTTAATTGAGGTATTTTTCGTTTTAATCTGTGCCATAGCCAAAACGAAATCATCTCGCTGGTTGGGTTTTCAAGCCCTGAAATATCATTTAAACAATTATGATGCAGAATTTGGTGTATATCATTCCAGTGCGTTTGCATCTCATCGTAATCAATACCCAAGTGAGAATCCTTCAGCTCGGTCTTAGCGTGCAATATCACTTCAAAACCATGACCATGCATACGGCCACACTTATGGCCCTGAGGAACGTTTGGTAAGCGATGTGCTGACTCAAAACGAAACTTTCTCCAGGCATGTGCAGCACCATATCGGTCCAGATGAACACCCTCGTTAGATTGACTTGTCAATCCGATAACGTTGACATCAGGTAGGCCAATACGCTCCTTTATATATCTCGCGATATTTTCATCAGTCGGAACATCAATAATATCGTTCAAGTAACTATAATCAAGCGGACTACATGCGCTTTGCAAGATTTCACGTGTTAGCTCTAATTGATCAAAATTAACAGTTTCAGATTCATCAACAGCCAATCGAATGGAAGCGTTATAGCTATGACCATGCAAAGCTCGGGCACGATGAGACTCAGAAAATATACCAATTTGACACGCAGCTTCGAAGGATGTGCTCGCTGCCACATAAACTCTTTCTGTCATCCACCTACCTTTTCATCTGTTCCCAAAATTATCACGAATAAATCAACACAATAGTGGCTCCTCTGAGGAAAGCTAATCCTAAATGAGATCAATTTCGTTAACATCTCTCTAGTGTACGATAAAGATCCAATTATATTTTAAGGAGCCGCAAGATGGATATGCAACTGAGCGGGAAGAAAGCTTTAGTCACCGGTTCAACTTATGGAATTGGATACGCTATAGCTGAGGCTCTAACAAAAGAAGGAGCTAACGTTGTCATTACCGGTAGACACCAAGAATCGGTACTCAACGCAGTGGAACAACTAAAAAATATCAACGCTGACACTGAACCAACTGGATTAAAGGCAGACTGCACAACAACGGATGGATGCCAACAAATTTTCGATGCCGTTCCCGAAGTTGATATCCTCATCAATAATCTCGGAATATACGAGCGCAAATCTTTCTTTGAAATTGAGGATTCAGATTGGACTCGTTTTTTTGAAGTGAACGTTATGAGCGGAGTCCGGTTTACGCGATTTTATACTCCTAAGATGGTTAAAAAAAAATGGGGACGCGTCATTTTCGTATCAAGTGAATCTGGCCTTATGATCCCACCGGATATGATTCACTACGGATTCAGCAAAAGTGCTCAGTTAAGCATCTCTCGTGGTCTAGCTATATCTCTCAGTGGTACTGGAGTAACAGTAAATGCCCTCCTACCCGGTCCCACGAGAACTGACACCACAGAACGACAAAGAAGGGAACGTGCTGACAACTGGGGGATTAGCATTGAACAACTCGAAAAGGAATTTTTTGAAAAATTTCGTCCTACATCGATCACCAAAAGATTCGCAACGGCTTCAGAGGTCGCACCACTTGCTGTATATCTAAGTAGTCCATTGTCAGCGTTAACTACTGGCGCAACCTTAAGAGTCGAAGGGGGCATAGTCAATCAAATCACATGAGAATTAATATTTGGAACTTACTCAAAAAACAATTTTTTATATTGTTTCCAGGATCCTGATGTTATTTCCTCAGCCGTAGAACTTAGATCGCCGGCAACATAACACCAAGCCAAGATCGGCCTCTTATTTCGGAGTGTCACATTTATCAAAATTCGATCATATTCGTTATGACTTGCGCCAAAATCAGAAAACCCTTCCACTCGATCAAGCGCGGAGACGGCTTTAGATATGTCATGGAAATAGAATAATTCACCAAAAATACTTTTAAGTTTTTGATTTTCTGGGATATCAAGCATCGGGTAATCACACTTTGTCGCGTAAAGTAACCCAGAAACTGAAGCATCTGCGCGACTGACTAAGCGTAACGCTTCTACTTTTGAATGACGACATTCATCACTCATCAGCGTGCCGTAAGTGAATAGACCGATTGAGTTATCAGGAAACGGGCGATTAGCGACGGCTTCTGTTAAATGCACATCAGAGAAATTACAACGTTGCAGTCCTCGCCGCACTACTTCGACGTAGGCCTCCGTCGGTTCTATGTAATTACCTTGACTCTCTGGTAAAACTTCATATGTAGTCACATGAATACTGAAAGTATTGGGGATTAATACATGCTTATTTACTCGTTGATATAGGCGGTCTGCAACCCCTTCTTTCAAATCAAGAGCTTGCCAACCTATATCCCCCACTTTAAACAAAGCCCCACAAACATAACTACCTGAGCGTTCTCTAATATTTAGAGCACCCCCACCGCGAGTGGACGAATAAACATTAAAGATAAGCTCATGATCAGGCAATAAAGCTGGACCAATTAGTGAAATACAATCGGCAGGAATTTCATTTCTTATACAAAAACGTGTCCAATCTTCATCATCTAAATTTGATCCGTAAGCAAAATACATCATTCTCTGAAAAATTCAAGTTGTTGATTTTAAGACGTGGATTACTCGAGATTCTATCCAATCTTTAGTTTTTTGACTGTAACTGACCATGTGCGGAGCTGACGTATGAGCCTTTAACGCCGCCGCGTCTCGCCACTTTTCGATTACCAGAAACGTATCTGGTCCCAGTTCAGTTTGGAAAGCTCCAAAGTCAGCATCAAACACCAAGCTATATTCTATGCATCCAGACTCCGCAAGAACACTCGCTAGATTATTTTCAGCCGCCGAAAGAATAGCGTTTCTTTTACCTGTTTTAGCCTTGATAACGGCAACAACGTGAATCATATTATCGTGTCTTTAAATGCGATACTAATAAGTAATTAGAATAATATACTTCGACAATAAATTATGTTCTTAACTTTGCCAGTGTTTAACACCAAAATAACCCTTACTCTCACATGCATGCTTTGGTCACAGTGCATAAACTCTGTTTCCGCTGAGGAAAGATATTTTCCTGGCGATGAATTTAAAGACTGTGGAGACTGTCCGGTCATGATTGTCATTCCTTCCGGCTCTTTTAGTATGGGCAGTCCTCCTGTTGACCAAGGAAGGCCATATGCCGAGGGAGAGTTGCGGCTCGTCCATATTCCAAACCGCTTCGCGTCGGGTAAGTTTGAGATTACCTATAAAGAGTGGGAGGGATGCGTTGTAGATGGACAGTGTCCTGACGCAAAAAAAGATGACTGGAGCGGCGAAACCCATCCTGTCGTAAATATATCTTGGAAAGAAGCATTCCAATACACAAAATGGTTATCTAAAAAAACAGGGAGGCCTTACAGACTTTTAACGGAAGCTGAGTGGGAATACGTAGCCACAGGTGGAATCAGTCGAGCTAGATTTTTTGGGATTAAGGCTCAAAGGATCTGTGATTTTGGAAATATTTACGACTACACGGCGGAAGAAGTGCTCGATTACGGGTTAGATGTACTACCTTGTAACGATCAATACGGATTTTCAGCGCCAATTGGCTCGTTCAAACCCAATCAATTCGGTGTCCACGATATGCTCGGCAATGTTTGGGAGTGGACCGAAGATTGTCAAGCAATTCTATGGCGCAATGCCCCAACAGACGCGTCAGCCCGCGTTGATGGCCACTGCACTCATCGTGCTTATAGAGGTGGATCTTGGCTCAGTCATCCACCTAAGTACCTTCAGATACCAGACCGCTATAAATACCTGGGCGCGCGCGAAATAGATTTGGGTTTTAGACTAGCATTAACCCTAAATCCATAATTATTTTTTTAACGTCAATGCGATTAGCAATAATAATTACAGCATATATCATCATTTGCAATTCACACGTACTGGCTCAATCCTCAAGGGGCGAACTTTTCCAAGACTGTGAAACGTGCCCAAGTATGATTGTTATACCCTCTGGTCCCTATGGCTTCGGCTCTCCACCTAACGAATTTGGTAGCCCATACAACGAAGGATACATCTTAGATATTGTCTTCGAAAAATCATTCAGCATTAGTCGATTTGAAATCACATTCACGCAATGGGACCTTTGCGCTAAGGATCAAGCCTGTCGCACTATTGATGACGAGGGTTACGGTAGAGGTGACCAGCCCGTAATGAATGTTTCTTGGGAAGATACCCAGTCCTACATTCAATGGTTGAAAAAAATAACTGGCAAACCTTATCGTTTACCGTCTGAAGCGGAATGGGAATATGTAGCTCAATCTGGAACTAAACGAGCTAGATTTTTTGGTATTCAAGCGACAAGAACATGCGAATTTGGTAATGGTTACGATGAAACCGCCGAACGAGAACACGAATTCGGCTGGCGTACATTACCCTGCTCTGATGGAGCTCCGAGTTTGGCAAAAATTGGTTCCTATAAGCCAAACCCATTTGGCGTTTATGACATGCTAGGAAATGTATGGGAATGGGTCGAGGACTGCCTGAATCCGAATTGGCGGCATAGTCGCGCGTCTTTGAATGGACAACCATTCAAAGATGGAGACTGTGACCAACGTGCATATAGAGGCGGCTCTTGGCTTACGAACCAACCGTACTACCTCAGAACGGCTGAACGCTACAAGTTCTATGGGGCAAAACATATTGATCTAGGATTTCGGGTAGCGCTAGACCTTACCGATCAAGATTAACAACTCGATTACAAATTAGGTGCTACACCAGGCTCAATACCAAATACCCACATCATCACGGTATAAGCTACGAGCGTAACAAAAATAACGCCTATTACATTCAAGCCAAACCCAACTCTCGTCATATCTTTTTGAGAAAGATAACCCGCAGAAAATACAATTGCGTTTGGCGGCGTAGCTACCGGCAGCATAAATGCGCAACTAACGGCAAGTGTCGCTGGAATAACTAACATCAAGGGATGCTCTCCTAGAGTAATGGCCAATGCACCGGCAATAGGCAAAAATGTCGCTGTAGTCGCCGTGTTAGAAGTTAATTCAGTAATTAGTATCACGAGCAAGACCATCACTAGAACGATGACTATCGTTGGAAATATAGCCAAGCTTCCTAATTGTCCGCCAATCCAAACCGAAAGTCCCGTTTTTTGGATTAAAGAGGCCAAGGTCAGCCCACCCCCAAACAAAAGTAAAATTCCGAAAGGAATTTTCTTACCCCATTCCCAATCCATAAGAAAAATACCTTTTCTCCAATTAACAGGAATTAGAAAGGTCGATAGTCCAACCGTCATACCAATCACGGTATCAGACAACTGTAAGCCAGGTAACACACCATTGATCCAAGGTCGTAATATCCATAATGTAGCTAAAGTCACGAAAACACCAGCCACCAACACCTCTCCCCGAGATAACTTACCTTGCGCCGCTAGCTGTTGATCAATTACCACCCTGACGCCTTCTATAGGATCCGTTCCGACATTAAAAATAATTTTCGTCAGCATCAACCAAATCATAATTAACATCAGGATCGAAACAGGTAAACCTACTGTCATCCATTCAAGAAAACCGACTTCGAGGCCATAGGTCTCTTTTACGAAGCCCGCAAAAAATGCGTTAGGAGGAGTTCCTACTAAAGTCGCCATACCACCCGCAGAAGCCCCGTAAGCCAATGACAACATTAATGCTTTTGGTAAGACCTGTCCAACTTCGTTATTGCCAATTTGACCCGATTGGAGGGTAGTAATTACTGAAACTGCTATCGGCAGCATCATTAAAGTCGTTGCGGTATTGGAAACCCACATGCTTAGAAACGCACTGACCGCCATAAATCCACCGATCAAAAATGTGGGGCGGTCGCCGCTGAATCTTAAGACGACAAGCGCGATTCGTTGATGTAACTTCCATCGTTCCATCGCGAGAGCGACAATAAAACCGCCCATGAACAGGAAGATAATTGGATGCGAATATGAGACAACCGTCTCTTTAATTGAGGATAACCCCAACAAAGGTACTAGCGGAATTGGCAATAGCGCAGTAGCAGGCAGTGGTATCGCCTCTGTAATCCAAAGAGTCGCCATCAACAGAGCTAATGCTGCGACACACCACGCCTCACGGCTTAATCCTGCAGGAGCAGGCAGCTGCAGCATTACTAAAAATAATAATATTCCAGAAACCCAACCAATTTTGGGTAAGCTACTAATCTTAGCTATGGCTTCGTTTTCGTTCATTAGATTCTAAATATATCGGAAATATCGATTTGTTTATTAATCTCCGAGCTCCGCAAATTGCGCAGCGATCGTTTCAGTAATAAGCTGATCTTCAGCAGGCTTTAAACCACTCACTCCGATAGCCCCTAATACCTCTCCACTTTTAGAAACCAATAAATTACCCCCTGGAAGGGCTGTCATAAGTGGATCACAGAAATATCTAATATCAATGTTATCTGTATTCAGACGAGCCAAAAAGGCATCGGTCGACATGCCCATTCGAGTCGCGGTATGCGCTTTTTGCTGTGAAATCGCAATACTACGAATCGGCGCTTTATCCATACGAAAAAAAGCCAACTGATATCCATATGAATCACAAACGGAAACACAAATTGGACGTTTGAATTCTTTGTAAGCCTTCTCAACGGCGGCGTTAAGGCATTTTTGCGCTTGCTCTAAAGATATGCTGTTCATACTTACCTTTCTTCTAATTCGTCAAAATTTAATTTAGCCAACTTTTACAATTTTATTTATTAGTCAAACCATCATCCCCATAACTGTTTGCCGGCCCGCTTCCATCTTTTCCTAATCGTCCATTCTCGCCAAAATGTCCCTTCCCGGGAACAAAATTCACCTCGATCCGAATACCGTCCGGGTCCTCAAACAAAATAGAGTAATAACCTGGCGCAAACCGTCCACCTTCTTCTGGAGGATGAACAATGCGCCCGTTTGTCAATGAACTGATGTATGAATACATCAGTTCAACATCTTCCCGTGAGCGCGCCCTAAAGCATACATGATGTAAACCGCTAGTATCTTGATCGAAACGAATTGATCGCTTCTCTTCGGGAGCCAGGCGCACTAAGACTCCTGTATGGCCACCAATACTGTAGTGAACATCATCATTATCAATTAGCGTACTCATCGACATAAAGCCGCAAAGCATCCGCCAAAACTCAATACTGGCAGAACTTTTCACGGTAAGTTGAATATGTGCAATTCCATTAATCTGAATACTCACTGAAAGTCCTTTCGAGAATTATTATTGGATGGCCGAGTAGTTTAAACCAACCGCACTATTACAATAATGATATAAACTGAAGAAAAAATACTATTAAATATGAGTCGAAGGGGAGAATAAAGATGATTTTTCGTGGTCCACATCCGGACGTGTCTACACCCATCATAAATGTGGCCGAATTTGTGCTCGGAGATATTTCAGCACACAAGGATAAGACAGCCATTATTCAAGCTGAAACAAACCATAAAATCAGCTACCAAGAATTATCAGACTCAATCAATCAACTGGCCGCTGGCCTTCAAATAAATGGCTTCAAAAAAGGAGACGTTTTAGCGATTTACAGTCCTAACCTACCTGAATATGTAACTGTTTTTCTGGCGGTTCTAAAACTAGGAGGAATCTGCACGACCGTCAATCCTCTATACACAGCGCAGGAGTTAGCCAAACAGTTAGTTGACGCCAATGTAAAAATCATCGTCACAGTATCTGCATTTTTGGAAAAAGCAAAAACTGCAACTGAGACTCATCCAGTCCAAGAAATCATTGTTCTTGATAACGA
Organism: Betaproteobacteria bacterium TMED22; assembly: GCA_002167745.1. GTDB lineage: Bacteria > Pseudomonadota > Gammaproteobacteria > Burkholderiales > Eutrophovitaceae > Eutrophovita. The sequence continues at coordinate 179,714 of NHCB01000010.1, forward strand.
GTCCGAGTATCGAAATTTAAAAGATTTAATGCAAAATGATCACGCGTTATCAGAACCCTCTATGTCCCCGAAAAATGACCTTTGTGTCCTGCCATACTCGAGTGGTACTACCGGATTACCTAAAGGCGTTATGCTGACGCACTACAATCTCGTAGTAAACATGCGTCAAACTGAGGGCATGATAAGCCATAATGCAATAAGCGAACGAGACACTGTCCTTGGTGTTCTACCCTTCTTTCATATCTACGGTATGGTTGTAATTATGCTATACACGCTTTATCGACGAGGGACTATAGTGTGTATGTCGCGTTTCGATATGGAGGACTTCCTAACCGCCATCCAAACACATAAGGTCACGAAAGCGCCTGTCGTTCCACCAATAGTATTAGGTTTAGCAAAACATCCGGCAGTTGAGCAATTCGATCTATCGAGTTTAGAACTTATTCTCTCGGGAGCAGCTCCCTTAGGCGAGGGCATAGCTATCGAAGCTGCTAATCGGGTTGGCTGTAATATCGCTCAGGGCTATGGCATGACGGAAGCGAGTCCAGTCACTCACTTGCTACCTATTAATAGCAAAGCAGACAAAATAGGATCAATTGGTGTTCCCTTACCTAATACCGAAGTAATGATTGTAGACCCGCAAACTGAACGACCGCTGACGACAAATCAAAATGGTGAGATTTGGATTCGAGGACCACAAATCATGAAAGGCTACCTAAACCGGCCAGAAGCAACTAATGAGAGTATTACCAAAGAAGGATGGTACCGAACCGGCGACATCGGCTACGTGGATGAAGAAGGATTTTTTTATGCCGTTGACCGCATTAAGGAGCTCATCAAATACAAAGGAATGCAAGTCGCTCCAGCAGAATTGGAAGCGCTCTTGCTCACGCACCCATCAGTTTCTGACGTAGCCGTCATTCCGGTCACCGATGAAGCAGCTGGCGAGTTACCCAAAGCAATCGTTGTTATGAAAAGCGGACTTACTTTGACTGCTGAAGATATTATGTCATTTGTAGCGGAGGAAGTCGCACCCCATAAAAAAATTAGACTTGTTGAGTTTGTAGAAAAAATTCCAAAATCAGCATCTGGAAAAATACTGCGACGGGTTTTGATTCAAAAAGAGAGAGAGAAACAAAACTAGGTGAACGATAGATTTTTTCTAAAAAACTATCGTCCTTAGTTTTAAAAAGCTCTTACCCGAGATTCTTTGGTGAAGGGAAAAAGCCCACCGGAGTCATTAATTTGTTCGCTTGACTCTCGAGTGCACCCAATTTTGCACTTTCGGCAAGGTAGTTTATCCAGTCAGGATCGGCCTGCATAGCAGCCCGTTTGGTTTGCCTGTCTCCGGCATTTTCGTAGATCCACATGTGAACATACTCATTAGGATTACCACTCTCGCATTGCATGTAAGCAAGGGGTTGCCCAAGATGTTTGGTTTGAGCCGGCTTACCTAACTTTTCATATAAGGCGAGATGTTTCTTAATTGTGCCTGGTCGACAACTATACGTTCTCATATCAATCAACATGTGACGATCCTTTCATCCTTTTTTTCGGTTAATTCACTACTTAATTTCGATAAGGTTAACTTCAAATATCAAGGTCGCGCCCGGCCCGATTTTGGGTGGTGCTCCACGATCACCATATGCCGTATCAGAAGGACAAATCAGTTGGGCTTTACCACCGACTTTAATTTTCTGAAGTCCTTCAGTCCAACACGGAATCACGCCACTCAATGGAAATGTAGCCGGTGAGCCACGAGATAGTGAGCTATCGAAAACAGTCCCATCGATTAGCGTGCCCTCATAGTGAACCATAACGGTATCACTGGCGATAGGAAGGTCGCCGCTTCCTTCCTCTAACATTTTTATAAGAGCACCAGAATCAGTCCTGAGGATTGACTCGTCACCTTCAAACTGCTTCAGGTAGGAATCAGACGCTGCCGCCTCTTTTTTGGCAACTATTGCAGACCTTTCAGAAATCATTTCGTTGATTCTTGCCTCATAGATAGCCATATCCACTTGCGCATCTTTTCCCTTAATTCCATCCATCATCCCTTGGACGATGGGAGCTAACTCCTCCTCGCTTAAAGCAAAGGCCTGGAGCTGATCACTAATAATCATTCCAATAGCGTACAGAGTCTTTTGGTCCTCTGTTTCTAGCGCAACATCAGCCGTTACCGCTTCCTTAGAACAAGCTGACGTCATAAGCAATAACGTTATAATCAAAATCTTTTTCATTTCTTCTCTTTCTTTATTAATGAATGAATAATACTAATCTAATATGATGAACAAATCGATTTCATTTCCCATTCGAAGCCACGATGGCGCGTAACATGTTCAGTCTATCTGTAGAACATTTTTGATGGGGCATCATCGACCCAGCCGACTTTGGCGGTGCTATTACCACTCCATGAATCAAATCTAAGGAGGTATTACTTTTGATAAAGATCTACCATTTTCCAAATACTCGTGGCCTAAGAGCCATTTGGACATGTGAAGAATTAAACGTTCCATATAAAATCCAAATAATCGACTTTTCACCCAAGTATCGATTCAGTCCAGAATTTCTTCAAATTAGTCCCATAGGAAAAGTCCCCATCCTTCAAGACGATTCAATCACCATGTCCGAGAGCGGCGCAATGGTTCACTATCTCATCGACAAATATGGAGCAGGGAAACTCCGTCCTACAATTGATCATCCCCTGTATCCGACTTACCTAGAATGGAGTTGGTTTGCAGAGGCCACCTTTACTTCATCATCATCAGAAATTATAAGACACAAAAGAGCATTTCCAGAAGACGCTAATATCGAAGTCATCACTGAATTCAAACGAAGAGCCACATTTTGCCTCGAGGCTGTCATGCGTTTTTTAGGGGAGAAAAAATGGTTACTCGGAGAGGATTTTAGCGGTGCAGACATCATGATGGGAATCGCACTTACTACATATATGCGACACGTTGCAGAGCCGTTTCCTCCAGTGATGCAAAGCTACTTCGATCGACTATCTGCTCGCCCTGCATTCATACGTACTAAACAGGCTGAATCTTAAACCAACTAATTGAATTGAGGTATTGAAAAGATGAGCGATCAAACATTTTCTCCTGAAAACAGGTCAATCGGACTTCCCAAGAACAGTGTGGCCACCTACGTTCCACCGCAACATACCGCCCGATAAGTTAGCGAGGTGCGTGAATCCTAGTTCTTGAAGATGCAAAATGGCCTGAGCGGATCTAGCTCCAGACCGACAAACTGCCACAATAGGGGCATTCGAATCCAACTCATCATAGCGAGCCACTAATTGATTCAATGGTATTAGTTTCGAACCTGGAATTCGACCCAATGGTCCTTCAAACTCATTGACCTCCCGTACATCTAGAATTTGCACTTGCGATAGTATTTCCTCCAGTGCTGAGGGCTCAATCTCCCAGACTCCCGAGAAGCTAAAGTTTAGTTCTGCCCATTCCTGAGCTTTCAATCTAGCATTGTAATCATCTGGTTGCCCACATTTCAAATTAGCCGGCACTGCTCTACTGATTTGTTTTGGATGCGATAACTTCAAATTGGCCATATAACCGGAAAAGTCTTGCAGATCGACTTCTCCACCTAGTCGCGGATTGAAACGCTTCTCCTCCAACACACTCGTTACCGTTAAACCTCGATAATCGTGGCCTGGATAAATTAAACATATATCAGGCAGCGTAAAGATATGATCATGAATAGATTGAAACATCACTTGGGAACTTCCCTCTTGAAAATCTGTGCGTCCTGTTCCCCTTATTAATAAACAATCTCCTGTGAATACCATCGATTGGTCATCGAGCACTAAGGTTATACACCCGTTGGTGTGTCCAGGCGTCGCAAGCACATTTAATCTTCTACTACCAAAGGGTACGACATCTCCATGACTTACGTAATGTTGCGCACCTACAACGCCGCTCTGGGTTGAAACCACAATATCACTAGAGGACACTTCTCTTAGCAACCAGGCTCCAGTAACATGGTCAGCATGTACATGCGTCTCCACTGTGGCAACGAGCTTTAAGTCCATCTCCTTTATCATTGCATGATCTCTCATGACCTGTTCAAAGACAGGATCAATCAAAAGACACTCTCTCGACGCAGAATCACCCACGAGATAGGTGTACGTAGAAGATTGCAAATCAAATAGTTGACGAAAGATTAACATTTGAGTGCTTAGGTCTTTCCATTGAAGATATGAATGCTGCGCCACCATCATATCGCTTTTAGATTAATATTGGAAAAACCTTTGAAACAACTACTTCCTTCAAATAGGAATTACCATAAATTAATTAATATGTTATTAGTTATTCACTTTTTTCAATAAAGAGCGCATTAAGACGGCTCCCTCTACTACTCGATCACACTGTTTAAGAATATCTTTTGCCTTCATTGAATAACCGGAAATGTTTATCAAAATATCGAATACAGACTGATGTTCCTCTCCTGATTCGAAGCACGTTTGAACCTCCTGTTTTCCCTTTCTACCCCACATACGACGAACCGAGCCGGCAACCCACCTTTGAAAATCAATATCTTTTATGTCCTGAGTTATCCACTGACATAAACGGGCGGAATCTTCTCTCGCTAGTTCTATAGCCTTCCGAAAGGTAGGAAGGATATTTTCCTCCCTTGCGGGAATTCGATGCGCAAGGCTTGCATTTAACTGAGAAACACCTACAGAAAAAATTGTGCCGATATCCTCCTGAAACCAGCGGGCAAGCAAACGTAATCCGCCCCGACTTAAGCAATTATGAAAAACGATCTGTAGTCTGAACGGATCCATTTGTCCCGGATCAAAATCAAAAATACCAGGTAGCGTAACTACAAGCGACATTTGGGCACCATAAGATCCGTATTTGACCTCTACATCCACCTCTTCTGGATTGATTCTTAAAGCGATTAATGTCCGTTCGATCGAACTTATAATATGTGCATGTGGGATAAACTGACGACCACGCGGTGATCGATCAACCACCGCCAAGTCACGCAGTCGCGTCGATACAACATATCTTTCACTTGCTTCACGAAGTATCAACCGCTTATGGTTGGGGCCCAATTCTGCAGATCGTCGACTCACAGTTCTTGGTAGCTTTGAAAATTGAGGCAAAATCATATTCAATTCTCTCGGGCCATCAGCCAAACCGACATTAGCAATGGACACTGATTGGTCCACTCGACTCCTTATATTTACAATGTAACGTCTTAGCTTGTTACTAGTTGTTTCATTATGAAAAAAACTCAGCTGCTCCATCACTTACCTCCACGATAACTAATTATGTTGAGGACAGTGTGCGCTCTGTACTGGCTCACCAGATGAGCCTAAGTGAGAAAAAATAAATCTTTTTTTATGCGAATACTACATATAAATCAGATACTTACTGATAAACGGCTACCATGTCCGTCGTTTTTTTTATAATCGCTTGGCGCAAAGAGGCAGGCTTAAGCACTTCAACATCAGGACCAAACCTGAGAATGTCCATAATTAATTCGTGCTCTTCGGCATAAGGAATTTCTAAAATAAAATAACCCTCTCCGTCAAATTCAGTCCGCTGCAATGGATGCCACTCTTCTAGAGACACCCACTTGGCGCGCTCAGGACGAAAACGAAGCTTAGCCCAAGATAAATTGGTACCTGAAAATATTCCATATCCAGAACCCAAAACCGAATCTAGTTCCTCACTATCACACTGTATAGCATCATCATTACCCAATCTTGCAGAACGCACTGCATCTAACGAGAAACTACGTATAGCGTTTACTGAATGGCACCATGCATCCAGGTACCAATTGTCTCGGTAGTAAACGATTCGCTGAGGAGAAACAAATCTTTTAGTTAACTCCTCCCTAGACCGCACATAATATGTCAGCTGTAATTGGGACTGTTGCATCAAAGAAAATGCGATTACTTCGAAATGCTTAATACTCCGACTACGTGAACCCATATTAAGAATCTTTATACGGTTCTTGATCACATCTACTGAGTATTCTCCTACCTCGATAAGATCACGCAGTTTTTGTTTAAGAGGATCAAGTCTCGGTCCAAGTAAACCCGGTTGGATTTGACTGAGTAATGACTCCATTGACAACAAGGCGAAAATCTCCGATTGATTGAACCAAATACCTGGTAGCTCATAAGATTGAGCATCTTCAATAGTCTCGTCAAATATATAGCCTCGTAATTCACGATCCCAAATAATCGGAGCACTCAACCGGTCTCTCATGTATTCGATATCACGTTTAAAGGTTGCTTTGGATATTGACAACACTTCAAGAAATCGTTCTAAAGAAACCGACCTATTATCCCTCAATAATCGATCAATTTTATAAAATCGCTCGGTTCGCTCCAATATCAGTCACCCTAAAATTTTATCTAGATCCAACAGAAAATTTAACATCGAACATATGCTGTTTCAGTCCTCGAACAAACCAAAGATATCTTCATTACTGAGTATCTCGGATAAAACTATAGGCGTTCTTTGATTAGACGGATAGTACACATAAACCGGAACACCCGACCTTCCAAGCGTGCTCAGTGACTCAGTGATTTCAGCATCTCTAGAGGTCCAATCGGCCCTGTAAGTGATTACATTGTTTTTTTCAAAAACGGCAATAACATCTTGATCTTCAAGTACAAGCCTCTTATTTACTTGGCAGGTAATACACCAAGCGGCTGTGTAATCTACAAAAACAGCACGGCCTAATTGCCGATCCTTACTTACCTGTAGCGAGGACCAAGGCAACCAAATATTCGTACCTACCTTTTCCGCTGTTGTCTGACTAAAAGAACTCACAACATCCTTCAATCCAAGCATGGCAATCAAAAAACTGACCACAATCAGGGTTCTCCATCTCGCTAACCGTAGAATTTTTCGATACTGTATCCTCCCAATAGCCCACGCACATAATCCAATAAAGACTAAAGTGAACAGCACCGTAGATACAACGTGAATGTTTGTTTGTTGTCCAAGTACCCAAATAAGCCATATGACGGTTAAATACAAAGGCACGCTCAACAGATTTTTTAAAGTATTCATCCACTCCCCTGGCCTCGGTAACCAGGCTACTAGACTTGGTCTCAAAGAAATCAATACGAATGGAGTAGCCATTCCTATTCCGAGTGCGAGAAAAGTAAGCATGCTCGCCACAGCACCTTGTGCGATGGAGAAACCAATTGCAGCGCCCATAAAAGGAGCGGTACAAGGTGTAGCAATAACCGTAACAAGAACACCTGAAATAAATGAGGATAGTCGACCGAAACTCCTGGTAGTCCCACCCACTCCTTGCAAACTTGTGCCTACCTCAAATAAGCCAGACATATTCAAAGCAAGTATGAAAAATAGGACAACCAACACTAATACCGTTACAGGATCCTGCAATTGAAAACCCCAACCTACCTGCTCACCAGCCGATCGCAACGCCAGCAGTATGGCACCTATTAGACAAAAAGTTAGGATAACCCCTAAGGCAAATAGCACTGTCTCTTTATAATGCTCAGCCTTTGAGCGTTCATCAAGACCAATGAGCGACATTAATTTTATTGCGATGACAGGTAATACGCACGGCATAAAATTCAAAATGATTCCACCAATAAGAGCGGAAGCTATCGCTAGCCAAAGGCTATAGACAGGCTTTCTATCCTCATCAGAATCAACTAGAGATTCTAATGTGGATACTTGACTTGTAGAACGTGTGATATCAAAACTAGACACATCGTTATTAACATTGTTGCGTAAGACTAAAGTGCCTTCGAAAGGATTACTTGATTTTCCATAATCCGTTGATAGCTGACCCCTCAAGACAAATCCACTTGAACTAACACCTAGTGTTTGAGATGCCTGGTATTCAATCAGGTCAGGGTAAGCTGGAAAGAATTCAGCCGTAGAAATAATGGAATCAACTCCGCTCAAGTCAACACTCCATTGCCCGTCCTCAGTTACCTTGACCTTGAACCAATTATCAGCTGCCTCCTTCGGCAGTGCTGCAATAGCTCGATCAATAACACTCGCATCAGCAGTGAGCACGCCTGACCCCGCGACCTCGATGTCAGTTGACAGCACAGCATCCCCAGGTATACATAAATCCTTACATACCAACCAAGAGACTTTCGCTGACACCGAGTATATCCCCGGCGCTACATCATTTGAAATCACCAACTGGAATGGAAATAGCACATTTTGGTCGTAGCCAAAATTAACAAAATTCTCTAACTTAAATTGAATAGGTGGAGGCCATTGGATCGGGCCAACCGCAAACCCCGCAGGAAGCAGCCAATCGACTTGCGTGGGCAAACCAGTATCTCCGGGATTCTTCCAGTAAATATGCCAGTCCTCTTCGAGCGACATTTGTATGCCGAGATATGAGGTCTGCCCCATTTCGGCAGGCTTATGCTGGGTAATGAGTTCTAGATTAATGTACTCGCCAGCCGCTTGACTTCGATCCGCAGCGAAGGCGGGAAATAAAACAGAAACAACAACGGCAAGCCAGACAATGACAAAAATAAAAATTTTAGATCGCATGCTCAGCCGAATATTCGCTCATGATTAAATCTTTAGTCACTAGACTACTTAAAAAACTCGCAATTCACTCACCAACAGGCTGCGCTGGATATTGCGTCATTGGGACCTCTTCTTTTTTCTCAGACGAGGCTGGAGTTTCTTCTTTCACCTCAGACGAGGCTGGAGTTTCTTCTTTCACCTCAGACGAGGCTGGAGTTTCTTCTTTCACCTCAGATGACGCTGGAGTTTCTTCTTTCACCTCAGACGAGGCTGGAGTTTCTTCTTTCACCTCAGATGACGCCGGGATTTCTTCCTTCATTTCGGATGACATCTGATTCAACTCGACTCGTTCTTCCAATTTTATTAAGGTATCTTCTATTAAGTTTAATCTTTCTAACTCCTCAGTAATTAGAGACTGCCGATATAAAAGCTCATCCACCCGGTCCCGCAAAAGATATTGATCGCCGAGTTCTGGTTGAATGATTTCCAGCTCGTCTAATCGCTCCAAAATAGCATTGAGATCGTCTGAATCCAGCTTAGTAATTTGATTTATTTCCACGTCATCTAATCGGCTTAAGACGGCACCGAGATCTTCTAAAGTAAGCTTAGAAACGTCATCTAACTTTTTTGAATCACTGCCGATTCGAAGTAACTCATTCTGAATTAGATACAAATCTGCAACGATAGCCTCAACCCTCGACCCTAAATCACCTATTTTGATGATTTCTCCATCCAGCTCAACATTTTTTTTAGTTAGAGAATCTAGTCGAATAGATAGGCCATCGAGCGCATCAATTTGCTTTTGAATCAGCTCGATGCGACCAGATTGATTTATTACATCTATATTTACTGTTGCCACTTGATCAGCATTATTGATAATTTGTTCGCCCAATTGCTGAATGAGCGTCTCTGAAACCTGAAAACGCTTCACCAATGTTTGATTGGCCTCTTCTAGAAAAAGAATACGAGCAAGCAACGTTTTTTCCCTCTCATTGTACTCAGTCTTTTGAATGTACCCTGAACTAATAGACTGAATCCTCGCCTCCATTACTTCCATTCGACCAGTCAATTTACTGAGGCGCTCATTGTTCTGAATCTCCATTTCTTGAATCCGAGACTCCGTCTCAGCAAGTCGCATTTCAGCATTTACTAAGTCTCGACTCGATTGCAATAACTGGTAACCACGATTTTGAAATTCACTCTTTAATTGATTCAATGAATTATGGTGCGCTGCTATCTCAGTTTTAAGCTGCCCAATTTTCTCAAGCAGCTCTATAACTTTTTCATAATTCTCTTTTCGAACTTCGGTACTTTTCCGAAAATCTTCGTTTCGCTCTCTCAACCTGGCGGTATTGGCTTCCGTGATGGCGATCTCTAACTCTATAAGTCCTTGAGCTAATTGGTCAACCTCGCCCACAAGATCATTAAAACTAGGCCTAGCTTCTCGAATTTTTTTAGCGGTTTCGATTGATGCTCCCGGCCTGTTCTGGCCATATGCCAGCGTGACTCCCAAATAAACGAGAAAGAGCGTAAATGTTATCTTCATCATGACTAACAACCTTACTTTAAAGCAGTCTGTTTCTCAAATAATAAAGGGACGTAAATACGCCCCTTTATTATTTGGTCCTACATGATGCGACTACAATCAATAGACAAAATCAGCCCTACGATTTTGTTGCCAACTGGTCTCATCATNACCAAGTGCCAGAGGCTTTTCTGATCCAAAACTGGTGATAGTGATCCGACCACTTTGAATTCCGAGTATCTCTAATCCTGCCTTCACCGCTAGAGCTCGTCTATTCCCCAGGCCGATGTTATATTCACGACTTCNTCTTTCATCACAATTTCCCTGAATTTCGACATTAAGATCAGGATTCGCCTTCAAGTATTTTGCATGTGCATTTAAAACATCATCAAATTTAGGGACAATGAAGCTTTTGTCAAAATCAAAATAAACCGAATCAGTCGGCATGCCCACAGGTACATTTTCGTTCACAACGCCAACGGACCCTTCTTCTTTAGCCTTCGCTGCTTCTTCTTTAGCCTTCGCTGCTTCTGCTTTAGCTTTTTGAGCATCTGCCTCAGCCTGGGCTCTGGCCTCAGCTTCTTCGCTCGCCTTCTCTTCCGCTAGAGCCTCAGCCTCGCGGGCCTTGTCCGCCTTCTCTTCCGCTAGAGCCTCAGCCTCGCGGGCCTTGTCCGCTTCTGCCTGAAGTCTATCCTGCTCCTGCTTGGCCTGCTCCAACTCTTGTTGCAAGCGCTCCTGTTCAGCTTGCTTTTCAGCCTGAATGTACTCAAAGTTATCGGTGGATTCTTCTACAGTCTCTGCAGTTTTGTTGGTAGTTTGGCAAGCAACCAGCGCAAACGTAGTGCATCCAATAAGCAAAAATTTTGCAAACTTAGATAAAAGTGTCATTTGTTCTTCCTAAGGATGATGAGATTAAAATTCAGATTTTCAAAAACCACTTACAGTATAAGCGGATAATAGCACAGTAAATGAATGATTTTTATAAAAAATATGCAGTTTTTTTTGCGTTTATAATGGTGTGTATGGACTCTACCGATGCACTAAAGGCCTAACGACAGAGAGAATTAAAACCAACCGGGTACACATCGGACACAAATTTAACCCTCGATACAGTCAACTATGCCAAAAACACAGCCTTCTAAGCGAGATCAGTTCTTCCACTTTCAAACCATACCAACCCGATGGATGGATAACGACGTCTATGGCCATGTCAATAATGTTATTTACTATTCATTTTTCGATACTGCGGTAAACCAATTTCTAATTGAACAAAGCGCGCTAGATATTGAGAATAGCTCAGTTATTGGCTTAGTAGTAGAGACACAATGCCAATATTTTTCACCAATAACATTTCCACATGTAGTAACGAGCGGTCTTCGAGCGGATAGAATTGGAACTAGCTCTGTGCATTATGGCATTGGTTTATTCTGCGAAGGCAATAATGAAGCATCAGCTCAGGGAAGCTTCATACACGTTTACGTGGATCGTGTAACACGACGTCCAACTCCAATACCAGCGGCTATGATGAGCGCAATCAATAAGATTGCAGTCCGTTTTTGATAAACTTATACTGCGATGTCATCCATCAATGCGACCATACAATCTTTTAAAGATTTAAAGAAGTCTCAACCTCATTAAACAACATCAATCAGATAGTGCCGACAAACTAGTGAACGCAAACCTAAGAAAAACTTTAACTATTATAGCTATTCCGATAGCGTTATCATGCTCTACAGCTAACTCTGTGGCAGATGCCAACGGGGTTAACGATCTTACGCCGATATCTGAAAATAGCTGGAATTATGCCAGAGCGCGTCATCTAGTCGAGCGCGCTGGATTTGGTGATAAACCGATCAACATAGAACGTCTGGTAACAATGGGGCCAAGAGCGGCCGTTAGAGAACTCGTTTACTTTCAGAGCATTCCAAGCACACTACCTGCATTCGATCATTCAGGAATTCACGACAGCGGCATCGAGCCATTCCCAGCATCAAGGCCAGCAGCTACGAAGCTTGCTCAAGACACGGGAGAGGCAATAGGAGTTAAAGTCAAGCCTAAGGGCAATCGTCGCCTTCAGCCGGTTGTTGATCGCTTTTTCTATTGGTTGAGATCAAGCATGTTGGAAACTCGCCGAGTTGCCCTCTGGTGGGCGAATCGAATGCTTATAACCAAAAGGCCTTTAGAGGAAAAAATGACACTCTTTTGGCACGGGCACTTCGCTACTAACGAAGAAAAAGTAAGAGACTACCGTAAAATATTGAATCAAAACGAAGTTTTTCGTGAATATGGGACTGGCAACTTCAAGGATTTATTGATTGCGGTCTCTCAAGATCCAGCGATGCTTGCGTTTTTAGATGCAGGCGTAAACATCAAAGGATCTCCAAACGAGAACTTTGCAAGAGAAATAATGGAACTCTTCACGATGGGTGTTGGTAACTACTCAGAGCAAGACATTCGAGAAGCCGCCCGTGCTTTCACTGGCTGGAATTATAGTGATCTCCAATTTGTGGTGAATACTGAGGAACACGATACGTCTGACAAAACTTTTTTGGGACGTACTGGTGCTTGGGATGGCTTAGATATCATCGACATGATTCTTGAAAAACGCGTAACCGCCGAATACATATCTGGGAAAATATATAAATTCTTTGTTCGTGAAAATATAACGCCTCAACTTCAAAAAGAATTAGGTGCGACGCTCTATAGCTCGGGCTATGAAATCACACCGCTTCTCGAAAAAATATTTCTATCGAAAGATTTTTATAGCTCAGCGTCTATGGGTACGCATATTAAATCGCCTGTTGAACTAGTTATTTCGACTTATAAAAAATTAGGTCTCGACATTATTCCTGGGGTACCAGATTTTTTTGACACCACAAAGTCGCTGGGACAAATCTTACTGTTCCCGCCCACAGTAGCTGGTTGGGCAGGAGGTCGAAGCTGGATTACACCTGGGCTTTTGTTAGCGCGGGGGAATTTTGTATACGATACGGTTTTTCCAAACATAAACTTCTTACCCAGTGATAGATACCCGGAGAATTATCAAATTGGGGTTGTCGCAGAGCGACTCGCAACGGGCGCAGACATTGCTACAGCAACGCAACCAGAGGATAGCTATGCGACCTCAGCCTCCAACAATATGGTAGATCGAGATGAGGAATTTAATACGCGTCTCGGCAGTTACCGCGGCTGGAGAATGGCCATAGAAAAGGTAAAGCCAATTATCAGAACGTCCGCGCAATTAAACTTAACCCAAATGGTTTTAGCTGCAAAGTGCAAAACGTCCGAGGATGCTATTGATTACCTAATTAAGAGATTTTTTGCTGTCCCGATAGATCAGGATACAAAAAAATTAATTGCCAACTTTCTTACGGACCAGCTTGGTACAAACGACATAAAAGAGGCGAGTACTTTTTCAGAAGAAGCCTTACGAGAGACGTTTCATTTACTTCTATCTCTACCGGAATATCAACTCGGCTAAGCGGGGACTGAAAATGAGCAATAAATCACCATTTAAACGTCGAGACTTTCTAAAACTGTTGGGTGCAGGTGCAGCAGCAGGCAGCATCACTAACCCTTTTTTTCCGAACCTCTCTCCATTAGCTTTTGCTGGTGACAGCGTTTTAGATAAAAAAATTCTTGTGGTACTTGAGCTTTCAGGCGGAAATGATGGGTTAAATACATTAGTACCCTACGGTGACGATGCCTACTATAGACATCGACCAACACTTGGCATAAAACCTAATGAACTAAGAAAGATAGATAACCATTTTGGTTTTAATCCCGATATGTCAGGTATGGAGCGTCTCTTCAAGGATGGTCAAATGGCCATATTCCACGGATGTGGCTACGATCAACCCTCTTACTCGCACTTCACTTCGATGGCGTATTGGCAAACTGCAGCACCAAATAGCGGCGAATCTTTGGGTTGGTTTGGACGTCTTGCAGACGCACTAGACCCTAAAGTAACGCCTAATTATTTAGTTAACGTGGATGCTACTCAATCTTTAGCTGTAGTAGCACAAAACCACGTGCCGGTCGTCTTTGATGACCCTGAAGAGTTCGGTCGTAAAGGTTTATTTAATTCAAGACCGCTCTTGGATAAAGACCGCTTGGCAACTAAAAATAGTTCCCAAGCACAAAGACGGCTTTTGGAATTAGCGAAAAGTGCTAGACAAGCTTCCGAAAAAGTTAGGTCAGCGTGCGCGAGCTATAGTACGCCTATTGATTACGGTATTGCTCCGTTAGACTTAAACAAAATAGCAGCCTTAATCAATGCGGACATGAATACTCGCCTTTATTACACTTCTTTTAGACGTAATGCCTTTGATACACACGTACAGCAGCCTAACCTTCATCAACGGTTATTAACTTATTTTTCTGACGCAGTATCCGGTTTTTTTAGTGATATGGAGCGCATTGGTCGAGCCGACGACGTGGTCATGCTCGTGTTCTCAGAGTTTGGGCGCAGAGTTGCTGAAAACACAAACCTAGGGACGGATCACGGTACGGCAAATAACATGTACTTAATTGGAAAGGCAGTTAAAGGTGGACATTATGGTGACCTTCCGAGTCTCACCGAGCTTAACGACGGCAACATGCTGCACACGACAGACTTTAGACAAGTTTATGCTACCGCCATAAGTGGATGGTTGGGGCTAGAAGCTCATGAACAAGTACTTCGATATCGATTCAATGATTTTCCAGTTTTTAGCTAGATTTTAAAATAGTAAACGGAAGTTTAGTCTGTCAGCTTCCGACAATAATTAGGCATCTATCAATCAGAGTCTAAGCGACTCTCTGCCAGTCACTGGAAACAGTGGATCTGTATAACCGGGAGTGGACGGATGCCCCGGCGCGACTAACTTATCGAAGAATTGCTCGGCATCGGCATCGATCTCGACATTAAAAGCACCATAATAATCCTCCCATTGCTCCAATGTTCTCGGTCCGCCAATGACACTGTTTACGATAGGGTTCGCTAAAACCCACGCGACTGCAAGCTGCCCTGGTGTGACACCTCTCTCGCCTGCATAGCAAACAAAATCTTTTGCAAGTTTGATGGATTCTTCGCGAAACTCGGTCTCCATCATCCGCTTATCTTTCCTACCAGCTCGTGTGCCTTCGCTCGGATCTTCACCCACCTTATACTTCCCGGTTAATACGCCTCGTGCAATTGGACTAAACGGGACAACACCTATACCGAATCGCTTACATACTGGCAAAATTTCAACCTCGGGCATTCGATTAACAGCATTATAGTATGGTTGACACACAATAGGGGCAGGCACACCAAACTCTTTGCACAGCATTAGGACTTCGGCGATTCTCCATCCTCGGAAATTCGATATTCCAAAATAGCAAACCTTTCCCGAACGAATCATATCTCCCATAGTTGTAACGGCTTCGACTAACGACGTCGGTTCGTAGTCCCGATGAAGATAAAATATGTCGATATAGTCCGTACCTAATCTGGATAAACTTTCATCTAAAGATTTAGTAAGCCACTTTCTAGAAAGCCCACCATGATTCGGTGAATCAGTAAGTGTTTGCCCAGCTTTTGTTGCCAGAACCCACCAATCTCTAGATGGCTTAATAAGCTCACCTACAATTCTCTCAGACTCACCTTGAACATACACATCGGCGGTATCGATAAAGTTCACCCCGTGATCTTTAGCCGAAGATACAATACGTTCCGCTTCATTTCGGTCAGTTTGTGAACCAAAAGTCATAGTACCAAGACATAATTTGGAGACTTTAAGGTGATTAGCCCCGAGTGAACAATAATCCATCTATCTTTCCCTCCCCGAAATACGAAGTTTTAAGCATGCATCAACCTCGATCTTATCTAATCTGTAGAATCATTACCAAATTAAAATCATATAACTTTTATAAATGTTAGGACAAGTAATGCACTCTTTACCAGATAGCATGCACGCTATTGCGATCACTGAGCCGGGCTCACCAGAGGTTTTAAAACTAACGCAACGACCGCTCCCTCATGCAAAAGAAGATGAGGTCTTAATTAAGGTCTATGCCGCAGGCATTAACCGTCCGGATATGATGCAAAGAGCTGGGCTATACCCACCTCCGCCAGGGGTTACTGATATTCCTGGACTAGAAGTATCCGGAGTTATTATTTCGGTGGGAGATCGAGTAAATGATTGGCAGATAGGTGATTCTGTTTGTGCTCTTGTAGCCGGTGGAGGCTATGCTGAATATGTAACTGCGCCTGGCTCACAATGCTTACCTATTCCTCGAGGATTGACTTTTCGAGAAGCCGCTTCCATTCCAGAAACTTACTTCACGGTATGGTCAAATGTATTTGATAGAGCACAACTTGCTGAAAAAGAATCTATTCTCGTTCATGGAGGATCAAGCGGCATTGGGACGACAGCAATTCAATTATGTCGCGCGTTTGGACGAAAGATCTTTGTAACTGCCGGGTCAGATGAGAAGTGTCGCACATGCGAAACCATCGGTGCAAGTAAAGCCATTAACTATAGAAGTGAAGACTTCTCGGAGCGCATTATGGCGCTGACCGATAACAAAGGTGTCGATGTCATCATTGATATGGTGGCGGGAGACTATACACAACCCAATTTAAAGTGCCTGGCAGATGATGGACGTATTGTTATTATTGCTTTCTTAGGCGGCGTTAAGACCAATATTAATATGACCGATATTCTCAGACGACGACTCACGATCACAGGCTCTACGCTAAGACCACGTTCTACCGAATTCAAAGCAAATATCGCTTTATCCCTTCGAAATAAAGTTTGGCCATTACTTGAATCTAAAGCTATTGAGCCTCTGATCTTCAGGTCGTTTCCACTCGGACATGCTGCCGACGCTCACAGACTGATGGAGTCAAGCCAACATATCGGCAAAATCACTTTAGATGTCTGCGATCACTAATTGCCGCATTAAATTATTGATAGTTAATGGGAAGTCTCAACTTCAGGTGAGGCGCCAATTCGGCCAAAGCCTGCTTATAGACGTCCCGCTTGAATTCAATGACCGAGTCTAACGGGATGAAGAACGAGTGCCATCGCCAAGCATCAAACTCAGGGATCTCAGACTTTCGTAACGACACATCGCTGTCACTTCCAATTAAACGCAATAAGAACCATATTTGCTTTTGTCCTTTATAACTAGCACGCGAGTCTCGCCGCACGAATTGCCTAGGCACATCGTAACGTAACCACCCGTCCGTCCGTCCGATAATCTTCACATGATGAGGTTCGAGCCCGACCTCTTCGTCCAGCTCCCGGTACATCGCCTGCTTAGGCGACTCCCCTTCTTGAATCCCACCTTGCGGAAATTGCCAAGCATATTCCCGCACGCGCTTACCCCAAAAAACCTCATTACGTTTATTGCAGATAATAATACCCACATTCGGACGGTAACCATCTCGATCAATCACGATCAAAACCCCCGTCAAATCCACTAATATTTGTATTTTTACATACTTATGCCTGATCTAGGTCATCAAATAAACAATTTTTTAGTTTGCGACGACTGAAGAGACCGCATGCGCTGGACCATATCATCAAAATCTAGATTTAAGGATCGCCTCAAATCCCTAGATAATTTTGTGATCCTAGCAACATGAGCGCTCGATGGGGTCTTACAAAAAGCGAGTGCTACTATATTGCCACCCTTAGGCGTCGGGATTAGCGCTATTTGATCAAAAGCCGTCTCGATTTGATTAATCCTAGACTTAAGCTGCGGATCATTTGACCAGAAATTTTGCATGTAAATACCCTGATAGTTAAGGTGTGTCTTTATTTTGCGAATAAACTCGTCATCAGTAAAGCCTCCGGGCACCCCAGAGCCATCAAAAGCATCGAGCATAATGACATCATATTTTCCAGCGGAATCAATCCAGCTTGTACCATCTGAATGTATCACCGACAACCTCGCGTCGTCATCGGGAATGAAAAAGTACTGTCGGGCCACATTGATCACTTGCTGAGAGCTCTCTACTACACAAATATTGATCTCGGGAAGCATCTTCCAAATAAATTTCGGTATTGAACCGCCACCCAAACCGATACAAGCCACCGACCTAACTCGATCATGAAATAGCAGAAATGACATCATCGCTTTCGTGTAGTCAAGAACAAGATGGTAAGGATCAGCCAAACTCATAGAACTTTGCACGGTACGACTTCCGAGGTATAGACTCCGAACACCTCGAGATTCACTAACTTCCACCTCAGACTCGGTAAGTGACTTACGAAATAAGTTTAATTTTCTCAACATATTGATATGAGCACATATAAGTAATGCGTTATTCTACGGGTCACTTAGTCACCTAACTTTTTTCCATCGGGATAGAATAAGACTTTCCTGTAGATATGATTGTCTAAAAATGCGCTTGACTCAATTCTTTTTAAATACGCTGCGGGAAGCCCCAACCGAAGCCGAGCTTTCCTCACATCGATTGATGCTTAGAGCCGGGCTCATCAAAAAACTAGGAGGAGGGTTATATTCATGGCTTCCATTAGGATTTCGGGTTCTTAGAAAGGTAGAGAATATCGTTCGAGAAGAAATGGACCGAGCGGGTGGGCTCGAGGTACTTATGCCCGCTATTCAACCGGCTGAACTTTGGGCAGAATCCGGTCGTTGGGAAATGTTTGGCGAGCAAATGCTGAAGATTAAGGATCGTCATGATCGCGAATTTTGCTTCGGTCCTACTCATGAAGAAGTCATCACGGACATTGCACGACAAGACATCAAGTCCTATCGTCAACTCCCAATCAACCTTTACCAAATTCAAACAAAATTTAGGGATGAAATTCGTCCTCGGTTCGGAGTCATGCGTGCGCGAGAGTTTCTGATGAAGGACGCATATTCATTTCACACAGATTTTTCTGATCTCGAACGAGAATATCAAAACATGTTTGATACATACTGTCGCATTTTCGAACGTCTCGGACTTAAATATCGTTCAGTTGCAGCGGACACTGGTGCAATTGGTGGAACCGGATCTCATGAGTTCCATGTCCTTGCTGAATCAGGGGAAGATGCCATTGCATACTGTCCTGACTCCGATTATGCCGCAAACATCGAACTCGCCGAAGCTATTGCGCCAAAGAATATTCAGCTTCAGCAGATGGAATCAGTTAAAAAAATAGCGACACCTAATGCAGCAAAGTGTGACGACGTAGCGAAACAGCTTAGTATTCCTACATCCAATATATTAAAAACTTTAGCCTTAATAGCGAATGACCAATTTGTATTAATTCTCCTGAGAGGAGACCACCAACTCAATGAGATTAAATTAACGAAACTTGAGGGTATGAAACAATTTCGTTTCGCCACGGATGAGGAAGTTCAGAACCACTTGGGATGCTCAATTGGCTTTATTGGCCCAATGAATATTGATTCAAATATCCGAATCATCAGCGATCGTTCAGCTCAACTCATGTCAAATTTTGCTTGCGGCGCTAATGAGCGAGACCATCATCTAACTGGCATCAACTTCGACAGAGACATAAAAAACGAAATAGAGATTGCAGATATCCGAAATGTAGTGTCGGGAGATCTAAGTCCAGATGGGAAAGGAACTCTAGAAATCTGCAGAGGAATCGAAGTTGGTCATATTTTTCAACTTAGGACCAAATACTCGAAGCTCCTTAAATGTCAATATCTCGACAAAGATGGAAAAAGCAAGCCCACCGAGATGGGATGTTACGGTATAGGCGTATCAAGAATTATCGCGGCAGCTATAGAACAAGGTCATGATGATAAAGGAATTATCTGGCCGCAATCTATTGCACCATTTAGCTTAGCAATCGCAGCTATCGGCTATAAAAAAAGCGAATTAGTTAGAAATTTTTGCGATAATCTCGAAACAAATCTTATGAAAGCTGGAGTAGAGGTTCTGCTTGATGACCGAGGAGAAAGACCTGGCGTTATGTTTGCAGACCTGGAGTTAATCGGAATACCCTGTCGATTAACCGTGGGGGAACGAGGAATTAACGATGGAAAGCTTGAATGGACAGATCGACTGACTGGCGAAACCTCATCAATCGATAGCGACAGAATCCTAGAGGAAATTATCGCGAAGGTACGTGATAAAACTAATTAAGAAACAATCTATCTCATAATGTCAGAAATACTCGTGTTGTATTACTCCCGGAACGGCAGCGTTCAACAAATGGCGAAACTCGTCGCAAGAGGAATCGAGATGGTACCTGGTGTCAGCGCCCGCGTGAGGACCGTACCGTCTGTATCTGCAAATACCGAACAGACTGAAGCAACCATCCCCGATGCGGGTGCACCTTACGTAGAAATTGATGATTTACGTGATTGTATTGGGCTGGCGCTTGGCAGCCCAACCCGTTTTGGGAATATGTCCTCCGCCATGAAATATTTCATAGATCAATTAGGAACCATATGGCACGCTGGGGAACTTATTGGAAAACCAGCAACGGTGTTCACTTCAGCATCGTCGATGCATGGCGGCCAAGAGATTACGTTAGCAACGATGATGTTTCCTTTAATCCATCTTGGAATGGTGGTCACTGGAATTCCATATTCAGAACATGAGTTACACACAACAATGACCGGTGGAACGCCTTATGGCTCGAGCCATTTCGCTGGCCAAGAGGGTAAGCTACCGATCTCAGCGGAAGAAAAATCCCTTTGTATCGCGCAAGGCAAACGCCTTGCCACAATTGCCCTTAAACTAAACTCCTAAACTGCCAACTCGTTACATTAATGCGTACTCATCAATTATTTTCAAGTTCCGGGCTAATCATGCTAAGTCTATGGTGCCTAGCTTGGGAAGGGTATGTCGCACCATTAAATCCGGCTGGCTCTTGGTTAATTCTCAAGAGTGTCCCAATTATCCTTCCTTTAATAGGAATTTTACGGAATACGCTGGGCGCCTATCAGTATGCAGTACTTTTAGTATTTCCGTACTTTATAGAAGGAGTAGTCCGCTCATACGCGGAATTCGGCTCACACCAATTAATGGCAGTCGGGGAGTTGATTTTGTCTTTACTCCTCTTCGTCTTTCTTTTAATTTCTGTGCGCTCCATACGTACACAAGGCCAATAATTCATAAAAATGTATGTCGGACGTTTCGCGCCAACTCCGTCTGGCCCACTTCATTTTGGATCACTTGTCACTGCAGTAGGAAGCTACTGTGATGCTAGATCTAAGAAAGGGAAATGGGTCGTCCGTCTTGATGATCTAGATCAAGAGCGGAACGTAAAGGGAGCGGATTCGCTCATTCTTAATACCTTAGATAGCTACTCACTTCATTGGGATGGGGAACCAATCTATCAAAGTAAACAAAGATCGCTCTACGACGGTTGGCGACATAAATTTGTAACAGAGCTCGATGTATATCCATGCGCTTGCAGTCGAAAAAAAATTCGTGAACATTCCGCTCTTATAGGCGACGAATGGATTTATAGTGGATTTTGCAAGACTCATACAACAAAAAATAAGATTATAAGAAGTTATCGGATTAATCTACCTCAACCGTGTCCAGTATCTATAGATGATGCTCGCTTGGGATTGATCACTGACGATTTATACAAATCTTCTGGTGATTTCGTTCTTTTTAGACCAGACGGCACGCTCTCTTACCACTTAGCAAGTATTGTGGATGATTATCACTGTGGCATTAACCATGTCGTTAGGGGTGAGGACTTACTGCTCTCAAGTCTGAGACAGGCCAAGATTAAAAATATAATGG
The DNA here is from genome assembly GCA_002167745.1 of Betaproteobacteria bacterium TMED22. Taxonomy (GTDB): domain Bacteria; phylum Pseudomonadota; class Gammaproteobacteria; order Burkholderiales; family Eutrophovitaceae; genus Eutrophovita. The sequence continues at coordinate 201,477 of NHCB01000010.1, forward strand.
GGCAATGCAACCCTAAGTTCCTACACTTACCACTAGCAAGAAATAAAGAGGGTCAAAAACTGTCAAAACAGAACAAAGCTAAATCAGTAGATTCAAATTTGGCGAGTTCAACATTGTTTGACGCATTAAATTTTTTGTCTCAAGAACCTCCACGCGAACTTCAAACCGAAAATACGAACGACATTATGGCTTGGGCGGTTGAGAACTGGTCGATAAGGAACATGCGCCGCAAAGAAAATAATGTTACAGCCGGGGTGGCAGCTCGCTCCACTCACAATCAAGCCGATTAACCATTTTTTGAAGACATATAAACGCCTCATCTACAACTTCTTGCCTTCCCTTAACCCCCAACTCGACTCGACGAAGTCGCTCGGCGGTCAGTGTAGGTAGGCTGAACACCTTACATCCGGGATACTTATCCAGACACGCGTCCATCAATGGAATCAAAGTACTCTCCGGCACATCTAAAATAAGTATGGATCGTTCGATATCCCGATCCACCACATGATGAACGGCATACTCGTTATCTAATACCCACTCCATCATGGCCCAGGCCATGGACGGAAATCCCGGCAAAAAATGATGGTGCTGAATACTAAAACCAGGTATCCGATTAAACTCATTAGGAATTATTCTTGAGCCCTCTGGAAACATACCCATTTTTATTCGATTGGGATACGCATCCACACCAAACTGATTTTCTATCTCTTGCTTAGCCTCAGGATGAACAACAATATCTAATCCGAGAGCATCCGCTACGGACTGTCTGGTATAGTCATCAGGCGTTGCGCCAATGCCACCAAAACTAAAAACAGTATCCTCAGAGCCTAAGGTGCGTTCAAATGTCTTCCGCAAAAGCTCAGGACTATCCGGCAAATAATTAACCCACTCAATCTTTAATCCACGCGCGTGTGAGATGTCAATCGACTTTTCAAGATGCCTATCTTTCCTTCTTCCTGAAAGAATTTCATCACCTATGATTACCAAACCAATGTTCATAACTCACACACCAAAAGCATTCTATCTAAAAAGTCACACTGCTCATTTAAGCGACTTTTATAGGGTCACTTAAAACTAATTTTGATATTGTACTGGAATGAAAAGGTGGAGTTATCGTCTCATAAGTATGGGTTTAGGTTTACGGACAACTTCGCAGGCGAAACTACAAAACAAGCTACATTCAGAATGACATTCGCGTTCATTAATCATCGGGGTAGCAACCATACAGCTAATGGGTCAAAAAAATAGTAATAGTCGGCCAGTTCGATGATCAGAACGTTAAGGGGGCATAACCTTTACCCCGTGCCGTTCAAAAGATGATCGCAGTTTTACCGCGATATGATAAGCCTCAGGACTATCACCATGAATGCAAACAGTACCGGGTACCAAGTGATGATCAACACCGTCTATACTTGTGACTAGATTTTGATGAACCATTTTGAGCACTTGTTGTTCCGCCTCAGAAACATCCGTTATCAATGCGCTCTGATCCACCCGTGGAACCAGCTCAGATCCAGAGAGATAGCGTCGATCTGAGAACACCTCCTCCACAATTTGCAAACCTGTTACTTCGGCCGCCTTAACCCAGCGTGAATTAGCGAGTCCAAAAACAAGCATATCGGAGTCAAGGCCAGCAATAGTCTCACAAATAACCGTAGCTAACCTTAGATCAACTGCAGCCATATTGTACAAGGCGCCATGCGCTTTCACGTGAGTCATAGCCACCCCACAAGCACTAGCGTGATTGATAAATTCTGTAATCTGACGGCATACAACATCTCTTAACTTGACTTCTGGTAAAACCATAGCCTTTCGACCAAAATTATCTCGATCTGGGAACGATGGATGAGATCCAATTCCGACACCAAATTCGAAGGCCCTACGCATAGTTTTTCGAATAGATCGGTCGTCTCCAGCATGTAATCCGCATGCAATGTTAGTCGAGCTTATAAGCGGCATTACCTCAATTTCTTTGCGCTCTTCTGAAACGGATCGATACTCACCAAGATCACAATTCAAGTCAACTTTGAACATTTTTAACTTAGCTCTCCGATACGATTTTCGATAGTGCGAACCAATTCTTCCATGGCATTATTTTCCCGAATCAGAGCTATTTGGGCGTCAGCTAGAGACGTCTCAGTAAAGCGAAAACTATTCCCTGGTGGAACTTGAACTAAATTCATACGATCTGTTGAGATGACAACACCGAGAGATGGATATCCGCCAATTGTCTGCCGATCCACTGACAAAATGATAGGCTGTCCGCTGGGTGGAACCTGTATCGTACCCATCACCACGGGCTCCGAAGGCTGTGACTCAAGCTGCTCTGTCTCGATTTTTTTTCCTAATAACCGAATTCCCATTCGATTCGACTGAGTAGTAACTCGGTAAGCATTTGACAAAAATATTTTACGGCTTTGATCAGACAATTCACTCCATCTTTTTGTGGGAATAAATCGAAGCAATGTCTCCTCAGGAGTTTCAGCGAGGAATAAATCTTTTACTCCCCAACTTGTCGAAACAAAAGGCAATGCACTGCCCGACGTAATATTCTGGAAAGGCGTCAAAGATTTGGAATATTGACGGATCACTACCGTATCTTTGACTTTGAGTTGTCTGCCTGAAAAGCCTCCAAAATGGCTACCCGTATCGGTAGCAACACTCCCCATAACCTTATCAACACAAATAATTCCGGAAACACTCAAGTAACCGTAAGCACCCCTAGATGAATGTCCGCCCTTCAGAATACTTCCCGCGAAAATTTTGACTGGTCGACCATGCGGTAGGGGGAAATCATCGACCGTTAATGAAAAATTCGCACCAGTACTAGCAATTACACAATCTCTTGAAAAAGATAAGGTTGGCGCTAACATGGCAAACTCAATGATTGGTGCATCACGATCATTTCCCACCAGCACATTCGCAACCTGCATAGAATTCAAATCAGCTGCACCAGAAACGGAAACTCCGTGGTGCTGCCAGCCCGCACGTCCTTTATCCTGGATAGTGGTTAGCAATCCAGGACTCAAAATCTCAATTAGCACAGATTGAACAGCAGTCATTTTTTGTTTTCCAGTCCCCGTTGGGCATCCAATTCCTCAATTGAAATCGGCTCAAATCGGACATGATCTCCAACTCTTAAAAGTGCCCCGAAACTTTCCTCTGTTCGAAAAAGACTAGCGTACGTGCGTCCTAATATATACCACCCACCCGGCAATACGGACGGATAAATCCCTGTATACCCACCTGCGATAGCAACACTACCCGCTGGAACACGTGTGCGTGGTTCGCTCCTTCGGGGCACAACAAGCGAAGCATCTAAGCCTTCTAAGTAGGCAAATCCAGGAGCAAATCCAATTGCACCCACAGTATAGATATTTGACTGATGTAAGTTTATTAAATCGCTGGTCGAAGTGTTCAAATATGATGATAACTCAAGAAGATCTAGCCCTACTTTTTCGTCATAGCATACGGGTATACACATGACTTTACGATCAGTGGGCTCCAAGACAAATTCAATACCAGTTAGTTTATGATTTAAAAATCGTACGATCTCTTCGTATGGAGACTCAAGCGACGAAGATGTCCACTGCGTGGGGTCATAATGGACCGCTAGCTGATTAAAAGCTGGAACGATATCGGTGACACCTTTAACATTACTCGCTCGAATTTGATCTGCAATCAGCCCAGAAGTTGAAAGATCATCACCTGCATCATCACGAGTTAGCTTAATAATGAGACCTCGATCTCCTAGTGGAGCACATGCAAAACGGAAGTTCATAAATTAATTATCCGAAAAATTTATGCTATCGAATCAAGCACGGCGCACGACCTGCTACAACCTCTCGACAAGTCAACTTTGACCTTGCAGCATTTGTAGTACACCAAAAAGTTTTCCCCTCGCATTTGGCGCACCAATTAGTCCGCGAACCTGCACGCTCGAAGTCACTAGGGATGATTTCTAAATCTCGCATGGGACACCCAAGTGCTGATTTTGTCATCATCTCTTTAGTGCCACAGCTGCTGATAAGCAAAATCGAAACAAATACGCAGATTATAAGCCGAATACTGTGCACTAAAGCCCCTGTTTGTTGTTCATCGGATAACGTATGCACATATTATAAGCTTCAACCTAAAAAAACAGGAATAAAATCTCAGATTGGGCCACAACAGTAACGAGGGGACTGCACTTCAGGAATTAGCACATTTTTAAAGCAGTTCGCATGCTAACTGGTCAGCATTTTTTATTCATGATAGATTGGCTGGATGACATATATGACATTACGGTTCTGTTTATCAATTGTATTAATGATTGCGATCAACTCTGCACTCGCAGGAGAAGAAGTACGTGTTTTATCGTCGGAGGGTCGACTATCGAGTGATCTGGGAGGAACGCAAGCAGCACGAATGGACTTCAATTTCGGGACTACAAGGGCTTGGTTGCTCGATGATGGTCAATGGAAAATTGAAGGGGATGTCATACATCGGTCCGGGTTCTGTGGAACCTATCAATTAGGAATCCAATTTGGTACGGGAAGTCCGGGGTGCGCAAACGTGCGATGGCTATCCGCTCCGATTTTTGCTACTAAACGCCTACAATGTAACGGAGCTGGCGCTTTTCATTCCGGAAGCAATTACAGCTTTTCCGCAAAACAAAGTTTTGACGAGATCAACTGCGCACAAAGAGTTATCAAATGCAAAGGTAAGTGCAACTGATTAAATCTTGTTAAAAAAGTTATGTAATTAAAGCTAAAACCGTATCGCACAGCGAGCCGCCAAAAGTCCCACTCGAGATGTCCTTATTCAATCACAGTTAGGCTGTAGTAATTTTCACTCCGTCTCTGAATACCAATCTTTATCGCCCGCATATCTCTAGCCCCTGGAACGACCAAACGAGATACGTTACCGCGGGTGTGTCCAGCGCCGTAGAATGGATGATCCCACTGATACTGATGGGTATCTCCGTTGATAAGGAGAATATTCTTATCCGTTTTATTGGCTAATGCGAATAGAGTGGCCTCGATTGTCTCTGAAAATCCTGGATATATTAAAGATGGTTGAGGCATCATCCAATCAATAAAAGGATCGCCATGGAAAACGACTACAAGATCGCGTATCCGGTCTTCCTGAAGGAGGTCGAATGCCCTATTAATCCACTGTTTGTTGGCTCTTTCTCTAAGCAAAAATTCACGTTCTCCGGAAAGGCTACCAGAATCCATATTATTGTTACTGCCAACCACATGAACTAACAAAAATAATGTTTCTGAAAAAATCCACATTTGATTCTCTATATATTCTGAAAACTCACTCATCAAGATGCCCTGGCTTTGCACTCCAAGACGCGCATTCTGCTGAAAGTAACTTTCATCAAAAACGACTTCCCTCAGCTTTTTAAGCCGATCCAATGGAGCGTAGCTCCCATTGTTAGTCCGGTGACAGTCGGTCCACTCGTTATCTCCGGGGGTATACAAAAAGGGAGCGGTAAAAATCGAAAAAAGTTCTTTTTGACGCATATAGAATTCATCAGAGCAGAGCGTGGAGCCACTTTTAATATCACCCAAATGGATTACAAAATTAGGGCTCTCCTCGTTAATACTTCCGATTAACTTTCGATATTGTTCCTCAACTTCCGCTTGATTGCCGTAAGGCATATCTCCGAGCACAATAAAATCAGTTGCCCATGCAGAGCTAAAGAGGATAAATAAAGTACAAGCAAACCACTTAAGAAGAAGCTTAGACATTTTGTTCTCTGTCATCATTAATCTCGGATATCAATTTACTAGTTACACACAAACTAAATAAGTCGCCAATGACAAAATTGACGCACAACCAATTCAAACATTTAGTAATACTTCAGATAAAGCTCGTTCTATTCGCTTAAACGAAATCGGGTAAAGGGTCTTCAGTTGTTGCGCCCACAAAGAAACTCGTAACTCCTCAATGGACCAGCGAATCTCCATTAGTTTGTCCCTTTGCTTAGAACTTACGCTAAGTTCAATTGATTTATCTATCTGATTCTCAAATATCGTTATTTGCTCTTGCCACGATGCATCGCGCTTTGGATCAGACCTGAATTTTTCAATACGACTAGAAACCGCCTCTAGATAACGCGGGAACTGTTCAAGATACGTATAAGACGTACTCGAAATAAAATCTGGCGTCAGAAGTGAAAAAAGATGAGCATTAATATTTTCATTTAACGGATGAGCTGACTGACTGCCACTAGAACGAAGTTTTCCACGCACTTTAGAATATGACTCGAGAATATCATTTATAACTCGATTAATTTGACCTGCAACTGCCACAACCCTCGGTTTAGCCATTTTTACGGCATTATTAAATTCATCCTCGGTTCGAATCAAAGTATCGCCGCATAGAAGCGCCTGCGCACTAGTAGCCATCAAAAGCTCTTCGCCTAATTTTTTTTTAACTGAGAACTGCCCAAGAGATACAGCTTGATCGTTCAGTAGTGCAGCGTATTGAAGTGCTGATTTAGGTAAATCTATCCATTTTTTTGCAATGAATTTAAATTGCTCTCTCATGGATAATATAAATAATCTTTTGAGACCATCAGCCGTTACTGACTCTGCCTCCATTTCGGTGTCCGCAAGAAGCATTGCAACAGAATCTTTCTCATCTTTGAGGCATGGGAATCCGACGACCTTTTTGCCCCGATGTGACATCTCAAATATTTTCGGAAGTTCACCAAAATTCCACGTCGTCAATCCAGTTTTTTTAAAATCGCCTGCAGTCTGGGAGCTAAATGTCTCCGCCGCCTTGACTCCCAGTTTTTTTTGCAGCTCTGCCACATCTCGATCAGCCTCAACTTCCACTCCAAAGTCATCGATCACCGAATAGTTCATTCGTAAATAAATCGGTAAATTACGATCCTGAAAAATCTCTCGCGTTATTCCCTCACCATAACGCTCATTGATTAGCTTTATGATTAAATCATACAAAGATTTATCTTTAGGCTGAAGGTTTCCTACGATCTCGTCTACAAACTCAGATATCGGAAAGATCTTTTTTCTAATGGACTTTGGCAACTGTTTTACGATTTGGGCGACTTTATCCCTAATTAAACCAGGCACCAACCACTCAGTCTTCACTTGATCAATTTTATTAAGAAGTCCAATTGGGGTTTTGAGGGTTACCCCATCTAAAATATGTCCAGGCTCAAAACGATAATCGAGCTTGAACTCACAACCATTCATGGTGACGGCATCAGGATACAAATCGAAGGCTTCAGGCTCAATTTCTTTCCTAACTAAAAGTGATTTAGTTAGAAATAAAAATCTTGAGTTTTGCTTTTCAATCTCCCGACGCCATTTCTCAAAAGCGATCCAATCACAAACATCCTCAGGAATTTTTTCATCGAAAAAAGAAAAAATTACGGAATCATCGACCAAGAGGTCGTAACGTCTCGACCTCGTCTCAACGCTCTCTAGGGAAGTAACTAAATCCATATTGTGCTTTAGAAATGGAGGCATTTTTTTAACTGCCCCCTGAACTAAAGCATTATGAATAAAGATATTCCGTGCCTCACTTATATTAATAGGTCCATAATTAACTTGGCGTTTCGGAATGATGACTAGACCATATAGAGTTACTCGCTCCGTCGCTACAACATTCCCACCAGCCTTTGACCATCTTGGGTCATGATAAGTGGAATGAGTCAAGTGCTTAGCTACAGGCTCGATCCAGTCGACATCAATTTCCGCAACACCTCTAGCATAAAGTCGCGATGTCTCCACTAACTCTGAAGCTAATATCCACTTGGGCTTAGCGTTTCTCAATCCAGATCCAGGATGTATATAGAATTTAATACCGCGCGCGCCATAATATATACCCTTTTCTTCACTGCGAAAGCCAATGTTTCCCAAAAATCCTGTCAACAAAGATCTATGAATATCAACCCCACGCCCCGAATGTTCGTTTACCTTTAATCCCATTTCAATCGCCATTGACTTGAGCTGATGATATAACTCTCGCCACTCGAACATCCTTACCAGCGACACGTGTTGGCGCATACAAAGTTCTTTCAACTGTCTTTTGCCTGGTTTCTTTTCGAATATGCCTTGAAACCAAGACCAAACTGATAGCAAGGACAATAAGTCGGACTTAATCTCTTTACCGTTTTTAGATGCATCCTCATATCGCTCAGTATGCTCCCGCTCTCTTGGATCTTGAACAGATAGCGCTGCAGCTAATTTGAGCACCTCATCTAAACAACCGAGTTCGGTGCTCGCTAGAATCATCCGTGCAACTCGTGGATCAACGGGAATTCGTGATAATTTTTTTCCGACCGACGTCAAACGTCTTCCTCGATCAAGTGCTCCAAGCTCCTCAAGCAATTGATATCCATCAGCCAAGGCGCGAGGTATTGGTGGGTCAATGAAAGGAAATTTTTCGGGCTCATCAAGGCCAAGAGCCGACATCCGCAATATCACAGTAGCTAAAGAAGATCTTAAAATTTCGGGTTCTTGATGAATATCCCGCTGTTCGAAATCCTCCTGAGAATATAATCTTATACAAACACCACCCATCACTCTCCCGCCTCTCCCGGCGCGCTGATTAGCGGAGGCCTGAGACACTTTTTCTACTTGCAACATATCAACTTTATTTCGATAGCTATACCGCTTTACTCGAGCTTGACCCGTATCAATGACGAATTGGATATTGGGGATTGTCAATGATGTTTCAGCGATATTAGTGGCCAGAATCACTCTTCGACAACCAGATGTTATAAAAACTTTATTCTGCTCTTGAAGAGCTAATCGAGAATAGAGTGGTAACACCTCCCACGAGGAACAACGAGAGCTCGACAGAAACCTCTTACTCACCCAGTCTAGAGATTGTTTTATCTCACGTTCACCTGGTAAAAAAACAAGTACATCGCCGCTCATTGGTTCAGCAGCAATTTCAGTCAGCACGTTAGAAATTGCCTCATTTATACGCTCAGCATCATCTGATGTATCCTCGTTCCCAGGTGGTTGGTATCGTATTTCTACTGGGTATAAACGACCTGACACCTCAATGACTGGAGCTTGATCGAAGTGCGAAGAAAACTTTTTCGCATCGATAGTTGCTGAAGTGATAATCAATTTAAGGTCAGGCCTTTGCTTTAGTACGCGCTTTAAATATCCGAATAGAAAATCAACATTGAGATTCCTCTCGTGAGCCTCATCAATAATTATCGTATCGTAGCGCGTCAAGTAACGATCAGTTTGAGTCTCTGCCAATAAAATACCGTCAGTCATAACCTTAATGAGGTTTTCTTTACTTGATCGATCTGAAAAACGAACCTGATAGCCAATAAGGTCACCAATCTTGGAATTTAGCTCTTTTGCTATACGATTAGCGACTGATCGCGCAGCTATGCGTCTAGGCTGAGTGTGTGCAATCTGGCCGCACGCACCTCTCCCCATTTCGAGTAACATTTTGGGTAACTGTGTGGTTTTACCTGAGCCGGTCTCACCACATAAAATAATGACCTGATGCTCATCAATATGACGTTTGATTTCGTCTCTAGCGGACACCACAGGAAGATCGGCTTGAAAAGCGATCTTTGGCACTCTGCTGCGCCTAGCAGAGACCTTATCGACCGATATATTTATTTTCGAGCGTAACTTGCTAAGTTCAACTAGCTGAAGGTCTCGTCTCCACGATTTATTGGTAATCTGCTGCAGCCGTCTAAGAAGATGGTACCGCTCTTCGCTCAAACAAGAGGCAATTAATTCAAATAAATCTTGTTGGTAGTGTTCCGGCTCTCGATTCATAGGACGACAGGAGAAATCTCCTCAACAACACGCGATACTTCTAGACCATGCGCTCAAGATAAAGTTTGATTCGAACCGCCCTAACTGGTTAGCCCTTTGAATGGAGAGTGTCGCTCACACCACGCAGCGGTGGCTAATAAATAGTTATCCTCATCAACCGCACTAATTATTTGCAATCCTAAAGGCAGCCCGCGAGGACCTAATCCCGTTGGAATAGTAATCGCAGGAGCACCAATTAAAGTCCATATTGAACAAAAGCTCGGATCGCCCGTTACGTGCAGTGAATTAGGCGCTTCTCCAGTCGTGGGAGGTGTGATCACCGCGGAATAGCCGCGATCCATGAAGGAAGCAAAACTGTTTTGAAGTGCATTTTTCTTCTTCACCGCATCCCTAAACTGAGTTTCCGTAACGCGATCTCCCTCTTCAAGCGCGTGAATGAGAAAGTCAGAGAAATAGCCTCGAAATTCGTCTCTGATCGCTCGAGAAACACGTGCAGCCTCGTAAAGCATAATAGTACGGTGCACCTTATGGGCGCGATCAAAGTCACCTGGGAGCTCAATTACGTCTATGGATGCTCCTGCACTTCGTAGCCGTGAAATATCTGCCTCGAATTGAATTCGCGCTTCACGGCCAGCAAGATACCAAGACGGGGATCTGACCGCAGCCAGTCTGGGCGCATTTTTTAATGGCGCTGCATTTGGTGAAATACCCGAACGAGGTCCAGCAAAACTAGAAGCTAATAATGCCGAATCAGCAACACTTCTGGCGAACACTCCAGGTTGATCGAACATTGGTGAAAAAGGCATGATCCCATCGACTCCGATTAATCCGCGAGTCATTTTATATCCAATAATGCCGCAATAAGCCGCCGGTCGTATGACTGATCCATTAGTTTGCGTTCCTATGGCTCCGGGGACAAACCCTGCAGCGACCGCCGCAGCTGAGCCGCTCGAAGAACCGCCTGGTGTATGTTGGAAATTCCACGGATTACGAGTTTTGGATGGCATCATAAACGCAGCCTCCGTGGTAACCGTTTTTCCGAATACAAATGCTCCAGATTTTTCGATACGGGTAACTATATCAGCAGATTTATCAGGAACATAATTTTGATATAGGCAACAACCCATTTCCGTAGGAATACCCGCTGTGTATATATTATCTTTCACGCCAATTGGGATTCCATACAAAGGATGTGCAGCTCGGAGTGCTGCTGCCGATGTATCAGCTTTTTTAGCAACCGCCATAGCTCGATCACGATCCAGCCATTGCCAAGCCTGCACAGCACCCTCAAGCTCATTGATACGATCCAGCAGGCTTTTGATGTAGACCGATGGCTTAAGCTTACCGTTACGCAATCTTTTCGCTACGTCATGAAGCCCAAGTCTAAAAAATTGATTCATATTCGTAATTAATATAACTTATGGTGAATGTCTGTATACAAAATCTGACTGTATATTTTGATGCTTGTTTGACGCTTAATAGTCAATTTGGACGAACTAAGTTTATGGGTTTTTCGCTATTCGCAAGAACAGCAACTAAATTTCTCGCTGCTGCCATAGCCATCGCCCGTCTAGTAGGTTCAGAGGCGCTCCCAATGTGAGGCGACAAGACTACATTTTCAAGTTTTAAAAATTCAGGATCCAATTGTGGCTCTCCCTCGTATACATCCAATCCAGCTGCAAAGATAGTTTTTTCTTTCAGAGCTTTAATTAAAGCTCTATCGTCAACGATACCACCTCTGGCAATGTTAACCAACACGGATTTTGACTTCATCTGAGATAACTCTTGCTCACCAATGATGTGGTGGGTCTCCTTAGCATAAGGTAATATCAACATCACGACATCTGACTCTTGAAGCAGCTGAGGCTTGTTCACGTGTGCTGCGTTAAGATTTCTCTCCACTGATTCGCTAACACGCGATCGAGTGTGATAAAGCACTCGCATTCCAAATCCATTAGCCCTTTTAGCAATTGCTTGACCAATACGACCAAAGCCAACCAAACCAAGCGTGGCTCCGTTTATATCGAGACCTAGCATCTGCTTCAAATACATCGCCTTCCATTGCCCCGATCTAAGATAACGCTCACTCTCGCCAATTCGCCGGCAAGCCGCAATCATCAAACCGAAGGCGTAATCCGCAACACACTCGTCAAGGACACCTGGTGTGTTGGTTACAATAACCCCTCGCTGCGAGCATGCTTGCACATCTATGTTGTTGTAGCCAACCGCCGTATTTGCGACTATTCTAAGCTTTGGTGCGGCGTCCAAAAACTCATCATCTACTTGATCGCTACCAGCTGTTTGAATGCCCTCTGCATCTGATATGCGACACAAAAGTTCTTCACGACCGAGCAAACGATCCTCTTGATTAGATAAAACATCAAAGTGAGCTTCCAGAAAATCAATGGTTTCTTTAAAGACTTCACGGGTCACAACTACTTTTCTCATGATTCGGAGCCCTGACTAATTTTTGATTGATTATACTTTGCGATTTTAATATCCATGTATCATCTAATTTTAACAACGAAATTAGTGATCTGGCACTTTAATCTCGGGCACACAATGTTGGTTTTAGTTAGCAATGAAGTTAACCATGCTAGAATCTGGCGTAATTCAAACGACCTGTGGTCTTCACATAAGTAACAGCTTAAGAAGACTTAAACTAGGAGACAAATCTGTGACATCCTCGAATGCAAGCCGGTCAGTTTACTTGACCAACTTCCTTAATGGGACTCCTAACTGGTACAAGACCACGATCATTTTATTTTTGATCGTAAATCCTATACTTTTCCACACTGTAGGGCCTTTCATTACGGGGTGGATTCTTATTGTGCAGTTTATTTTCACGCTGGCCATGGCACTTAAAGCTTATCCCTTAGCGCCTGGCGGCTTGCTTGCAATCGAGGCCGTAGCAATTGGGATGACATCCCCAACCACGGTCTATCACGAGATAGTCCTGAATTTTCCGGTTATTTTACTGCTGATGTTTATGGTTGCCGGAATTTACTTCATGAAAGGCTTGCTCCTGCTCCTTTTCACGAAAGTACTTATAAACGTTAGATCCAAGATTATCTTATCCCTCATATTTTCTCTTATGGCGGCATTTTTATCTGCATTTCTAGACGCATTAACCGTTACAGCGGTGATCATTGCCGTAGCTGTTGGATTTTATGGTATTTACCATAAGGTCGCATCCGGAAAATCGCTCAATGATGCTGATGACATCGCTGACGACACAGGCATCCAAGAGATTAATAGAGAAAAATTAGAGCAGTTCAAAGCCTTTCTGAGAAGCCTCATGATGCATGGTGCGGTTGGTACAGCTCTAGGGGGTGTATGTACGATCGTAGGTGAACCACAAAACCTGTTAATTGCTGAACGAGCTAGCTGGGAATTCATTGAATTTTTTGTCCGAATGGCTCCAGTGACACTTCCAGTGCTTGTCGTAGGACTTATAACGTGCGTGTTGGTTGAAAAATTCAAAATTCTCGGATACGGCGCTAAAATTCCTCGTGAAGTTCTAAACGTACTCATCGAGTTTGATAACCAAGAGGAAGCGAAGAGAACGCCTCAAGACAAAGGAAAATTGGTCATTCAAGGTATAGCTGGAATATGGCTGATTGTGGCCCTAGGTCTCCATTTAGCCGAGGTAGGTATTATCGGACTGTCCGTGATTATTTTTATTACCGCTTTCAATGGGGTGATTAAAGAGCACGATATCGGTTATGCATTCACGGAAGCACTACCGTTTACCGCCCTGTTAGTAGTGTTCTTTGCCATTGTCGCCGTTATTCAAGATCAAAATCTCTTCTCCGGAATCATTCATTATGGGCTTGCTTTAGACGGTGTGGAACAAATCGGGTTATTTTATGTTGCTAATGGCTTACTCTCAGCAATCAGTGATAACGTTTTCGTGGCGACCGTTTATATCAATGAGCTAGCTAAAGCATTAAGCGAAGGCATAATTACCAGAGACCAATTTGACCTCTTAGCCGTTGCGGTCAATACTGGCACCAACATTCCAAGCGTGGCAACACCTAATGGTCAGGCTGCTTTCTTATTCCTACTCACCTCCGCTATTGCACCATTAATACAACTGTCTTATGGAAGAATGGTGTTAATGGCATTACCTTATACGATCACAATGGCGATAACTGGCCTCATCGCCGTCACGCTATGGCTACCGCCCATGACGAGCTCTCTTTATGAGAAGGGCCTCATCAAACATCATGAGGCGTCGGAAATTGGTGGCCATGGCGACAATAGCACTGAAGATCGACATTAATCCAGATTGAAAGACACTCATAATTCTCTACTCCGAGAATCATGGGCCTCGCTTGAGGAAGATTATAACGATAGCAACAAAGAAACCTAACGCGGGGTCCTACTGCGACGTCTTCTGTACCATTCAATATTCACAATAACCCGCCATACTCCTAGCACCACCATGTAAGACGACATCGCTCCAAAGGTCGCCAGAAAGAGCAATCCGACTGCGACATTCTTTCCAACCAACATGAATTTATCTAGCCAACCCACGACCATATCTCCGGCCTGATAGGCCGCATCAGTTATCACGTTGGGAGTATCAGGCTCCAACAAGTCAAAAACGAACGATCCAATTTCATTGGCCAGTAAATAGATAGGTGCGAACGTTAGCGGATTAGTAATCATTGTTGAGACGACCGCTGCTACCAAATGACCGCGAAACCAAACAGCAAAAATCGCCGCGAATGGTATTTGAAGCAAAGGGACCAGAAACCCAAAAAATACGCCAATGGCGACACCCGTAGCAACACCTTTTCTATTAAGTTGCCATAGTCTAGGGTGATATAAAGCGGGGCCTATCCATCCTACCCATTTGTTATTTCTAACCGTCTCCGCTGTAGGCAAAAAGCGCTTAAGCTTGGACCGCCAACCACCACTAAATTTTCTCTTCTTCATTCGCCTGATTCAACTACATGCTTTATCGAAACGCGATCATGAATCTACGATGATCACGTGAACACGAAATGGTCCGTGAGCACCGTAAACAAGCGTCATTTCGATATCAGCCGTTCTTGACGGACCAGAAATAAAAGCAACTTGCCTTGGTAATGAGCCAACCTCGCTTCGTATTAGCTGCCAAGCCTCCTCCATTGTTTTCACTATCCGATTTCGTCGAACTACCGCTATATGGGTTTCAGGTAAGAGGCTCGTAGTCGCATGATGTTCTTGCCCCGATAGTAATACTAATGTTCCGGTCTCGGCGACAGCACAATAACTTCCAGTAACACCCACTTTATCATCACCTAAAGCACTCCGAATCTCAGCTTCAACATTACTCTTGGACCAAAGTAACTTTTTGAATTCGGGCCAACACACTAATGATGTTGGCAGATTATTTTCAGTAAGATATCGACTCACTGCCTCTGGCACATCATCCATCTGACTGATTTCATCAAGAGTCGAAGCAGCATCTTCGCATCGTTGCTTAAACCGTTCAGTATCATTCCACGTTAGATCTGGCAATGGACTAGCAGGGTGAGTCGTGAGGCGATCCTCTACCGCCCCCCCAATGGCATCGCGAATCTCGCCAACTTTATTTGCAGATCGTATGCGGGATAAAATGTTTTCTCTTGCAGACATATTTGTATTTATCGCTTATTTACTTTCTTGTTATTCACATAGATATCTCGAAAAGTACGTCCACGAGGAGTGGGCAAATCCCGATGTTTCGTCCATTCTTGAGCGGCAAATATCATTGTTTTTATTTGGCCTGAACTACCTCCCAGCATTTTCCCAGCACGTGCCATTACCCTAGTAACTATCGAATAGAGTTTAGGCCTAACAGCTAAATAAGCCCAGAGTTTTATAGACCACTTCTCCGTCTTAGACTTAAGGTCCTTTTCGTATTGCTTCTCCCTTAACTTCCTCATTAAATCCGGCAAAGGAATTTTAACTGGACACACGACACCACATTGATTACACAAGGTTGCCGCATTCGGTAAATCAATTGCATTTTCTATTCCATTGTATGCGGGCGTTAAAACAGATCCTATAGGGCCTGGATATACCCAGCCGTAAGCGTGTCCGCCCACATTTTGGTACACAGGACAGTGGTTCATACATGCACCACATCGAATACAACGCAACGCATCTCTAAGTTCCGAACCGAGAACCCGTGTGCGGCCCACATCCAAAATAATTACATGAAATTCTTCTGGACCATCGTGATCCCCCTCTCGTTTAGGGCCAGTGGTCATAGAGACATAATTACTAATTACTTGCCCTGTTGCCGACCGCGGTAGAAGTCTCATCATTAACGCGAAATCGTCTAGTGTGGGGATACACTTCTCGATACTGCTAATGGCTACATGCACACGTGGCATAGTCGTTGTCATACGACCATTACCCTCATTTGTAACGATTACCGTAGAGCCCGTCTCAGCTATCATAAAATTAGCACCAGTAATGCCCATATCAGCATCCAAGAAATGCGGACGCAGAATCTCTCTGGCCTCATGCGTGAGTTTCTCAGCATCTTCTAACCGCGGCCGCTGATGCTTTTCAGCAAACAAGTCAGATACGTCTTCTTTGGATTTATGGGTGGCCGGTGCAATAATGTGAGAGGGATACTCTCCTGCCTGCTGAATAATGTATTCCCCGAGATCAGTCTCTTTTACCTCAATCCCATGGCCCTCCACGTACTTATTTAGGCCAGTTTCTTCGCCAACCATCGATTTAGATTTGATAATCTTTTTAACTTGATTATCTTGCGCTATTTTCACTACAAGCGCATTAAGCTCTTCATACGACTCGGCCCAGTGAACTACAGTGCCTGAGGCTTTTGCCTGGCTTTCCCAAGCTTCTAGATACTCATCTAGGTGCGCCAAACAGTGATCTCGTACGTCGGATGCTGCCTGCCGTATTGTCTCAAAGTTATCTAAATCTTTAATAACTTTTGCTCGAGAAACAACAAATCCATCCTTTGCCTGAAATAGCGCCTTCTGTAATTTCTCATCTTTGAGCTTAGCACCCGATACAGCTTTAAAATCTTGCGATGTGATTTCCATAATCTTATTCTGAATTTACTCAGTCTCCTCGCCGTTCCGACCTGTAAGCACTTCGGCTATATGCAGAACCTTTGTTTTATGATTTCCCCGCCGACGCAGCTTTCCCTCAATATTCAACATACATCCAAGATCACCCAAAACTAAGGCATCAGCTTCAGTGCTCTCAACATCATCACATTTAAGATCGACTATTCGAGATGAAATATCACCGTACTTAACCGAAAAAGTCCCCCCAAAACCACAACATTGTTCTGCTCCAGGCATTTCTTTTAATTCCACATACGGCAGGCTACGCAGTAATTTTCTGGGTTGCTCCTTTACGCCTAGCTCTCTTAGGCCTGCACACGAATCATGATAAGTGATAGTTCCCTGAAAAGACGTATCAAAAGAGTCCACATTCAAGACATTTACCAAAAAATCAGTTAGCTCATAGGTCCGTGCGGACAGCCATTGCACCTTAGCTTCATCATCTGGCGAATCACCAAGAAGGTCCTCGTAATGAGTCTTAATCATGCCGCCACAGGACCCAGAGGGAATAACAACATAATCAACATCCGAAAACTCAGAAACAACTTTTCTAGCAAGATCTCGGGCCGTATGTCGATCTCCAGCGTTATATGCCGGCTGCCCACAACAGGTTTGATTTTCGGGAAAAATTACCTCACATCCCGCCCGCTCCAACAACTCAAGGGCCGCTAGTCCAATACTTGGCCGCATTAAGTCAGCTAAACAAGTGACGAATAATCCTACTCGCATATTTTTTACCTACACTTTAAGTGATGATGATCTCGCTCTGGCAAAAAGCAAAATGCCTGTGAAAAAACTAAGAAATTGAGAGGATTTTAACATATCACCCTAACTACTTAGCGGGCAAACATTATAAATCTATACGTTTTAATCGCTTGATCAATAACATAGTTTGAATTAACATTGTCGCAATGCACAATAGAAACGAATGCGGTACGTATCATGTCTGAAATTAGCAGCAAAACATCTATACAAGTTATTGATCGAATGATGAACTTAATAGACGTGCTTTCAAAGTCAGGAAGTCCGGTAAATTTAAAAGAATTAGCCACGCTCACTGACCTTCACCCATCCACTGCACATAGAATTCTCAACGCGTTGGCACACTATCGAGTCATTGATCGCGTTCAAGCGGGCAGCTACCGCCTCGGGAATCGATTGTTAGAGCTGGGCAACATCACCAAGACTCATATCGATATTCGTAAGGAAGCAATGCCGTTCATGAATGAGCTCCATCATCAAATTAGAGAAACAGTCAATTTGTCTATCCGTGAAGGAGATGAGATGGTCTATGTAGAGCGAGTTACAGCTGAGCATTCTGCGATCAGAGTAGCTCACCTAGTCGGGGCTAAAGCGCCACTTCATGTGACGGCGGTCGGTAAAATATTCCTACTCGAGGATGGAAAAAACGAGACCTTAAATTATGTGAAAAGAAACGGGTTAAAAGTATTCACAAAAAACACTATTAAAGATACCAAAACACTATTTTCCGAATTAGAGAAAATCAAATCCCAAAGCTATGCCTTCGATAATGAAGAAGCTGAACCAGGCGTTTCCTGTATTGGCGCCGGCATTTATGACGACACAGGCTGTTTAGTAGCTGGTCTATCAATTTCTATCCCCTCACACAGACTAAACCGTCTCTGGGGCAAACACGTGAGAGCTACTGCTAACAAAATAACTCATGCATTAGGAGGGTCTGAATCTAGATTAAAACCGGCCTAACGTTAGGGATCCCTCCCTAATATAAATTTACTTTTTAATTCTGCCGCTCCATCCATCGACGAACTCTGCCTGCATCCCCTAAGGCCGTTAATTTTCCCCAAGAATCCAATAAAACCATAATCACAGGCTTTTTTAGCAAAGTAGTTTGCATGACTAAACAACGACCAGACTCACTGATATAACCAGTCTTAGAAAGGTCTATCGCCCACCTAGAGCTTCTTGCTAATCGATTCGAATTAACGTAATCCAGTCTTACCGGACGCCCCCCTAATTTAGCTCGCAGCTGGAAAGAGGGAGTTGTCGTGTACTGTCGAATCAAGGGATAACTCAATGCCGCCTGCGCCAATTTAACCAAATCGTGACCGGTAGACACATTACCAGGACGCAACCCAGTGGAGTCGACAAATTTCGTATCATCCATGCCGAGTGATCTAGCTTTGCTATTCATGGCAATAACAAAGGCAGCTTTACCCCCAGGGAAAACTCTTGCCAGAGCAGCCGAAGCGCGATTTTCCGATGCCATTAGTGCAAGCTTTAAAACTTCAGCCCTCAATAATGTAGTACCAACACTAAGCTTTGAACGCGAGCCTTTGTATCGATCAATATCCGACTTTGCTACCGTAATTGATTCAAGTAGAGGAATCCCAGAGTCAATTATGACCATTGCCGTCATCAATTTTGTAATCGATGCAATAGGAGCCACATCAAAAGCATTTTTTTGATAGATAATTTCTCCACTACTTTGATCCACGATTAAGGCAACCCTCGACTTTAAACGCGGGCCGCCTCGGGCCTCAACGTCAATTACGTTATACATAAACAGAACGATCGCAAATATACTCAAAAAAAAGATCGAGCAAAGCATTCGTTTCATTGGACTGTTATACATAAGCACTTAGATCACTGCTAAATAAAAATTATATCTTTCTTCGAGCTGATTAATATTTCTAGTCAACCGAAGTATTATTTTGTTGGAGGTGCCACATATGACTGTACCTTCCCGCCCTTTTAAGTAGCTCATCATGAGTTCCATTCTCAACAACTTTTCCCGAATCTAAAACGATAATTTCATGGGCATGAATTATTGTTGACAGTCGATGTGCAATAACCAAGGTTGTTCTATTTTTAGACACGTCATTTAGCGCTAGTTGAATTTGACGCTCACTGCCCGAATCTAGCGAAGATGTCGCCTCATCAAAAACCATTATTGCGGGATCCTTAAGTATTGCACGAGCAATCGATATTCTCTGTTTTTCTCCACCAGAGAGTTTTAAACCGCGTTCACCTACACTTGTCTCAAAGCCCTCAGGAAGGGATTGGATAAATTTCTCTAATTGCGCCAACCGCGTCACTCTATGTAAGTCCTCTTGGTTACACGACGGATCTCCATATCTAATATTAAATCCCAGCGTATCGTTAAATAGAACTATATCTTGCGGAACCACACCGATAGACTTCCGATAACTCACCTGTTCATAAGATCTAATATCAATGCCATCGAGACAAATCCTTCCCTCGTCCACATCGTATAGTCGGAACAGCAGCCTCGCTAATGTAGTTTTACCTGACCCACTCTCCCCGACGACGGCCACCGTCTTTCCAAAAGGAATAACAAAAGTGACATCAGATAGCGTCTCTCGCTGACCATCATATGAAAATGAGACGTTTTTAAATTCGATACTAGGCGCAGAAGACTCCATCGGAATACAACCAGGACGATCAATAATGTCTCGTCGTGTATCCAATAAAGCGAACATATTGTTCATATCTATAAATGCTTGTTTGATTTCGCGATAGACCATACCCATAAAATTAAGTGGTATGTAGAGTTGAATTAAAAGCCCATTCACTAGCACCAAGTCGCCAATTGTGAAATTTTGAGAAACCACACCCTGCGAGGTTAATATCATCAGTGATGTAACCGCCACCGCTATGATGACGCTCTGTCCGATATTCAGCAAACCGAGGGAAGTTTCAGTTTTCACATCAGCACGTTCGTACTCCTGCAAAAAAGAATCGTATCGACGCGCCTCATATTCCTCATTATTAAAGTATTTGACAGTTTCATAGTTAAGTAAACTATCGACCGCTTGCGAATTGGAACGAGTATCCCACTCATTTGCTTCTCGACGTATGTTCATTCGCCACTCAGATACAAAAAACGTATAGATCAAGTATAAAATTACTGCAGAAAATGTAATTGCAGCGAATCTCCAATCAAAACGATTCAGTAGGATTGCTGCTACAAAACCAAACTCCAAAATGACTGGAATGATCGAGAATAACGAATAAGTGAGTAGTATAGAGATTCCGCGTGTCCCTCGTTCTATTTCACGAGAAATACCTCCCGTGTGCCTCTGGAGGTGAAATTTCAAACTCAAGTCATGCAGGTGTCGAAAAACTTTGAGAGCTATACGTCTCGTGGCACGGCGCGTCACCTTTACAAAGACCACATCGCGCAGCTCTGCGAATAGGACCGCAAAAAGTCTCAGCGCACCGTAAGTGAGGAGTAAAGCCAATGGTAAGAGAAGCAATTGATCCCTGGGGGTCAACGAATCAACAACTTCTTTAAGTACAAGAGGGACTGTCACATTAGCGACTTTAGCAAGTGTGAGTAACACCAGAGCCCCAACCACTCGGTACTTGAAATCCCATAAGTATGGCGCTAATGATTTCAACACCAGCCAATTTGTTCTATTCACGAGAAGCGGTCCAGAGTATGGCCCAACTGTGACGGTCGGAGGATTCGCATCTTCTCAAGAAACTAGGAAATTGATAACATTCGCTCAAGAGAGATACGCGCCATATCCTTTTCTGAATCAGGAACACAAATTTGGTTGACCAACTCACCTTCCAATAAATTATCTAATTGCCAAGCTAAATGCTGAGGATCAATACGATTCATAGTCGAACACATACAGACAAGTGGCGACATAAATTGCACCAATTTCCCTTGAGGTCGAAATTCCTCCGCAATTCTATTTACTAAGTTTAATTCAGTACCAACCAACCAATGCGTATTCGGCTTAGCCGCGGCAATAGTCTCTACGATATATTCAGTCGAGCCAACAAAATCCGATTGATCACATACTTCGAAACGACACTCTGGATGCGAAATCACGAAACCGTCCGGATGCTGTTCACGAAAACGTACGATGTGTGAGGGTTGAAACATCTGGTGAACAGAGCAATGACCTTTCCACAAAAGAATTTTAGCGGCTTTAATTTCCTCTTCAGTAAGCCCTCCCATCCATAGGTCCGGATCCCATACTTTCATATCTGATTCATTTATTAATCCAAGCTGATGTCCAGACCAACGCCCCAAATGTTGGTCAGGAAAAAACAATATCTTATCTTTCTCGGTTAAACCCCAGCTAACTATTCGAGAAGCATTGGACGACGTGCATACAATACCTCCGTGCTCACCACAAAATGCCTTCAAATCCGCAGCGGAATTAATATAAGTAATAGGCGTCACAGACATTTTATTCCCTAGCACGGACTCTAGTTCAACCCAAGCCCTATTGACCTTCGATAAATTAGCCATGTCAGCCATTGAACACCCTGCGGCCAAGTCGGGGAGCAAGGCCTTCTGGCTTGGTTTAGACATAATATCCGCCACTTCAGCCATGAAATGGACACCACAAAATACTATGTGTTCTGAATTAGCCTGCGATGCAAGTCTGGAAAGCTTGAGAGAATCACCTTTTAAGTCTGCATGTTGATATACGTCGGCCCTTTGATAGTGATGACCAAGAATAACCAAATCGTCACCAAGACTAACTTTCGCGCCTTTGATGAGCGCGTGACATTCGTCATCGGAAAGATCACGATAATCTGAAAACTCTCTATTGCCGACTATTTCCATAACATGCACTGCCTTCTTTAAAACAACACTAAACTAGTTATTCTATAAAACTTTTAAATACTAAAAAACTGTTCGGTCCATAACACAGACTAATTCTTTCGCCATCAATTAACGCGAACTAGCGTGATTTTTCAACAAGAATCTGAGCGCGTCAACATTAGTCCACGAAAAAACACGATCCATTGCCTCTTCAATTCGAACCCAGTCAAATTGAAGGTGCTCACGAGGTGATATTTTAATCGGCACCCGTCCCGGCACAAGAAGACCAAATGCGTGCTCCACATTATGAGTAACACCAGGAGCATAACGACCACGCCAATGCTTAAAAATTTCAAACTCATTCGACATATTCCAATTAATTAAGTGATGGTCATTCGCGTTAATACCGGTTTCCTCCTTCAACTCTCTTACTGCAGTTTCATAAGTTTTTTCGCCTGATTCGCAGCTACCGGTGACGGATTGCCAGAATCCCTTTCGATCTGCTCTCTCAAGTAACAGTATCTCCAAATCCAAAGTGTACACAACCACCAAAACAGATATGGGATTTTTGTAAGATTGGCAGCGACCCTCATCAGGCATCATAGAGGAAACCTAATCTGACTCTCGCTTACTCGGAATACCCTTTCCCGAACCACGAAGGCGGATATGTAAGTCTCGCAGCTGTACATCTGGAACTTCAGAGGGCGCGCCTGTCAGCAAATCTTGTCCACGCTGTGTTTTTGGAAAAGCTATTACATCCCTAATGGACGAAGCGCCACACATGAGTGTGACAATACGATCCAGACCAAATGCAATACCCCCGTGCGGCGGAGCGCCCCACTTCAAACTGTCCAAAAGGAAACCAAATTTAGCTTGCTGATCTTCAGGACTAATCTTTAAAGAACGAAACACCTTCTCTTGCACTTCAGGTTGATGAATACGCACCGAACCTCCACCAATTTCCCAGCCATTTAAAACCATGTCGTAAGCTTTTGAGTAGGCAGCATCAGGATTACTTTCTATGTATTCGTCATGCCCATCCTTTGGTGCCGTGAACGGGTGGTGCCGAGCGTTCCACTGCTTAGACTGCTCGTCATACTCAAACATCGGAAAATCAACTACCCAAAGCGGCTTCCAATTTGACTCCATCAATCCAAGATCTCGTCCGAGCTTATCTCGGAGCGCGCCTAAGGCGTCATTAACTATGAATCCCTTGTCTGCGCCGAAGAAAACAATATCGCCATCTTCCGCCCCTGATAGTCTCATCACCTCTAGAACAGCTTTCTCAGAAAGAAATTTAATGATAGGGGACTGCAGCCCATCAATACCCACAGATAGATTATTAACTTTGATATACGCTAAACCTTTCGCACCATAGATTGACACGAAATTTGTATAATCATCAATCTGCTTTCGACTGATCTCTCCTCCACCTGGCACCCTGAGCGCAACAACTCTCCCGCCCTTCAAATCAGCGGCAGACCTGAAGACTTTAAATTCCTCTGTTTTCATGAGGTCCGTAACATCAGTGAAGACTAGTGGAATTCTCAAGTCGGGCTTATCACTACCGTACAGGCGAATCGCCTCGTCGTAAGCCATCACTGGGAATACCTCGGGCAAATCAACTTTGAGTGTCGTTTTGAAACAACCTCTGATCATATCCTCCATGATTTCTCTGATCTCGAATTCGTCAAGGAATGAGGTTTCTATGTCAATTTGTGTGAATTCAGGTTGACGATCCGCACGCAAATCCTCATCGCGAAAACACTTAACGACTTGATAGTAACGATCGAATCCGGCAACCATCAACATTTGTTTAAATAGCTGTGGCGACTGAGGCAGCGCATAGAACTGCCCTTCGTGCATGCGTGATGGCACAAGAAATTCGCGAGCGCCCTCCGGAGTAGATTTATATAGAAACGGAGTCTCTACATCAATAAAACCCTTCTGATCTAAATAGTCTCGTAAAAACTTCGACACTCGAGACCTCAATCTCAAGTTTTCCTGCATTTGGGGCCGCCGTAAGTCGAAAACTCTGTTCTCTAATCGAACCATCTCTGAGGGCTCTTCCTCATCAATTGAAAAAGGTGGCGTCTCGGACGCATTAAGAATCTCGATCTCCCCAGCTAGAACCTCAATTTCCCCGCTCGTCAAAGACTCATTAACTGTTCCCTCAGGCCGGCGACGGACTCGACCCGCAACACGCAAAACATATTCACTTCGAGCGCGATCAGCCAAAGTAAAAGCGGCCTTATTATCGGGGTCGCATACAACCTGAACGATACCCTCACGATCTCGCAAATCAATGAAAATGACACCTCCATGATCGCGCCTGCGATGGACCCAGCCGAATAAATGAACCTCTTGGTCGAGGTAACTTGAATCAATTAGCCCGCAATAATTTGTTCGCATTGCTTTTCGTTTCCGTTTTTTTAAAAGTCGTTAAGACACATCGGCCCTAGAATGGATGAATACTAGCTACAGTACTAATCACCAACACTCGGCGACGATGATTTAATGGATTCAGTCTCCGTAGAACCGTTAGAATCAGATGCATTGGAACTTGCCTTCGCATCATCACCGCCCTTGGATGCCTCTTTACCCTTATCAGGCTGCTTGTTATCCTTAAAATCCGTAGCGTACCAACCTGCACCTTTTAACTGAAAGCCTGCCGCGCTTACCATCTTCACGAGTGACGGTGATCCACATTTAGGACAATCAACCAGAGGACCTGCTGTTATTTTTTGGAGCGCCTCGTGTTCGTAACCACAGGAGGAACAACGATATTCATAAATGGGCATGATAGAACCTTAATTTAACTGCGTTAGTATATCGTACAAAGCGACAATTTATCTTGAATGAAGCCATAGTGACTATCGCTAATCACTAATTTAGTTATACGTAGGTAAGACTTTAAACTCAATTCAATCCCGTATAATTGTCTCATGCTTGAAAAAGAATCGTTCATAGGACAACAAAGAGTATTTAGTCATCAGACCGGTGGAGTTCTAGCGCCACCAAATTCATTAGCGGGTCTGATATATGCGAGAAATCTCGGTTTTCAAAATATTCATTTTGATGTTCGGCTAACTGCAGATGGTGTTCCGATTTTAAGATCTGAGGAATCGATTGACGTAACAGATAGCACCACGACGCTTGTTAGCGAGGTATTCTTTGACCAAATTAATGGCTTAGATATTGGTATCGATTACGGCAATGAATACAGTGGTGAGAAGCTACCGACGTTGTATCAAGCCCTTTCGGCCTCTACTGAGCTTGGAATAAGACCAATCGTTGAATTAAAGGCAAGCATTGGACAAGAGCAGTCAATTGCCGAAATCAGCATAGACATCTTAAACAGAGTTAGTCGGGAGAAACTCCTATTCCCACTAATTATTGCTGAGAACGTACTAACGTTGGCTACCTTGATGGACATCGCACCAAAAATCGCTAGAGGCCTCATATGGAGCAACAATCTAATTAACGAACCTTCCAACAACGACCATGAAGCCCTTATGTGTCAATGCGTCATAATCCCGATCCAACTCATCAGTGTCCAGTTGATGGAGACCTTACATCTAAGACAATATTCAGTGGTGGCCACAAACATTAACGACAGTATGGATGCGATTACCGCGGCAGAACATAAAGTTGATGCGCTAGTAACCGCACAAATTGACTCGATCGGACCCTATTTTTTATAAATTATCTTAAGCCGCTTTTCGCTCCTCACCTTCGGTGCGATATTGATGCAACAACTCTTGCCAAGAAGCTCTAACCCGGATGACATTCGCCTCCTTGACGTGACCAAAACCTTTGATATCTTCCGGCAAAGCCAGAAGTTTCTTAGCCACATCGATGTTAGATTGATTCACAGAATTGATAATTTCCTCAACTAGCAAGCGATAATCTTCTATGAATTGACGCTCCATCTTCCTTTCGGCTGTCCAACCAAATATATCAAACGCTGTTCCTCGTAAAAATCTCATATGCGACAGAAGCTTAAATGCTCCTAGAACCCACGAGCCGAACTCTTTTTTCTTCAAAAAACCAGTCTCTGGATCTTTTTTCGCGAAAAGCGGAGGCGCCAGATGATAACGAATTTTATAATTGCCCTCAAAGAGCTGATCTACCTTTTTTTGAAACACGCCGTTGGCGTAAAGCCTGCCTACTTCATATTCATCTTTGTAGGCCATTAACTTAAAATAATAACGTGCAACGAGCTCTGTCAAACCATCCAACATTACCCCTGACTGCTCCTTAAGATGCACTTGGTCCACTAAAGCTTGATATTGTTTTGCATACTCTTGGTTTTGGTAATCGCTAAGGAATTCAAATCGTCTATTTATCAGTTCATTAAGTGTCTCAGATTGCCGATCTGGTATATCTGCTGCCGCTCTAGGCTTTAATAAGCGCTCTACTGCCGCAATATCGACACTGGCTCTCCGTCCCCATAAAAAAGCGGACTTATTCATTTCTATTGCTGCGCCGTTCATCTCGATAGCTTTGTTAATAGCTTCGTGTCCCAAGGGCAGTAGCCCTTGTTGATACGCATATCCGAGCATGAACATATTAGATGCAATTGAATTTCCCATTAAGGCCGTCGCAATACGCGTGGCCTCTACGAATTTAACGTTATTTTCGCCGACTCTTTTACTAATTGTCGTTTTCAAATCTTCTCGTGGAAATTGGTAATTTTTGTCACGAGTAAAGGCACCTGTCATTTGTTCGTGAACATTAACAATCGCGAACGTCTTTCCATTTTGCCCCAACTCCATTGTTTTTTCACTCGCGGTTGTTACGAAATCACAGCCTAGTATCAGTGAAGCGCCAGCGAAGCCAAGCCGAGCGGCCTTTAAGTCTTCCTGATGGTTCGCGATTTGCAAATGACTCCAAACAGCACCACCTTTTTGCGCAAGGCCTGCCATATCCATACCTGCGAAAGACTTGCTTTCAAGATGTGCCGCCATACCAACTATGGCTCCAATAGTCACAACACCTGTGCCGCCGATCCCGTTCACTAAGATCCCATAAGGTTGTGCAAGTGATGGCAATACTGGATCAGAAAGAGCTGCAAAGAGGTCCGTGTTTTCGCCTTTTGAAACAGCCTCTTGGCCTTTTTTTAACGCTCCGCCATGCACCGTGACAAAGCTAGGACAGAAGCCTTTAACACAAGAAAAATCTTTATTGCATGACGACTGATCGATCGAACGTTTCCTACCAAATTCAGTCTCCAGCGGTGTAACAGAAACACAATTTGACTGGACGCCGCAGTCACCACAACCTTCACAAACCAAATCGTTGATCACAGCTCTCTTCGCTGGATCAGGAAATGTCCCTCTTTTTCGTCTCCGTCTCTTCTCGGATCCACAGGTCTGGTCATAAACGATTACCGATACACCTGCCACTTCACGAATTTGTTTCTGCACCTGATTATAGTCATCCCGATGATGAACTGTAACTCCCTCAGCGAACCCCGCATTAGGACCATATTTTTCTGGTTCATCTGTAACAACCACTACTTTTGTCGCACCTTCGGCCGCGACCTGCCGAGTTATCTGAGGAACTGACAACTGACCGTCAACATGCTGACCACCCGTCATAGCAACCGCATCATTAAACAAAATTTTATACGTCATGTTCGCTCCGGAAGCGACAGCGGCCCTTACCGCCAAAAATCCAGAATGAAAATAAGTTCCATCACCGATGTTTTGAAAAACATGAGAAGTATCGACAAAATGAGATTCGCCTATCCAACTAGCGCCCTCTCCACCCATTTGAGTGTACCCAGTAGTATTACGATCCATCCACTGGGCCATGAAATGACAACCAATTCCGGATAAAGCCACCGACCCATCAGGAACTTTGGTTCCGGTACTGTGTGGACAACCCGAACAAAAGTATGGCGTACGCTCCATCGCTGGAGTTTCTGGTGTCTCTAAGGCCAAGGATCTTCTATGATTTAGTCGCTCCTGTAGACTTTGGTCACGAGTCGATTCTAAAATACGTTCTGCAATTGCAATTGCAATTTCATTAGGTTCAAGAGCCGCATTCGACTTTAAAAGGTCAAGCCCTTTTTCATCCTTCTTTCCAATTACGACTGGACGTTGGTCCATTGAGTAAAGAATATCTTTAACTTGAGGCTCTAGTAGTCCGCGCTTTTCCTCTACGACTAATATTTTTTTAAGACCCTTCGCAAAATGAGAAATACCTAATGGCTCAAGGGGCCAAGTCATTCCAACTTTGTAGACACTAACGCCTAATTGCTTTGCTCTCTCATCGTCTATCCCAAGGTAGTGCAGCGCCTGACGTACGTCTAGATAAGACTTACCACACGTAACGATTCCTAGTGCATCATTTCCACCGTCGATCTCAACTCGATCAATCCCGTTCGCCCTAACAAATGCTTTCACCGCCTCTAGCTTATATTTATGAAGCCGCTCTTCCTGATCTAATGGCGGATCTGGGAAACGAAGACTCAACCCTCCCTGAGGCATTTCAAAATCATCTGGATCGATAATTTTCACCCTGTCATCCCCAACATCGACTGTCGCACTCGCGTCAATTGTATCTTTCATACACTTGAGGCCAACCCAAGTTCCAGAATATCGCGAGAGTGCCCAGCCATACAATCCGTAATCCAGCAACTCTTGCACCCCAGCTGGATTTAAAATTGGCATCATTGCGTCAACTAGTGCAAATTCACTCTGATGTGCCGTCGTTGAGGATTCACACGTATGATCATCTCCCATTAACGCAAGGACGCCTCCATTCGGGTGCGTTCCAGCCAAATTCGCGTGTCGAAAAATATCGCCTGAGCGATCAACTCCAGGCCCCTTACCGTACCAAATGCCAAAGACTCCATCGTATTTAGCATTCCCATGCATTCCCGCTTGTTGCGCTCCCCACAACGCAGTTGCAGCCAGATCCTCGTTAACGCCCGACTGGAAGACAATGTCATGACTTTGCAAATGTTTCTTAGCAATCCAAAGTTGCTGGTCAAACTGCCCCAGAGGACTACCTCGATAACCAGAAATGTAACCTGCCGTATTTAGGCCGCTCTTTTTGTCCCTCGCGTGCTGCATTAATGGCAAACGGACCAATGCCTGAGTTCCATTAAGGAAAATCCGGCCCTCTTCAGCCACATATTTATCGTCTAAATCAACATCCCTAAGTTTCATAATCAGTCAAAGCTCCCCTGTTTAGCTAAACTGGCACATGAGTCATTTAAAACCAACAATTATTTCAATCTAGCGGAACACCTAAGCATATAGTGAATCTCATACGCTTACATTGAAATCGTAACATATATCATCCGATATCTGACCTAATTGAATCTCAAGGGTATAATCTTCCAAGAATTGAAATAATATGAAAACAAGGTAAGCGACACATGTCAGACGAAATAGATAAAACAATTGACCTGTCTTTAGATGTGCGGGGACTTAATTGTCCTCTTCCGATTCTTAAAACCAAAAAAGCGCTACAACAAATTAAAGTTAGTGACGTACTAGAAGTGTTTACGACAGACCCAGGGTCGGTTCCTGACTTTACTGCTTTTTGTCGTCAGACGGGTCATAATTTATTAGCTTCGAATGAACTTGACGAGGATTTCCGATTTTTAATTCAAAAAACTAAATGACACCTTCGAGACTTTATGAGACTAGGCAGAATTCCAGAGTCTCGGGCACTTTAATATTCTAAAAAGGAATATCGTCCTCGAGTTCATCTAGCCCGCCTGAAAATTCACTAGATCCGGAAGCCTTACTGGAGGATGAATTTTCACCAAACCCTCCACCACCTGAGCCAGAGGATCGGGAACCTAGCATTTGCATACGATCGGCTACAACCTCAGTAGTGTATTTGTCTTGGCCTTCTTTATCAGTCCATTTTCGGGTCTGCAAACGTCCTTCGAAGTATGCCTGGGAACCTTTCTTTAAATATTCACCGGCAACTTCAGCCACCCTCCCAAACATAACGACCCTGTGCCACTCTGTTTTTTCCTGTCGTTCCCCGCCTTTATCTTTCCAAGTATCCGTCGTCGCGATACTCAAGTTCACCATCGCATCGCCACTCGGCATTCGACGAACCTCAGGATCTCTTCCAAGATTCCCAACAAGAATGACTTTATTTACGGAAGCCATTATTTATCTCCTGTATTCATATGTGTTCACAAATATAAGTTTACGGTTTCTTTGGAGCTTGCTTTAACCGGTCATCATTTCCTCAGTCTAGCGTCTTTGAAGGAACTTCACCACCCAAAAAGTGATCTATCAGGCAGACACTCTCTTAGTATCGGAAATATTGATTGCGACAAGTAGCCACGCCATTGCCCAAACAGCGCAAAAAATGAAAACTCCCTGCGCTGAGTATTGCTGATAAACCCACCCACCAGAAACTCCTCCAATAAATGTCCCGAGATATTGGCTGGTACTATATACACCCAAGGCCGTACCTTTAGAATTTGGCTCCGCAATACGCGACACCCAAGAGGGAAGTGAGGCTTCTAACATATTAAAAGCACCGAAAAATACAATTAACGCAGCAGCGAGACCGGCATACCCTAAATCAAAAAGACCGAGGCTTAATTGCGACGATACAATCAGAGCAACACTCAGCACAAAGACCGATTTGCGGTACCCAAATTTCTCAGACACCATCATCAGCGGTAGCATAATTAGGATGCTGGAGAGCATTACCAAAAGGTAAAACTTCCAAGCTACAACATCCCCTTCCATGCCATTCAAGACAAAAGGAATAGAGACAAATATCGCCGTCAGAATCCCGTGCAACGAAAAAATTCCAAAATCGAGTCTCAGCAAATCGTGATTCATCATAATCACTTTCAACTTTACAGGCTTCGCATCTTCCTTTCCATCAAAAGACTCAGGATCAGGCACATAGAAGCAAACAATACCTATCGCTACGATAGTTAGCAGCGCAGTAATCAAAAATATACCGGGCAAGCCAACTATCGAGTCTAAAACTGGACCTAAAACGATCGACAAAATAAAGGTTAAGCCAATAGTTACTCCAATGATGGCCATGGACTTGGTCCGCACTTCATCACGAGTCAGATCAGCATTAAGCGCTATGACTGCGGAGGATACAGCTCCCGCACCCTGGATAGCACGTCCCAAACATAACCAAAGCAGTGAGTCAGCAATCGCCGCTAAAAAGCTCCCAATGATAAAAATGACTAATCCAAGGTATATGGTTCTTTTCCTACCCCAGAAGTCAGATAAACGACCCAAAGGTATTTGAAATATCGCCTGGGTTAAGCCGTAAACACCTACGGCCAAACCAATTAAGGTCGCACTCTCACCGCCGGGCATGTTATTCGCATATAGCGCGATCACTGGGAGAATTACGAATAATCCAAACATTCGCAAACTAAACACGCTTGCCAATCCAAGGCTGGCCCGTCGTTCCATTTGAGTGAAGCTAACCATTCAACAATTCCGAAGATTATTAGGGGTAAATTAGAACTTAATTCGGTATAGTAACAGGTTAATCTTTCATATCGGAACCCGTCGAGCAAGTCATATATTCTGACACTCACATAACTAATGGATTCAATAAAAGTTAGGGGGGCGCGTACCCATAATTTAAAAAATATCGACGTCGATATACCTAAAAATAAAATTGTAGTTTTCACCGGGTTGTCCGGTTCTGGGAAGTCGTCGCTAGCGTTTGACACATTGTTCGCTGAAGGCCAACGTCGCTACATCGAGTCATTGTCAACATATGCACGTCAATTCCTAGAAGTTCTGCAAAAACCCGATGTTGATTCAATAGAGGGCTTATCTCCAGCGATTGCTATCGAACAAAAATCTAAAAATAATAATCCTCGGTCGACAGTAGGAACCGTAACAGAAATCCACGATTATTTGCGGCTGCTATATTCAAGAACTGGAATTCAACACTGTCCTGAACATCAAGAACCTTTGAAAGCGTACTCGATCTCAGAGATGATCGAATTCATCTTGGCATTAGGCATCGACAAACGAATACTCATATTAGCTCCAGTAGCCAATACGAGGGGTCAACCGACCTTAAACTTAATTGAAAGATTCAGAGCACAAGGTTTTTTCCGAATTCGTATTGATGGGGAACTTGTTGATCTTGACGACCCAACAACACCAAGTATGGACGATAAGAAAAAGGGAGTAGAACTGGTTATAGACCGTGTACGCATCGCTGCAGACTCCAAAGGGAGATTAGCGGAATCATTGGAAACCGCGCTCAAGCAATCTCCCGAAAAGATATTGGTGCACGACATTGATGCCGGACAAGACTTCAGCTTATCAGCCATATTCAGTTGTCCCAAATGTGAGTATACGTCCACAGCTCTAGACGCAAGAATGTTTTCATTCAATCACCCTAACGGCTCATGCCCTACATGCGGTGGATTGGGTGAATTTAAGAGCTTTGATGTCGAAAAAATTGTTGCGCATCCAACTCTGTCTCTTGCGTCTGGTGCGATTAGCGGTTGGAATAAGAGAAACAAGTTTTTTTTCGATATGCTTAAAAGCCTAAGTGAGCATTATCATTTTGACCTTCATACCCCTTTTGAAGACCTTCCATCAGATGTAAAGCAAGTAGTTCTGTATGGCTCAGGAAAAACAAAAATAAAATTTTATTATCAGGGCAGAGATAATAAAACTAAAACAGAACAGCATAACTTTGAAGGCATCATTGAAAACTTTAGTCGACGTTTCGAGGAAACTAAGGAAGATGCCGTAAAAGAAGAATTAGCAAAGTTTATCAGTCTACGACAATGCTCTGATTGTTCGGGCTCAAGACTAAGACCAGAAGCTCGAAACGTAAAAGTAGCAGGACTCACAATAGCCGAAGTTAATGCAATGACACTGGCTGAGGCAAAATCGTTTTTTGAAAGTTTAGTCCACCATCCACAAACTAAGATCGTTTCAGAGCGGATCATCACCGAGATCATCAACCGCGTAGGATTCCTTATCGATGTAGGTCTAGGCTACTTATCTTTAGAAAGACAGGCTTCTACACTATCTGGAGGGGAATCTCAACGAATTCGACTCGCCTCGCAGATTGGAGCGGGCCTTAGCGGCGTTATGTACGTTCTAGATGAGCCATCAATAGGACTTCACCAAAGAGATAATCAACGCCTTATTGAATCGATCAAAAAACTAAGAGACCTCGGCAATACGGTTATAGTGGTGGAACATGATGAAGAAACTATCAGTCAATCAGATTACGTGATTGACATAGGCCCAGGATCTGGGGAAACAGGTGGCAAAATTGTTTCCCAAGGAACTCCAGGCCATCTAGTAAGCGATCCGCAATCGGTCACCGGACCATACCTGTCTGGGATAAAAAAAATATATGAATTCCCGAGGAAACCCATCACCAACGTTACGCCGAGCATTACATTAACCGGCGCTAGAGCGAATAATCTGAAAAATCTAAATCTCAAAATTCCGCTGGGTGCGTTCGTGTGTGTCACCGGCGTCTCCGGCTCAGGTAAGTCAACGCTAATAAATGACACCTTTGTGCCAGCGATGGCTCACCAACTAGGTACGAAACTAAAGGGCGAGCATTTATACGACGATATTACAGAGACCGATCAGATAAAATTCTTGGTAAATATTGATCAAAGCCCCATTGGCAGAACACCTAGATCAAATCCTGCAACCTATACAGGGATGTTTAATATCATCAGAGAATTGTTTGCACAAGTTCCCCTTGCACGTGAAAGAGGTTATACCTCCGGACGGTTCTCATTTAACGTCAAAGGTGGGAGATGCGAAGCGTGTCAAGGAGAAGGGAGTCGCCGAATCGAATTACATTTTTTACCTGATGTATTTGTAGAATGTGAAATCTGCAAAGGAAAACGTTATAACCAGGAAACTTTAGACATTAACTACAAAGGTAAAAGCATTCATGACGTTCTTCAAATGAACGTCAAAGAAGCACTAACATTTTTCTCTTCAGTTCCAAGTTTAAGACGCAAACTCTCCATTCTGGATGAGGTGGGACTTGGTTACATGAGTTTAGGACAAAGTGCTGTTAGCTTATCAGGCGGGGAAGCACAGCGAGTGAAATTAGCCAGCGAATTATCAAAGAGAAATACTGGCAATACGCTCTATGTCCTAGACGAACCCACGACAGGACTACACTTCAATGACATTTCCTGGCTATTACAAATCCTCATTAAGTTAAGGGACCAAGGAAACTCAATTGTAGTGATCGAGCACAATCTCGATGTTATTAGAAGAGCGGACTGGATAATCGATCTGGGCCCAGAGGGCGGCAATCAGGGAGGGATCATTGTGGCAGAGGGGACCCCTGAGCAGTTAGCTGGAATAGAGCACAGCCATACTGGCTACTTTTTAAAACAGATCTTGCTAACGTAAACCTGCTATTTACTACTCTGACCCATCCTCATCACTGGCGACATCTACCTCAGGACGATCCATCAGCTCAACCAAGGCCATCGGTGCATTGTCACCGTGACGGAAACCATACTTCAAAATTCGCAAGTAGCCCCCATTTCTAGCAGCATACCGCGGACCTAACTCATCAAAAAGTTTCACAACGATATCCCTATCACGTAATCGAGAAAACGCAAGGCGACGATTTGCTACCGTCGCTTTTTTCCCCAAAGTAATGATAGGCTCAGCGACGCGTCGCAACTCCTTCGCTTTGGGAAGGGTAGTCTTAATAACCTCGTGACGCAATAACGAGTTGGTCATATTGCGAAACATCGCCGAGCGATGAGATGAGGTGCGATTCAGTTTTCGCAGTCCAAGCCTATGTCGCATTGGTGTTTCCTTCCTTTGTTAACTAATTCCGATATGCCAGCTCAAGCGCCCTCTGAGAGAGACTCTGGCCAACTATCGACTTTCATACCAAGAGACAGCCCTCTTGACGCAAGAATATCTTTTATCTCATTCAGCGATTTACGACCCAGATTTGGTGTTTTCAGCAACTCAGTCTCAGTGCGTTGAATAAGATCACCAATATAGTAAATACTCTCTGCTTTCAGACAATTTGCTGAACGTACGGTTAATTCTAAGTCATCAACTGGACGCAAAAGGGCTGGGTCAATATCTGGCTTCTGAGGAACACTTTCCTCTTCCACCGTACCCTTTAAATCGGCAAAGCTAGAGAGTTGGTCCATCAGGATTCGGGCTGCGAATCTAACTGACTCCTCCGGGTCTACAGATCCGTTAGTCTCAATATCAATAACGAGCTTATCCAGATCTGTCCGTTGCTCTACTCGCGCACTCTCAACAGCATAGCTAACCTTGGTTACCGGACTAAAGGTCGCATCTAACAAAAGACTTCCAATAACCCGATTCTCATCTTCCTCACTCGTTCGCGTATTAGAAGGCACGTATCCGCGACCACCTTGCACCTTGATCTCCATGCTAATTTTACCTCCAGGAGCCAAGTGGGCTATCACATGATCTGGATTGATAATCTCAACATCATGACTAGTCTCTATATCTGCAGCCGTCACCGCTCCCTCGCCCTCTTTTGACAGAGTTAGGGTAATCTCATCCCGGTTATGTAATTTAAGCACCATACCTTTCAGATTCAACAAAATATCAACGACGTCCTCTTGAACACCATCTAAGGTTGAATATTCATGTAACACGCCGTCAATTTTCACTTCCGTAGGAGCGAACCCTGGTAACGACGACAAAAGAATTCGTCGTAACGCATTTCCTAACGTATGACCAAACCCTCTCTCGAATGGCTCCATGATCACTTTAGCTTGACCTGGTGCAGTTAATCTTACGTCTATAATCTTTGGCTTTAGAAAGCTATTTAGCATCTATTCGACCCTTTTCAAAAGTTTCGAAAAATAAATTCGTGGAACAAACTTGCACCACACGTAGTTCAAAATTACTTCGAGTACAACTCAACCACTAATGACTCATTGATAGTCGTAGACAAATCTGCCCTTTGTGGAACAGATTTGAAGGTTCCTTTTAGTTCCTTCACATCAACCTCAACCCAGTCAGGGAAACCTCGGCCTTCAGCAGCATCTAGTGCAGCCTTTACCCTTAAGTGGTTTTTCGCTCTCTCTGCAATTTCAATAATGTCACCCGGCTTAACGATATACGACGGTATATTGACCCGCCTCCCGTTAACCATTACTCCATTGTGTCTGACCACCTGACGGGCTTCAGTTCGCGATGATCCAAAGCCCATTCTCAACGCTACCGAATCGAGTCTGCTTTCGAGATCCTGTAGGAGCGTTTCGCCCGTGACTCCTTTTCTCCGCGCAGCTTCCTTATAGGTCTTGCGGAACTGCCTCTCTAACACACCATAAATTCGTCGGATCTTTTGTTTTTCACGTAACTGCCGTCCGAATTCAGACATACGACTGCCCTTTTGTCCATGCTGTCCCGGCGGATATGGTCGTCGCTCAATGGCACACTTGTCGGTGTAGCATTTATCCCCTTTTAAGAATAACTTCTCACCTTCTCTGCGACATTGACGACACTTCGGATCTGTATTTCTAGCCATAATTCATAGCTCCTTAAATTCTACGTCGCTTTGGTGGACGACATCCATTATGTGGCACCGGGGTGACGTCTGAAATGCTAGTGATCTTAAACCCCACGGAATTCAAAGCACGGACCGAAGACTCCCTCCCTGGACCAGGCCCCTTGATTCGCACTTCGATATTCTTCACGCCGCACTCTTGAGCCATCTTGCCGGCCGCCTCTGCTGCAACCTGAGCTGCAAACGGAGTACTCTTTCGCGAACCCTTAAAACCGTTCGCTCCAGAAGTGGACCAAGCCAGCGCATTGCCCTGCCGGTCCGTGATCATAATAATCGTATTGTTAAAAGACGCGTGAATGTGCGCAATTCCCTCCGCGACATTTTTCTTTACTTTCTTGCGTGCTCTTGGTGTATTTTTTGCCATACTATAGTTCCATTCATTCTAGGTGATTGGTTTTATCCATCGAACTAAAAAATTCGTCTATCTCCTGATAGCTCTTTTAGCGCCCTTACGAGTACGGGCATTATTCTTGGTATTTTGACCACGAACGGGCAATCCTTTTCGGTGACGCGTGCCGCGGTAAGCGCCAAGGTCCATCAAACGCTTAATATTCATCGATACTTCTCGTCGGAGGTCCCCCTCAACAATATAGGTACCTATTTGCTCCCTCAACTTTTCCATCTCATCGCCAGACAAGTCCTTAACTTTAACGGAGGGCTCTATCCCGGCTTTTGAGCACACCTCAAAGGCTCGAGTTCTCCCTAAACCATAAATAGAAGTCAAAGCCACCCAAGTGTGCTTCTGATCAGGTATGTTTACGCCAGCTATACGAGCCATAATTTATCTCTTTTAAAATTCAACAATGGATATTCTCAGCCTTGACGCTGTTTATGTCTGGGTTCCTTGCATATCACCCGAACAACATTATTACGCCGAATAATCTTACAATTCCGACAAAGCCTTTTGACTGATGCTTTAACTTTCATAATTCTCTCTCCTTACCGCGAGGGGATTGCCCCGCCTTTGAAGTTTGTCTTTTTTAGCAGACTCTCGTACTGATTTGACATCGCATACGCCTGCACCTGCTGCATAAAGTCCATCGTAACCACTACAATAATTAACAAACTAGTTCCACCGAAATAAAACGGTACATTCCAATTCACAATCATCAATTCGGGTATCAAACAAACGATCGTGATGTAGATTGCGCCGACTAAAGTTAGGCGAGTCACTATCCGTTCAATGTATTTTGTCGTTTGGTCACCGGGACGAATCCCCGGAACAAAAGCCCCACTTTTTTTGAGATTATCAGCCGTCTCTCGAGGATTAAACACTAGCGCTGTGTAGAAAAAACAGAAAAATATGATAGCCATTGCATAAACGACCATATAGAGTACTTGGCCAGGGTGTAACAACCCACCGATATCTCGGAGCCAGTATAAACTTTCATTCGTACCGAGAAATTCAGCAAGAGTCGCTGGAAACAAAATAATACTCGATGCAAAGATAGGCGGAATTACCCCAGCCATATTTAACTTAAGCGGCAAATGCGAGCTCTGCCCACCGTATACCTTGTTTCCGACCTGCCTTTTAGCATAATTCACCAATATTTTACGTTGGCCGCGCTCCACAAATACCACTACGCCGGTAATAACAATCACGCCTATAAAAATTAACAACACCAATGGAATTGAAAATGAACCGGTCCGTACCAACTCAAGAGTGCCACCAACCGCGCTCGGCAGCCCTGCGGCGATACCAGCAAAAATGATAAGTGAAATCCCGTTACCGATGCCACGTTCCGTTATCTGTTCACCCAACCACATCAAGAACATGGTTCCTGTTACTAATGTGACAACTGTCGTAAATCTAAACGCCAGACCTGGGTCAAGCACTAGATTAGCTTGTGATTCTAAAGCCACCGAAATACCTATGGCTTGAAAAGTAGCAAGTGCTACGGTTCCGTAGCGAGTATATTTTGTTATTTGCTTACGACCCGATTCACCTTCTTTTTTTAGCTGTTCGAAATGTGGAACCACCACGGTCATCAATTGCATGATAATCGAAGCGGAAATATAAGGCATGATACCCAGCGCAAAAATAGTAAATCGCTGTAACGCACCGCCAGAGAACATATTAAACATTCCTAAAATACCGCCCTGTTGCGCCTTGAAGAGCTCTTCCAACTGAACTGGGTCGATACCCGGGACAGGCACATGCGCACCAATTCGGTAAACAACTAAGGCAAGCAATAAGAAAAGTAGCCGCGCTTTTAAATCGCCATACTTACTCATCCCAGTTCCTTTATTTGACCCAACCGCCAAAATTCTATTCCTCTATCTTTCCACCGACGGCCTCAATAGCGAGACGCGCACCTTTTGTTACACGAATTCCCTTCAACTGAGGCTTCTTGTCTTTTNCTATATTCCCTGAGAGAAACACCTTCGCNGCACTCACAAAGTTTGGCACTATCTGTGCTGCCTTCAAAGCATCGAGGTCAATCACATCCGCCTCTACCTTATTCAGCTCATCTAGCCTTACTTCTCTGGTATCACCTTCGGTCATAGATCGGAAACCTCGCTTAGGTAGCCGTCTCGCCATTGGCATCTGGCCGCCTTCAAAACCTACTTTATGGTAACCACCGGAACGGGAATGCTGACCCTTGTGACCACGCCCAGCTGTTTTACCTTTTCCGCTACCGACACCACGAC
The DNA here is from genome assembly GCA_002167745.1 of Betaproteobacteria bacterium TMED22. Lineage (GTDB taxonomy): Bacteria > Pseudomonadota > Gammaproteobacteria > Burkholderiales > Eutrophovitaceae > Eutrophovita. Next base: position 241,118 of record NHCB01000010.1, read on the forward strand.
CAACTCGCATCTTATTTTTCTTGGACCCGTCAGCGGGACTAATGTCATTCAGTCTCATTTACTTAACCCTCAACTTTCACAAGGTAGTCAACTTTTGCAATCATTCCTCTGATAGCCGGAGTATCTTCAAGCATCACTGAGTGTCGTATCCTTCGAAGCCCTAATCCTAAAACCGTAGCCCTATGAGATTCCTTGGTACCAATAACACTTTTTACCAGTGTTACTTTGACCGTTTTAGACGCCTGATTTCTTGTTGTACCCATGACCAATTACTCCAAAATCTCTTCAACGGATTTACCACGCTTAAGGGCTATCTCGGACGGAGAGTTCATTTCCGCTAACCCATTTAGCGTTGCTCGAACCACATTGTATGGATTTGTCGACCCAATACACTTGGCAAGGATGTTGGTAACACCCATAACTTCAAACACNGCTCGCATGGGGCCACCAGCTATAATTCCCGTTCCTTCTGAAGCTGGCTGCATGATCACCTTTGCCGCACCATGAGTACCAATAACTGCGTGATGTAGCGTCCCGCTCTTCAAAGAAACTTTAAAAAGCTTTTTACGCGCCTCTTCCATCGCTTTTTGTATCGCAACTGGCACCTCACGGGCCTTACCCTTACCCATTCCAATGCCGCCATCACCATCACCGACCACTGCTAATGCAGCAAAACCAAGTATGCGTCCGCCCTTTACTACCTTGGTAACCCGGTTAACGGCAACCATTTTCTCTCGAATGCCGTCTTTATTTTCCTCTGAATGATTTTGAGCTCGTGCCATTTTTATCCTTTTAAAACTGTAGACCTGCTTCTCGAGCGGCCTCCGCTAACGCCTTAATCCGCCCATGATATTTAAATCCTGAACGATCAAATGCCACCTGTTCCAAACCCTTCTCTTTCGCTTTCTGTGCAATCCGCGCGCCCACCTCCGTAGCTGCTTTCAAATTACCGCCATTTGATAGAGTCTTACGGACTTCAGCCTCAGCAGAAGAAGCCGATACGATCACCTTGGCATCANGGTCCAAGATTTGCGCATATATATGTAAATTAGTTCTGTGAACTTGCAATCGATGACTAACACCGGACCCAATGATCTGGTATCTAATTTTTCTAGCTCGGCGTGCCCTTGACGCGTTTTTACTTGAATCTAACATGACATGACCTTATTTTTTCTTAGTTTCTTTCATGACCACTCGTTCATCCGCATACCGCACTCCCTTGCCCTTATAAGGCTCTGGCGGGCGATATCCCCTTACATCTGCAGCCACCTGGCCAACGAGTTGTTTATCTACCCCTTTGATAAGCACTTCGGTTTGCTGCGGTGTCTCAACCTTAATCCCTTCTGGCATTTGATGTACCACAGGGTGAGAAAATCCCAATGACAAATTGAGCTTGTCACCNTGCGCCTGCGCTCGATATCCAACACCAACAAGAGTTAGCTTCTTCTCAAAGCCAGATGAAACGCCCGTCACCATATTCGCAATCACTGCTCGAGTCGTTCCGTACAGCGCTCTCGCTTCTCGGCTAGCTCCGACGGGAGAAACAGAAACGACGTCGCCTTCTTGAGTGACCTTCACTAGCTCACTAACCTCGCGACTCAAAACACCAAGCGCACCTTTGACCTCCACCCTATTTCCAGAGATAGCAACTTGAGTTCCTGAGGGAACATTGATTGGATTTTTTCCAATACGTGACATTTTTCTATTACTCCAAATCGATTCTTTTATTTTGTGTCATGCACATCCTCGGCATTACGCGACGATGCACAGAACCTCACCACCAATACCCGTTTTTCTTGCCCGACGATCAGTCATAACTCCCTTCGGAGTGGAAACGATTGCCACACCGAGGCCGTTCATAACCGTTGGTATATCCTGGGCACCTTTGTAAATCCGAAGACCTGGTCGACTAACACGTTCGATTTTTTCAATAACAGGCCGTCCAGAATAATACTTAAGAGAAAGCTCTAACTCAGGCTTTTTCCCGTCTTCACCGACCACAGACATACCATCGATATATCCTTCATCGACTAGTACCTGTGCGATAGCTTTCTTCACATTGCTAAATGGCATCTTGACATTACTCTTTTCCGCCATTTGAGCGTTTCTGATTCTCGTCAACATGTCAGCGATTGGATCACTCATACTCATAGTTACACTCTCCTACCAACTCGCTTTGATAATCCCGGGAACCTCACCTCGCATAGCGATTTCCCTAAGTTTTCCTCGGGCAAGGCCAAATTTACTGTACACCCCACGTGGCCTTCCAGTCAGCGCGCAGCGATTTCGCAGTCGGACTGGGCTAGCATTTCGTGGTAATTTTTGCAGCGCTTGTCGCGCTAAATATTTCTCTTCCTCTGAAGATTGACTACTATCTAATACAGCATCAATCGCCGCCCGTTTTTCAGCGAACTTTGCAACGGTTAAGCGACGCTTTACGTCCCTGTGAATAATCGATTTTTTAGCCATTAGATCCTCAATTCCTGAAAGGAAAACGAAAAGCCGACAACAGGGCACGCGCTTCCTCGTCAGTCTTAGCTGTTGTTGTAATAGTTACGTTTAAACCGCGCAACACATCAATTTTGTCATACTCAACTTCTGGGAAAATAATCTGCTCGCGAACACCCATATTGAAGTTCCCACGCCCATCGAACGATTTTGCTGAGATACCACGAAAATCTCTAATCCTTGGAATCGCAACGGAAATCAAGCGATCCAAAAACTCATACATTCTGGGTCCACGGAGCGTTACTTTACAGCCAATCGGGTAGCCGTCACGTATCTTGAAGCCCGCAATTGACTTCTTGGCCTTTGTAATTATGGGCTTCTGCCCTGCAATAAGAGTCATATCTCCTAAAGCGTGGTCGAGAACTTTCTTGTCCGCTACGGCTTCTCCGACTCCCATGTTCAAAACAATCTTTGTAATACGGGGAACCTCCATAACGGACTTATAACTAAATTCCTTTATTAGCCCGGGCATTACCTCAGACTTATATACCTCAGCCAACCGAGCCCCATTTGACTCTTCCTGACTAATTTGATTCGCGTCATTACTCATTCATAACCTTTCAGGAATCTACCATTTCGCCGTTGGAACGAAAAATTCTCACACGAGACCCGTCTGCTAACGTCTTCACACCAATACGATCACCTTTCTCAATAGCAGGATTGTAGACGGCAATGTTAGAACGCTGGATTGGCATTTCTTTTGTATTTATGCCACCCGCTTCACCAGTCATTGGATTCCCCTTTTGATGCTTTTTGACAAGGTTAATCCCTTCAACCATAACCGTGGAGTTGGACATTACTTGGAGGACTGTACCCTGCTTGCCCTTGTCTCGCCCTGAAGTCACGACAACCTGATCACCTTTTCTAATTTTCTCCATCGTACTTCCTTAATCTACAAAACCTCAGGCGCCAAAGAAACTATTTTCATGAATTTCTCTGTCCTTAATTCTCGTGTCACCGGCCCAAAAATTCGCGTGCCAATAGGCTCTAATTTGGCGTTCAACAGCACAGCAGCATTCGAATCGAATTTAATTTTAGAGCCGTCTTGTCTACGAACACCCGAGGCGGTACGCACAACAACGGCGTTATATACTTCACCTTTTTTCACCCTGCCACGTGGCGCTGCATCTTTAACCGCGACCTTAATTACATCACCGACGCCCGCATACCGTCTCTTAGAACCACCAAGCACCTTAATACACATCACAGAACGCGCACCAGTATTGTCAGCGACNTGAAGCCGTGTTTGCATTTGGATCATAGTTTTACGCCTAATTTCAACCAACTTATCCCAAATAAATGGACAGTTTTGGCACCCGTTTGGGTTAAATACATAGTCTGCTAGTTACCCAGCAGCCAGCTCACCTAAAACATCACTACCAACGAAGAGCCGAGCATGATATCTGAAACCGAGGCTCCAGACAAGTCCCATATTAGATTTGAGTTGCTTTTTCTACTAATTTCGCTACGGACCAACTTTTGGTCTTTGATCGAGACGTTCCCTCCTCGATTAACACAGTGTCACCGATCTGACACTCATTTGCATCGTCATGAGCATGATATTTACTGGATTTCTTTAGAAACTTACCATACAGCGGATGCTTAACTTGTCGCTCTACGAGCACGGTAACCGTCTTGTTCATTTTATCGGACACAACGCGACCCGTCAGTCGACGGCGGTTAGCTGCGGTCTTATCAGACATTTGCACTCACTTTCTTTGCCAAAACAGTTTTAACTCGAGCGATATCACGCCGCACTTTGCGAACCTCGCTTGAATTTGTCAGTTGCTGAGTAGCCTTTTGCATCCGAAGAGAAAATGCCGCCTTAAGGAGCTCATGCAACTCTTTATTTAAATCTTCAACACTTTTAGTTTCCAAATCTTTTGCTTTCATGCTTTATCCCAAGTTTTTATGGACGAACACGGTACGAAGAGGCAGTTTAGCCGCTGCGAGTCGAAAAGCCTCACGCGCAACACTTTCTTGAACCCCATCCATTTCGTACAACACTTTTCCTGGCTGTATCTCCGCGACCCAATATTCCACACTGCCTTTACCTTTACCCATCCGAACCTCTGCAGGTTTTTGGGAAATTGGCTTGTCCGGAAAAATGCGAATCCATATGCGGCCACCACGCTTGATATAACGCGTCATTGCGCGGCGAGCAGCTTCAATTTGCCTAGCGGTTAATCGACCTCGATCAACTGCTTTCAAACCAAACTCACCAAAAGAGACCTTTGCGCCTCGAGTAGCAACTCCGTAATTTCGACCCTTGAACTGTTTTCGGAATTTAGTTCTAGACGGCTGCAGCATTTTTCACTCCCGTTTTCCGTGGTTTTCTAGGAGCTGGCGGTACATCCGCAGGAAGTTTGGAGACTTGATCATTAGCACCAATCGTTTGCCCTCTATAGATCCAAACCTTAATTCCGATAATTCCGTACTGCGTTTGAGCCTCGGCTGTGCCGTAATCGATTTCCGCTCGAAGAGTATGAAGTGGAACACGTCCCTCTCGGTACCACTCTGTGCGGGCTATATCAATCCCATTCAAACGACCAGCACTCATAATTTTAATGCCCTTAGCACCCAGTCGCATCGCATTTTGCAGAGCTCTTTTCATCGCTCTTCGGAAGGCAATTCTTTTCTCCAATTGCTGCGCCATTGAGTCAGCAATCAATTGTGCATCAATTTCCGGCTTCCTAACCTCTTCAATATTTAAATGAACCGGCACACCCATCAACCTTTGAAGTTCGCCACGTAATGCCTCTATATCCTCACCTTTTTTCCCAATCACAATACCCGGACGCGCACTATGTATGGTAATTCTTGCATTCTTTGCTGGACGTTCGATAACCACTTTAGCGACGGATGCATGAGCCAATCGCTTTTTTAAGAATTTTCTTACCTCAATGTCCTGAAGCAACATCGAAGAAAAATCTCTCCCTACTGCGTACCAACGAGAACTCCAGTTACGCTGAACGCCTAAGCGGAATCCAATCGGATTGATTTTCTGTCCCATACTTACCCCTCACCCTGATCGCCGACAGTCAAAAAAACATGACATGTCGGTTTGAGAATCTTCACCCCTCGTCCCTTAGCCCGAGGACGAAAGCGTTTTAAAACTGGACCTTTTTCAACGAAAATTGTTTTAACCTTCAATTCGTCTATATCAGCACCATCATTGTGCTCAGCGTTTGCAATTGCTGACTCCAACACTTTTTTTATGATCTCAGCACCTTTTTTAGGACTAAAATTGAGCAGATCAAGAGCATTATCGACCGACATCCCTCTTATCTGGTCAGCGACTAATCGACCCTTTTGCGGGGACAATCTAACACCTCGAAGTACAGCCGATGTTTCCATATTCAAACCCTCACCTTATCTCTTAGCGACTTTTTTATCTGCCGCATGACCTTTAAAGGTCCTTGTATTCGCAAATTCTCCGAGCTTGTGCCCGACCATGTTTTCAGTCACGTAAATTGGCACGTGCTGCCTTCCATTGTGCACTGCTATAGTCAAGCCCACGAAGTCAGGCAAGATTGTTGATCGTCGAGACCATGTCTTTACTGGCCGTTTATCATTTCCGGAACGAGCTGCATCCACTTTTTTGACGAGATGCAGGTCAACAAAAGGTCCTTTTTTGAGTGATCGTGCCATATGCTATATCCCCTGTTATTTAGCTCGTCTTCGGACGATCATATTCTGAGTTCGCTTGTTATTGCGGGTTCGGAAGCCTTTGGACAGCGTACCCCAAGGACTGACTGGGTCACGCTTAGTCCCGGTACGACCCTCACCACCCCCATGCGGATGATCAACTGGATTCATAGCGACACCTCTAACCGTTGGCCTAATTCCTCTCCAGCGTTTTGCGCCTGCTTTACCTAGACTTCTCAGACTATGCTCACTGTTGCCAACCTCCCCGATAGTTGCCCGACACTCGATCAATATCTTTCGGATCTCCCCAGATCTTAAGCGTAGCTGAGCATAAGGACCCTCTTTGGCCAACAACTGCACCGAAGTTCCTGCCGATCGCGCCATCTGGGCACCTTTGCCAGGCTTCATCTCTATGCAGTGAATCGTCGTACCGACAGGAATATTTTTAATCGGAAGAGAATTACCAACCTTTATTGCTGCCAAAGGTCCGCTATCCAGCTGATCACCAGCGTTGACTCCGCGAGGAGCGAGGACGTAACGCCTCTCTCCATCAGAGTAAAGTATCAATGCGAGATTTGCACTACGATTTGGATCGTACTCCAATCTCTCGACGCGACCAGGAATCCCGTCTTTATCTCGCTTAAAATCGATAATACGATAATGACGCTTATGACCACCACCCTGGTGACGAGTGGTGATATGACCTTTACTGTTGCGACCCGCCTTACTGTGAAGCGCCTCTAAAAGCGGTTCATGCGGACGACCTTTGTGGAGGTCCTTATTAACCACCGTCACAACACTGCGTCGGCCCGGCGAGGTAGGTTTCATTTTAACAAGAGCCATTAGCTAACCTCCCCGGTTGATAGATCGATATCCTGACCTGGCTTAAGACAAACATAAGCTTTCTTCCAATTCTTTCTTTGACCAATTCGTTGCCCAGTTCGCTTCTTCTTACCCTTAACGTTAACAACTTGCACACTGTCGACATCTTTTTTAAAGAGCACCTCGACCGCCGACTTGATTTCAGCCTTGGTGGCATCTGTTGAAACTCGGAACACAAACTGACTACGAGCATCTGCAAGCTCTGTTGCCTTCTCTGAGACCACAGGACCCAAAATCACTTTTAACAATCTCTCTTGACTAAACTTCAACTCGCTCATGACAGTGACTCCTCTAACTGAGCAATCGCTTCTTTGGTAATCACGACTTTCTCAAAGTGCAAAAGACTCACAGGGTCGGCTTGTTTTGGAGTTAAAACATCGACGGTATGAAGGTTTCTTGCCGCTAAATATAAGTTCTCATCAGGATCACTTGTGACCACCAGCGCGCTACTCAAACCCAATTCTTTTATCTTGTTGCTAAGTAACTTAGTTTTTGGTGCATCAACAACAAACCCATCGACCACGATTAATCTCTCTTCTCGAACCAATTGAGACAATATCGACGAGATCCCGGCTCGATACATCTTTTTATTAATCTTCTGCGTAAAGTTCTCGTCTGGACTAGAGGGAAAAGCCTTTCCCCCTCCACGCCATATCGGGCTGCTAGCTGAGCCCGCACGTGCACGTCCAGTGCCCTTTTGTTTCCATGGCTTACGTCCGGAACGCGTCAGGTCACCTCGTGCTTTTTGAGCACGAGTTCCGCTTCGAGCATTTGCCATAAAAGAAACTACCAACTGATGTATCAAGGACTCGTTATAGTCTCTCGCAAACAAAGTATCTGATACCTGAATCGATTCTCCGGCCTGATTTGAGCTATTTAGAATTTTCAATTCCATATTTATGCTCCCTTCTTCACGGAAGGAATAACTACGACATCCGATCCATCGGCGCCAGGCACTGAACCCTTCACAAAAATCAAATTCCTCTCTTTATCAAGCTTTACAAGCTGAATATTCTGAGCGGTGCGTTTAACTGAACCCAAGTGACCTGCCATCTTTTTCCCTGGGAAAACCCGACCCGGATCTTGGTTCATACCTGTTGACCCGTGCGCATTATGCGTGATTGACTGACCGTGACTTGCTCGCTGGGAAGAAAAGTTATGCCTCTTAATCGCGCCAGCGAAACCCTTACCTTTGGTAACGCCGGAAATATCGACGAACTTTATCTCATCAAACAAGCTCACGTCTAAAGCTTGTCCGAGCTCAATGTCGTCAGAAGCTTCAGGCCCAAATCGAAATTCGTGGAATCCACGGGCGCTCTCGACACCAGCTTTCGCAAGATGTCCGGAAATGGCTTTATTAATTCGACTACGTCTACGCTCCCCATAAGCAACTTGAACAGCAGCATAGCCATCTGTCTCATTAGACTTAACTTGAGACACACGATTATTCGAAAGATCAAGGATGGTCACTGGGACGGACTCTCCGGCTTCAGTGAATATCCTGGTCATTCCTACTTTACGACCAATCATTCCTAAACTCATTATTATTTCCTCAATTGAGGGACCCACTTCAATTGGCGGGTCTTTAATTATTCAACAAAATCTCAGAGCCTAAAGACTCCAATCTAAATACTAAAAATACTACAGCTTAATTTCTACATCCACGCCGGCGGGCAAATCGAGTTTCATTAACGCATCTACTGTCTTATCTGTAGGGTCGATAATATCCATCAATCGCTGGTGTGTACGCATCTCCAACTGCTCACGAGACTTTTTGTCTACGTGCGGAGATCGGAGTAAATCGAAACGCTCTTTACGCGTCGGCAAAGGAACAGGGCCCTTAACTACAGCGCCAGTCCTTTTAGCAGTTTCTACAATCTCGATGGCCGACTGATCAATCAATCTGTAATCAAAAGCTTTCAAGCGTATTCGAATTTTTTGGTTATCCATTCAATTATCTCTTAAAAAGAGCAGCATGCATATACAAGCTGCTCAATTAAATTTACTCCGTGACTTTAGAGACGACACCAGCACCTACGGTACGGCCGCCCTCTCGAATCGCGAATCGTAATCCTTCTTCCATCGCTATAGGCTGAATCAACGTCACCTTCATCTGAACGTTATCACCAGGCATCACCATTTCAGTTCCCTCTGGCAAATCACAAGCACCCGTCACATCAGTTGTTCTAAAGTAGAACTGAGGGCGATATCCATTGAAGAACGGGGTATGCCGCCCACCTTCATCTTTGCTCAGAATGTAAACCTCAGCATCAAATTTGATGTGCGGTGTAATTGAACCGGGCTTAGCCAATACTTGACCACGCTCAACATCTTCACGCTTCGTGCCCCGAAGGAGAACACCAACGTTATCGCCAGCCTGACCTTGGTCCAGCAGCTTACGAAACATCTCAACACCCGTACACACTGTCTTAACCGTATCTTTCAAGCCAACAATCTCAATCTCTTCGTTAACCTTGACAATACCTCGCTCAACACGACCCGTCACTACCGTGCCACGACCTGATATAGAAAATACGTCCTCTACAGGCATTAGAAACGCCATATCTAGCGTTCGTTCTGGCTCAGGAATGTATGTATCAAGCGCTTCAGCAAGCTTCATGATCGCTTCCTCACCATGCTCCCCTGTGTCGCCCTCAAGCGCCTTAAGCGCAGACCCAATCACGATCGGAGTGTCATCACCCGGGAAGTCGTACTTAGATAGCAGCTCTCGCACTTCCATCTCAACCAATTCAAGCAACTCAGCATCATCAACCATATCGGCTTTGTTCAAAAACACGATGATGTAAGGAACACCAACCTGGCGCGCTAACAAAATATGCTCTCGAGTCTGTGGCATTGGACCATCTGCCGCTGAAACCACTAGGATCGCACCGTCCATCTGCGCCGCACCTGTAATCATATTCTTAACGTAATCAGCGTGGCCTGGACAATCAACGTGAGCGTAATGACGACCTTCAGTCTCATACTCAACGTGCGATGTATTAATCGTAATACCCCTGGCTTTCTCCTCAGGCGCATTATCAATTTGATCGTAACCCTTTTGTTCGCCGCCAGTCTTGGCAGACAAAACAGTTGTAATCGCCGCCGTTAGCGTCGTCTTACCATGGTCAACGTGCCCAATTGTTCCAACATTCACGTGCGGTTTTGTCCGCTCAAACTTTCCCTTTGCCAT
>NHCB01000011.1 GCA_002167745.1 Betaproteobacteria bacterium TMED22
ACCAAGGATATTGTATGCGTTCCAGATCCTGTTGAAGAAAATGTAACCGCGTTAGATGGAACTTCAACCGCATCAACATAAGTTTCACATAACTGTATTATGTCTACACCATCAACATAAACATAATAATATGAATTATTTGTCAATCCCGTAGGAGGTGTTCCTGTTGTAGAATATTTTACTTTGTCTCCTGTCTTAAACTCATGAGATGTCAAAGTTAAAGTATTAGTTGCCGTTGTAAAACCCGAGACAGTATCTGAATTAACTAAAATAAAACCATCTTCAGAATCTCTTTTTAAGGTAACGGTTTTTGATAGATTAGATTTATGATCTAATATTACGGTATCACCTGTATTCATTCCATGAGAAGTTGAAACAGAAACCACCGAGTTAATTTTTTTCAAATCTACCGTTATTTGATCATAATCTGTTCTAAAAGATGCCTTAATTTTATCATCAGCCTCGATAAAATATAAATTTGAAGTTGTTCCAATTCCAGTTTTTATTCCAATAGTATTTGCACTAGTTTTTACAGCATACAATGTAGCAAAGTCCTCTAAATCTATGTTAGAGGAATCACTAGGAGATATCTTAACTTCAATAGCACTACTAGGACCATCATAAACAATTTTTTGATTGGTTGTGAATGGATGATTTTCTAGATAAATTTCTTGAACAGGAATATTACGTGTTATTGGTGTACCTGCCCGAGTAAAAGAAACTTTGTTCGTAGTTCCTACAGTAGTTCCAATTCCTACAGATTGGGATGGATTAAAATAAACTTTTTCATTAACTCTAGAATCATTAATACCAAATAATGATGTTGGAATATCAATATCAACCGTAAAATCTTTTTGGGTATATGATAAAATAGTTCCCTTTGGATGTTCAAGTCCTATAAGAGTTCTTTCTACCGTAAGAATACTGCTGTCTTGATATACATTCAACACATTACAAGTTTCTGTCCCTATTGATACTACACTATCTGCAGAAACATATGATGGTATAAAGGAAACTAAAATATCTGAGGATGTATCTAAATTAGGAACTGAAGTTACTGTTGATAAACATCTAGTATTTGATAAAGGAAGAACATTTATTTTTGAAGATACTTGAAGATCTGCAACAGATGTCGATGATATCCCACTAAAAGAAATGATATCATTATCATTGAAAGGATGACTTGTTGATACAGAAACTCTTATTTTTCCACCTTCATTAGTTGCAACAGCATTCGCAATATTAGTCTCTGTCGTTGTTACATCTACTATATCTTTTCCTTTTACAGCAAAAATCTTTGCAGATATTCCGGATCCATTAGTGTCTGAATTGTCAAATTTTAAAATTTGATTTACTTTGTATCCAGTTCCTCCATCATTAATATTAAAAGATTCTATTGAACCTGACGATGTAGATACTATTTCAATTCTATGTTCTTTTTCTATAGTATTTCTAATAAAATTATTTTCTGATGAAGAATCGAATAATTTATATGGAAAAGTATTTCTCTTTAAATTTGAATTATTGAAATCAAATGTTTGATCAATATCATCAAAGTTTTCTTTTTCTGGAGATGAATAATATTTGTCGCCGATAAAATAAGGAAATACTCCTTTTCCATTTCCATCTAATAATGCATGATATGCATATACACCATTAGGAAAATCACTGTTTTTCTCAAATCTACCATTATATTCATCTAAATCTCCACTATTGTCGTATGTATAATCCTCGACAAAAAATCCTTCTGGAAATATACTTGTAGAGGGACGATCTTCTACCAAATTACTATTCTTGGTGTATCCTGATGTTAAAATTTCTGCAACGCTAAATTCATTAGGATCTTTAGATCCATAAGGTCCGTAAATTGGATTTCCATCATATGCCCATCCAATAATTCCAGATATTTTACTTGAATTATCTAAGAAAATATTATCTTCATAGTTAAGAACAGAATAATTTAATGCTGTTTCTTTTTTATTTTCTGAAAGTACTTTACTATCAAAAATTAAATTATTATCAACATCAAAATTACCGCCATTTACCACAGTTAAAAATCTAACATTAGCATCAAATACTTGATTTTTGCCCGAAGAAGTAACATCTATAAAGGATTGTGTCTCCGAATATCCTGCTCCAGCATTAATAACCTTTACATCAACTAATCGTTGATTTTCTATAACTGGACGTAAAACACAACCAGTTCCAGAATTGGTGGGATCAATAATATTTAAATTGGGAATTGAGTAGTACTCTGCACCACCATATTCAACATTAACTCTTTGAACTTGTCCACCTACAATAATTGGTCTAACTCTGGCATCTCTGCCATTCTTTACACTTATTGTTGGTTTTCTTTCATAGTTTTTTATTGTAGATCCATATTTTGTTCCTGCTTCATATAAATGAACTCTATCTATTGATCCTTTTACAACGGGAGTTAAAGTAATAGATTGTGTGCTAGTTGTGCCTAATCCAACAGTTACAACATTTGCAAAGGATTTTATATCTGGATACTTAAATGTTTGATATCCTGTTCCAGTATTATCAAATTCAATATAATTTTTCTTCTCATAATTTGTTGATACGGTTCCTCCAATGCCAGCATCACATACTCTAAAAGAATTATCAGTTATCTTTAAAACATAATATTGATTATTAATATTTAAATTTGTGATTGTTGTTCCAGATGACGAATACTCTACTATTTCACCACTACTAAATCCATGATTGTTGAAATTAATTGTATTCGTTATTGTTGATATTCCTGAAGGAGAAACTTGTAATTTATTATTGTAAAATACTCCACCATCTAATACATTAATTTGTTTTAATAAGTTATAAGGTCCTACTTTAATTTTATGAATACCAGATGTGTTAGTTCCATTGAAGTTGATTTCATTAGTATTACCATTTAAATCCGAGAGAGTTGGAAAAAGTTTTATTGTTTTATTGTTTAAAACCTTAGTAAAATATCTTCCATCACTCACTAAAGTTGAAGAACCTGCACCAACTCCCAAAGGATTATTTAAATTTGAATCATAAACTACCTCTTGACCATCTTCTAAACCATGATCGTCATCAAATAAAATTCTATTATTTGATAACGTAATTTTACCCCCATTGTTGTCAGATCTGGCATCAAATGGAAGTTCTACAAATCTTTTTTGTATAATAGGAACAACAGATATATTTGTCCCATTACCTCCAGTAACTCCTATAGAAATTACTTGATTAACATTGTAATTAAACTCATCAATTAAAATATCTGTTAAAGTTCCTTTTAATACTGGTTGAGCAAGAGCTCTTGTTCCAGAACTCTCAGATACTACTAATTCGGGAGGATTTATAACATCAAAATCCTCACCACCATTTAAAACTTCAATACTATTGAGTTTTCCGTAATAAACTTTATCTAGTGATTTATAACTATCAATTTCAACACCATTTATCAACATTCCTATTCCACCATGTTTTGTGGGGGATGGATTTTTATCAAAGTTTGAAACTAATGGGAATTTTTTTAATAATTTTTGAGAATCAATAATATTAGTTCTTTGGGAGTATAGTGTGAAAATATGACCCAAATCATTTGAGATTGGTGCTAAAAATTCTAATTTTCCACCAGAATTAATTGCTGANAAAGAAGCATACAATTCAANTGTATTTGAAGATATCTTCTTAANATAATATACACCCNCNGTNAAACCNAATAAAGGATCNCCTTNAGGGGAATAGAATACTTTATCTCCNGTTGTAAATTTTGTTGGGTTTGAAGTAAATTTAATTTGTATATATTTCTCATTATCATTAAATCCACCCAAAGTATCAGATGCTAAAGGAATTGGTAGTGATTCCTGAACCACCTCGACACTTAAATTTTCCCTATATTCATTGCTACCATTAAATTCAGATGGTAATGAATTTGAGGCAACATAAAAATCTCTGCTACTTTCATCAAAATAAACATTTTGAACATCAGAAGTAATTACAGAATTTCCGTACTTTAATAATGTTTTTTCNGATTCNGTTTTTACTTTATTAAGAACTCNNCTNAAGTTATAATTTTNAGCATCATCGGGTGTNAAAGCAAAATTANNTAAAATTACACTATTATTTTGTANATCTANTGCNGTAATAATTGGATATTGNTCNTTATTGTTANTAGGAAATNCTCTATTTTTNGNNAATCTATCAATAATTTCAANATTATCTCCTNTNTTNAGACTTGAACGATCAATTNAACTACTTAATTGAANGGTTTGATTNTTAAANGATNTNATTTGATAAGTCGAACTAGTGTTGTATATCCAAGAATTAGCAAAAATTTCTTTTTTACTTTTATTGCTCTCTGNATTTTCAATCTTTATACCATAATTTTTTATTTTTAATACATCTCCCTCATCAATATCTAAATTACCATCTTGAACAAAGTCATTTAATACACCAACAAAAATTAAATCTACTCTTTTACTGGTATCTCCATCTTCATATCCAAAATATAATTGATTACTTCTTACGATATCACTTTTTTCAATTGTACTTTCTATTCCCGTACAACCTAAAAATTGATTAATCGTTTTATCGGTATAAGTGATAGTATTATTGCCGGAAACTATTGTTCCACTATCAGAAAATCCTATTGTAGAATCTACTGTTATTACATTTGAACCAGCGGCAGATTCCTCAACAGATTTACTATTTGGTGTAATTTTAAATACACCTTTGATGTCGGAACTTTCATCATATCCAATAAACAGGTCAATCTGATATAAAACTTCATTATCAGTTACAACTGCTTGTATATCAGATACTGATGCTTCACTAGAAGAGTTATCCTTAAATATTGATTGACCCTTTATCTTTAAAGGGTTTCCAGAGACCAATCTGGCTAAGGCAACTTGTCTTCTTTTAAATTTTGCAACAGAAGGTTTGAGTATTAGTTCTTCTAAATTTATTACTTTTGGATCTCTGCCGTAAAGAACATTATATAAAATTCTAAAAGATTCATTTGTACCTTTGGAAATATAAAATGACTTTATTTCTTTTAAAAAATTTCCTACATTTAAAGAAGATGTAAAATCTTTACCTTCTAATCCTGGCGCAAATGTAAATTTGAATTTATTGTAAAAATCTTTTAAAAATAATGAACTAAGATTTGTAACTGAAGATCCGCTACTATGTGATGTTGCAGATGATGAAGAAAATACTAATTCTTCTTGATTTAAATCTTGATGATAATCAGTAATACCGCTAAATCCACGAATACAACCAGTAAAACTTGTTGATGTTATTCCAGTGTATGTAATGATCTCATCATCTATTTTTAACAATCCATATTCATCAGGATATCCTTTAGTTCCACCACTGACTGTTATTGTAGTTTCTGTCGATGATATATCAGAAGACAGGGTAGTTATACCAACTATAACTTCTGATACTAAAGTATCAAGATTTAAGTACTGATCTAAATTTTCTGCAATATCAACGGGACCACTTTGATATTCTTGAGAAATATAATATTGTTTTAAGAAATCTACTGTTTTTGGACTTTCATCTACAATAAATCTAGGAAGTTGATTTCCTAAGATGTCTTGAACTTTGATCCTTGTTTCAAGGTATGAATCTTTCATATTACTGTCTTACTAATTTCCCGTTGTAATAACTTGAAGTATAAGATGATTTTATAAATTCTACTCCAGAAACTTCTACTCCTGAAGAAATAACATCCCTAATCATATTTATTCTGCTTTTTGGAACATTTAAATTTAGATATAGATCTCTGAGACCAACAACATCATTAGACTCTGGAACTGCCTCTACTTCTATCACATTATCAGGTTTATCTGTAGATGTAATATAAATGGTTTCTAATTCTATTTCCCCTTTAATATAATCAATTGTTCCTGCATTTCTTTTTACATCAACAACCTCACTGTTATCGGCATCTTGTTTTACAATTGACAAAACTCCTGTTTTGTATCCTGCATTTGGTCTATCAGTGAGATAAACTTTTGAGGATTCTCCCAATATATTAAATCCAGTAGATTTGATATTATAACCATCCGGTTTTACATGAAATTGATTTCCATAACACAATTCATATTGTGCATTTTGATTTAGAGTTGCATTCAAATTCCTTCTAATTATAACCTTTGTAATATTAGATGTAATTGCATTTCTATCAACAGAATCTATAATCTGCTGTGTTTTACTATATTTAAATCTACCACCAAATTTATTTAAATTAACTGATTTTGAATGTTGTGTCAGAGTATTAATAATTTTTGATTTTAATTCTTCAACATTTGAAACAAATGAATCCGTATAATAAACACTTGATTCTAATTCAATAAAAAGTAATTTTAAGTCTACTATTTTTTGATTGATACCAGATACGGAATATTGTCTCAACTTTGATAATATCTGATTCTTATTAAAATCTGATATGTAATTAGCACCTCTGGGTTTAATACTGATCAGAACATTACCATATTGAGGTGGATCCATTTCTTCTCCACCAACAACAGAAAGAGACTCGGTATCTGGATAAATTCTCTTAATTATAGATTCATAATCTTTTGCCGTAACAGCTCTATTCTGAGATGAATATGATAATGGAGCAAAATAACGAATTGAATCTAATGGTTCTATATCGGCACCATTTTGGGACTTAATACTATCAATAGTTAATGTGGGAGAAGGAAATGTAAGAGTATTAGATTCATCCTTTATGGTTCCCGCAAAAGAAAACTGAGAAACATCATTTCCATCTTCACCATCTGTTATCAAGTACTTTACTGTAATTATATTACCATCATCTCCCGATTCCGTTCCGAGTTTTTTACCAAAAATCCCATCACCAAATCTTAATTCATATTTTTGATCATCAATTTCTCTAACAAAATAAACTCTAGAATTTTTATCAACATCAATAATATTATCAATCTGTTTATATTCAGTACCATCACCATCATCACCACTTCTCTTTATATAAACTTTTATTGTTTCTGTATCAATAAAAGAATTTTCAAGAACAAACCTTTGATTTACTGAAGCATCAAATGTAAATGTTTTTGTGAGGAAAGTTCCTTGGTATATGTCAATAGAATTGAAAGAAACCGTACTTCCGTTTATAATTCCGGTTATTGGTTCTATAGTAGAAAAAATATAAGAAGTATTGCTAATACTACCCGTACATACAATTCCTGGTTGAAGAACTACATTGATAAAATCCGAATCATTATCTGGAGTAACACTAAATGATATCGTAGCCTTTGATGCCTTCCTGGAACGAGGCAGATATCCTATATTAGATGCCAAAGAAACCACGTTTCTTCTTACTGTTGCAGAATCTAAGAAGGATTCATTAACTGCCATGTTAGTATTAAAGGCAGTTATGTATGTATTATATGCTAGCGTATCAATCAATACTGAAAAATTAGACCCTTCAAAGTCAAAATCCGAAAAATTTGAATTTGAACGTAGATAATCCTTGATGGATGTTTTTATTTGATCAAAATCTAGATTAGAAAATTTAGTGAAAGGCATTTTAGTATCTCGTTGCCTCTAATAGAAACGTATATTCTTGTGTTGGAAATGATTGTCCGATAATATCATATGAAATTGTAACCTCAAAAGTGTTTTCATCCGGTGATGGAAAGACATCTACACCAATATTATTCACTCTTGGTTCAAAATTTTCAATTGATGTTTGAATTTGTTGTTGAATAATCGATGCAGTTCCAAAATCAACAAATTCAAATAAACTACCATAGACATCGGACCCAAATAATGAATTAAAAAACTTTTCTGTAGGTATTGTAAGCACAATATTTTTTACAGAACGGCGAATTGCCGATTCATTCTTTAATATGGGAAAATCTTTCGTAACTGGATGAGGTTCAAATGACAAACTTATGTCCTTAAACGCTCTTGATGTTCGTTTAACCGCCATCGAACAGAGTTTTTATTTATTTATACCCTCATTTTGAGTATTTTCTTGCTCTTTTGCCGTTTTCCAAAAATAATTCTCATCATTTCCAAGTCCATCACGATCGTGTCCGTTTTCAACTTGGTAGTACACGGTCGAAACCTTGAAATCGGGCACTTTTGGATCTTTAGGAGTCAAACTATTGTCATAAATTCTGGTTCTATTATTTGGATAAAGGCAATATTGACCATTATCAAGTTCAATAAGGTTATGTGACTTGTGTTCAGACGGATTTTCACTGGTCGCATAGTCAATCACATCAGGATCCTGATGATAATTGTCCAGGGTACATACATATGTGCCCGTCTGAGGTCCATAATCCCTTGTATAGACCTCGTAGTGCATAGAACCAATAAACTGCTTCTGTACCGTCACCACACCATAGTCCATACAGTTCCAGAACTGTAGATTATGAAGTGTCATATCCGGATCAGGAAGTACAGGTTCACTTAGAAAAGCACTAATCGGTAATTTATCATACATCGCGGCATATTCCGGCAAATATGTCTCAAAATAAAAAGCGCGTCCGGGAATCGACTTAGCCGAAACCCAAACGCCCTTTACAAATTCCCCGTGCCCACTTTGATGATCTGTTAGATATTCCTTACGAACCCATACTTCTACTGAAGGTAGATTGGTTATCAAACATGCCATGTTGCTTTACAAAACTATATTATCTAGTTATCTCTTACCTTGTCCTCTATACATCTTAGAAGCAGAGTTACGAGAAGTTGCGGTCCTCTTACTGTGCTTTCCATTACCCTGACGAGTTTTTTTCGGTTTCGACTGTACGTAACCGTCCTTAATTAGTCCTGTTTTTGCTCTAGCCATTTAGATCCTCCGTGATCATTAGTAATAATAGTTTTCAGGTGCTCCGGATTAGGTGATCCGGTTTCATAAAATTCAATCGCCAGATCCTGCATGATCTCTAGATACTCATCCTCCGTAAGATTCGTAAAAATACGCTTGTTCTTACGAAGAATGGTGTATCGATCAGATGACACGGGTCTTTTCATGTCCGACACGAATGCGAGGATCACACCAAATCTCAAATCCTGATTCAATCGCATCCAGACAGAACGAGACATCCTCGCCACACATGTCCTGTACTTCACCAGATTCAAAGACTTGCATCTTCGGAGCAAACCATGGATACTTCATACCTTCATTCTCAAATACTCCGTGCTTAATCAGAAGCCACCCAAAACCCGTATAGTCCACTGTGAATGGTTTCTTACGCTTAGAGATACTCTCCAAAGTTTCGTGGTTCATCACACCTCCATTGTTTCGGAAGTCATCCTCCTCCAACCAATGAGCAACTGATGTGGTGCGACCATCCTCTGTACAGTACCATCCTCCGGCAATGTCCTTATCCATCAAAACTAACTGCCAGAATTTCTCAGTATTGAATACAATATCACTATCAATCCATAACTGCCAATCGTACTGTAACTTACCGTCCCAGGGAATTTGGTCCGGTCCTCGCAGTACATTTGCTCCAAGACACTTGCATCTGGCAAAATTGACCATGGAGGAATAATCTTGCGAAATCTGGATGCTTGCCCCTGCCTGTACAAGATCAAAACAAAGTTGTACAAAACTTTTCAAATACGTGTAAGAAACTCCACGACCGGGTAGACAAAATACAATGGTCTTTCCTTTTACAAGTTCCTTTGCCTTATCATAGTCCCACTCGTCTTCCTTACTAGGGACTGGTGGTTTCTTTGCCTTTACAGTAAATCCTTTAGCCATAATAGAATAAAACTACTTCAGTATCATACCAGTTATATAGTGTTCTGTCAATTAACTTCCGTGATGATAATAGAATCTCCATCGACTTCCATATTGACTTCCGTGCCCTCGTACCATCCATTCTCATTAATAATCCATTCGGGAATTATAACGTAATATTCACCAGTTATAGGATCAACCTCTATGGTCGTAAAATTTTCTGCGGAATTTTTTTGCATTTCATCAAATCCTGTCATCGTTTTTATATATGCCGGGAAATTTTTTAAGAGAGAGAAATTGAAAGGTCGATTTGGGTCGTTTATAGCTTAGGGAAGTGGGGCGTTTTTAGCCACGCCCGCCGACGCTAAGGGGGCATAATACCCCCTAACTGCTGTTCACGAACGAATGCTATGTGTGCCCTCTTCAGTGTTAGTGAAGAGGGCACAATTTGTCATCAGGCAGTAACAGTCTGGAGGGACTTACTGCGGATGCTGGTGTTCACAAACCGACCAACAGATTCGCCTTTGGTGATGACATCGTTCAGGGAAGAAACGAAACCGGAGACATCAGCAGACTTGTAATCATACTGACGACCACCGTTGAATTCGACGGTCACGGTATCACCTTCGGTGGCGATGGTGTTGATAGCGGAGGAGTTGAACTTAGCGATCATGATGTTACCTTTGGTTGTGTGTAGTGAAGTTGTTTAGAGCGGGATGCTTCACCCCCGCTGGTGATAACAATTGAGGGGGGAATTAGTCCCCCAGAGTTGTCATCCTGCCAGACGCATTCCGTTGGTGAAAGGAATAGTCCGCATTGCCTCTTCTGTCAGGTCAAACATTCGAATGAACCACTCATATTGCTTCTGGAAAACATACTCACGTTTGGTTCCGCAAGTATATCCAAACTCAGAAAGAAGCGCATTCAAACGTGACTTTGTGGTCGTTGACTGATAACCACCATCAAACAGTTTGAGGGAGCAGTCATCAATCTCGGCAATCTTGTTACCATGCAGGAGTACAGTTGAATCACCTGCAAGCGTCAAAACTTGAGTGTTGCCAGACTTCCAGCACTTGCCCTCTTTGATAGCGGCAATCATTTGGGATTCGATCTTACGCATGGGGTGTCGCTTTGTTTGTGACTTCGTCACTATAGGATGGATTGAGGCGGTTTGGGGGAAGTGTGTGACAGTTTGTCGATTGTCTCTCACCGACCGTCGGTGTAACTCCCGAGCATATGTTCACCCTGACGGACTTCGGCATAACCGAATTCTTCAGAGAGATCTAAACACAAACCCCATGCATCATCGATGTCAACAAAGGAAGAATTTTCGTATGGAGCAGATGGACAGTGGACAGAATAACGCATGAGAAAGTGTGAATGAAGAACGGAAGGAGTTAGTGTTACTCTCAGCAGAGGGCAAATTGCATTTGGTTACGATTGTCGGCAGATTCCCAGGCATCATAGAAAGAATTCCATGCTGAGTCGTTATCAACAAAGGAATCAATTTCCAGTTGATCACATACCCAATCGTATGCCATATCTACATCGGCATTTGTGTCATTAATGAAGGAAATCATCTGCCCCATGATGTCATCCCAGGTTGCCTGCATTTCGGGTGAAAGTGTGAAGATTGGGGTTGCCATGAGTTGTGTTCCTTTGACTCTTATAGAATCCCATACTTTCAGGGATTTCACAAGGGGGGTTTGTGCCACCTTGCCAACTGGTTTCGGCAGC
>NHCB01000012.1 GCA_002167745.1 Betaproteobacteria bacterium TMED22
GATTCAGCCTATAGCGATGGAAGAAGGATTACGATTCGCGATTCGAGAGGGCGGCCGTACCGTAGGTGCTGGTGTCGTCTCTAAAGTCACGGAGTAAATGAGTTAGGCCAGTAGCTCAATTGGTAGAGCGTCGGTCTCCAAAACCGAAGGTTGGGGGTTCGAGACCCTCCTGGCCTGCCAGTCTGCTGGCACGTTATATAAATAGTTTCCTTAATTTGACGGTAAGCGTAAATGGTAATGGATAAGTTAAAGCTTAGTTTCTCAGCGCTAATATTTATGGCTGGTATCGTAGGGTCCTACATGTTGAGTGATCTTCCGACGGTTATTCGGGTGCTTTGCGTTCTGATTGGATTCGCGCTTGCCTTTGGTATGCTCTCTCTTACTGAAAAGGGGCGGGAGTTCATTCAGTTTGGCCGTGAGGCGATTGTTGAGACAAAGAAAGTTGTTTGGCCAACCAAAAAAGAAACTGCCCAGACCACTGGCATCGTGGTAGTGTTCGTTTTGGTTATGGCGCTAGTGCTTTGGGGTATTGACGGCGTGCTCGGATCGCTGATTCGAATGATTCTCGGTGTGGGGGACTAAGTAATATGAAATGGTACGTGGTACATGCTTATTCAGGTTACGAAAAAACCGTAAAACGAAGTCTGTTGGAGCGTATTGAGCGGGCTGAAATGGAGCAGCATTTCGGCGAAATACTGGTTCCCGTTGAAGAGGTTATAGAAATCAAAGGCGGTCAAAAGTCGATAAGTGAGCGGAAATTCTTTCCAGGTTACGTATTGGTGGAAATGAACATGACTGATGAAACATGGCATTTAGTCAAGAGCACGTCTAAGGTTACCGGTTTTGTCGGTGGCTCTGGTAATAAGCCGGCGCCTATTACCCAAAAGGAAGTGGATGGTATTCTCGGTCAAATTCAAGAGGGTGTTGAGAAGCCGAAGCCGAAAACTCTGTTCGAGCTGGGTGAGGGCGTTCGTGTCAAAGATGGACCATTCGCGGACTTCCACGGAAACGTTGAGGAAGTAAACTACGATAAAAGCAAAATTCGTGTTTCGGTTTCTATTTTTGGACGCTCAACTCCGGTGGAGTTGGACTTTGAGCAGGTAGAAAAAGTCTAGTATTAGTTTTTTCAGATAGGAAAACTTAAGAGTACTTTTTCAGCTATAATACCCGGCTAGATTTTATCGGGGAGCTCCCTTTCGGGCGCGTCTGGACCCGCACTTACTATTAAGGAGTGTTGTTGTGGCAAAGAAAGTTGTTGGTTTTATTAAGTTGCAAATTCCCGCCGGCAAGGCAAATCCAAGTCCACCGGTTGGCCCAGCGTTGGGTCAGCGAGGCCTAAATATCATGGAGTTTTGTAAGGCGTTTAACGCGAAAACGCAAAGCTATGAGCCTGGGCTTCCCCTTCCTGTGGTGATCACTGCATTTGCCGACAAGAGTTTTACTTTCATCATTAAAACTCCGCCAGCATCTGTGCTCATTAAGAAAGCAATAAAGCTCGATAAGGGAAGTCCTCGGCCACACACTGACAAAGTCGGAAAGTTGACTAGAGCTCAGGCTGAGGAGATTGCAAAAGCAAAAATGGAGGACCTCAATGCGGGCGACCTAGATGCCGCGGTAAAAATTATTGCAGGCAGCGCCCGTAGCATGGGTGTAGAGGTTGAGGAGAGCTGAAGATGACGAAATTATCTCAAAGAATTAAACAAATTAAAGATACAGTTGATCCCAATAAGTTTTACTCCCTCAACGACGCCCTTGGTTTGGCGAAGCAAAATTCAACGGCTAAGTTTGATGAGTCCATTGACATAGCGGTTAATTTGGGTGTCGATGCAAAGAAGTCAGATCAGCTGGTGCGAGGTTCGGTAGTCCTTCCAAAGGGAACTGGCAAAACTGTTAGGGTGGCTGTTTTTGCACAGGCTGACAAGGCTGAAGAAGCTAAGGCGGCTGGGGCGGATATTGTTGGGTTTGAAGACTTGGCTGAGCAAGTGAAATCGGGTTCGATGGATTTTGATGTGGTGATTGCGACCCCAGATGCGATGAGAGTTGTAGGTCAACTTGGTCAAGTTTTGGGGCCGAGAGGACTGATGCCAAATCCAAAGGTAGGAACAGTGACTCCGAATGTCAGTGAGGCAGTTAAAAACGCGAAAGGCGGTCAAGTACAATTTCGAACTGATAAGGCGGGTATTATTCACTGCACCATTGGTCGAGCCTCTTTTGCTGAAGATGATCTAGCGGAAAATTTTAAAGCACTGATTGATGCGCTTAATAAAAATAAGCCTGGGGCATCGAAAGGTGTTTATTTGAAGCGTATTGCTGTGTCAAGCACGATGGGTCCGGGTCTGCGCCTTGATCAATCGGCTTGGACGAATTAGTAGGAAGAACTTTGGTACCAGCTCATCGGTAAATGCCGGAGGGCTGGACTGTCAAAGACCGTAGGTGTTCTTAAGAATCTAAATTTAGGGCTTCGGCTCTTAAGCCTACGCAGATAGTGATACCTAAAGACAAGTCGGTGTTCAAGAATTTGGTGAATCGCTGTGCTTGTGTCGAAGGACGCTATTGAAGCTGGTGGTAAGACAATTTGTCTTACTTTTTGTTAACAATAGGAGAAAAACTTGAGTCTCAATAGGAAACAAAAAGAGACTGTCATCGGTGAGGTTTCTGACAAGCTTATTGCTGCTGAAGCATTAGTGCTTGCGGAGTACCGAGGATTGACGGTTGAGGAGATGACGCAACTAAGGGTTAGCGCCCGAAATAGTGGTGTTTATCTGCGGGTTCTCAAGAATACTTTGGCCAAGTTGGCGGTAAAAGATACCCCTTTTGAAGGATTGTCTGGGGACATGGTAGGCCCTTTAGCTTATGGGATTTCAGATGACCCTGTCGCCGTTGCTAAAGTCTTTAGTGACTTTTCAAAGAGTAATGATAAGTTTCAGATAAAGGTAGGTTCGATGAAAAACCAGGTGATGTCCGCTTTGGATGTCTCTGTTTTAGCGAAGATGCCGAGTCGAGACGAGTTACTGTCTAAGTTGCTAGGGACGATGCAGGCACCAATCGCAAAGTTCGTTCAAACGTTAAACGAAGTACCAACGAAATTTGTACGGGGTGTTGCTGCGGTTAGAGATATGAAAGAGAAAGAAGCGGCTTAAACACTATTTACATTTAAGTGAACACTCAAAGTTGATTTTAGGAGAAATAATAATGGGTAAGGCAGAAATTTTAGAAGCAATTTCCGGTATGTCTGTGTTGGAATTATCTGAGCTAATTACGGAGATGGAAGAAAAGTTTGGCGTTTCAGCGGCAGCTGCTGCTGTCGCGGTAGCGGCTCCTGGAGCAGCTGGCGGTGGTGGAGAAGCCGCTGCAGAAAAGACTGAATTCGATGTGATTGTTGCCAGTATCGGAGATAATAAGGTTTCAGTTATCAAGGCTGTGAGAGCGATTACTTCACTTGGCCTAAAAGAGGCTAAAGATCTTGTTGATGGCGCGCCAAAGGCCATCAAGGAGGGCGTTTCAAAAGCGGAAGCGGATGACTTCAAAAAGCAGCTTGAAGAGGCTGGTGCAACCGTCGAAGTTAAGTAGTTCGTTATTAGTGAAATAAGCAAGGCGGCCTGTCCCTGGTTGGGGCAAGCCGATTTGTGTTTCGAAGAGTTTAAATAAAAATTTTTTGATTTTTATTTACGCTTTTGTTGTATTTTCAAGGTTTGGTCGGGCTGGTTCATCCAGCCGTCCGCCAGAGGTTGGTAGAGGCCAACCGCCAGGCCCTTTTAATTGACGTCAACGCTCAGACTATTATCTCTGGGCTCTATATACGGAGACTTTAATGGCCTATTCTTTCACTGAAAAAAAACGCATTCGAAAAAGTTTTGCGAAGCGTCAAGGAGTTGCTCCTGTCCCTTATTTGCTTACGACCCAGTTGGAGTCATACTCGGAGTTCCTCCAATCAGGAGCTACTACCGAGGAGCGAGGATCACAGGGCTTACAAAGCGCGTTTGAGTCTATATTCCCGATCGAGAGTCATTCAGGAAATGCCCGCTTGGAGTTTGTTTCCTATGAAATGGGCGCTCCGGCTTTTGACGTGAAAGAATGCCAGCAGCGAGGCCTGACCTATGCCGCACCATTGCGCGCACGCGTTCGCCTGACGTTGCTTGACAAAGATTCACCCAAGCAAGTGATAAAAGAGGCGAAAGAACAGGTCGTCTACATGGGCGAGATTCCCTTGATGACTTCCACAGGATCTTTTGTTATCAACGGAACAGAGCGGGTAATTGTGTCCCAATTGCACCGCTCTCCTGGGGTGTTTTTTGAGCATGATCGAGGCAAGACTCATTCATCGGGTAAATTACTTTTTTCTGCTCGGGTTATTCCTTATCGTGGCTCTTGGCTTGATTTTGAGTTCGATCCCAAAGATCATTTATTTTTCCGAATTGACCGGCGCCGTAAACTGCCAGTCTCGATTTTGTTGAAGTCTATTGGTATGAATGCGGAAGATATTCTCGGCTTCTTTTATTCATTCGATCAATTTGAATTTGGAAAAAAAGGTCCCGAATTTCATATAAAGCCTGATAGATTGAGAGGTGAGACCGCTCGCTTTGATATTAAGACGAAGCAAGGAAAGTTAATTGTCGAAAAAGATAAGCGAATTACGGCGAAACACGTTCGTGATATACGTGAGGCGGGTGTTGAAAAGGTCGTTGTTGAGAACGAATTCCTTGTCGGTAGGATTTTGGCCAGAAATATCATCGATTTAGATACGGGTGAAATCATTGCTTCCGCTAACGAGGAGTTAACTGAGGAGCTGATCGAAAAGTTGATTGAGGGAAATATAGGTGAGATTGAGACACTCTACGTGAATGATTTAGATCAAGGCGCTTATATTTCGCAAACATTAAGGTCTGACGATACTCCGGACCAGCTTTCAGCTAAGGTGGCGATCTATAGAATGATGCGTCCTGGTGAGCCGCCAACCGAGGACTCGGTTAACGCCTTATTTGGTTCTTTATTCTATACTTCGCAGCGCTATGATTTGTCTGCTGTTGGTCGGATGAAATTTAATAGAAGAGCATATCCAGAAGCCATAGATGCTAAAACATCGGACTGGCTCAAGAGTTTCTATGACGAGGCTCAGAAAAACAACATTCCCGAAGAGGGCACTCTGACTAACGCCGATATATTAGCTGTTATCGCCATTCTGGTTGAATTGCGTAATGGACGTGGCGAGATTGACGATATTGATCATTTAGGCAACCGACGTGTTCGCTCAGTCGGGGAGCTGGCTGAGAATCAATTTCGTTCCGGGTTGGTTCGAGTGGAGCGTGCGGTAAGAGAACGATTGTCTCAAGCTGAGTCGGAGAATTTGATGCCTCATGACTTGATTAACGCAAAGCCGGTTTCAGCGGCCGTCCGAGAATTCTTTGGATCTTCTCAATTATCCCAATTTATGGATCAAACAAATCCTCTTTCAGAGATCACTCACAAGCGACGAATATCTGCTTTGGGGCCTGGAGGACTGACGCGAGAGCGTGCTGGTTTTGAAGTTCGGGATGTGCATCCGACGCATTACGGACGGGTATGTCCTATTGAGACACCAGAGGGACCAAATATTGGTCTTATCAACTCGTTAGCGATTTACGCGCGAACGAACGAGTATGGGTTTCTGGAAACCCCTTATGTGCGTGTGAAGGATGGAAAAGTAACAGATGAGATCGAATATTTGTCAGCAATTGACGAGGGTCAATACGTTATTGCACAAGCGAACGCTGCTTATGATAAAGGGGGTAAGTTAACTGACGAGCTAGTGTCGTGTCGACACCGTGGCGAATTCACTTTAGTGTCCCCAGAGCGAGTGGAGATGATGGATGTTGCGCCGTCCCAGATTGTTTCCGTGGCTGCATCTTTGATTCCATTTCTAGAGCATGATGATGCTAACAGAGCTCTGATGGGTTCTAATATGCAACGGCAGGCCGTTCCTACGTTGCGAGCGGAGAAGGCTCTTGTAGGTACGGGAATTGAGAGAACGGTGGCGGTTGATTCAGGAACCGCTGTTCAAGCTGAACGAGGTGGACTTGTTGATTATGTCGATGCTGCAAGAGTCGTTATTAGAGTTAATGATGATGAGACGCGTGCCGGAGATGTCGGTGTTGATATATACAATTTGGTTAAATATACGCGCTCTAATCAAAATACGAATATCAATCAAAAACCGATTGTTAAGCCAGGAGATATCGTTGCGAGTGGCGATGTGATTGCAGATGGAGCGTCTACAGATTTAGGTGAGTTAGCGTTAGGACAGAACCTTCTCGTTGCGTTCATGCCATGGAATGGCTTTAACTTTGAGGATTCAATACTCATCTCAGAAAGAATCGTAGCCGAAGATCGTTTTACATCGATTCATATTGAAGAGTTATCCATTGTGGCCAGAGATACGAAGCTAGGATCAGAGGAAATAACAAGAGATATTTCCAATCTTGCCGAGTCTCAGTTAGGGCGTTTAGATGAGTCAGGTGTTGTCTATATCGGCGCGGAGGTTCATGCTGGCGACGTT
Source organism: Betaproteobacteria bacterium TMED22 (assembly GCA_002167745.1). Classification (GTDB taxonomy): domain Bacteria; phylum Pseudomonadota; class Gammaproteobacteria; order Burkholderiales; family Eutrophovitaceae; genus Eutrophovita. Next base: position 6,533 of record NHCB01000012.1, read on the forward strand.
TTGGTAGGTAAGGTGACTCCGAAAGGTGAAACGCAATTGACTCCAGAAGAGAAGCTACTGCGTGCAATCTTTGGTGAAAAAGCTTCGGATGTTAAAGATACGTCTCTTCGGGTTCCGTCAGGTATGGCCGGTACCGTGATTGACGTGCAGGTCTTCACTCGTGAGGGCGTAGAAAGAGACAGTCGTGCACAGGCAATTGTTGATGACGAATTGGGACGCTTTCGTAAGGATTTATCAGATCAAATGCGGATTGTTGAAAACGATGCGTTTGGTCGAATGGAGCGGCTCCTGATGGGAAAAGTAGCTAACAGTGGGCCGAAGACTAATGACGGTTCGGGTAAACTTTCAAAAGGCGCTAAGGTCACTAAATCGTACCTTGCCGATGTAGATCGATACAATTGGTTTGATATCGTGCTTCAAAACGAGAGTGCAGCTCATCAAGTTGAGCAGATTCGCGAGGGCATCGAACAGGCTCGAGTTGACTTTGACTTACGATATGATGAAAAGGAGAAGAAGTTAACCTCGGGTGATGAGTTGCAGCCTGGTGTTCAGAAAATGGTGAAAGTGTATCTTGCGGTTAAGCGACGGTTGCAACCGGGCGATAAAATGGCAGGAAGACACGGCAATAAGGGTGTAATTTCTAAGATCGTACCGATCGAGGACATGCCCCACACCGCTGACGGCACGCCAATGGATATTGTGCTTAATCCCCTAGGCGTGCCTTCTCGCATGAATGTAGGCCAGATTCTGGAGACGCACCTTGGGTGGGCAGCTAAAGGTCTTGGCCACAAGATTGGTGCTATGTTACGCGCGCAAAGTAAGATTGATGAGATTAGACAGTTCCTGTCTAAGGTTTACAATACCAGCGGCAAGATTGAGACCATTGAAACGCTCTCAGATCAGGAAGTATTAGATCTGGCGGGGCAATTGAAACATGGTGTCCCATTTGCAACCCCAGTATTTGACGGAGCTGATGAGCCGGAAATTAGACAAATGCTGGAACTCGCCGGATTGCCTCAAAGTGGGCAAATTAAGCTTATCGATGGTAGGACCGGAGATCAGTTTGACCAGGAAGTTACCGTCGGATATATGCATGTGCTGAAGTTGCATCACTTAGTTGATGACAAAATGCATGCGCGTTCTACAGGTCCATACTCTTTAGTCACGCAACAACCGCTTGGTGGTAAGGCTCAATTTGGTGGCCAGCGTTTTGGGGAGATGGAAGTGTGGGCGTTAGAAGCATACGGAGCATCTTACACTTTACAAGAAATGCTTACGGTCAAGTCTGATGACGTTAATGGGCGAACTAAAGTGTATGAAAACATCGTAAAAGGTGAGCACAAAATCGACGCAGGGATGCCTGAGTCATTCAATGTTTTAGTCAAAGAGATACGATCGCTCGTCATCGATATTGACCTTGACCGTCACTAAAGCCGAATTTAAACCGCACCTAATTCGTCGATAAAGAATTTTAAAGGGGTAAACAATGAAAGCGTTGTTAGATTTATTTAAGCAAGCAAAGCAAGAAGAGGATTTTGATGCCATCAAAATCAGTCTCGCATCTCCTGAGAAGATTCGATCTTGGTCTTATGGAGAAGTAAAAAAGCCTGAGACAATCAATTATCGGACTTTCAAGCCCGAGAGAGATGGTTTGTTTTGCGCAAAGATTTTTGGCCCTACTAAGGATTACGAGTGTCTTTGTGGAAAGTATAAAAGGCTAAAGCACCGAGGTGTTATTTGTGAGAAGTGTGGTGTTGAGGTTACGCTATCAAAAGTTCGTCGTGAGCGAATGGCTCATATTGAACTTGCGTCTCCCGTGGCTCATATCTGGTTCCTGAAGTCCCTACCTTCAAGGTTGGGAATAGTTTTAGATATTCCACTTCGAGATATCGAACGAGTGCTGTATTTTGAAGCTTATATCGTGACGCACCCAGGCATGACTCCGCTTAATAAGGGAGATCTATTGTCTGAAGATAATTACTTAGAGAAGTTCGAAGAGTTTGGCGATGAGTTTTCAGCGGTTATGGGAGCTGAAGGGATTCGGGAGCTTCTCAAGAACATCGATATCGGTGGTGAAGTAGAAAAACTTCGTCAGGAACTTAGCGAAACTGGCTCAGAGACTAAAATTAAAAAAATTGCTAAAAGACTTAAGGTTTTAGAAGCTTTTCATAAGTCTGGCATTAAGCCTGAGTGGATGGTTATGGAGGTTCTGCCAGTGCTCCCTCCTGATCTTCGCCCCTTAGTTCCGCTAGACGGTGGACGTTTTGCTACATCAGATCTTAATGATTTATACAGAAGGGTAATTAACCGAAATAATAGGTTGAAAAGATTACTTGAACTCAAAGCGCCAGAAATTATTTGTAGAAATGAAAAGCGAATGCTCCAAGAGTCAGTTGATTCACTGCTCGACAACGGACGACGGGGTAAAGCGATGACGGGGGCCAATAAGCGGCCATTGAAGTCTTTAGCGGATATGATCAAAGGTAAGGGTGGCCGTTTTCGCCAAAACTTATTGGGTAAACGCGTCGATTACTCTGGGCGCTCCGTAATCGTCGTAGGGCCTCAGTTGAAGCTACACCAATGTGGTTTACCTAAGAAGATGGCGCTTGAGTTATTTAAGCCGTTTATTTTTCATAAGCTCGAGACTTTAGGGTTTGCTACGACCATCAAGGCGGCTAAGCGATTGGTGGAGCAGGAAGTACCAGAGGTATGGGATATTCTGGAAGGCGTCATTAGAGAACATCCTGTTCTGTTAAATAGAGCGCCAACTCTCCATCGGTTGGGTATTCAGGCTTTTGAGCCAGTGTTAATCGAGGGCAAAGCGATTCAGTTACATCCCTTAGTGTGTGCGGCCTTCAACGCTGACTTTGACGGTGACCAAATGGCGGTTCATGTCCCGCTATCGATTGAGGCGCAGATGGAAGCTAGAGTTTTGATGATGGCTTCAAATAACGTGTTATCTCCAGCTAACGGAGAGCCGATTATCGTTCCTTCCCAAGATATCGTTTTAGGTCTCTACTATATGTCTAGAGAGAAGTTGGGAGCAAAGGGAGAGGGTATGATCTTCTCTAACGTCACAGAGGCTAGGCGTGCGTATGAAAATGGTGATATTGATCTTCAGGCTTCATGCGAGGTTCGTATCACTGAAGGTAAGGTTGATGTTGACGCAGGTCTCACAAGAAGCACTAGTCGTTACAGGACTACTGTTGGTCGGTCATTTTTATCAGAGGTCCTTCCAGAGGGATTACCATTCGACATCATCAACAAGACGCTAAAAAAGAAAGAGATTTCCCGCTTAATTAACATAAGTTTCCGGGAGTGTGGGACGCGGGAGACTGTTATTTTTGCGGATAAGTTAATGAATACGGGATTTACTTTCGCGACGCGGGCTGGCTTGTCTTTCGCAGTTAAGGATATGGAGATTCCAGAGGATAAGGGTACTATTCTTGCTGAAGCTGAGGAGGAGGTAAAAGAAATTGAAGATCAGTATACCTCCGGTCTAGTCACTCAAGGTGAGCGCTATAACAAAGTTGTCGACATTTGGGGTCGCGCAGGAGATGTGGTTGCTAAGGCAATGATGGACCGTTTAGGTCAAGAGCCAGTAAAGAAATGGAATTCTGATTCTAGTTCTTGGGCGCTACTCAAAGATGAAAAAGGGCAGCAAGTTCATCAGGAGTCATTTAATTCTATCTATATGATGGCTGATTCTGGTGCCAGAGGATCTGCGGCTCAGATTCGTCAATTGGCCGGAATGCGTGGGCTCATGGCAAAGCCGGATGGATCGATTATTGAGACTCCGATTACAGCGAACTTCAGAGAGGGCTTGAATGTTTTGCAGTACTTTATTTCGACGCACGGTGCTCGAAAAGGACTTGCAGACACAGCGCTTAAGACCGCTAATTCTGGTTACTTGACTCGGAGGTTGGTAGATGTCACGCAAGATTTAGTTGTCGTTGAAGATGATTGTGGTACCTCGCGTGGCTTCGTTCAAAAAGCTTTGATTGAAGGTGGGGAGGTTATTGAGCCGCTGAGCGAACGAATTCTTGGCAGAGTAGTTGCTGATGATTTAATAGATCCCGAAAATGGGGCCTTGCTCGCAACAGCAGGAACGCTACTCGATGAAAAGTTAGTACATCAGATTGAAAATAGCGGGGTTGATGAAGTCAAAGTAAGGACGGCTCTTACGTGTGAAACGCGTTATGGGCTATGCGCGAAATGCTACGGCCGAGACCTCGGTCGTGGGCACTTAGTAAGTTCTGGGGAGGCGGTAGGTGTGATTGCGGCTCAATCCATTGGTGAGCCTGGAACCCAGTTAACGATGCGGACTTTCCACATTGGTGGAGCCGCGTCACGTACTGCGGTAGCAAGTCAGATTGAATCAAAGTCAAAAGGAGTTATTAAATTTTCTCCTCAAATGCGGTACGTGACTAATGAGCGGGACGAAAAGGTTGTGATCGCCCGTTCTGGTGAAGTTGTGGTGCACGATGAGGTAGGTAGGGAAAGAGAAAGACACAAAGTTCCCTACGGAGCATTGTTACATGTTTCGGACGGGATATCGGAGAAAGCAGGAAAGATCCTTGCGAATTGGGACCCACATACACGACCGATTGTTACAGAATATTCTGGGACAGTTAAATTCGAGAATGTTGAGGAGGGTGTTACCGCTGCCCGGCAGATCGATGAGGTTACAGGGTTGTCCACTTTGGTTGTGACTGATCCGAAGAGAAGCTCATCTTCTCAAGGCAAAGATGTGCGTCCAAGCGTTCGATTGATCGATGAAAGTGGCGAGGAAATTAAGATCGCCGGAACCGAAACGCCGGTCAATATAACGGTGCCGGTTAATTCTGTGATTACCGTGAAGAATGGACAAAAAGTTGGAGTTGGAGAAATCTTAGCCCGTATTCCGCAGGAAAGTTCTAAAACGAGGGATATCACAGGCGGTTTGCCTAGAGTTGCGGAACTATTCGAAGCCCGTGCACCGAAAGATGCCGGGGTGTTAGCGGCTGTCACGGGCGCGGTATCGTTTGGAAAGGATACAAAAGGTAAGCAGCGATTGGTTATCACGGATAGCGAAGGCGTATCTCACGAGTTTTTAATCTCGAAAGATAAACATGTGATGGTGCACGAAGGCCAAATGGTTAACGTTGGGGAGATGATTGTTGATGGCCCGCCAGATCCGCATGAGATTCTTAAGTTATTGGGTATTGAAGCGTTAGCCAGATATATCATCGACGAAGTGCAGGATGTCTATCGCTTACAGGGTGTGAAGATAAATGATAAGCACATTGAAGTTATCGTCAGACAGATGTTGCGTCGCGTTAATATCACAAATTCTGGCGCAACCGACTTCATTCAAGGTGAGCAAGTAGAGCGTTCAGACGTTTTGGCGGCAAACGAAGAGCTCGTGGCTGAGGATAAAGCGCCGGCTACATACGACAATGTGTTGTTAGGTATTACTAAAGCATCGCTATCGACCGATTCATTTATTTCTGCCGCGTCTTTCCAAGAAACAACTAGAGTGCTCACTGAAGCGGCTATTATGGGTAAACGAGATGAGCTCCGGGGCCTTAAAGAAAACGTCATTGTGGGTCGTTTGATTCCCGGCGGAACTGGGCTTGCGTACCATCGAAATCGAAAACGACCAGAAGTTCCTGATATTTTTGAGGCTGTGGTTCCTGAATCTAATGATGTATTTGAGGAGGTTTCGGAAGACGAAGGGGAGGCTGCGGCTTGACATAGGCGGCGGGTGGTCTTAGAATCGCCCGTCTTTTTCCCAGTCTGCGAATGGTTGGGTAACGGTTATTAAATCAGATATTGGGGTTAACGATTTGTTGGCCCCGATTGTTGTTTGTTTAGGCCATATTACTTTAGGACTCGAATTTTAAGATGCCAACTACAAATCAATTGGTTCGCAAAGGCCGGTCAGTGCCAATCGCGAAAAGCAAGGTGCCGGCGCTGGGCGGTGCGCCAGCAAAACGTGGCGTATGCACTAGGGTTTATACAACCACACCTAAAAAGCCGAATTCGGCACTTCGAAAGGTCGCCAAAGTGCGTTTAACGACTGGCTTTGAAGTTATTAGTTATATCGGGGGAGAAGGCCATAATCTCCAAGAGCACTCCGTTGTGTTGATTAGAGGTGGCCGAGTTAAAGATCTTCCCGGAGTTCGATATCACGTCGTGCGAGGTAGTCTTGATACGCAGGGCGTAAAGGATCGTAAGCAGGCTAGGTCTAAGTATGGGGCCAAAAGGGCTAAGGGTTAAAGATTTAACGACATTTAGTCGTTATTAGGAAAAATATAAAGAGGATTCAATGCCAAGACGTAGAGAAGTGCCAAAGCGGGAGATATTGCCAGATCCAAAATTTCACAACCAAGAGGTCGCGAAATTTATGAATGTAATAATGCAGGCTGGTAAAAAATCTGTGGCTGAACGGATCGTTTATGGGGCTCTTGACCATATCCAAAAGGGTGGGCAGGCTGATCCCTTGGAAGTATTTAACACGGCTCTATCTAACGTTCGTCCCCTTGTTGAGGTTAAATCTCGACGGGTTGGAGGAGCAAATTATCAAGTTCCCGTCGAGGTTCGACCATCTAGACGTAGCGCTTTGGCGATGCGTTGGCTCAAAGAGGCGGCAAGATCCAGGAGCGAAAAATCTATGGCAGCGAGATTGGGTAATGAGCTAAAAGATGCGTCTGAAGGACGTGGAGGTGCAGTCAAGAAGAAAGAAGAAGTTCATCGTATGGCAGAAGCAAATAAGGCATTCTCCCATTTCCGTTTTTAATTAATTAGTTTCGTAGAAAGCACGCATGGCCCGAACTACTCCATTAGAGCGTTACCGAAATATCGGAATCAGTGCACATATCGACGCTGGTAAAACCACTACGACCGAGCGTATTCTGTTCTACACGGGTGTCTCTCATAAGGTTGGTGAGGTACATGACGGAGCCGCAGTAATGGATTGGATGGCGCAAGAGCGTGAGCGCGGAATCACCATTACGTCTGCAGCAACAACGTGTTTTTGGAAGGGAATGGACGGAGCTTTGCCCGAGCATCGGATCAATATTATTGATACCCCTGGGCACGTGGACTTTACGATTGAGGTCGAGCGCTCGATGCGAGTGCTTGATGGGGCCTGCATGGTTTATTGTGCCGTCGGTGGAGTTCAACCTCAATCAGAAACAGTTTGGCGCCAAGCTAATAAATATCGCGTGCCGAGAATGGCGTTTGTGAACAAGATGGATCGGCAGGGTGCGAACTTCTTTAAAGTTTTTGATCAAATGCGCGCTCGGTTAAAAGCCAATCCAGTAGCGCTTCAGGTTCCCATTGGTGCGGAAGAGGGGTTTGAAGGGGTCGTCGATCTGGTAAAAATGAAGGCAATTTACTGGGATGACGCGACGGGTGGTACGAAATTTGAAATGAGGGATATTCCCGCTGAGCTCCAAGCTGAATGTGATGACTGGCGAGAAAAGCTTGTCGAGGCAGCAGCAGAGTCATCAGAGGAATTGATGAATAAGTACCTTGAAGAGGGTGAACTGTCTGAGGATGAAATTCAAGAGGGCATCCGTCTACGTACTATTGCGGTTGAAATTGTGCCCATGATGTGTGGTACCGCATTTAAAAATAAAGGTGTACAAGCGATGTTGGACGGCGTGATTGATTATTTACCCTCGCCGCTTGACGTTCCAGCGATTACTGGTGAGACAGAGGCTGGTGAGCCTGCAGATCGAAAGGCAGACGACTCAGAACCATTCTCTGCATTGGCATTTAAGATTATGACTGATCCTTATGTTGGACAGTTAATCTTTTTCAGGGTGTACTCAGGATCTCTCCAGGCAGGGGATTCTGTCTATAACCCGGTGAAAGGTAAGAAAGAGCGGATTGGTCGCATACTTCAGATGCATGCGAATAACCGAGAAGAGTTGAAAGAGGTTCGAGCTGGAGATATAGCGGCAGCGGTTGGATTGAAGGATGCTACGACTGGTGACACTTTGTGTGTCCAAGATAAGGCTGTTATTTTGGAGAGAATGGAATTTCCAGACCCGGTAATCTCTCAAGCGGTAGAACCTAAAACTAAGGCTGATCAGGAAAAAATGGGTATTGCTTTGAGTCGCTTGGCGCAAGAGGACCCCTCCTTCCGAGTGAAAACGGACGAGGAATCTGGTCAAACAATTATCTCTGGTATGGGGGAGCTGCACCTTGAGATTTTGGTTGATCGAATGAGTCGCGAGTTTAGCGTCGACGCCAATATTGGAAAGCCTCAGGTTGCTTATAGAGAAGCTATTAAAAAATCTATCGAAATTGAGGGTAAGTTTGTAAAACAGAGTGGTGGTAAAGGGCAGTATGGCCACGTTTGGTTGAAAATGGAGCCTGCTGATCAGGGTAAGGGCTTTGAATTCCTTGATGCGACTAAAGGCGGGTCTGTGCCGAAAGATTATATTCCTGCAGTTCAGAAAGGGTTGAATGAGGCCATGACCTCAGGGGTTGTTGCTGGCTATCCAGTGGTTGATGTTAAGGTTACTTTGTTTGATGGTTCGTACCATGAGGTTGATTCGTCTGAAAATGCTTTTAAAATGGCTGCGATAATGGCATTTAAGGATGGCATGAGAAAGGCGACCGCGGTCTTGCTTGAGCCGATGATGGCCGTTGACGTGGAAACACCTGAGGAAAAAATGGGTGACGTGATGGGTGACTTGTCTGGACGTCGAGGCACCATCCAAGGAATGGAAGATATGGTCGGTGGCGGGAAGGCTATTCGAGCAGAAGTCCCATTATCCGAGATGTTTGGCTACTCCACCACATTGCGCTCGCTAACGCAGGGACGTGCAACTTACTCGATGGAGTTTAAGCATTATGCTGATGCGCCTAAAAATGTTGCGGAAGCAGTCGTAAATAATAAATAGTAATTATCGGTTTTTGACTAATTGATTAAAGGTTAAGAGGACATCATGGCAAAGGGAAAGTTTGAGCGGACAAAACCGCACGTGAATGTTGGAACAATTGGGCACGTTGACCATGGTAAGACGACGCTAACGGCGGCGATTACAACTGTTTTGTCTGCCAAGACTGGCGGCGAACAAAAGGGTTACGATCAAATTGATAATGCGCCTGAGGAGAAAGCCAGGGGTATTACGATTAATACATCGCACGTTGAGTATGAGACTGAAGGTCGTCATTACGCTCACGTTGATTGTCCAGGCCACGCTGATTACGTTAAGAATATGATTACAGGTGCGGCGCAGATGGACGGTGCGATCCTAGTGGTTTCAGCGGCAGATGGTCCAATGCCACAGACTCGAGAGCATATTTTGTTAGCGCGCCAGGTTGGTGTTCCTTACATCATCGTGTTTTTGAACAAAGCCGATATGGTTGATGATGCTGAGTTGCTTGAATTGGTTGAGATGGAAGTGCGAGAGCTGCTATCTAAGTACGACTTCCCGGGTGATGACACTCCGATCGTGATTGGGTCTGCGCTTAAGGCGCTTGAGGGCGACACAGGNGAGCATGGTGAGGAAGCGATCATGAAGCTTGCTGAAGCGCTTGATACATACATTCCTGAGCCAGAACGAACGCTAGATATGGCGTTTCTAATGCCTGTAGAGGACGTATTTTCTATATCAGGTCGTGGCACGGTAGTGACGGGTCGTGTTGAGCGAGGTATTGTCAAGGTTAACGAAGAGATTGAGATTGTTGGCTTGAAAGATACGGTTAAGACAGTGTGTACGGGTGTTGAGATGTTTCGTAAGCTGCTGGACCAAGGTCAGGCTGGCGATAACGTTGGTGTTCTCCTTCGGGGCACGAAGCGTGAAGATGTTGAGCGTGGTCAAGTATTGGCTAAGCCCGGTTCAATTACACCGCACATCAAATTTGATGCTGAGGTTTACATTCTGAGCAAAGATGAAGGTGGGCGGCATACCCCGTTCTTCAATGGATATCGCCCTCAGTTCTACTTTAGAACAACTGATGTGACGGGTGCTTGTGATTTGCCAGAGGGAACTGAAATGGTGATGCCTGGTGATAACGTTCAGATGAAGGTGACGTTGATTCAGCCTATAGCGATGGAAGAAGGATTACGATTCGCGATTCGAGAGGGCGGCCGTACCGTAGGTGCTGGTGTCGTCTCTAAAGTCACGGAGTAAATTTAATTGAGCAGCTTGTATATGCATGCTGCTCTTTTTAAGAGATAATTGAATGGATAACCAAAAAATTCGAATACGCTTGAAAGCTTTTGATTACAGATTGATTGATCAGTCGGCCATCGAGATTGTAGAAACTGCTAAAAGGACTGGCGCTGTAGTTAAGGGCCCTGTTCCTTTGCCGACGCGTAAAGAGCGTTTCGATTTACTCCGATCTCCGCACGTAGACAAAAAGTCTCGTGAGCAGTTGGAGATGCGTACACACCAGCGATTGATGGATATTATCGACCCTACAGATAAGACAGTAGATGCGTTAATGAAACTCGATTTGCCCGCCGGCGTGGATGTAGAAATTAAGCTGTAGTATTTTTAGTATTTAGATTGGAGTCTTTAGGCTCTGAGATTTTGTTGAATAATTAAAGACCCGCCAATTGAAGTGGGTCCCTCAATTGAGGAAATAATAATGAGTTTAGGAATGATTGGTCGTAAAGTAGGAATGACCAGGATATTCACTGAAGCCGGAGAGTCCGTCCCAGTGACCATCCTTGATCTTTCGAATAATCGTGTGTCTCAAGTTAAGTCTAATGAGACAGATGGCTATGCTGCTGTTCAAGTTGCTTATGGGGAGCGTAGACGTAGTCGAATTAATAAAGCCATTTCCGGACATCTTGCGAAAGCTGGTGTCGAGAGCGCCCGTGGATTCCACGAATTTCGATTTGGGCCTGAAGCTTCTGACGACATTGAGCTCGGACAAGCTTTAGACGTGAGCTTGTTTGATGAGATAAAGTTCGTCGATATTTCCGGCGTTACCAAAGGTAAGGGTTTCGCTGGCGCGATTAAGAGGCATAACTTTTCTTCCCAGCGAGCAAGTCACGGTCAGTCAATCACGCATAATGCGCACGGGTCAACAGGTATGAACCAAGATCCGGGTCGGGTTTTCCCAGGGAAAAAGATGGCAGGTCACTTGGGTTCAGTTAAACGCACCGCTCAGAATATTCAGCTTGTAAAGCTTGATAAAGAGAGGAATTTGATTTTTGTGAAGGGTTCAGTGCCTGGCGCCGATGGATCGGATGTCGTAGTTATTCCTTCCGTGAAGAAGGGAGCATAAATATGGAATTGAAAATTCTAAATAGCTCAAATCAGGCCGGAGAATCGATTCAGGTATCAGATACTTTGTTTGCGAGAGACTATAACGAGTCCTTGATACATCAGTTGGTAGTTTCTTTTATGGCAAATGCTCGAAGCGGAACTCGTGCTCAAAAAGCACGAGGTGACCTGACGCGTTCCGGACGTAAGCCATGGAAACAAAAGGGCACTGGACGTGCACGTGCGGGCTCAGCTAGCAGCCCGATATGGCGTGGAGGGGGAAAGGCTTTTCCCTCTAGTCCAGACGAGAACTTTACGCAGAAGATTAATAAAAAGATGTATCGAGCCGGGATCTCGTCGATATTGTCTCAATTGGTTCGAGAAGAGAGATTAATCGTGGTCGATGGGTTTGTTGTTGATGCACCAAAAACTAAGTTACTTAGCAACAAGATAAAAGAATTGGGTTTGAGTAGCGCGCTGGTGGTCACAAGTGATCCTGATGAGAACTTATATTTAGCGGCAAGAAACCTTCATACCGTCGATGTTTTAACTCCAAAACAAGCCGACCCTGTGAGTCTTTTGCACTTTGAGAAAGTCGTGATTACCAAAGAAGCGATTGCTCAGTTAGAGGAGTCACTGTCATGAGCGAGTTGAAGTTTAGTCAAGAGAGATTGTTAAAAGTGATTTTGGGTCCTGTGGTCTCAGAGAAGGCAACAGAGCTTGCAGATGCTCGTAGTCAGTTTGTGTTCCGAGTTTCAACAGATGCCACCAAGGCTGAAATCAAGTCGGCGGTCGAGGTGCTCTTTAAAAAAGATGTCGACAGTGTGCAAGTTGTTAACGTTAAGGGTAAGAAGAAGCGAACTGGGCAACGAATTGGTCAAAGAAAGAATTGGAAGAAAGCTTATGTTTGTCTTAAGCCAGGTCAGGATATCGATCTATCAACCAGGGAGGTTAGCTAATGGCTCTTGTTAAAATGAAACCTACCTCGCCGGGCCGACGCAGTGTTGTGACGGTGGTTAATAAGGACCTCCACAAAGGTCGTCCGCATGAACCGCTTTTAGAGGCGCTTCACAGTAAGGCGGGTCGCAACAGTAAAGGTCATATCACCACTCGTCACCAGGGTGGTGGTCATAAGCGTCATTATCGTATTATCGATTTTAAGCGAGATAAAGACGGGATTCCTGGTCGCGTCGAGAGATTGGAGTACGATCCAAATCGTAGTGCAAATCTCGCATTGATACTTTACTCTGATGGAGAGAGGCGTTACGTCCTCGCTCCTCGCGGAGTCAACGCTGGTGATCAGCTGGATAGCGGACCTTTGGCAGCAATAAAGGTTGGTAATTCTCTTCCGATTAAAAATATTCCTGTCGGTACGACGATTCACTGCATAGAGATGAAGCCTGGCAAAGGTGCCCAGATGGCGCGATCGGCAGGAACTTCGGTGCAGTTGTTGGCCAAAGAGGGTCCTTATGCTCAGCTACGCTTAAGATCTGGGGAGATCCGAAAGATATTGATCGAGTGTCGGGCAACTATCGGGGAGGTTGGCAACAGTGAGCATAGTCTGAGAAGTCTAGGTAAAGCAGGCGCAAAACGCTGGAGAGGAATTAGGCCAACGGTTAGAGGTGTCGCTATGAATCCAGTTGATCATCCGCATGG
>NHCB01000013.1 GCA_002167745.1 Betaproteobacteria bacterium TMED22
CGATTGGATTCGAACCAACGACCCCCACCATGTCAAGGTGGTGCTCTAACCAACTGAGCTACGCGCCTAAAGGAAGCCGGATTCTAGCACTAAACGCCTAGATGTCAAAACTCGCCGAGGCCACAGTCTATTTAGCTCTAATAGATTCCCTATAAGGGACCAAGACTCAACTTACCATCATCCAAACGATAGATCCGGTGCATTTTGGACGCCAATTCGATATCGTGCGTCACAACCACAACACTAGTGTTTAGCTCCTCATTAATCTGGAAAATAAGATCCATAAAACATGCGGCGCTAAATTTATCCAAATTACCCGTAGGCTCATCAGCCAACAAGCACGAAGGATCAGTTACAAGAGCTCTAGCGATAGCAACCCGTTGCCTCTCCCCCCCAGATAACTCGGTCGGTTGATGACCGAGACGATGACCCAAGCCAACACGAATCAACATGTCAGAGGCCTTAGCTTGAGCATCTGCTGCCGTAGTTTCACGCATCAGCAACGGCATGGCGACATTTTCCAGGGCTGTAAACTCCAGCAGTAAATGATGAAATTGATACACGAACCCAATTGACCGATTACGAATTTCACAAATTTTAGTCTCCGATAAAGTTGAAAATGACTCATCGTTAATCCTCACCTCTCCGCGATTTGGTCTATCAAGACCTCCTAACAAATGTAACAACGTACTCTTGCCGGATCCAGACGACCCGACAACCGCAGTTATATCACCTGCGTGAACCTTTAGGGAAACCCCATTCAACACTTCGATAGGGACACCGCCAATCGAGCCATAATTCTTCTCTACATTATCAGCAGACAAGACCAATCGACTGTTCATATTGGCCTCACTCATAACGCAACGCTTCAGACGGATTAATTTGTGCAGCTCGTAAACTCGGATAAATGGTCGCCAACATCGTTAATCCCAGAGATAAAACCCCAATCCACACCACATCATAAAGCTGAATTTCTGAAGGAATATCAGAAATATAGTAAACGTCTTTAGCTAAAAACTGAACATTAAATAAAGATTCAATAGCAGGAACAATGACATCAATATTTGATGCAATGATTAATCCAAAGAACAAACCAAGAGCTGTACCAATAAATCCGATCAACGAACCTTGAATAAAAAATATTGTCATAATTTGACTGGGAAGCGCTCCCAGCGTTCGTAGTATCGCTATATCTGCCCGCTTATCGGTCACCACCATCACAAGCGTAGAGACGATGTTAAACGCGGCAACCGCGACGATAAGCAAAAGAATAATCGACATCGCCCGCTTCTCAATCTGTATCGCTCGAAAGAAAGTCGCGTGACTTTGTGTCCAGTCCGAGACATAAAAACCAGCGGGAAGGATGCGAGATAACTCAGACGCGACGCGTGGCGCGTCAAATAAATCAGTCAGTTTCAATCTAAGCCCAGAAACGGAATCATCAAGCCTCAAGAGCCTTTGCGCGTCTTCCATATGAATAATCGCTAGAGCCGCGTCATATTCGTAATTTCTGACTTCAAAAATACCGGACACGCGAAACTGTCTTAATCGCGGCATAACCCCGGCAGGGGTTACCTGACCTTGGGGCGTGATCATCACCAATCGGTCGCCGACACCTACGCCAAGAGAGCGTGCAAGGTCGACGCCTAGAACAACATTAAATTCACCAGAAACCATAGAATCCATCGAACCCTGAATCATGTTTACTCCAACATCAGAGACATCATTCTCTATCTTTGGCAGGACTCCTCGGATAATCGCACCCTGGGATCTTCGACCAAAAGTCAATAGCCCTTCACCCGATACAAATGGCGCAGAACCGACTACGTCTGCTTGTGAGTTCGTTTTTTTTATTATCTCTTGCCAATTATCAAATTGCCCCTGGGAGCTCATTATTTGAACATGTGAGACGACTCCGAGGATGGTTGCTCGCAGCTCTTTTTGAAACCCGTTCATAACTGACAAAACCACAATCAGCGCTGCCACCCCAAGCGCGATGCCGACCATCGAGGTAACTGATATAAAGGAAATAAAGTGGTTCTTACGCTTAGCTCTCGTATAGCGCAGTCCAACAAAAAGCTCGAAGGGTTTAAACATAGAGGTTCTCTACGGTCATGAATAACCCATTATATCGTTAGGTTCAACATTTAATTCGCCTGCTAGGTGTGGGAGAATCTATCTTATTATATTAATTCGTGCGACAACATCCGTGAGTACTCTATCCATAACATTATCGAACTCAATTACATCTGAGGCTTTTCCAAAATCAGACCCAACTCCGGCTCTAGATCTTCTATTCAGTCGGGGTAAGCAATCATCAATGAGCAGCACATCCATCTTAGACTATTGGATTAAAAAACTCATTCAGCACCAACCTGGCGAGGTTCCAATCACTACGCTTTTGGCTAAAGCTGATCCGAAACTATTCAACTGCCCTTATTATCTATGCTGTGAGCTAGTCAAGTACACGGCAGGCATGAACGATGTATACGTGCGACGCCTATCAGATATTGACCTAATTACCAGTCAATCGGAACACTACAGAAAACTTCTCTGTGAAATATTTGAAGGAGCGGTTATACGCCACATATCGACCTGGCCATCATTATTTATTTTGGGTTTTGAGAATCACCCTAACATCTCCACAATCAACGCAGACAATGCAGAACTGCGGCCAATGAGCGATGTTTTACCCGAAGGACCTCAAGCCAAGTTTTGGATCTCGAAAATGAATGAAACCCAAATGGTTTTTCACCAAAGTAATGAAAACATCGCCAGTAAGGACACGGCTCAAAGACCAAATGGTGTGTGGTTATGGGGAGAGGGTTCGCGATTGGAACTTCCTAACTCACCGCTTGTAGTTTCGGGACAGAGCCCAGAACTACTGACATTAGCTCGCGCGGCAAACGCGACAGTGACATCTTACGAGTACATATTTACAACGAAACCAACCCCGCCTGAGGCACTTATCGAGATTCAAATTAGTGAAGATCCAAAGAGCCTAATCCAAGCAAACCTCATAGCATCTAAGGCTCTTTCACTATTAAGAACAGGTCAATACTCAGAATTGAATATCCAAACAATGAAAAACTCAGTTATCCAGAATACAAAATGTACTAAATATTCATTACATAAATTTTGGAAAAAAACGACAAGCGCATTGGACTGGTTAACGAATAACAATGAATGAATCAAAACGGCTGATTAAAGTTCGAGAAGCACCAAGGCGTCCTCAGGAAGTTCTCATGAACAGCGGACTATCGCCAGTGCTAGCACGCGTTCTATCCGCGAGAGGCATCAAAAATGAAAATGAGTTAGATGACGGTCTGGCAAAGCTAGCTCCCTTAGAAACACTAAAGAACTGTAAACGGGCTGGGGAATTGTTAGCGGATACGATTGCTAATGAAGAGAACATTTTAATTGTGGCTGATTACGATGCAGATGGGGCTACGGCTGCCGCCATTACTATCATATTTCTGCGCGACATAGGGATTAAAGCGAAGTACTTTGTACCAAATCGATTTGAACATGGGTATGGTTTAACGCCTGAAATCGTAGACATCGTTGCTAGAGAGAAAACGAATCTGATAATCACTGTAGATAACGGCATTGCAAGTATCGCCGGTGTGGCGAGAGCAAAAGAATTAGGCATTAAAGTCTTAATTACTGATCACCACCTACCCGGTTCAGAGCTACCTCAAGCTGAGTGTATTGTTAACCCGAATCAACCGAATGACGCTTTTGTCAGTAAGTGCATAGCTGGTGTTGGCGTAATGTTTTACGTCCTAATTGCATTAAGAGCGGAATTAAGAAATCGCGGGTATTTCAAGACCAGCAACGCAGAGCCTAATTTGGCCGAACTGCTTGACCTTGTCGCCTTAGGAACTATTGCAGACGTTGTACCCATCGACCAAAACAATAGGATTCTCGTCGCCCAAGGCTTGCGCAGAATCCGATCTGGCAAAATGAATCCGGGTATAGAAGCATTATTACGAATAGCTAAAAAGAAACCATCTGCGGCACGCTCAACGGATTTCGGTTTTGCTGTCGGACCTAGGCTTAATGCGGCTGGACGATTAACTGACATGAAATTAGGAATCGAATGTTTAATATCAGAAGATATTGTTAAGGCCTCCAATTTAGCGAAGGAACTTGATCGACTCAATGTCGAACGTCGACAAATCGAGGGAGAGATGAAAGATCAAGCATTAAAGTACCTAGAAAATATTGAGACTAACCTTGAATCCGGCATTACCTTATTTGACCCACAGTGGCACTCGGGCATTGTAGGAATACTCGCCTCGCGCGTTAAAGAGAAATTTAATCGCCCTACAATCGCTTTTGCTCCCGAAAAAAATAAATTTCTTAAAGGCTCTGGCCGATCAATCCAAGGAATCCATCTCAGAGACGTACTGGATATCTTGACCAAGATGGATCCGACAGTAATCGATAAGTTTGGTGGTCATGCCATGGCGGCTGGGCTTACGATTCACGCCACTAACCTGGCCAAGTTTACTGACTTATTTAACAAAATCGTGACGGCTGAGTTCAAAAAAAACACCATAGATAATGCGATCTATGTGGATGGATCACTAGGAGAAGAAGAATCTTTACCGGCACTAGCGCACGAAATAAGAACCCGCGTTTGGGGACAAGGGTTTCCTGAGCCAGTCTTTAGAGACGAACTGCATGTCAGGTCTCATCGGATTATCGCAGAGACGCACACTAAATTACGCGTTTCCTTTTCGCCAAATGGTGAAGCGATAGACGCGATTCGCTTTAATTTTAACCATGCCGTGCCGGATGTAATCAATACCGTCTACCGACTCGACATTAACGACTTTTATGATCACAAGCCTGCACAGTTGATTATAGAGACTTGGTAAGACCGGCATACCATTAGGTAATTAAATCAAAATCTAATCTAATATCGTCAATCCGCAGGAGCACCTGATATTTAATTCAATAATTGAGTACGTCGATTCCGGTAAAATGGAAGCTTCTGAATGACAAATATCGGGATAACGAACCAACGCTATGGAATCCGAATACTTAAATACAGTACAAGAAAAAATAGAAGATTTAGCTGATCGAACCTCGCAACTACGGGGGTATCTTTGACTTTGATGTCAAATCAGATCGGCTCGCTGAGGTTGAACGCCTACTAGAAGATCCAGAGATCTGGCAGAATCCGGATACTGCCCAAGCCATCGGTAAAGAAAAAAAATCCTTAGAAGCTATTGTGAATGTTTTATCTTCCGTTACCACTCAGGTTAAGGACATGGGAGAGCTATTAACCTTAGTAATTCAAGAAAACGATCAAGAAACGCTTGACTCCATTGAGCAAGATCTATCTCAAGCACAGGCGCACATCGAAGATTTAGAATTTCGTCGCATGTTCTCGAATCCAATTGATAAAAACGGATGCTTTCTTGACATACAGTCAGGAGCAGGTGGAACAGAGAGTCAAGATTGGGCGGCGATGCTGCTGCGAATGTACGCTAGATATACTGACGTTAAATTATTTTCAGCAGAAGTACTCGAGGAGTCGCCCGGGGACGTCGCCGGCATAAAAAGTGCAGTTCTAAAAATCTCTGGCGAATATGCCTATGGAACGTTACGAACTGAGACCGGGATTCACCGACTTGTTAGAAAATCGCCATTCGATTCAAACGCCAAAAGACACACGTCATTCGCTAGTGTTTTTGTATATCCCGAGGTTGATGACTCAATAGAAGTCGAGATTAACCCTGCAGAGCTCAGAATCGATACATATCGAGCCAGTGGTGCTGGTGGCCAGCACGTCAACCGAACAGACTCTGCTGTGCGGATCACTCACATCCCAACAAATACAGTTGTCCAGTGCCAAAATGATCGATCACAACACAAGAATAGAGCCGCCGCAATGTCGATGCTTAAGTCGAAACTTTATGAGCTTGAGCTTCGGAAACGTCAGTCAGAGCAACAAAAACTTGAGGACTCCAAATCGGAGATTGGCTGGGGTCACCAGATCCGATCTTACGTGCTCGATCAGTCAAGAATAAAAGATTTACGCACTGACGTTGAAACCGGAAATACACAGGCTGTATTAGACGGAAACTTAGACATATTCATTCAGGCAAGTCTTAAACAAGGTCTCTAACGAATAGAGGATTACATGTCAGAAAATAACAACCCATCTCCAGTAGAAGTAATTGATACAAATCAGATCATTGAAGAACGTCGCTCTAAATTAAGCAAGCTCCGAGAAGCTGGGAATCCATTCCCCAACGATTTCGAACGTAAAGATCTAGCTCAGGAAATTCACGACAAGTACGGGACGCAAGATAAGGAGAATCTGGAAGAATTAGACGCAAGCGCTATTGTGGCTGGAAGAATCATGCTGAAGCGTGTCATGGGAAAAGCCAGTTTCGCAACCATCCAAGACATGTCGGGGCAAATTCAACTCTATATTAATAATGCAGGGATTGGAGATGAGGAACATTCGGCTTTTAAGCACTGGGATTTGGGCGATATTATTGGCGCTTCTGGCGTCTTATTTAAAACAAAAACGGGTGAGCTCAGCATACGGGTGAATTCACTTCGCCTCCTAACTAAGTCACTACGGCCTCTCCCCGAGAAATTCCATGGCCTAACCGATCAAGAACAAAGATACCGGCAACGATATGTTGATCTCATTGTTACGCCGGAGGCAAAAAGGAATTTTCAAATACGATCC
Source organism: Betaproteobacteria bacterium TMED22 (assembly GCA_002167745.1). Taxonomy (GTDB): domain Bacteria; phylum Pseudomonadota; class Gammaproteobacteria; order Burkholderiales; family Eutrophovitaceae; genus Eutrophovita. The sequence goes on from NHCB01000013.1 coordinate 6,719, forward strand.
AAAGCGATACAGATTTTAAGGACCTTTTTGACGGAGCGAGGATACTTAGAAGTTGAGACGCCAATGATGCAATCCATTCCTGGTGGGGCAACGGCGAAACCTTTTGTCACCCACCATAACGCGCTCGATATGCAGCTTTATCTCCGCGTCGCACCCGAACTCTATTTGAAACGACTTGTTGTCGGAGGATTTGAAAAAGTTTTCGAAATCAATCGCAACTTTCGAAATGAAGGCATATCCACGAGACATAATCCAGAATTCACGATGCTCGAATTTTATGAAGCGTTTCGTGATTACCGCTATTTAATGAATCTTACAGAAACAATGCTTAAAGAACTCGCCGAAGCTTGCGTTGGCTCTGCGCAAATAACTTATCAAGGACATACGATTGACTTTGCTCAACCGTTCCAACGTCTCACTATGTCAGAGGCTATTAGTGCACATAACGGGCAGTTCAGCTCGGACAACCTGAATGACTTGGAATTTTTACGGGCGGAGCTTGCCAAACGTAAAATTACCTGTTTTTCCACGGATGAAATCGGCATGCTTCAACTTAAGTTATTCGAGGAAACAACGGAGGAGAAACTGATTCAACCAACCTTTATTGTTGCTCACCCTAAAGATGTATCTCCGCTTGCAAGAAGTAACGACAAGAACCCTGAAGTCACCGATCGATTCGAGCTATTTGTTGCAGGAAGAGAGATCGCCAATGGCTTCTCTGAGCTCAACGACTCGGAAGATCAAGCCCAGCGATTTAAAAGTCAAGCAGAGGCGAAGGCTCAAGGCGATGACGAGGCAATGTTTTACGATAGCGATTACATTCGCGCGCTCGAATACGGTATGCCACCTACCGCTGGTGAAGGAATCGGCATTGATCGTTTGATCATGCTTTTGACTGACAGCGCTTCCATTCGCGAAGTTATATTATTTCCACAAATGAGATCTGAATAGAATGCCTACAGAAGCAAAAATACTCTGGACGCCGTCTGCATCCCGGGTAAAAGCATCACATATAACTAAATTTATAAAATATATAAAAAATAAATATAATAAACAATTACTTAATATTCATTCCTCAAGTGAACTCTATGATTGGTCAATCGATGAGCCCACTGAATTTTGGGATTCGGTTTGGAGTTATTGTGATGTGTTGTCGTCCAAAAAAGGTAAAACCATTCTCTCCAATCCACACCAAATGCCTGGAGCAAAATGGTTCCCGGAAGCACGACTAAACTACGCTGAAAATCTGTTACGACAAAGAAATGACCAAGAAGCCATAGTATTTCGCGGAGAAGATAAGGTAACGAACCGCTTAACCTATGCGGAGCTCTATGATGCAGTATCGATCACGGCACAGGCACTGTCTAAACAAGGTGTTAAAAAAGGAGATCGTGTCGCTGCCTTCCTACCGAATCTGCCGGATACGATCATATTCATGTTGGCTACTGCGAGTCTAGGCGCACTATGGTCTTCATGCTCACCTGACTTTGGCTCCCAAGGTGTTCTAGACCGATTCGGTCAAATTAAGCCTAAAATCCTAATCGGCGTTGACGGCTACTATTACAACGGGAAGCACATTGAGACCACAGGAAAACTTCGTGAGATAGCAGAGTCACTCAAGTCCCTCAAGAAAGTGGTGGTTGTTCCCTATACGACCCCGAGACCAAAGATCAAGTCTATCAAGCAATCGATTCACCTAAAAGATTTTGTGAAACCTTTCCAACCTGGCCAGATACAATTTAAGCAGGTACCCTTTAATCACCCTTTGTTCATCATGTTTTCGTCTGGAACAACTGGGGTGCCTAAATGCATCGTTCACGGACACGGAGGCACTCTACTCCAGCACTTAAAAGAACACCAGCTTCACACCGACATTAAGCCTAAAGATCGATTTTTTTATTTCACGACCTGCGGTTGGATGATGTGGAATTGGCTCGTAAGTGGACTAGCCTCAGGAGCTACGTTGCTGTTATATGATGGCTCCCCTACTTATCCCAAAGCTGACACCCTGTTTGACTTCGCCCAGAAAGAAAAAATAACAATATTTGGGACATCCGCAAAATATATTGATGCGATCAACAAACTAGGAGTGCAACCGAAAAAAACTCATAAGCTGACCCAGCTCAAGACCATTACTTCAACCGGCTCACCATTATCTCCAGAGAGCTTTGATTACGTATATACAAGCATTAAAAAAGACGTGCTCTTATCATCAATCGCTGGAGGGACCGACATTATTTCGTGCTTCGTACTCGGAGACCCCACACTACCCGTTCATCGGGGTGAAATACAACGCCGAGGATTCGGATTAAGTGTACAAGTGTTCAATGACGAAGGGAACATAATTGTAGGCGAAAAAGGAGAATTGGTGTGTACTAAACCCTTCCCTTCAATGCCCATTGGATTCTGGAATGATAAAGGGGACCGTAAATATCTCAGCGCCTATTTTTCTGACTACAAGAACACCTGGTGCCATGGAGATTTCATTGAACTAACCAAACGAGGAACGCTTGTCATTTATGGACGGTCCGACGCAGTACTCAATCCTGGTGGTGTAAGAATAGGTACTGCAGAAATTTATCGGCAGGTTGAAAAACTGGATTCAGTTATGGAAAGTCTCGTCATCGGGCAAAGCTGGCAGAGCGATACACGAGTCGTACTTTTCGTTAGACTGAGAGATGGGTTGACGCTCAATGAGAGCTTACAAACAGAAATCAAACGGACAATCCGCGCAAACACAACGCCGCGCCATGTGCCTGAGAAAATATTACAAGTTCCTGATATCCCGAGAACCAAGAGCGGTAAGATTGTAGAATTAGCAGTCAGAAATATCATTCACCAAGAAACGATAAAAAACATAGAAGCGCTAGCTAACCCTGAAGCCTTGGCCTACTTTAAGGACAGAACGGAGCTGAAAACTTAGGTTAATGAGCGACTTGTTTAGTTCAAGGAAGCCACGAACTGATGTGGGTTAAATAGACAGCACGCTAAAACTTCATTCGAAGTTCGACTCTCACACCAGCAATATCCTCGAGATTTTTACGTTCTCCAATAATACCGTCAGTTCTAAAAATCCAGCGTCTAGAAATTGGTTTTTGGTAACGCACTCCAATCGCTTGTTGCTCACCTGGCGCATTCCTAAGCGGATCATTCTCATCACCAATTATCTGAAGATTGGCATATTCAACAATTAACTGCTGATTTAGTGAGAACAAGTACATTACACCAACCGCGCCGCCGAACGTATCGTTAGCCGTATCGTCAAGCTTAGGAAAACCTGTGATGCCGTCAGTCTCAAAACTGACACCAGTATTTTTCAAGATACCAGCTGCTCCAGTTGCGAGTGGTTGAGGCTTATCCTTACCGTAGAAGAAATTAAAATAAGGAACTAACGTTGATGGGAGATGTGTGATCCATGAATTCTCCACTAATAGAGCGAAACCATCAGCAGTTTGGTTCAATCCAGGAACAGGATCTTGCCCAAAGTTAGCGAGCAAACGAACACTATTGGATACCTTTCCACCGTAACGCTTCGTCCAAGCGATCATGACATTGTTATAGTCCATTTGGAAGTCATCTCTATCGTCTGTCACACGTGCGTAACCAGCTTCTAAGTAACCCTCTGCAACGTCCACGAATGTCGTCAGAGCGTAAAACTTACCGGCATTATCATCTGTCGCCCCATCCGTTATAAAAACAGGTGTGGTTACGTTATTCATACCTACGAAAAAAGTCGTATCAAAATTTGTAATATCGAATTTTGGTGAGTTCTTAGCTTGAGCCGTAACCGCCCCGCCAACAAACGCATCGTTGACCCAAAGACCATTTTGCAGGAACAGTGGAACCAGACCTACCGCAAACGGTAAATCAAACGTCGTGTACTCGTCAGTAAGTCCAGATTGAATATAACCCCAGTCACCTTCGAAAAAGAAGGTATCCGGATCAAAATCCAGCTCCGCTTGGAACCCGGTACCGTCAATATCATCGATAGGTGTTCCCCCTAACTCCAAACGGGTCTGCTTTCCACCATCATCAAGAGGCTTCACAAACATGTGTAACCGCTCGGTTGCCGTAAGGTTCAGGTCAAATTCTAAATTCAACTGAGACGCCAACTGCGTGTTTTCCGCAGCACCGTTGTCGTTGGCTGCTAGAACAGTTCTCCAATCGCCATAAACTAAAAACTGAGGTCGTACCAAGTTCTTGGCGCCAACAAGATTTATTCCCGAGCCGAAATCACCCTCTGAGTACATGGGATAACCCCATTCAATAAGAGGACGAGGCTCATCAATCGCGGTTTTTCCGCCATAAACTATCAGTTGCTCTTCCGGATCATATGGGGCGGTATAAACTGGATCAGGCTTAAACCCAGTGGCGTCGTATTCAGTCGGGCTGGCACTCTCGTCCATTTCCGGTGGTGCCTGGTGTCCATAGTGCTCAGGGCTACTACTTCGATATTCAAGGACCGTATCGGCCTGTCCTTTTCTCTCAAATTCTAGCTCTTGTGCTAAGCTCAATGGAGGAAAAATTAGCGCAACACTCGTTAACGCTAATAAAATTCTTATTCTCGTTATCACTTATTTAACCTCAAATTCAACCGCATACGGATGAATGTCCAGCATCCATTCATTAATAGAGCGCTCCATATCCTGTGTAGCACCAACGAACTTCATAAAATACAAAGGTTCCGCTCGGCTTCTCATCCGAGCAAGAATCTTATAGGTGCCCTTTTTTGTCATCTTCTCGGCGGGAACCTTGTATTTAGCGTCTCTCCAGCCCAACGGAGGGATGGATCGTCCTTCCATTCTCACCAATGGAGGGTGATTTTGAACGGAAGTTGGCACTGCTGAGGGTCTCAAAAATGGTTTTTGATCCACGTCAAAATTCACTGGTAGATACATCTCGCGATCCGTACCTTTGATGTTTGTCGTTAGGAATTTCGTTTGGAAGTTAACCAATTGCTCATCGTAAGCAATCTTACCCGCGGCGACATCTAAAGAGTGTATATCAGCCATATCGCCATAACTATCGACATAACCTGATTCAAATATGCGCTCGCCGTCTGGATCAAGAACCGCAACATTCATCCAAATTTCTGGCTGTGCACCGAGTGAACCGGAAGGCAAATTATGCCCCTCATCCACATTTGTGACCCTAAAGCGTATATTGAGCGGTTTGCCCACTTGCGGTGTATCTCCATCAAAAAATGGACCATCAATTCGTGACCCATTCTCCATAACGGCCTTACGGTCGAGTTTTTTGTCCACGAGAAGTTTTTGATTTTGCTTCACTATATGTCTTGCCCAGAGGCGATCTTCAGGATCTGCCCACGTATCTGGAAATTCTGGAGAGTCGACCTCCCCGCGTTTGAGCTTTTCTTCCCAATCCGCATCTCCCCACGCGGCCCTGTAATCAAATGTTAACCACTCTTTGATACTCCAACGGAGCGCTCTGGGATTGAAGGGAAAGATACCAGGATGCGCAATCGGATATCCTGGGCCGTAAAAAGCATGATTTGAATGTTTTTTATCCAGATCTCCAACGACTCGACCATTTACAATAGCCGTGGGCCACTTATCATAACCTTTAGCCTCACCCGGAATTTTACCCATGTGGCAGTCCTGGCACGTTACGCCTTTACGGAAGGCCGGAGAATCTCGATATTGCTCCCATACAACCTCAAGTTTGATACCTAGATTTACCTTGACTTGGTGACATGACACGCAAAATTCTGAGGTACCAATTTGCTCAAACACTGACACTCCGCCATGAATCGGAGTTCCAGGCTTACCTGGTGTGTTACTGATCCGGTATTCCTCCTGATTCTCAATAACCTCCGGGAAATTATCACCACTGTCACCCGTATTGTAAACGGGATCGTAAATGGTTCCTGGATTGATATGTCGCTCACCATTCACTTTACCGAATTGAGCATTTACCCGATGACACGTAATACACGTAATACCCTCTCGAGCGACAATACTTCTATCCCATAATGGAAGTTCACGCGGCTCCCCCTTCTGAGTTCCGACTTGCTGATGACAGCGCGTACAAAAGGTGCCCATTGTTCCATCTGTTAAAGCGTTTACGGCTTGCTCGAACTTGTGAAACATTGGTGAGACAGATGCATAAGCATGGTTCGAGGACGCCCATTCCCAGAATACTTTTTGGTGGCACATCGCACATTTTGTCGCAGACGGAAATTCGTCTTCCATCAAAATATCCAAGTGGGCGCCTGTCCCACTGGTTAACTCGATAGGATTTCTCTCTGCAGATGCTACGCATGCTATAGATAGCATGCTCAGCGCAAATATAGCCGCAAAAAAACTCGAACCAAATTTATTCATACTTCTAATTGCTCCCTTTTACATTAACTTGCTAAAGACAATTTTGTCGCTACATTGCGTCAATTACTTACGCGCTGCCGCCAAAGACTTCAAAGCAGCAGAATATTTTGCCGGCGTATAGTCCTCAGATTTATCAATCGCAGTATACGCTTTGGCCAGCGCCTCGTTATAACCCTGCAAATCATCCGAAGCACCAGATGCCTCGATAGCGGTTAAGATCGATCCTAAAGCCATAGTTGCCTGCTCTGCAGTTATTAAATCTACGAATTCACCTCTCAGACCCTCTGCCACAAGTGCATCGTATATTTTCCACATTGCTGCAGTATCAAAATCAGAAGCTGCAAACTTGTCCACCAAATTGCTCACGGTTCCAGATAAATCATCAAGCGCGCTCATGGTTGCTTCTTGCCCTTTGGATGAGGACTCATGTAGTGCACGGGTTTGAGTTAAGAGTGTCGCTGACAGAGTTGGATCCACTGCGTTTGCAAGTACGCGCAACATCACCAAGTTTGAATCATTAAGGCGAGGAACTCCTGGTCCAATGTTAACGGACTCGCGCCTTTCCCAACGCGGCTCCTCCATTGAATGGTGACACGCGTAACAGTCAAAATAAAACAGTTCGGGGAAGATACCCGCAGAGTTTCTATTTTTATCCATCAAAGCTTCGACTGTAATTTGCGCTGCCATTGCCTGACCGACCGCCCAAACCTTCACCCCGCTAGATTGTTGCTTTCTTTGCTTATAGTCAGCATCAATTCGATAATGCGCGGGTTGATTTGCCGTGAACGTATCCAACTCGAATGCTAATCTAGGATGTCCAGCACCCATAATCCTATGCGTAATAGACTTCCTTGGATCACTCAAATGGCAACTCAAGCATAGTTTCGCACGCGCCTTTGGATCTTCAGTTGGATAGATGCCCGCATCCAAGTAATCCTGTCGCTGACCGAACCCGGAGACATGCAATCCGAGCCACTCCACTGCGCCACCATGACAGGACTCACAGCCGACGCCATCAGCGATGTCAAAGTTTTTTGATTGCAATTCTTTAGGAACGTTATCTGTATGACAATCAAGACACACTTTTTCCTGACGAGCATCCTCGATGCCGAGGTTCTTAGCGATTCGCTTACCTCGATCTGAGCTCAAAGCGTTATAAGCCCCGGAATGGGGATCATCATTACTCCAGGTCACGAACTCATTTTGCAGCACAGCGGAATTAGCCCATGGTTTCGCTGCTCCATTACAGGTTGAACCTCCGCAGGTTTGACTACCCAATCGAGCTTTACCCGAATAGTGAGGCAGTTCCGGTTCAGCCTGAACACTTACTGCAGAAATACTGAACATCAAGCCAGATATAACACTTAGCAGCAGCGTTTTAAGGCTCTTTGAGACGCTCGGTTTAAGATGGTTTATTTTGCTACCCGCCCAAAATTGGATTGGTCTAACAATGCTCGTCTTCATTGCTTCACCTCTGCTTTAATTTGATTTTCCTTATGAAATTCATGACAGCTAGTACACGTTGTTGGCACTAAGCTGTCATTATCTCCCCCATGACAATCTTTACATACTGAAACTGACGGCAACAATAAATCACCTGCCTCTTCCGATTGATCTGCCGAATGGCACTCTGCACAAGAGGATGATGTATGTGGCGCGTGATTAAAATGTCCTTTTTGTAGATAAAGTTCGGCATCCGGAATATCTACTAAAGTCCAATTTAACGGGTCATTTTGATCTTCAACAATCTCGTGACACGTGCCACATAGCTTCTTACCGAAATGACCACCAATCACTTCATCCGCTTTACTTTCTGCCCACGCCAGCGCTTCCTGTTTTTGGATAGCAGTAGTCTTACTGCCAGGAATCCTTCGCACTACCTTTGGCGCAGCTTCACCGTCGCGCGCTTTAAACCCCCCATAAAGAGCAATTGATGCATATGCATCGCGGATATACTGCTTCGCAACAGTCACGTCTGCGTGAGGAATCGTTCGCTCAGGCGCATTTGGTTCAAAATGTAGACTGTGGCAATCAGCACAGACTGCCTCAAACTCAGGTTTCGCCATTACTGCACCCGTTACATCAGCCTGATGACAGGAATCACAGTTAAGCACCCGTCGCTCACCCATGAGACCATCCGGCACTTTCATGCCCTCTTTATCAAGGTGTTGTTTGTGGGAAAACTTCAAACCGGTTTTTGGCCTGTTAGCTGGATCCTCATAATCAAAAGCTCCATGAGATTCGAATGAAACGATATCTTTAAGTTCGGACTGCCCATCCGTGGTCGCCGCAATATTGCCATGACAGTCGCTACAAAACTCTTCAGAGTTTAAGACTAATGCTTCTGGACCTTCATGCTCTTTATGACAGCTTTGGCAAGCCGTATCACCGATTGTTGCATTCGGAAATTTTATGGGGTCGACATGCTCATGGGCCTCGGCATGACAACTCGAGCACGTCTCATTCGCAACTTGCTGAAATGGCTCTTGATGACACGCGCTACAGTCGGTTCCTAAAATTTTATGGGAAGACGACAGGTGACCTGATTGCCAAAACTGTCTCATCGACACAGGAATTATTTCACCCTCACCACTCTGGTTCGCATCTCTGATTTCTTTGACCGTACGCGGACCATCAACCTCTAAAACTACTCGATTCGCCTCACCATTGAAGTGTTCAACCAAAGGAATCGCCAAAAACATCACAGCAATGATGACACCAATAGCGATGGACCAAGGTTTCGCCCTAATGCCGAGGTCTTCAACACTAAGCGTTGAGCGCTCCGAAAGGGCATCTCGAACATTTTCTAAAGGATAAATTAACTCTATGGTAATTATGTAGTCTGCATCACTATCTGTTGGTGCAGCTAGCAACTGGAGCGCATAGGGGCCGGCTTCAAATTTATCTCCGACTTTGATGCGGCCGCTGGTTACTGTGTGTCCATCTATCTTAATTGTCGCTTGACCTGCGGCATCGATGTAGACCCCTCCATCGCGCTCTACCAATGTTGCCTGATGTAATAGAGCCCTTGGATCGTTAAGAAAGACCTCTACATCAGCACCTCGCCCCAAACGAATTGGCTCACCAGTAATTGCCTTATCACGAGCAACAAGATCGCCGGAAGTCTTTCTTTGGAGGGTTCGAAGTATCAATTTCATAGCGGTCGTCAGTTACCAGTAAAAAAATACCGCGAACACATGTGCAACAAGCGCTACAAGCGTTCCGATCGATAATGGAATATGAAAATAGAGCCATAGACGAACCAAGGTCGCAGCGCGAACGTAAGTTCTTAGTCGCCGCAGCAACTCTGACTTCCTAATTAATACTGCACGAAGCTTTCTTAGCGCAGCCTCTTGCTCCTCACCTGAAACCTGAGCGCCTTCTAAAAACGCTAGTGCGAGCATCGTTGGACAATCCGCCGGTTCCACATTTAACATTTTAGATATCGACCCACCGATTTGCGTTTCCTCAGCGGCACGAAGAATCGCAGCATTTATCTCGTCACCCAGACCCATCGCAACGTCTCGAGCTTGCAAATCTAGTTCAGACAACTCCAACAAAATTTCAGCCCGGGTCAGTCCTTGACGCGATCCGGTCAGTATTGAGGGATAGCGCACATAACAAAAGACCCCATAGATCCCACTCAATACGGTCAGCAAAAGGAGAGTCCAAAGGAGCGAATGCAGATTAAGTCCCAGCTGGAAACCGGCATGGAAAAGACTCAAGAAGATAACTAATACACCTAAATAAACATGAGCACTCAACCAACCCTTGAGTAAGTCGGTACCGCTCATAAATTGACGTTTTTTTATTCCAAACCAACCTAAAAATAAAACCAGCCCCGCACTGATTGTCCCAAGCGTATATCCGAACCATGTTCCTCCGTTAGGCGCTCTTCCAGGGTCGTGCAGTAAATATGCTACAAGCGTAATGATCAGCGCAACCGCGCTAATTTTTAAGTACTTATAATCCTTATAGGCTAAAAAAGATTCGCTCAGCTTAATATCCATGGCCCTACGTCACTTTCCCTGTAACTGAATTAAAGCCTGCGGCGCCACTCGGACGGCTGCACCAGTTGGGCACGCCCTAACGCACGATGGACCACCTTCATAGTCTCGACACATATCGCACTTAACTGCTTTTTTGGGCGACTTCTCACTTGTGTCATTTTTTGCAAAAAGTCGAGATAGTATTCCAGACTTCTTGTTATCGAGTGAAGCAAGCTGAATTACTCCGTAGGGACAACTGCGTGCGCAGTTACCACACCCGATACAACTATCTTCGATGAAGACTTCTCCAGCAGGAGAACGCTTGATCGCATCTGGTGGGCAATCAGTCATACAGTGAGGATTCTCGCAGTGCCTGCATGAGGTCGGGATATGCATGGTCTCATACGTCGGACCGGCTTCCCTATCTAGTCGGGAAATACCATCGTGAGTTTCTGCACACGCCGTCTCACAATTGTCACATCCGACACATAGCGACTCATCAATTAACAAGACATCAGTTGCTTCACTGACCCCTTGTTCAAGTAAAAATTCAAGAATTCCACCGCCTCCACCGGTTTGCGAAATTCTCTCGTTTTGGGTGAGACGGTCTTTAAATTTCTCTTCAACAGAAGCCTTAAGTTTCGGATTCGATGCCATGAGGTGCTTAAACGCTGAGCCATCTATTCTAATCGTCTCACTCGCTACTGCCGCGGTCACACTTGCAGACCGAGGTGCATCTGAAATCAACCCCATTTCACCGACATAATTTCCTGAAGCCACATAGCTCAGAACTACACTGCGACCGTCAAGCCGCTTTGCAACCGATACAGAGCCTTTACGAATCAAATGAAGCGAATCGGCCTCATCCCCTTCATTAAATAACACTTCGCCAGATTTGTAAGACTTAATTTCCGAGCTTTCGGCGATGTCGATGAGATCATCTCGCGGCACATTAGGTGCAATGTAGGTCTGGATCTGCCGTATCGCTGCTTCGCGATCTAGCGCTTGACGCACCTCAGGCGAATTACCTCTGACTTTAATCATCGTTCGTCTTGGAATTTCAATCAACACACATTTAGATTCGGCTCTTATCGTCGCCGTTCTTCTGCGTCCAGAAATCAGCCCCATTTCTCCGAAATAGTTGCCAAGCCCTATAACAATGCGCTTATCCGGTTTTTTTTCGTCGATCATTACAGCCACCGAACCATCGAGCACCACGTAGAAGCTATTCGTATAATCATTTTTTTCAAATACGATATCGCCAGGCACATATTTGTGCACGGTTGACTCGACCATCATTTCACGGAGCATTAACGCATTAATATCCGCAAAGATCGGAATTGAATCACGAACTTTCCGTAAAAAGGCCTCTACATCGTCAGACTCCAAGATGCTGATTTTTGATTTTAGAATTGGCGCATCCGCGGGCTCTACAGCGTTTCCTAAAATATACTCGACAGCTTCGTAACCCTGATTAATCGCCTGTTTGATTAGGGGATAGCCGCCTAGAGCACCAACAATATATATGCCAGCAACATTTGACTCATACTGCTCTGAACACTCAGGCAATGCATTGCGCGCATCAGATGGAAACGTAATCCCGCAAGATTCAACAAATTTTCGGGGTGGCGAGGCACCCAACCGCGCGATGACGCGATCACATTCTACCGTTACTTCACCTTCTGGCGTATCAATAGTAAGGCTACCTTCACCGGCACTTATTGTATTTGCTTTATAAAACGGCTGTATTTTTCCAGCATCGATTGCGGATGTTATTAGAGCTTCATTGGCTGGCTTTGCTCGCGCAAAGTCTTCGCCGCGATTCAATACGTAAACAGTATTTTGCTTCGACAAAGCCACAGCATTCTCAATGGCTGCATCGCCCGCACCAATTATGATGATACGCTCCAATTCATACTCATCAGGGTCATCAAGCTGATACTGAATGTGCGGCAGTTCGGCGCCTGGAACACGCAATTTGTTGAGATTTCCTTGGAGACCAATCCCGAGAATCACAGCCTCCGCGGTCACAGCGCGGCCGTCGCCTGTCTTGATCGTGAAGTTACCCTTCTCGCCCTCGATTCCAACAACCTCAGTATTAAGTCTTACATTCACCTTTAGTTGGTCAGATTTGCTGTCCCAATTGCCGAGTATCTCCTCTCGTGCTCCAGCCTCAAAGGGCATAGGCGACCGAAGTGGCAACACATCTGGTGTCGCCATGACGAATTTACCTTTTTGGAACTTAAAAAGCGTGTCCGACAAATGAGACGCTTTTTCTAAAAGGACGTGAGAAACACCTAGTTCAGCCGCATGACCAGCAGCACTGAGTCCGCCTGGACCCGATCCGATTATCGCAATTCTATACTCTGCTGCCATGTGTTGGTCTCCCCACCCCAGATCTATGGCTAATGTTCAATGGGGTCATATTATCGTAAGCGTAGACCATAATCAAAGGAAAAATCGCCATTCAAAAATTATTTTTCAATCCCACTTAAATCGCGAGGACATATTGCGCATCTCCTAACTGTTACACAATTTTTTCCCATTCGGGGGCAATATACTGCGCGGTAAAATTTTTGAAATATTAGTGTAAAAAAAGTGCAAAAAAAAAACGCTTAAAAAATACAATTAACAAAATTCGAACTGAAGTAATTGAAACAATATAAAAATTATTAAAGACCCTTTCAACTTTCTAAAAACGGAGTACACTAATTATCTGGAAAATATGCAAAATAAACTAGTGCCGACTTCGCTGTTCTTTGCAATATAACAGCAAAGCCCATCATGTTTGTTTGAAATTTCTAAAAAAAATGGCGTATAAAACCCATCAAAATTTTAACTACATAAATCTAGGAGTCGATACTTAACCATGTCCAAATTACATGCCAGCGAGAGTAAAACACAGGAGTACCTTCAGCGTTACATGGACGGCGTAACGAAACGCAATCCAGGCCAACCGGAATTTATTCAAGCCGTATACGAAGTAGCGTCGACGATCTTTCCCTTCATCGGCGATAAGCCGATTTACCACGAAATGCAAATACTCGAGCGCATGGCTGAGCCAGAGCGTGTAATTTCGTTTCGAGTACCATGGACCGACGATGAAGGACGAATCCGGACCAACAGAGGTTGGCGCGTACAATTCAATTCAGCGATTGGTCCCTACAAAGGTGGTCTTAGGTTTCATCCCAGCGTAAACGAATCAGTGTTGAAGTTTCTCGGATACGAGCAGACTTTCAAAAATAGTCTCACCGGCTTGCCAATGGGCGGAGGTAAAGGGGGTGCAAACTTTAATCCGAAAGGAAAGACAGACTTAGAGATTATGCGATTTTGTCAATCATTCATGACAGAATTGTATCGGCATGTTGGAGCGGATACAGATGTGCCTGCTGGCGATATCGGAGTTGGAGGACGTGAAATTGGATTTATGTTCGGTCAGTACAAACGCATCACGAATCAGTTTGTCGGTGTCCTCACTGGTAAGGGAATTGAATATGGTGGTTCGAAAATGCGTACCGAAGCCACTGGCTATGGCGCGATTTTCTTCTTAAGAAATATGTTCGCGCAACACAAGGACACCATCGAGGGTAAGACCGTGCTAATTTCAGGTTCCGGAAACGTTGCAACTCATGCTGCTGAAAAATGTCTGCATCTAGGGGCTAAGCCCTTAACAATGTCGGATTCTGGTGGGTTTATTCACTGTAGCGATGGATTTACACAAGAACAAATTGATTGGATCAAGGAATTGAAAAACGTTCGTCGAGGCCGAATCTCGGAAGCCGCAGATGAATTCAGCAATATATCCTTTCATGAAGGTCGTCCTTGGAGCGTGTCTGGTGACTGCGCAGTCCCATCTGCTACGCAAAACGAGGTAAACGCAGAAGAAGCAGCAGTAATGATCAAAAATGGTATCAAGGCGGTTGCAGAGGCGGCCAATATGCCATGCGATCAAGAAGCGGTTGAGGCCTTTATTGAAGCCAACGTCTTATTCGGACCTGCGAAGGCAGTGAATGCGGGAGGGGTTGGGGTATCAGGTTTAGAAATGAGTCAAAATAGCGCTCGAATAGCTTGGGACACTGACCATCTTAGAACCTTACTCGAGAATATGATGCGCGACATTCACGACTCATGCGTTCAGTACGGCGACACTGGCGGTAAAAACACCAACTATCTTCAAGGTGCGAATGTAGCCGGCTTCGTAAAAGTGGCCGATGCTATGATTGCATACGGACATGTCTAGTCTTGCGTGTATCGTATAAAAAAGCCGCCTTACGGCGGCTTTTTTATTTATTCTCAGGTGGCATTCCATCGTCAACCCAAAACTTCCACCAAGGCTTACCGTCTGAATTCTTGGAAGCTTCAGGAGCCGGATCCGAATCTGAATTCTCTCCCCAAAAATTCCACCAAGCTCGCTCACCATCTTCGGCTTTCGCCGCTTTCAATCCTGGAAAATTGATATCAATAATTGCATCAATCTTTTGCTTGGATTCTACTAATCCAGACTTCTCGTAGCTAAGCGCTAAAATCTCCAGTGCCTGTTTTGCTGCGGGTGCTCTTGGATAATTTTCAATAACTGATTGCGCACGGTTAATCGAAGCAACAAATGCACCTCTCCTATAATAATAATTAGCCACACTAATTTCATGCTCAGCCAACGTATTAACGAGATAAGCCATTCTGAGCTGTGCGTCTTCAGCATATCGGCTATCTGGAAATCGCCTGACTAATTCTTTTAAGATATCAAATGCCTCTCGCGCAGCGCCTGGATCTCGCTCCGCCAAGTTCTTTGCGACAAATATCCCTAACAATCCTTTATCGTCATTAAAATGTACCAGCGCTTTGAGATACATCAAATAATCTACGTTTCGATGATCAGGATGCTCACGTATAAACCGGTCGCATGCCATTAAAGCTGATGCGGCATCATCCATCTTCCAATATGCGTATGCAATATCTATCTTTCCTTGAGCCGCAAAAGGTCCATAGGGGTACCGTAGATCCAAGTTCTTGTAGAGCTGAATCGACTGCTCATAAAATTTATCGTCAAGCCGGCCCTTAGCGTTCGTATAGAGTTCCTCCGCACTCCAATTTACCGTGGGGTCCTCCTCGAAAGAGGAACACCCCAAAATAAGCATCGGTGAGAGTAGAATTAGAAGCAACTGCACACTAGAACGTAATTTCATCAATGTTGACTCTCAATAGAATTAAAGTGAATTTAAAACCTCGCCCAATTAATCCAAAAATCAGACTCATTGCGACGGGTTAATTATATGTCAGTTAGCGATACAGACAATCCTTACGAAGTTTTCATTCCAAATAGTTATATTGGCCAACGACTTGATCAAACGCTGGCGTCATTATTTCCGCAGTTTTCTAGAAGTCGCCTCCAAAACTGGCTTGCAAGTGGGAACCTCCTAGTCAATGGAAAAATCGTAAAACCAAAAACAAAAATACTTGGTGGTGAACAAATAAATATTCTAGATCCCTACAATGGAGAGGAATCCTTATTTCAGCCTGAGGACATCTCGTTAGATATTATTTACGAGGACGATACGCTAGCGGTAGTCAATAAAGATACAAACACTGTCGTGCATCCCGGAAGTGGGAACTGGTCAGGCACAATGCTAAACGGGATCCTATTTCATTATCCGAATAGCAAGCATATTCCAAGAGCCGGCATTGTTCATCGTTTGGACAAAGACACAACGGGACTTATGGTTGTTGCCAAATCCCTAGAGGCACAGATAAATTTAGTCCGGCAACTACAATCAAAAACCGTGCACCGGGAGTATTACGCATTGGTAAATGGTAAAACACCAACAAAAGGTACCATCGACCAACCAATTGGACGCCATCCGAAGAATCGAACAAAAATGGCTATCTCCTCAGCCGGGAAAGATGCCGTAACACACTTCACCAAACTCGCCGAAGGGGATAAATGGTCTGCACTATCGTGCGTCCTAGAAACCGGTCGCACTCATCAAATCAGGGTTCACCTAACGTCCATTGGACATTCACTACTAGGAGATCAAACATATAAGAGTAACCATCAAAGATATACGCCTTTATTGAATACTTTATCTTTTAAACGACAGGCGCTGCATGCAAAACGTTTGTCACTTACCCACCCAAACACTGGCGAGTTAATGAATTGGGAATCACCTATACCGGACGATATTCGAACACTTCATGCGGCACTCATAACTAGAGATAATGAAGAAACTTGAATATTTAGCGCCAAAATGGAACGCCCCTAAAAGCGTCCAAGCAATATTTACTACGCGACAAGGTGGCGTTAGCGCAGGAGCCTATGCATCGCTTAACCTCAGTTACGCCGTAGGTGACAACCAAGAACATGTCTCCCACAATCGTAGATCGCTTGATAAAGCCTTGCCGTCGACACCCGTGTGGATCAGACAAGTACATGGTAGCAAGTTAGTACTGGCAGAGGATGCGAACCCCAATACTGAAGCAGACGCACTATACACAAACAAACAACGCACAGTATGCGGCATTATGACCGCAGATTGCCTCCCTGTGCTAATCACTAACACTAAGGGGGACGAGGTGGCTGTAGCGCATGCTGGATGGAGAGGACTTGCTGCAGGAATTTTGGAAACCACCGTAAAAGGGTTTTCCGCTTCAGCAAAGAACCTCATCGTCCAATTGGGACCTGCAATTAGCCAAAAACATTATGAAGTCAAAGAGGATCTACTCCAACGATTCATCGAACTAGATTGCGGATACAAACAATATTTTTCAATCGGCATTTCAGGTAGCTATTTTGCAGATCTCTGCGGTATCGCGATACACCAACTCAAACAACTAAACATTGACCATATACATGTCGGTGAGTACTGCACGTTCGAACAATCGCATCACTTTTTTTCGCATCGCCGATCTCAACCGACCGGTCGAACGGCAACAATGATATGGCTCGATGACCGACAACAGTAGAGCCAATGAACCTACCAACAGTTATAATGTACGCGTTAAAAATGTGAAAATGATCTAATGTCACCCCTAGCCTGGATTATCGTAAGCGCTATTGCAGGCGCGTTGTTAAGCGTCGGAGCCGCCGCGTGGTTTTCCTTTCGAGCAAATAGGACAACAATACAAAAATTGGTCAGCTATGCGATTGGCACATTGCTTGGCGCAACGTTTCTAGAGGTGATTCCTCATGCAATACAAACGGCACCAAATATTGAGCTTTTATCCGCAATCATCCTTGGAGGCATACTTGGATTTTTCACCCTTGAAAAATTAGTATTGTGGAGACACTGTCACGCAGACTCCTGTGACGGCCACGCGCTTGAAGTGTCAACCAACGACAACAGTCGATCCGGAATCATGATTCTTGTTGGAGACACCTTTCACAATGCTGTAGATGGCGTCTTAATCGCCGCAGCCTTTCTTACTGATGTACGCCTAGGCATCATAACCACCATTGCAATTACCGCACATGAGATTCCCCAAGAAGTAGGAAATTTTTTGGTTCTTTTAAATTCAGGATTTTCAAAAACAAAAGCACTGATATGGAATTTAATTTCCAGCGCTGCAACTTTAGTAGGAGGTCTTACCGCTTACTTTGCCTTTGAAATAGTGAACGGGCTGATAGCTCCATTCCTTGGGCTAGCCGCAGCGAGCATGATTTATATCGCTGTCGCCGATCTAATCCCAAGTCTGCACAAAAGAGCGGACCTGAGGGCCACAGCCGAACAAGTTAGTCTAATTTTGCTTGGGGTTGGAACCATTTTTGCAACTGATCTCATAGTCCATTTACATTAGCTCATGCGACAAACTATACTACCACTAATGCAACAATAGACCCACGTCTTGACACATGGACTCCACTGGCCAAAAAAAAATATCAGACGAGAAAGTTAATAACCCAGAAAACTTCGACTTCCTAAATCGACTGATTTTGGATTGGTATAAGCTCCTCACACTCGATCCCACAAATTTTTTAAAACAGCTTCATGATCAAAATACGACACACTCACAGGATCAAGTTTACGATCCACACAAACTAGTAAACGAAGCATACGTATCACACGCCAATTCAAATGCAGATCCAGTGCTAATTTGGTTCAAGTTGTGTGAAGCAGTCTTAGAAAATGCGAAGAATATAACTCAACAATCACTTAACTCAGCGAACGGAGACTCGCATGAGGGTAAGAGAAGAGAATTCATGAATAGACAAATTGCATTACTCTTCCAACCACGCAATTTCCTATGGTCCAATCGACAAGCAATAGAAAAAGCTATTAAAAGTAATGGTGAGAGCATCCAAAAAGGATTCTGTTTTCTCTCAAAAGATCTATCATCGGGCACCTTTAATTTAAGCCTAACTAAGGCGTTCGTCATTGGAGAAAATATTGCGCGGACTAAGGGCCATGTTGTTTACAAAAATGATCTTATTGAACTCATTCAATACGAACCGGCAACGAAAACTGTTAAAGCGGACCCAATCCTTATCGTTCCGCCTTTCATCAACAAATTTTATATCCTTGACCTCCAAGCATCTAACTCGTTAGTACAGCATTTAGTCACACAAGGTATCACTGTTTTTATGATTTCGTGGAAAAATCCTACCGCAGAGGATGGTCATTTAACTTGGGACGACTACATCACGAATGGCGTACTCTCAAGCATTGATACGATCTTGAACATCTACCCAAGAAGTAGACTCAATATAGGAGGATATTGTATTGGGGGCACGCTCGCGGCAGTGACTACGGCGATATCGACCGATCGCATAAAAGGAAAAATCGCTTCATTGACGATGCTGAACACTCTACTCGACTTTTCAGATGTGGGTGAGATATCTAACTTTATTTCTAAGGAGTTTGTAACAAACCTAGATAATACGATTGGCAAACGTGGTATTTTTCGGGGATCAGCGATGGCTAGCGTTTTTTCTGCACTTCGGTCCAAGGAACTTATCTGGGATTACGTCGAAAACGTCTACCTCAAAGGTGAAGAGCCTACTGCCTTCGATTTTTTACACTGGAATGCTGACAATACAAATATACCGGGACCCTTGTTATCTTGGTATCTAAAAGAGATGTACCTGAATAACAATTTAAAACGCGAAAATCATCTAAAAATACTTGGGAGAAATGTTAACCTGTCGACGATTTCTTGTCCGTGCTTTGTTGTTGCCTCTCGTAAAGATCATATCGTCCCTTGGCACACAGCATACAACAGCGCACGCCTCTTAAACTCGAAATGTGAGTTCATTCTTGCGAGTGGCGGTCACGTCGCGGGTATCATTTCACCTCACAAAAAAATCACTAAAGAAACTCATTATTCACGCATCAAAGACGGGACACTCAGAGCCAGTGCAGAAGGTTGGTTAAATGAATCGTCTCCTACTCCAGGGAGTTGGTGGGGGCTCTGGACTAAGTGGCTTAAAAAAAACTCAGGAAAAAACACTCCTAGACGAAAATCAGTCGGTAACAAAACATTTAAATCGCTTGCCGCCGCGCCGGGGGAATACGTCAGACAATAGTTAATTCAGTACAATAACAGTTACTAATAATGCACAAAACCTTTAACCGATTAGGATAACCACATGAAGCGCGTAGTACTAGTAACAGGAGGTATGGGCGGCCTTGGCGAATCAATTTGCACCAAAATGGCCGACCAAGGCTACACCGTTGTAACAACATACTCGCCAACAAACACGAAAAAAAACCAGTGGCTGGCTGAAATGGCCGCGAAAGGATATAAATTTAGTGCGGAACCGGCCGACGTCTCTAGTTATGGTTCATGCGCGGATTGCATTGAGTCGATCAGAAAAAATATCGGGCCTATTGATGTTTTAGTTAACAATGCTGGAATCACTCGTGACATGACATTCAAAAAGATGACAAAAGATGACTGGGATGCGGTAATGAACACGAATCTTGACAGCGCATTTAACATGACCAAGCAAGTTCTGGATGACATGGTGGAAAAAGGTTGGGGTCGCATAATAAATGTAGCCTCAGTTAACGGGCAAAAAGGAGCATTCGGGCAAACCAACTACTCCGCGGCGAAGGCTGGATTACATGGTTTTACAAAAGCGTTAGCGCTCGAGGTTGCAAAGAAAGGAGTAACAGTCAATACGATCTCACCAGGGTATATTGGCACCAAAATGGTTACTGCAATTCCACAAGAAATTCTTGATGGAAAGATCATTCCGCAGATACCCCAAGGTAGACTTGGCGCTCCGGAGGAGGTCGCTGGTTTGATAATTTATTTAGCCTCCAATGAGGCTGCTTTCGTTACTGGCGCAAACATTTCGATTAACGGTGGACAACATATGTTTTAACTGAACCAAATGGACATCTTAATGACATTATTTACCATCAGAACTTCCTAAAGCCCATACTTACCGATAAAAACGATTTTGCTTATAATAAGGTCTGACATACGATGAACTATAGCAAAACATGCCTTTTTTGAACGTGGACTACTAATTAACGCAGCTGAACCGAGGCTAGACCAAATGGTTTCACAAGAAAGATTAATTAAGAAGTACCCGAACAGACGTTTGTACGACACAGCGACAAGTACATACATCACGCTTTGTGATGTAAAAGCACTGGTGATGGAGGGCTCGCAGTTCAAAGTGATTGACGCTAAATCTGGTGATGACTTGACGCGTTCTATCCTTTTACAAATAATAACCGAAGAGGAATCTAACGGCACGCCCATATTTTCATCGCAGATGCTATACCAGATCATTCGGTTCTATGGAAACGAATTTCAACAGATGATGAGCTGTTACCTAGAAAAAAATCTCCAAACTTTTATGGAAATTCAAACGAAACTACAAAATCCAGAAAATGGAACATCGGCATCGAACGGACATGGGATGTTCGACCCGAATGCCTATAGCCAGTTTATAAATATGCAGGGGCCAGCAATCCAAGGCCTTATGTCAAATTATCTCGAGCAGAATGCTAAAGCATTCGTCACAATGCAAGAACAGATGCAACAACAGGCTAATACAATGTTCAGTGGGTTTCCTTTCCCTCCATCAACGTCCCCCAAGGATCAAGAACCTGAATAGATAAGCGACAGTAACAGTCAACATCAAGTGCTCGCAGAGCAACCCACCCAATTAAAATATGCAAGCACAGAACACCAGATCAGTAGGTTTCGTCTCCCTGGGTTGCCCAAAAGCAACCGTGGATTCAGAGCGCATTTTATCTTCACTCCGGGCTGACGGTTACCAAATCAGCCCAAGCTATGATTCAGCCGACGTCGTTATCGTCAATACTTGTGGTTTTATTGATGAAGCAATTGCGGAATCTCTCGACGCGATTGACGAAGCACTTACAGAAAATGGGAAAGTCATAGTTACTGGATGTCTGGGTGCAAATTCAAGTTTGATTAAAGATCAATTTCCCTCTGTCATCGCCGTCACTGGACCTCATCAAACCGACGAAGTAATGTCCGCGATAAGAACTAATTTTCCCATTTCTAAAAATCCAATTTTTGATCTCACACCAAGGCATGATGTTCGACTCACGCCTCGCCACTATGCCTATCTTAAGATTTCAGAAGGATGTAACCACAAATGCTCATTCTGCATTATTCCTTCAATGAGGGGGAAATTAGTCAGTCGGCCGGTTGGGGACGTGCTTGAAGAAGCTACCACCTTAGTTGAATCTGGCGTTCGAGAGCTACTAGTCATATCTCAAGACACGAGTGCCTATGGTGTTGATAAGAAATTCCAAACGGGCTTCTGGAACGGCAGGCCTGTAAAGGCAAGGCTGCTAGAGCTATCTAAAGAATTAGGAAAACTAGGCGCATGGATTAGACTCCACTACGTCTATCCCTATCCAAATGTTGACGAACTAATCCCCCTGATGAGCGATGGTCTTATTCTTCCCTACTTGGATATTCCCTTTCAACACGCATCCCACCGTATTTTGAAGCTAATGAAAAGGCCGGCAAGCGCCGAAGACGTGTTGAGTCGCATTAGCGCATGGCGCTCAATCTGTCCCGATCTAGCAATTAGAAGTACATTCATCGTCGGCTTCCCAGGTGAAACAGAATCTGATTTTCAACAACTTTTAGACTTCCTGACTGAAGCGAACTTAGATAGAGTCGGATGTTTTGAGTACTCTCCAGTCAACGGTGCAACAGCTAATGAGTTAATCGAAGCATCAGTACCAGACGACATAAAAAACGATCGTAAAGCCCGCTTAATGGCGCATCAGCACAATATCAGCGCTCAGCGTCTCAAGTCAAAAATTAATACAGAGCAAACGATAATCATTGATAATACAGGACTAGATAACATCGCAATTGGCCGAACAAAATACGATGCACCAGAAATTGACGGTAAAGTAATTATCAGTGGTGCACCTCAATTAAACGCAGGGGATATCGTAAAAGCCACAATTACCGGATCCGATGATCACGATCTTTTCGCGGACATTTAAGTCCATCTTGCCAGGGAAATTATTTAAAAAATTCATCGCGGATATATTGACCAGCGTTGTCGCATATTGGCTGGCATTAAAAGCCGGAAAATTAAGAGTATTGGCAACTGTAATAACCTGTCTGATGGTCTCTTATGCGCTCTCGCCCATCGATTTAATCCCCGACGTCATCCCAATTCTTGGCTATATCGACGAACTTCTTATCATCCCGATACTGATTATAATGATTAGAACTGTAACACCGCATCGTATTACTAAAAAATATCAAAAGCTAGCCAAAGATTACCTGCAAACAAAAACGAAACCTAAGTTTAAACTCGGCATGATTGCGGTGTTCGTAACCTGGGTACTACTTGCCAGCATAGCCATCTCAACTTTAAGATGAGACCTCAAGCTCTTTCTAAAAAGGAGGTGACGTCACCCAAATCTTGCGTTCTCCTCATCGTCGGGAGGCTTTTCCATATCTTTTTTCCATAAGGCTTAGATAATAACCTCGGATCACAGATAATAAGCACGCCCATATCGGTCTCGTCCCTGATCAATCGTCCCGCACCCTGCTTGAGGGAGATGACAGCCTCGGGAACCTGAAAATCCATGAACGGATTTCCGCCTTGGCTTCGTAGATAATCAATTCTGCCGGCAGTAACGGGATCGTCTGGGACTGAAAACGGTAACTTATCTATGATGACGAGCACTAATCCCTCCCCTCGTACGTCAACCCCCTCCCAAAACGAGTGACTTCCCAGGAGAACCGCATTCCTTATATTTTTAAATTGATTTAAAAGGTCAAATTTAGATCCATCACCTTGGATAAGAAGTGGTATTCCCTCATTTCGGTCCTTCAGAATTTTTGACAATCGATCGCCTGCTGCACGCATAGCTGCTAAGCTCGTAAACAGCATCATGCACCTTCCTCGTGCAGCACAGATCGCCTCGATACTCTCTTCCACTACCCGCTCGACATAGGACGCGTGAGCGGGTTCTGGCATATTCTTTGGAACATATAAAACGCTATTCTGAGAATAATCAAACGGACTATCCCAGCTTTGAAACTTTGCACTCTCAAGCCCTAACTGTTGAGTAAAATAGGAAGCATCGCCGGATACTGATAGAGTGGCCGAAGTAAACACCCAGCTTCTCTCCCCGTCCATTACAATGGAGCTAAATTCTTCAGCGACATCTATTGGCGTTAGATGCATTCTGACGGACTGGATGCTGGAATCAAACCAGCGAATAACACTACGGTCGTCTTGATCACTCCAGATCTCTAAAAAGATTACTACGTCCAACAATCGCTCTCGACAATGTTGCAGCTCAAGATTAATCAATGTAATGGACCCAATAGACTCAGCTAAATTTTTACTGATAAGACCTAACAAAGACGAGTGCTCAATGGCCTTACTAAACCTACTCCGCTCTCTTAGATCGTACCTCCCTTTCAGGCCCTCGAAAGATAGTCTGAAATCGCGTACCCCTTTTTCAAAACTATCTACTAATTCATTAACGGTTTCTGAGCCATCCTCCAACATCACAGAACCATAGCGTAAATCACGAAGAAGCTCATTGAGTTGATTTGTACTGATACTTGACCCGAAAAATTGACTCGCCACATCCCCCACTTGATGGGCTTCATCGAAAATGACAACATCACACTCCGGCAATAACTCACCGAAACCATCCTGCTTCAATGCCAAATCAGCAAAAAAGAGATGATGATTCACCACTATAACTTCGGCTGCTAACGCTTTTTTTCTAGCCTTTAAAACAAAGCATTTATTGATATGAGGGCAATCAGATCCGAGACAATTGTCTCTAGTAGACACTACTGATGACAGAACCTTTGAATTCTCCTCCGGCATATTCACCTCTGAGATATCTCCAGATTCAGATGTGTCAAGCATACGTTCATACATATTAAAGAGTTCAACTTCACGAAGGCTCGTAAAAGACCGCTCCGACTTCGTCCTCTCCACCTGATGGTGACAAAGATAATTCGCTCTTCCTTTCAATTTCGCGACCGTTATAGGAATTTTTAAAGCACGTCGAACTACTTGGATATCTTGATCGAAGAGCTGATCTTGCAGCGTCTTAGTACCAGTTGCTATTATTATTTTTCTTCCGTAATAGAATGCTGGAATCAAATACGCGAAGGTTTTACCCGTGCCTGTGCCAGCTTCACATATTATAGGTTCCTTTCTCTTGATCGCGGCGCCAATAGCCTGAGCCATTTCAGTCTGCTCAATTCTCCTCTTATACCCAGCAACAACTTCCGAGAGCAATCCTGTAGCTTTAAATGCCCTATCAATTTCCTCTTCGATACTCAAATTACTCTACTTTCAATTTGATTAATGTAAAGCGTCTACAATTGGTGCTATGGATATTACTGAATATTAAAAGCAAAACTTAATCCAATATCAAATAAAACTTTTTACCAAAAAAAAGACCTAATCAGCTGTAAATTCATAGCGCTACACGGACATCATGAGACCCTTTGGAATTAGATTACTCACCACAGCCAATATTTTAGCGACTCTTTGCTTATTAGTTATGGCAGCCGGACTTACTGGCGGAAAACTGATCCTCTACTTATGTGTAGCTGGACTTCATTTAATCCTAGCTACTGGCATTTTTATGCAATTACGTTGGGCTTATGTTCTCACGATAACTTATTCATTATTTCAAGGTGTCGGAATGAGCTTATGGAGTTTAATTGGCATTTTGACTTTAATGGGAGAGCCGGCTACCCAGGAAAAAATAGGATTTTTTGTGCTTTCTGCATTAGCTGTACCTTTTTTAGGTTGGAGCATAATCTATCTTATAAAGCGTTTGAGGACAGATACTTTTAGTTAAGTCTGCTGGTCATCACCTTTCGACCGCGGGAGATCTGACATAACGATAGAACT
Source organism: Betaproteobacteria bacterium TMED22 (assembly GCA_002167745.1). GTDB lineage: Bacteria > Pseudomonadota > Gammaproteobacteria > Burkholderiales > Eutrophovitaceae > Eutrophovita. The sequence continues at coordinate 32,398 of NHCB01000013.1, forward strand.
GATTGGATCACCTAACTCCTTATCTGGGGAGGCACCCGGAGCACTACTCAATTCCACTTTCTCGATTTGACTAAACCGCTTAGTTATTTTTTCACTACTTACTCTTACTTCCTCAACATCTTTATTCGCTAGTCGAATGTGATCAGCGAGCTTTCGCATGCGATCATCGAATCGATTGAAATCCTGGCTCAAGCGTCGCAGCTCGTCTTTAATAATATGAATTTGTTCCCGCGTCGCAATATCCTTCATTACAGCCCGCGCCGTATTTAAAACGGCCATCAAAGTTGTTGGTGAAACTATCCAAACCTTTTTCTGCATCGCGTACTCAACAACCTCATTGTGGTATGCGTGGATCTCAGCAAAAACCGCTTCGGCGGGGATAAACATTACCGCGCCATCACTAGTTTCACCGTCAATAATATATTTTTCTGATATGGCATCTACATGTTTTTTGATATCTGTCCGAAATGCTCGTTGCGCTAAAGCCTTGTCACCGCCGACATTATCTTTCGAGAACATGCGGTGATAATTCTCAAGCGGAAACTTGGAATCAACGGAAACATTTCCAGTAGGATCTGGAAGCCTCAAAATGCAATCAACACGATTACCGTTTGAGTAAGTGAATTGGAAGTCATACGCAGAAGGTGGCAACATATTTCTAACCAAATTTTCAAGCTGAACCTCGCCGAATGCCCCACGAGAGCGCTTATCACCAAGTAACTCCTGCAATCCAATAACGTTAGTTGTTAAGCCGTCGATTTTCTTCTGAGCCTCATCAATTGTTGCCAAACGCTCCATTACACTCACAAAGGTCGCGTTCGTTTTCTTAAAACCCTCTTCAAGCCGCTCATTCACTTTGCCAGAAATTTGTTCTAATCTGTTATCGGTAACTTTCCCGAGCGCTTCCATTGAATTATGTAACTGATTCGCCGCCTCTTTCAATGTGGTTTGAACTATTTCCCTTTCGGCGCGACTTTGCTCAGAGAGCTTTTCTAAAACACGAGCAATAACTTCAGAGCGGATTAAATCAAGCCTCGCTTGAACTTCATTTCGCATTTCCTTGATTGATGCTAGGGTTTTTTCCTTGCCTACGGATTGCTCCTCAATTAACCTGACCTGAAACGAACCGGAACTACTGCGAAGTTGATTTAATTCGTTCGACAAAAAAGATCGGAGATTTTCATTCAGTGTCGATTGATTTCTTAGCAGCCTGTCCGCTAATGAATTCAATGTTTCACTATTTTGCCTCGAATGTGCGATCGAGAGATTTTCCAAAATGCTTTTTATTTTTTTAGGCAGCCGTAATAGCAATACCAAGGCTATAGCCACTGCGATCAAAACTAGGGGAATGATCCACATTATTAGCTGAGTATTGTCAGACCACATATTCATATAATGAGTATAGCTGATAAAACACGGCCTCTCGGGGCGTTTTAAAGACTATGCGGCCTTGATGCCTCGTGCATCTCGTCGTCGCTCATGCTCTTTCAACGCTTTTTTACGCAAACGAATTGATTTAGGAGTAATTTCGACGAGTTCGTCGTCTGCTATGAATTCTACTGCACGCTCTAGTGTCAACTCTATGGGTGGCGTCAGTCTAACAGCCTCATCTGTGCCGGAAGACCGCACATTGGTTAATTGTTTCTGTTTGATCGGATTCACACTCAGATCATTATCTCGAGAATGGATACCTATGATCATCCCCTCATACAGCTCCTCACCAGGGGCAACAAACATCCGACCACGTTCTTGGAGCTTCCAAAGTGCATAAGCTACTGCGGGTCCATTATCCTGACTGACTAAAACGCCATTTCTTCGATCCTCAATATCACCTTTTTGCGCATCATAAGAATCGAAAATATGACTGGCTACTCCAGTGCCACGTGTCAAAGTCAGGAACTCACTTTGAAACCCAATCAGACCGCGCGCTGGGATTCTATACTCCAATCTAACCCGACCTTTGCCGTCCGGCATCATATCCTGCAGCTCTCCACGTCTGGCGCCTAACTCCTCCATTACGGCCCCTTGATTTTCTTCCTCAACGTCGATGGTTAAAATCTCATAGGGCTCATGCCGTTCACCGTCCACATCCTTAAACACGACACGAGGTCTACCTACCGCAAGTTCATAGCCTTCTCTGCGCATGTTTTCGAGCAGAATAGTCAGGTGCAACTCACCTCGGCCGGAAACGATAAATGTATCCGAATCTGATGTAAATTCGACTTTTAGGGCAACGTTTGACTGTAATTCGCGATTCAATCGATCTCGAATTTGCCGACTTGTCACAAATTTTCCTTCTCTTCCAGCAAGGGGGGAAGTATTAACGACAAAATTCATAGTTAATGTGGGCTCATCTACCGTTAAAAGCGGCAACGCGGCTGACGCTGGAGACCCCACTTCACATACTGTCTGACCAATACTGACATCTTCGATACCGTTAATTAGAACAATGTTCCCCGCTTCAGCCTCCTCAACCACTTCCTTTTCAAGGCCTGAAAAAATAAGGACTTGATTCACCTTTCGGGTTACAGACTCTCCGTTTGGTCCAGCAACCATAATTACTTGTTGTCCCGAACGTATCCGACCTCTATTCACACGTCCAATTCCTATTCGTCCTACAAAACTTGAATAATCTAGTGAACAAATCTGAAGTTGTAATGGCCCATCAACATCAACGTCGCGTACCGGAACGTGCTCCAATATTGTTTCAAATAAAGGTACTAACGTATCGTTCTTTGACTCAGCATCCAGAGTGGCCCAACCCTCAAGAGCAGACGCATATACGACAGGAAAGTCCAATTGATCTTCGTTTGCACCTAATTTGTCGAAAAGATCAAAAGTTTGATTTATAACCCAACTGGGTCGGGCTCCAGGTCGATCAATTTTATTAACGACGACAATGGGTTTGAGACCCAGTGACAATGCCTTTTTTGTAACGAACCGGGTTTGCGGCATCGGCCCGTCCACTGCATCAACAAGAAGCAATACACAGTCAACCATAGACAATACACGTTCGACCTCCCCACCAAAATCTGCGTGGCCTGGTGTATCAACAATGTTGATATGTGTATCTTGATAGCTGATGGCACAATTCTTAGAAAGGATAGTTATCCCGCGCTCTTTCTCCAAATCATTCGAGTCCATCACGCGCTCTGATACTTGCTTATGCGCGGCAAAAGTACCTGATTGTTTCAACAATTGATCAACCAATGTCGTTTTTCCGTGATCGACGTGTGCGACGATTGCAATATTACGAATGCTTTTCATGATTATTTATTTGGTTGGGTAACCTATCTCAACAATGAAAGTGGAATTTAAAGGCGCTTACAGCCCCAATTTTATAGGCTCCAAGTCTCTATTTTGGCGCGGAGTCTAACACAGATTGGCCTTTTGAAATGTCGAATTTGACTTTATGGAGTAATCTTAATTTTATTCAGGTCACTGTCCGTGCAGCCTATACGACAAGCACATCCAAAACCATCCTCATGAAACATCTCAAGCACAGCTTCCTCTGCTGAAGCGGAACAGGTAACGAGTAAACCGCCACTTGTTTGGGGGTCGGTCAACAAATCAAGTTCAAAAGCATTCATCTCATCAAAGCACTGCACATATTCCTCACAACTAGACCAATTACGGCTTGAAGCTCCAGTCACAACCCCATCAAGCGCTAAAAGCTGTGCAGTTTTTGAAAATGGGATAGAAGAGAGCTTAATTTCCGCTCCTACATTAGAACCCAATACGATTTCTTTGAGATGCCCCAAAAGTCCAAATCCAGTGACGTCCGTCATCGCATGTACATCACTCATTTCTCCTAATCTGGCACCTGTGGTATTTATCTGAGTCGTTAGAGAAATCATTTCTTTATAGCCTGCGTCACTTAACTTTTTTTTATTAAGCGCTGCCGATAACACCCCGATACCCAAAGGTTTGCCTAGAATAATACTATCCTCCGACTGAGCGTCCGTATTCTTCTTGATCTTATCCGGAGCAACCTTCCCGATAACGACCAATCCATAAATTGGCTCAGGACTATCAATCGAATGACCACCAGCAATGGGAACGCTTAAAACCTCACATACAGAACGTCCTCCTTGTAACACGGAAGAGATCGTCTCAGTTGATAACTGATCAATAGGCATACCAACCACACTAAGTGCAAATAACGGTGTAGCGCCCATCGCATAGACGTCAGAGAAGGCATTGGTCGCAGCGATTTGCCCAAAAGCAAAAGGATCATCGACAATAGGCGTGAAAAAATCTGTCGTGGCCACTAGTGCTATATCAGCATTTATCTGATAAACCGCTGCATCATCAGATTGCTCAAACCCAACCAACAAACTACTATCCGCGATTGGCTGAAGGTCCGCTAAGATTTCCTTCAAAAGCTTAGGCGAAATTTTACAACCACAACCACCCCCGTGAGCATATTCAGTTAACTTCAAAACTACTCTCCCTTAATATAATCGTGCGACAATAAACCCAAACAATTATCGCAAACACAAACTAGCTTTCAATTACCAAACCAGTTTTAATGTCGCAAACATCCAAAATATATCTTCAAAACAAATTGTCTCATGAAGCGTGAGACAGTTAATATGGCTGACTTAGGCTTTGACAATGAAATCATAGATGTTCGGTCACAGACTGAGTATGCAACCGACCATATCCCTGGCGCGGTCAATTTGCCAGTATTAAATGATGAGGAAAGAAAACTGGTTGGTTGGACATATAAACATGAGTCATCATTTAAAGCAAAGCGCATTGGAGCCGCTTTGGTAGCTAAAAATATCGCTAACCATATTGAATTAAGACTATCGGATAAACCTGAAAATTGGTCACCAATAATCTACTGCTGGAGAGGTGGTAAACGAAGCGGATCCATGTCTCTAGTCTTTCGACAGATTGGCTGGCAAGCAAAACAGTTAGCTGGTGGATATAAATCCTTTCGCCGACATGTTATTAAAAACACCGATACATTGGCATCCTCGTTTCACTACGTCGTAATCTGCGGTTTAACTGGCACTGCGAAAACTGATTTAATTACTGAAATTAAACGCCACGGAGGTCAGACTTTAGACCTAGAGGGCTTGGCCCAGCACCGAGGGTCAGTTTTAGGATTTGATCCTAGTGCGATACAACCAACTCAGAAAAAATTTGAAACCGAGATTTGGTATCAATTACAACAACTTGACCCAAAAAAACCTGTCTTCGTCGAGTCAGAGAGCAAAAAAATCGGTGACCTAAGAATTCCCGAACCACTAATAAATACTTTTCGGCAGGGAAGTTGCATCAACATAACTGCCGGTATAGGCACGCGATCCGAATACCTCAAAAAAAATTATGCACACTTAATTCAAAAACCATCCGCGCTTGTTACACAGCTTAATAAGCTTAGATCAAAACACGGAAACGGCGGAGTAGATTTTTGGCTTGAACTTATCTCAAGAAATAAGTGGGATGAATTCATCAGAGATCTACTGGAAAAACATTATGATGCTTCTTACACAAAATCGATGCAAAAGAACTTTAATACCTTTCTTAAAGCTCCTAGTTATCATTTAAATACGACGTCACATGATGCGTTATCATCATTAGCTGAGTCAATACTTTCAAATTACTCTACATTATAAAACATCAGACTTTTTAGGAAAAATATGAACTCTACGATTACCGGACTAGCGGTCCCTAACTTTTCAGCACCGATGACCTCAGGAAAAATATTCAAACTTTCGGATTATGAGGGAAAGCATGTTGTTCTTTATTTTTATCCGAAAGATAGCACTCCAGGATGCACTAATGAAAGCATTCAATTTAACGAACTGTTGAAGTCCTTTTCACAGAAGAAATGCTTGGTGTTCGGTATATCTCGAGATAGCCTAAAGTCTCACGAAAATTTTAGATCAAAGCATGGATTTTCGTTCGATTTAATTTCTGACAGCGATGAAGCAGTGTGTCAGATGTTTGATGTGATTAAAATGAAGAATATGTATGGCAAGCAAGTTAGAGGCATCGAGCGCAGCACATTCCTAATTGGCCCGAACGGTGTTCTAAAACAAGAGTGGAGAAAAGTCTCCGTATCCGGCCATGCAAAGGAAGTTTTAGACAGTATTTAATAAAACATTAAAGACACTATTCCAATGAGGTACTTAATACTGATTTGGATTCGCGAAATTAGAGAATTGGGTATGCTTCCCATTCCAGGTCAACATAACAGTACCCGTAGGTCCATTTCGTTGTTTGCCAATAATAACTTCGGCCTTATTCTTATCTAATGTGTCTGGATTGTAGACCTCGTCACGATAGATAAAAAGAATGGTATCCGCGTCCTGCTCTATAGCGCCTGACTCCCGCAGGTCAGACATAACAGGACGTTTATTAGGCCTCTGTTCCAAAGAGCGGTTTAGCTGCGACAAAGCTACTACTGGAACATTTAACTCTTTTGCTAAACCCTTCAAAGAACGAGACATTTCTGAAATTTCTGTTGCTCGATTTTCACCTTGACTACTAGCAGACATCAATTGGAGATAATCGATAACAATAAGACCCAATTGACCGTATTGCCTGTGTAAACGACGAGCCCTTGCACGTAGCTCAAGTGAGTTCAATCCAGGGGTTTCATCAATGTGAATTGGCGCCTCACTGAGCCGTCCAACAGCGTTAGTTAATTTTCGCCAATCATCCTCAGCCAGTTGTCCGGTTCGTAAATCATGGGCATTGATCTTACCGAGGGAACTAAGCAAACGCATGGCGAGCTGTCCGGCACCCATTTCCATCGAAAACAATCCAATAGGTAGTCCCGCGGTAAGCGACACGTGTTCAGCAATGTTAAGCGCCAAGGCCGTCTTACCCATCGATGGACGACCAGCCACAATAACTAGGTCGCCTGCTTGGAATCCTGAAGTCATTCTGTCAAGATCAACAAAACCAGTTGGTACTCCAGTTACATCAGAGGGATTATCCCTGTTGTACAACATATCGATACGTTCTACTACCTGAGTCAATATAGGCTGTATGTCTTGGAAACCCTGTTTTGTTCTTGCGCCCTCCTCCGAGATCGAGAATATTTTTGACTCTGCCTCGTCCAACAATTGAACCGCCTCCTGACCCATAGGGTTATAAGCAGTATCTGAGATAGCGGCAGCGGTATCTGCTAACTTTCTCAGGATTGAGCGCTCTCTTACGATCTCTGCATATCGTCTTATGTTGGCCACCGAGGGCGTGTTTTGCGCCAGCGCGCCCAAATAAGACAGACCGCCGACTTGCTCCAGCTCTTTTGTACTCTCCAGACTTTCAGCCACCGTAATGGCGTCTGCAGGTTTATTAGACCCTATGAGACGGGTAATATGCTGATATATGATCTTATGGTCTGGTCGATAAAGGTCTGACTCGTTCATAAAGTCAGCCACTCGATCCCAGGCAGTATTATCCAATAACAACCCACCCAACACTGACTGCTCAGCCTCAACTGAGTGTGGTGGAACTTTTAAGGCTAATACTTCCTGGTCAGACATAGATTCATTACGATTATTTCAGGTTGGCTCATCTTACAAATCAGAGCATAGCACTTCCACTTGTGTTGGCGCGAGTTCTTACTCCAAAGGCTAAATATATCTTCTTACTCTCAAAAAAAAACCACGTCCAAAAAACGTGGTTTTTCCAAACTAACAATGAAGTTTATTGCTCCGGTGTCACGGTCACTGTGATTGTTGCTACAACATCAGCGTGCAAACTGACCGCAATTGAAGATTCGCCAATTTGCTTAAGAGGACCCGTAGGCATTTGAATTTGATTTTTGTTAATTTCATACCCCTTTGCATTTAACTTATCTGCAATATCATAATGAGTCACTGAACCAAATAGGCGACCGTCCACTCCAGCCTTTTGAGCTATATCAATAGACACACCGTCAATTTTTTCAAATTTGCCCTGCGCATCAGACAGTATTTTAGACTGTTGAGCTTCAAGCTCAGCTCGTTTTTGCTCAAATTCAGCGAGATTTTCTTTAGTAGCTCTTTGTGCTTTTCCCTGAGGAATTAGATAATTACGTGCGTATCCCTCCTTTACCTTAACGAGATCGCCTAAACGGCCGAGATTTACGACTTGCTCTAAGAGAATAATTTCCATTGGTCTAGTCCGTCAAAAATTAATGGGCGTCTGAGTACGGCAAAAGTGCGAGAAACCTTGCTCTCTTGATCGCAACAGACAGTTGGCGTTGGAAACGAGAACGAGTTCCCGTTATTCGCGCTGGAATGATTTTTCCATTCTCAGAAATAAAATCTTTCAAAATGTCCGTGTTTTTATAGTCAACCCACTCTATTTTTTCAGCCGTAAAACGACAAAACTTACGTCGTTTGAATAAAGGCCGACTGGGTTTACGTTTATCATTCTTTTTTCTAAATGCCATTACAATCTCCAATATCTCAATAATTAATTATTGTTAAACCCTTGCACATTGAATATAGGCCATTTTGATCGAGATCCCTTGTTCATTAAAAATCCAAAAAGGAATAATTGCTGTCCAACACTAAATCGATCTAATTCAACTGCCTTATCTCCAAATGCCACACAATCGAGGTTCAACGTAACCCGTCTCCGATTCTGTTCTTCCGTCTGTTCACTGTTATGCTCTACCGAAAATTTCAAAATAGGAATACCAGACGGCGAATAACGCAAAACCTCTATAACAGAAATAGTCGCGAATAATTTGACGCTATTCGTCGACACAAAAATTTTCCTACACTTCTTCTTTGGCCTCTTCAGCCGGCTTTACTTTTAATTCCTCTGGTTCTTTTGCTGCTTCAACCGTGTCTGGTTTTGGAGCTGCCGTTGACTTATCCTCAGGAGCAGCAGCTGGACGTCCGACAATCTGCTTTGCTTTCTCGTCTTTCATCATAAAAGAAGAGTCTGTGACAGCGGCTTTCATCGATACCGTTAAGTGCCGAAGTACCGCGTCATTAAATTTGAACCCCAATTCAAGCTCTTTGAGAACTTCCTGATCACATTCCACATTCATAAGCACATAGTGTGCTTTGTGTATTTTTTGGATAGGATATGCGAGTTGTCTGCGTCCCCAATCTTCTAAGCGGTGGACAACCCCCTGGCCGGCGGTCACTTGATTGCGATATCGCTCGATCATGGCAGGAACCTGTTCGCTTTGATCAGGATGAACAATGAATACTATCTCGTAATGCCGCATTACTTTTTTCTCCTTATGGGTTGAAAAATGCTTTCTAAAAGCATCTTGAAAGCTCTCTAAAAATGCGGTTTTAGTAGAGCAAGGGCTGAGAAGTATACCCTCTTTTACAGACTCACACAAACTGTGCACAATAACTATATTACATTCAAGAACAATACCTTACCTGCAGTAGATAAAATAAAGCTAGCTCCGTTATAGTCCGAGATTGCTCTCTAACCAGATCCGAAAATAATTACTGGTGCCGCTCTAGAATGTAATTGCTCATAAATTGTTATAGTCCCGAGCGGTTAACTAAATCAACACCGATGTCTATTCGATTAGGAAAACATCTTAAATGTAATGACCACTAAGGCATCAGAACCAGATTCCAGTACCCTACCGGCACGACGCTGGCTTTTGCTAATCAATGTACAAATTGTAACGTTGATGTATGGGATTGCGATTACCTCTGCAACCATTGTGCTGCCTCACATTCAAGGAGCATTATCTGTTAATCAAGACCAAGCCTCCTGGACAATGACTCTTTTTCTCGTCGGCTCAGCGGTGACAATGCCAATTACCGGATGGCTTGCGGGATGGTTAGGATGGCGTCGTCTTATGGTCGGCACCTTAATTGGATTCACCCTCTCAACCATTGCTTGTGGACTCGCCACAAATCTAGAAACATTGTTATTGGCGAGAACCATTCAAGGTGTTTTCGCTGCACCATTGATGCCCTTAGGACAAGGAATGCTTCTGGCGACATTCCCCAAAAGACAGCATGCAATGGCGCTTATGCTGTGGGGCATCGGCGGAACGATGGGTCCGGTACTTGGGCCCATACTCGGTGGATTGGTTGGTGAAGCACTAGGGTGGAGATGGACTTTTCTATTTCTTGCGCCGATTTCAATGCTGTCAATATTAATAGCTATTTTCGCACTAGGTGATCAACAAAGAGGCACCTCTGGGAAACTCGGATGGATGGGATTCTTGAGCCTAGCTATCGCGATTGGTTCTGCTCAACTATTACTCGACAGGGGTCATAGACTAGATTGGCTTGAGTCGTTTGAAATCTCAGCCGAACTGTTTATCTGCCTTTTAGCAATACTATTTTTTATTGGAAGTACGCTTTATTCGCGAACACCTCTATTCGAACGAACTATTTTCTCCAATTGGAATTTCACACTTGGACTCTTAACGATGCTTCTAATGGGAGCACTAAGTTTCACGCCAATCACGCTATTTCCTATGCTTCTTCAAGACTTACGCGGGTATCCAGATGCCGCAGCCGGCATTCTCTTATCAGCTCGTGGTTTTGGTAACTTAGCCAGTTTTTTTATTGTAGTTCACTTCACAAAATTCAATGCAAAACTAGCATTGATAACGGGCATGGCTCTTCAAATTTGGGCAGGCTGGGCGATGTCAAACTTAAACATCAATATGACGGAATACGACGTATTTTGGACAAACTTTGTTCAAGGGTTTGGTTTTGGTTTAGCTTACACACCAATGACTGTATTAGCCTTTGCTACGCTATCAACAAAATTAGCCGTTCAAGGCTCGGCGTTGTTTAACATGATGCGTAATTTCGGCAGCAGTCTATTCTTATCACTGAGCGTATTGATTTTATTAAGATCTGCGGCTGAGAATTATTCTGGTCTCAGCCAGATCATTAATCCGATGAACCCTATTCTCTCTAGTCCAGATACTGTTTCACAGTGGAATGTAATTTCAGTGGAATCAATCGCTAAGATAAGTGAAGAGATCACCATTCAATCATTGATGGGAGGATATCTAAATGCTTTTCAACTCTTCACTTGGGTAGCAGTGTCAGCACTTGTTTTGAGTTGCCTATATCGATCGAACCGAACACCACAAAGATAATTGATTGCTACGAAATCAAGAAAGATCTCTCGTATCAAGCTCCAAACCATTCAGGACGAATAATTATCATTTCTTAACTTAAAAACCAGCACTAGGTTAGCGCTAAATAAGCATAGCGATAGCAGAAAATGCCATCGTACCCAGAAAATTAATGAATCAATCCCCTCATTAATAATTGTAGTTTGATCAGCCAAGTGTTCATAAAGCAGAAGTGCCATATCCTTCAGTCCACTTTGATCATTAGACGTTTGAATTACATTCAAAACGACTTCAGGAGGTTGGGACAATACCTCCCAACGTGGAAAAACAACCACGTCAAGATAAATTACTCCTAAGAAAAAAATAAGATATGCCAGAACAGACAGTCCGTTTACCCACAACAAAATCTGTATCAGCTTACGCAACGTAAATAATCTCTTTTTTTGAAAAAACTCTATGGTTTAGTAACTTTAATAATTTCCTCGATAGCCGCCAAATCTTCTAACGTTGTTAAGTCGCCTGGATCTCTACCCTCTGCAATCGCCTGTATGCTTCGTCTCAGCAATTTACCCGAACGAGTTTTAGGCAGCATTGAAACGAAATAAATGGTTTTCGGCCTGGCTATTGCACCAAGCGATTGATCTACCTGCTTCATAATTTCTTTTCTATGTTGCTCACTCATCGCCGTTCCGTCGTCACCATGACTTTTACGCACGACAAATGCGATTGGCATTTGCCCTTTGAGCGCATCCTCAACACCTACAACCGCTACCTCTGCAATATTACCGTTATTTTGAATGGCTTCTTCAATTTCTCTTGTTCCTAGTCTGTGTCCTGCTACATTTATAACGTCATCCGTTCGACCCAGAATAAAATGATATCCATCCTGGTCCCTTATGCCCCAGTCAAATGTTGAATAAACAAGTGTGGATTCAAAAGTTGAAAAATATGTATTTACAAATCGCTCATCATCACCCCACACGGTGCTCATGCAACCCGGCGGCAGCGGCGGAACAATGGAGACCAGACCCTTTTCATTTGCATCCGCCTCAGAAGCATCCGACTCTCTCAACACCTTAAGGTTATATCCGTAAGCAGGAAAAGACGGACTTCCATACTTCACAGGCGTTTTTTCTATACCAGGCATGGGGGTCAATACAGGCCATCCTGTTTCGGTTTGCCAAAAATGATCGTGTACCGGTTTTTTTATCGCATTTGATATCCAACTGTGTGTCGATTCATCTAAGGGCTCTCCAGCTAAAAATAAATGCTTCAAAGAAGCCAGACTATAGTTATCTATGTATTTGGAATCTTGTTTCTTTAATACCCTAATCGCGGTCGGAGATGAGAACAACACGTTCACTTTATGTTTCTCTATAAGACTCCACCAGATACCTGGATCAGGTGTCGTCGGCAAGCCCTCATACAAAATAGTTGTCATGCCCATGATAAGCGGGGCGTATACGATATATGAGTGGCCGACTACCCAACCAATATCTGATGTTGTAAAGATTGTTTCGCCTGCTCGAGCATCATAAATGTGCTTCATAGATGCAGCTAAAGCGACAGCGTGTCCACCTGTGTCCCTTTGCACACCTTTTGGCTTGCCCGTTGTCCCTGAGGTATACAAAATATAGCTCGGCTCATTAGACTCGAGCCATTCAATACCAACCTCCTCAATATCCAACGCCTTAACTGCTTCGCGATAATCAATGTCGCGCTCTTCGTTCCAATCTAATTGTTCTACTAAACCTCGTTTGACTAAAATTACATGAGCTGGTGGTTGTTCCGATATACTCAAGGCCTCATCTACTAATCCCTTATATGGGATGATACGTCCTCCTCTCATACCAGCATCAGCAGTTATCATGACTTTAGGAACACAGTCATCTACCCGTTGCGCCAGACTAGCGGATGCAAAACCTCCAAAAACAACCGAATGAATAGCGCCAATGCGAGCGCATGCGAGCATTGCGTAAACAGCCTCGGGAATCATCGGCATATATATTAAGACCCTGTCGCCTTTACCGACTTGCTTTTTCTTTAATAAAGCTGCGAAACGGTTTACTTCGTCGTACAACTCTTGATAACTGATTGCGAACTCTGTGTTGGTCTCAGTAGAGACATAAACAATTGCATTTTGCTTTGACCGATCTTTCAAATGACGATCAATTGCATTGAAACAAAGGTTGGTCTTTCCGTTCAGGAACCACTTAGTAAAGGGCGGACGCGAGTAATCAAGTACCTGGTCAAAATCGCTGTTCCAGTGAATTAATTTAGCCTGCTCAGCCCAGAATTCATCAGTTCTATCTATCGAATATTGATGAAATTCGTTGATTTCTTGTGACACGACTCCCCCTAACGCTCATCAGTGATTAATCTGCAATTTTAACGACTGAACGTCCCCTCATTTTTGCTTGCATCACGGATTGAAATGTCTCTGGCAAATCGTCAAATGCAACGGTGGTTACAATTTTATCTAGGTTGTTCGGCTTCATATCCGTAGCTAACCTACCCCACACTTTGCGTCTAACTGCCATTTCAGCATTCACAGAATCAATACCAGCGAGTGTTACTCCTCGAAGGATATATGGCATAACAGTTGTATTAAATTTAAAACTTGCAGCCAATCCAATAGAAGCGATTGCGCCACCAACTTTAACGGTGCTCGCTAACCAAGATAAAATATCGCCCCCTAAATTATCAACAACCCCGGCCCAAGTCTCCCGACCCAATGGTCTTATTTTTGTCAAATCAAGAGACGCGGTATCTAAAATCTCATTAGCTCCGAGGCTTTTCAAATAATCTGCTTGTTCTGGTTTGCCAGTCATCGCGGTAACGTCATAACCTAGGGCAGAGAGTATATCTATGGCTATCCCGCCGACACCTCCGGTCGCTCCATTAACGATAACCGGCCCAGCAGCTGGATTTAGTCCATTGTGTTCCATGCGTTCAACGGCCAATCCCGCCGTAAATCCAGCCGTTCCCAAGGCCATTGAACTAAATAGATCCAATCCACTAGGCATCGGAACGACCCACTTCGCAGGCACTCGGCAGTACTCAGCATAACCTCCGTGATGAGCTACTCCAATGTCATAACTTGTCGCGATAACTTCTTGACCTACTTTGAATTCAGGTGAAGTTGATTCAGCAACTACGCCAGACAAATCGATACCACCAACACATGGAAATCTACGAATAATCTTTCCTGCGCCGGTCGCCGCTAGCGCGTCTTTAAAGTTCACCGAAGAATAGGATGTCTTTATGAGCACTTCACCTGGATCAAGATTCGTGACGTCTATGGTTTTAAAACTGCTGCTGACACCGTCCTCTACCTCTTCAATCATAAATGCCTTAAATTGATCCATACCTATCTCCTGATTTATTTTTACTTTATTTTGTGCGATGCAATAATACTATAAAAAATTCATAGTGCAACCCTCCTAGGCAAGATGGGCTTCACCCAGATAACGAGAAGTCTGCATCTCAATTAATCTTGATTCAGTGCGATCTTTCTCGGTAGACCCTAACGAGTCAGAAAGTAAGTCTGTGAATCTCTCCTCAGAGCCAATTACTATATTTACCCTTCTATCGTAGAACTCATCAATCAGCCAAGTAAATCTTCTTCGTGCGTTATCGTTACTCTTATCGAACTTAGGAACACTACTTATGAAAACCGTGTGAAATCGCTTAGCCAATTCGATGTAATCATCTTTACCTCTTGGTCCGTCACATATCGCATCAAAATCGAACCATATTGCTTCCTTTGCAATTCTTTTTGTTGGCACTACCCTATTATTTAATTCAATTGAATTAGTAAATTCGTGGTCTGCAACAAGCGAATCGAACAACCTCATAACCGCTGACTCCACTTCCATTCCAGTCCCGCAAAAATAGACGCCCGCCTTCTCTAAAGAACTAAGACGATAATCTTCGCCTGCATCAAGATTAACAACATTCATCCTTGTCTTAATTAAATCAATGGTAGGCAAAAATTGTGTCCGCTGAAGACCATGTTCATAGAGCTTATCGGGTCTCCAATTAGCGGTGGTCACTATCACAACTTCCTGGTCAAATAGTGCCGCGAGTAGGTTCCTCATAATCATCGCGTCACCAATATCTGAGATATGAAACTCATCCAAACACAATAATTTTGTTTGTGACGCAATATCCTTCCCAATCTTTTGGAGCGGATTTTGACGACCTTGTAAGTCTTTTAGCCGATGATGCACCTCTTGCATAAAACGATGGAAATGGATGCGTTTCTTTTGCTTTAACTTAATATGCTCATAGAAAAGATCCATTAAAAATGTTTTTCCACGACCAACACCACCCCATAGATACATCCCCTTTGGGGCCCCTACTTTAAAAAGAATTCGCTTTAAGATACCTTGCTGATTATGAGTGAACTCAAGTTCAACGGCTAATTGAGCCAGTTGGTCAATAATCTGCCGCTGAGCTGAATCAAGCCCATAGCCTAAGTCAGCAGCCTTTGATTCTATCGACTGTCTCATAGCACTCATAGCTGCACGCATTTACGCATTAAGCAAGAGAAAACTGACGAATCAGTATAGCGACATAAATCATTGCAGCCAGCTTAAAGACTCAAGTATCTATTTTCAATTCCTAGAGCGGCCTCATGCATTGCTTCAGATAATGACGGGTGAGCATGTACGATCCTCGCAATATCCTCTGAGGTGGCACCAAACTCTAAAGCAACCACGGCTTCAGAGATCAATTCAGACGCATAAGGACCAATAACGTGCACCCCCAAAATCCGATCACTTTCTTCGTGTGCAATCATCTTCACAAACCCTAAACTGTCCCCGATTGCCTGTGCACGACCACTAGCCACAAATGGAAACTTACCAACTTTGTAAGGTACTCCATCAGACTTTAAGTCTTGCTCCGTTCGTCCGACCCAAGCAATTTCAGGACTAGTATAAATAACCCAGGGTATGGCATCGAGATTAACATCCCCATATTGACCAGCAATTGTTTCAGCTACCGCGACACCCTCTTCCGATGATTTGTGAGCCAACATCGGTCCTCGAACAACATCCCCAATAGCGTAAATATTGGAAATGTTCGTTCGGTTGTGATGATCAACAGTTATGAATCCGCGTTCATCAACGTCGACACCCACATTATCCAAACCAACACCATTGGAATTAGGAACTCGTCCGACAGCAACTACGATACGATCACAATCCAATGTCTTAATATCGTCGCCCTCTTTATAGGTAACGGTAATCGTTTCATCTTTTCGGCTCACCTCTTGGACAGCACATCCTAGA
Source organism: Betaproteobacteria bacterium TMED22 (assembly GCA_002167745.1). GTDB lineage: Bacteria > Pseudomonadota > Gammaproteobacteria > Burkholderiales > Eutrophovitaceae > Eutrophovita. The sequence goes on from NHCB01000013.1 coordinate 48,733, forward strand.
TGAATATCTAGACCGAGATTTTTAGTAAAAATCCTCTTAGCTTCCTTAGCCACAGCTTCGTCCACTGCCGCTAAAAATGTTGGCAGTGCTTCTAAAACAGTGACCTTCGCACCGAGCCGCCTCCAAACACTACCCATTTCTAAACCAATGACCCCAGCACCAATAACTAACAGATGCTTTGGGGTTTTGGTAAGCGTTAATGCACCTGTGTTATCACAAATGTATTCGTTATCTACCGGAACGGAATCCATTGACCTCGGACTCGAGCCGGTCGCAATTATGACGTGCTTAGCATCGACAAATGATTCATTGCTTCCTGTAATCTTAAGCCGCATTAAGTCTCCAGACGAAACCAATTCCGCTCGGCCGTGCAGTTGCTTTACCTTATTTTTTTTAAATAGAAGCGAAATCCCGTTCGTGAACTGCTTCACGATTCCATCTTTGCGAGCTAGCATCTTCGCAACATCTATCTTAACTTCAGTTGCTGAAATACCGTGCTCATGAAACTTATGGATTGCTTTTTCATAATTCTCAGAAGATTCGAGAAGTGCTTTCGACGGAATGCACCCGACATTCAGACAAGTGCCACCTAAACTGGCCTTACCTGAGGCATCTTCAAAATCATCAATACAGATAGTTTTAAGTCCCAATTGAGATGCTCTGATCGCAGCGACATATCCACCTGGCCCTGCACCAACTACTGCGACATCATAAATAGTATTCATAGCATCCAATAATCCATCATTCGTAAAAAAACACCTTTAAAAAACTAAATTTCAAGTAATAACCGGGACGGATCCTCAAGCGCTTCCTTAATAGCAACTAAAAACAATACAGCTTCTCGGCCATCAATAATGCGATGATCATAAGACAGTGCCAAGTAATTCATCGGTCGCACTACGACTTGGCCATCTTCGACAACTGCCCTTTCCTTTGTCGCGTGTATACCTAAAATTGCAGATTGAGGAGGATTGATTATTGGAGTCGATAACATAGAACCGAATACTCCTCCGTTCGAGATCGAGAAAGTACCCCCGGTTAACTCATCGATACTGAGTCGGCCTTCCTGCGCTCTTTTACCAAAATCACTAATCGTTTTCTCGATCTCTGCAAACGCCATGTTATCCGCATTCCTTATGATAGGCACAACTAAACCTCTGGGACTTCCAACCGCCATACCAACATCAAAATAGCCGTGATAAACGATATCTTCACTATCCACTGAGGCATTAACAATTGGGTACTTCTTCAGCGCAGCAACCACCGCCTTAACGAAAAACGACATGAAACCTAGCTTTACTCCATGCTCTTTCTCAAACTGAACTTTATATTTATTTCGAATATCAATGACTGGCTGCATATTAACTTCGTTAAAAGTAGTCAGTATCGCCGCTGTTGCCTGAGATTCGAGCAAACGCTCAGCAACTCTTTGTCTTAAACGCGACATTGGAACCCGTTGCTCAGAGCGACCTTTCGTATCAGCGGCACCCTTTGCCGCTATTAATTCAGAATTAACCTTTTCATTGACGGAAGAGGCGGCGACCACGTCTTCCTTTGTAATCCGTCCCCCTCTCCCGGTCCCTGCAACCGTTTTTGTAGAGACATTTTTTTCAGCCGCTAATTTTCTTGCTGCTGGCATCAAAACGACACCGCTATCGGCTTTCCCAGGCTGCACCTCCGGTGTTCCTCTTTTATCAACAGCGGTCGAGGACGAGTTTTCGCTCGCATCAATTGCACTTGTGTCAATTCGCGCAATGATCTCGTTCGCACCAACTAACCCACCTTCCTCCTTAATTATCTCAGTCAAGACCCCCGCTTGCGGAGCAGGCAGCTCTAACACGACTTTATCTGTTTCAATATCAATTAGATTTTCATCTCGTTTTACATAATCGCCCTGTTGTTTGTGCCAAGATAACAACGTTGCCTCAGCTACAGACTCAGAGAGGGCGGGAACTCGAACTTCAATTAGCATGACTTCTCCCAATGACGGTTAGTCGCAAATACTCGAAATAATTAATCATTCAGACCCAACGCAGCATTCAAAACAGCACTCTGCCGTTTGGCATGTAAAGCAGAATAACCGCCAGCAGGAGATGCGGAAGACGCTCTCAAGGCGTACGTCAAATTTTGACCTTTGACCAAATGACGCTCTATGTAATGCTGAATTCTATGCCACGCGCCTTGATTACCTGGCTCTTCCTGACACCATACAACCGCTTTCGCACCCTTATATAACTCAATCTGCTCTTTGAAGGCCTCATGCGGAAATGGGTAAAGCTGCTCTAACCTAACAATCGCTACATGATCTAGTTGGCGCTCTTTACGGAGCGCTACTAGCTCGAAGTATATCTTCCCACTGCAAAAAACAACCCTCTTTACTTTTGAACGGGTAACGTGAGTCTCATCTGGAATAAGGACCTTAAACTCACCGTTGATCAAGTCATCTAGTGAGGATATCGATTCTTTATGTCTCAGAAGACTTTTAGGACTTATAACAATTAAAGGCTTTCGATACGGTCTCAGCATTTGTCTTCTGAGCATATGAAACATCTGACTCGGTGTAGACGGGATACATATCTGCATGTTGTAATCCGCACATAACTGCAGATAGCGTTCAATTCGCGCAGACGAGTGCTCAGGACCTTGGCCTTCATAACCGTGGGGTAACATCATAACTAGTCCACACATGCGACCCCACTTGACCTCACCCGACGCTATAAATTGGTCAATAACGACTTGAGCTCCGTTAGCAAAATCACCAAATTGTGCCTCCCAGACAACCAGCTCATGAGGTTCTGTCGTCGCGTAGCCGTATTCAAAACCAAGAACGGCCTCCTCCGATAGAAGCGAGTCAATCACAGTAAAAGTAGGCTGACTTTTATCGATATGATCGAGCGGAATATAAACGCCTTCGTTAGCACCCCTCCTTCTTTGATCGTGTAATACAGCGTGTCTGTGAAAAAATGTACCTCGACCGCTGTCCTGACCTGATAAGCGAATGCCGTATCCGGCTTTAAGCAGCGAAGCATAAGCTAAATTTTCTGCCATTCCCCAATCAATCGGAAGCTTTCCCTCCGACATCAAACGCCGATCGTTGATTACTTTTTCTACTCGAGGATGCAGCACAAAGCCATCTGGCACTGAGGTTAACTTTGAAGAAAGAGCCTTAATAGACCTTTGAGTTAAACTCGTCTTCGCTCCATAAGTCCATGGAATATTTTGGTACTCTGACCAATCTACGGTGTAAGGCGGTTTAAAATTAGCCAAGATGGTTTTGTTCGTATGATGTCCGCCATCCAAAGCCTCTCTGAACGAATTTATCATTTGTTCTGCTTGTCCGTTATCCACAGAGCCTTCAGCCAGCAAACGGTCCGCGTATTTTTTCCTGGCGCCCGGATGCTGCTTCACCAGGCTGTACATCCACGGCTGAGTGACCATAGGTTCATCTTGTTCGTTATGTCCTAATTTTCTGAAGCATACAAGGTCAATTACCACGTCTTTCCCAAATTCCATTCTGTAGTCTAGTGCAATTTCCGTGATGAAAGCGACCGCCTCCGGATCGTCACCGTTCACATGGAATACAGGCGCATCAATCATCTTTGCTATATCGCTACAGTAAAGTGTTGAACGAACATCTCGAGCATCTGAGGTAGTGAAGCCGATTTGATTATTCACAATGATATGTAACGTGCCGCCGGTTCTATACCCCCGAGTCTGTGATAAATTAAATGTTTCCATCACGACACCTTGGCCAGCAAAAGCTGAGTCACCGTGAAGCAATACCGGCAGCACTTCCCGGCCGTCAAGATCCTCGCGACGATGTTGGCGAGCCCTTACTGAACCTTCAACCACAGGATTGACTATTTCAAGATGCGACGGATTAAAAGCCAGGGAAACATGCATCGGTCCACCTGGAGTCATGAGGTCCGACGAAAAACCTTGGTGATACTTCACGTCACCCGCGGGTAACTGTTCTACTGATTTGCCTTCGAATTCCGAAAAAAGATCCTTAGGCATTTTACCTAAGGTATTCACAAGCACATTCAAACGTCCCCTATGCGCCATGCCAATAACAGCTTCCTGGATGCCAGACTGTCCAGCCTTCTGCAAGAGATGATCAAGCGATACAATTACGCTTTCGGCGCCTTCTAACGAAAATCTTTTTTGACCAACATATTTCGTATGCAAATATTTCTCTAGTGTTTCGGCGGCAGTAAGCCTTTCTAACAAGTGCACCTTTGTATCTGTAGGATACTCAGGACGGGATCTCGGCCCTTCTAGGCGACTCTGTATCCAACGCTTTTGTTTCACATCGCTGATGTACATATACTCCGCGCCAACAGATCCACAATAAGTATCTTCGAGCGCATTAATGAGTTCTGACAGTTGCATTTGTTCAAGACCGACAAAAGAACCTGTATTGAATCTCTGATTAAGGTCCTCCCGGCTAAGATCGTAGTGTTTCAAAGTCAATTCGGGTATATCAGGCTTTTTCACCCGGTCCAACGGATCCACAGAGGCACGCCTAACCCCTAAGAATCGATACGCATTTATAAGCTGGAGAACAGAAACCTGTTTGCGCTCATTACTGCGATCACCTTCCTGCCCCCTAGTTGAGAGACTACCGCTACCATTTTTATGACCAACAAAGGATTTAACAACTTGATGATGAGATACATCCTTGCTAGCGGCAGTATCTTGTAAATCATCAAAATACTGTTTCCAATCAGCCCCTATTGAATTGGGGTCCTCTAAGTATGAGTCATACAACTCTTCGACAAATGCTGCATTAGTGCCAAAGAGGTAGGAGCTACCACCGAATTCTTTCATCATGGCTTATTCAGTAAAAGTTTTGTTAAAAATTAACACTCAGTTAGGTTACCGTTGATCAATTTGCTTTACGTCACGAACTGCTTCACCGACATACAGTTGCCTTGGTCGGCCAATCTTTTGTTCCGAATCCGAAATCATTTCGTTCCATTGTGCAATCCATCCAACGGTGCGCGCCAAGGCAAAGATACACGTAAACATATTTGTAGGAATACCCATTGCTCGTTGAACAATGCCTGAGTAAAAATCGACATTCGGATAAAGCTTCTTCTCTACAAAATAATCATCTTCGAGTGCAATACGTTCAAGCTCCATTGCGAGCTCAAACAAACGATCATTTTCGAGTCCGAGCTCCTTTAAAACCTCATGACAAGTTTCACGCATCAATTTAGCCCGAGGGTCATAGTTTTTATAAACTCTGTGACCGAAACCCATCAACCTAAAGCCTGAATTTTTATCCTTAGCTTTCGTAACATAGTCACTCACTCTGGACACATCGCCAATCTCTTCCAACATATCCAAACATGCTTCATTAGCTCCTCCGTGCGCAGGGCCCCACAGACAAGCGATTCCAGCTGCAACACAAGCAAATGGGTTCGCCCCAGAGGACCCAGCCAGACGTACCGTTGACGTTGATGCATTTTGTTCATGATCAGCATGCAATATGAAGATTCGGTCTAGAGCTCGCGCGAGTGTCGCATTAACTTTGTACTCTTCAGCAGGAACGGAAAATAACATCCTCATAAAATTGGCTGAGTAACCAAGCTCGTTATCTGGATATACGAATGGTTGGCCTATCGAATATTTGTAGGCCATAGCAGCAAGGGTAGGAATTTTAGCAATCAACCGAAACGCGGAAATCTCGCGATGGGAGGGATCATCAAGATCCAATGAATCATGATAAAAAGCAGACAGAGCCCCCACTGTACCAACCAAAATTGCCATCGGATGCGCGTCCCGACGGAATCCTCTGAAAAAATTATTAATTTGGTCATGAACCATAGTGTGGCGCATCACCCTCAAGTCGAACTCTGACTTTTCATCAGAATTTGGCAATTCACCATTCATCAGCAAGTGGCATACCTCAAGAAAGTCACAGTGCTTCGCCAATTGCTCGATGGGATAGCCTCGATAAAGCAATACGCCTTCATCACCATCAATGTATGTTATCGCCGAGCGACAGCTCGCTGTTGACAAGAAACCCGGGTCATAAGTGACTTTCCCTGTTTTACCAAGAAGCGCTCTGATATCAACAGCATCAGGACCTATAGTCCCTTTATGCATCGGGAGCTCTATTTCTGCCTCACCATTGGGAAGAATAAGATTAGCTGTTTTGTTCGACATAAAAACCCCTTTTATTAATTCTTTTTTCGGGGCTCGAACCCCCGAAACTTAAAGACTCTTAATTTATGCAACATAAGTCATTTACGCATTAGCTGAACAATCTCTCCAAACGCCTCATCTGTCGTATCTGCCCGACCCATTGCAAGATCCAACAAATCGTTATCTGGTATTCCCAGCAAGCGACCAAAGGTCTCTTTTTGCTTGCTATCCAATAACGGATATTCCTCGCTGAGAAACCGTTGTAATACAAGATCAAGTTCAAGTAGTCCTCGACGACAACTCCAACGCATTCGATCCATTTCATTCATTCGACATCAACCTAAACCATCCTCTTGACCAACATATCTTTTATCTTTCCTATTGCTTTAGTTGGATTAAGACCTTTTGGACAAACATCGACACAATTCATTATTGAATGACATCGAAACAAACGATAAGGATCTTCCAGATTATCTAATCGCTCGCTCGTTGACTGATCTCTGGTGTCAGCTAGGAATCGGTATGCCTGAAGCAATCCGGCTGGCCCAACAAACTTATCTGGGTTCCACCAAAACGATGGACATGATGTCGAGCAACAAGCACATAAAATACACTCGTATAGCCCATCTAGTTGCTCACGGTCCTTGGGAGACTGCAACCTCTCCGTATCAGGTGCCGGGTCTTCATTGACTAAATAAGGTTTTACCGAATGATATTGTTTAAAGAACTGTGACATGTCGACTATCAAATCACGAATTACCGGCAACCCAGGAAGAGGACGCAATTCGACAGGCGACTTCAGTTCAGCCAAGGGTGTAATGCACGCTAAACCATTCTTGCCGTTTATATTCATCGCGTCAGACCCACAGACCCCCTCTCGACAAGACCGACGAAGACTCAAAGAGTCATCCATTTCCTTAATTCTGGTCAGAGCGTCAAGCAACATTCTATCCGTGGAGCCGAGCTCCAACTCGTACTCCTTGGTATAAGGTTTGGCATCCTTATCTGGGTCGTATCGGTAAATTCTAAATAACATCTCGTGCACCTTTTAACTAGATAACTTAATACGTTCGGACTTTAGGCTCAATGGTCTCAGCAGTCAGCGGATCCATATGCACCGGCTTATAATCGAGACGATTCCCCTCCTTGAACCAAAGTGAATGCTTCAACCAATTCTGATCATCCCTTTCGGCATAATCCGCTCGGTCATGAGCGCCCCTACTTTCTGTTCGTGCCTCAGCAGATACTAACGAGGCCATAGCAACCTCAATCAAGTTATCCAACTCTAAAGCTTCTATGCGCGCCGTATTAAAGACCTTACTTTTATCGCTGATTTCAGTGCGCATAACACGCTGTTCAACGTCTTTAATTTCAGCAACTCCATTTTCCAAAAGCTCTGGAAATCGGAATACACCGCAATTTTTCTGCATTGTCTGCCTCAGTGCTGCGCTAACTTCAGCGACAGATTCACCATTTGTTTGACTATTCAAACGATCAAGCCTCTCCCTGGTGAGTTCTCCTGCGTCACGCGGTAGATCCTTATGAGATGCATTTTCTTTTAAGAATTTCACGGTGGAATTGCCAGAAGACTTGCCAAACACTAATAAATCGGTCAGCGAGTTCGTACCAAGCCTATTTGCACCGTGCACCGACGCGCACGCGCATTCACCAGCAGCAAAAAGTCCTGGCACAATCGCCTCTTTATTGTCTCCGGCGGGCGAGACTACCTCACCTCTATAGTTTGTAGGAATGCCACCCATCATGTAGTGGCAGGTAGGAACGACTGGAATTGGATCTTTTGCAGGGTCTACGTTCGCAAACTTCTTCGCAATCTCTCTGATTCCAGGTAATTTACTTTCAATTAATTCCTCACCCAAATGATCAAGCTTTAAGAGCACATGATCCGACTCGTCACCACAACCTCGTCCGTCCTTAATCTCGGTGGCCATGGCACGAGCCACAACATCTCGAGAAGCTAAGTCCTTAGCATTCGGCGCATAGCGCTCCATAAAACGCTCACCGTCCTTATTAAGGAGATATCCACCCTCCCCACGAACTCCTTCGGTTATCAATACGCCCGCCCCAGAAACACCCGTGGGATGGAATTGCCAAAATTCCATATCTTCTAAAGGTATTCCTGCCCTTGAAACAATACCCAACCCGTCACCAGTGTTAATAAACGCATTGGTACTAGATGCGTACACACGGCCCGCTCCCCCTGTAGCGAATAAAACTGCCTTGGAATGGAAAATAACGACGTCCCCAGTCTCCATTTCCATTGCCGTTACACCAACAGCCTGCCCTGATTCGTCGCGTATCAGATCCAACGCCATCCACTCCACAAAAAAGTGTGTATTCGATCGAACATTTCTTTGATATAACGTGTGTAGCATCGCATGGCCAGTCCTATCCGCGGCACAACAAGATCGCTGACTCGGCGGACCTGCGCCGAAATTTTGCATATGACCACCGAAAGGACGCTGATAAACCGAACCATTTTCGTTTCGGTCGAAAGGCATACCGAAATGTTCAAGTTCGATCACGCTCTTTGGCGCCTCCCGACACATGAACTCAATAGCATCTTGATCACCAAGCCAGTCTGACCCTTTGACAGTGTCATACATGTGCCAGTGCCAGCTATCATCGCCCATATTTGCGAGTGCCGCACCCACACCGCCTTGAGCGGCGACAGTATGAGAGCGCGTAGGAAACACTTTCGATAACACAGCGACCTTACATCCTGCCTCTGACAACTGGAGTGCAGCTCTCAACCCAGCTCCACCAGCGCCAACAATCACTGCATCAAATTTTCTAACCGGATACGACATTTACACACTCCACAAAATTTGAATCATCCAAACTGCATACACAATCAAGACCAATATGGTTATCACTTGAAGACCAAGACGCAACGCAGTGCACTTGATGTAATCCATATAAATATCTCTAACTCCGATCCATGCATGCCAGAAAAGGCTTAAAAAAAACAACAAAGTAATAATTCGCATCCATTGCGACTGAAAGATATAGCTCCAGGCAAAATAGTCTTGAGGGCACGTAACAAAATACACAACACCAAAAATAACCGTATATGCGGCCATAACGACTGCCGTGACTCGTTGTACCAACCAGTCTTTGAGTCCGTAATGCGCACCAGTAATATTTCGATTTACCATAAGAACGCCCCCATCACGGCGGTGAGCGAAATGCTTAAAATTAATACCAGCGCACTTGATTTTCGAGCAGCTGCGAGCTCCGCTCCAACATGAAGATCAAGCAACAGAAACCGAATGCCCGCTATAAAATGGTGAAAAAAAGCCCAGATTAGTCCTAGCATCACAAGCTTACCTAACCAACTCGTCAAGATTGCTGCGGCCCGCTCATACCCCTGCGGTGACTCTAAGCTCAAAGCAAATACTCCCAGCATGACGCCTATCATCAAAAACATACCGAAGCCGCTGATCCGATGAAGTATCGAAATGAAACCCGGAAGAGGCAAACGAATCTTGGTGAGGTCTAAATGCTTTGGCCTCGGTTTTGTGCTCATAGCAACTAAATCCTTATTTCAAAATTAAATAAAACAATAATCCCTTAGATAATTTGATTTTGGTAATGATGATTCGAGGTATTACAGTAACTTCTTCGTAATTCAACCGGATGATCCCCATACGTATAAGCGACTCTATCAACCCGCAACAAAGGCGACCCGTCTAGTAGCCCCAACCGATCCACTATCTCTCCCTCTACCAGTACCGCTTTTACTCTCTCTTCAACACGTAGAATTCTTATGCCGAATTCAGCCTCGTACATGCTGTACAACATGCAGTTATGATTGAGAATTGTTTTTTCATCCACAATATCAAACGGCTGACCAGGCAACCGAATTTCCTCGTAAATTGTTTCCGCTCCCTCAGGCGCCAAAATCCTTCTGATTAACCATCCCGTAGACCCTGCGGCCACAGACAAGTTCGCGGCAGATTCTTCGTCCAACTTGATTCTCCAAAAATCAATTAAATCAGCATCAACATCAACAAGAGATCCAGTGTCAGGGGCCAACCTAAGAAATGGAAATTTGGTAGGTTCATTCAGATGGGACGCAACAAAGGTTCCTTTACCCTGATGGCGCACCACCAGCTTTTGCGAGGCGAGTTCAGAAATTGCCTTTCTGACGGTACCCTGACTTACTTTATAACGCTGAGCTAGCTCAATTTCACTCGGTATGGGCTGCCCCGGAGCCCACTCTCCCGTAACTAACGCATCCGTTATTAATCGCTTTATTTGGCGATATAGAGGGACATAGCCGTTATTGGTTTCGGTTAAGAGCTCCATGATGATCTTATTCTATTCGCAATCGAAAGATTTATCTACAAGAATCGGAATTAGTCTTATGTCTTATATAAGACCCATTGACTCGAACTAAGTAAAAACGCTAGAATACAGCCTCACAATTATTGCATGCAACTCTAATCACCATACTCTCTAATCTCTAAGCCTGGAATGTATGGCCTGCATGTGTGACGCCGATTAGCAAAGTCTGGGAGTGCTACCATGAGACTTCAAATTCTATGGAAAAGAGGGGAATTACAACAAAATGAAAAAGCCCGTAAGAGTTGCCGTTACCGGCGCAGCAGGTCAAATTGGCTACAGCCTATTATTTAGAATCGCTTCAGGTGAAATGCTGGGGAAAGACCAACCCGTTATTCTCCAGCTATTGGAAATCACGCCAGCGCTTAATGCCCTTAAAGGTGTCGTTATGGAGCTCGAGGACTGCGCATTTCCTCTGTTAACAGGCTTGATCCAATCTGACGACCCTAAAATAGCATTCAAAGATGCTGATATTGCTCTACTGGTTGGCGCTCGTCCACGCTCTAAAGGAATGGAAAGGAAAGATCTCATTGAAGCTAACGGGGCAATATTTACAGTGCAAGGCCAAGCGCTTAACGAAGTTGCCAGTAGAGCTGTCAAGGTTCTTGTCGTTGGTAATCCCGCAAATACGAACGCTTACATAGCCATGAAAAGTGCACCTGACCTCCCAAGCCGAAATTTCACAGCCATGTTAAGACTGGACCACAATCGTGCCCTTTCACAACTATCTTCCAAAACCAAAACGAGCGTTGACACCATCAAAAAATTAGTCGTTTGGGGTAATCATTCACCCACGATGTATCCAGACTACCGATTCGCGAGCATTGATGGGAAATCTGCACCAGAGGTCATCAATGACCAAGATTGGTATCAGAATACATTTATATCTACGGTCGGAAAAAGAGGCGCTGCAATTATAGAGGCGAGAGGGCTCTCTTCAGCTGCTTCCGCGGCTTCGGCTGCAATCGACCACATGAGAAACTGGATCCTCGGCTCGAGTGGAGAATGGACAACGATGGGAGTCCCCTCTGATGGCTCTTACGGTATCCCAAAAGGTATTATTTACGGATTTCCGACGATCTGCGCAAATGGTGACTATCAAATCATTAAAAATTTAGAGATAGATGAATTTAGCCGGTCAAAAATGGATAGCACGCTCCAAGAGCTTGAGGAAGAGCGCAGTGCGGTCAGCCACTTACTCGGTTGAATCGAACGACAATGACCCATCCCAATAATGTTCTATTTCAAACGGGCTTAGCGTTGCCACTGATCCCAGCTTGCGAACATTTCGCTGGCAATGAAAAATTCATTCGCAAGGCAGTCGCTTTACAGCTGTCGATGGAAGTGCAATTCGATGTGACATGCGACTGCGAGGATGGCGCACCTACTGGACAAGAGCATGAACACGCTGTCATGGTTGGAAAGTTAATAGCGGAATTAGGTAGCCCAAAAAACCGACTTGGGGTTCGCATTCATGATCCGATACATCAAGCTTGTTACGATGATATCGATATATTGGTAACAGAAGCTGGAAAAAACATATCTTACTTAACCATTCCGAAACCGCTGGGATACGATGATGCCGCTCGCACTGTGGAATATATACAGAATTTAGCAGCAAAGAGCGGAGTGCCTGCCCCCCCCCTTCATATTCTGATCGAAACACAAAGCGCACTCAGTGAAGTTTTTCAAATTGCAAGTATTGAAGGGCTACAAGGACTTACATTTGGATTACTAGATTTTGTTAGCGACCATCAAGGAGCCGTTCCCGCATCAGCAATGCGTTCACCAAACCAATTCGCTCACCAATTGATATCTCGCGCTAAAACTGAGGTAGCTGCTGCAGCACTTCGATATGGGCTTATTGCAACGCATAATCCATGTCTCGAGATACAAGATCGATCCGTAGCTTTTAATGATGCAAAAACGGCACGGAACAACTATGGTTATATGCGCATGTATAGCATCCATCCCTCACAAATCGAATCGATTATCAGCGGCATGCGACCGAGCGAGGATGAAATTGAAACTGCCGGCGAAATACTCCTAGCAGCTCAAGCAGCAGATTGGGGACCAATCTCACATAAGAATGAAATGCACGATAGAGCAAGCTATCGATATTTTTGGCATTTACTTCAGCGCGCTCACGTAAATGGGGCTCCCATCAGCACGGCGGCTAAAAACTCATTTTTTCAATAAATTTTTTTAAGGAATAATCATGCCGATCTCATCTCAAGGAAAAAAATTTAGAGAGGCCGTTCAAACAGAACAGCCTCTACAAGTCATTGGCGCGATTAACGCGTATCACGCGAGACTCGCTGAACAGACCGGATATAAGGCAATTTACTTGTCGGGCGGCGGCGTTGCAGCGGGATCTCTAGGCATTCCCGACTTGGGAATTTCATCGCTAGATGATGTGCTCACAGATGTTAGACGAATTACTGACGCTTGTTCTTTGCCACTACTTGTGGACGTGGACACTGGATTTGGTGGAGCATTTAATATAGCTAGAACCATAAAATCCTTAATTAAATTTGGTGCTGGAGCAATGCACATCGAAGACCAAGTTCAAAGTAAACGTTGTGGACATAGACCAAATAAAGAAATTGTTTCCAAAGATGAATTCACAGATCGAATTAAAGCAGCAGCAGATGCGCGCACTGACTCAGATTTTGTCATTATGGCTCGCACCGACGCCCTCGCGGTTGAAGGATTGGACGCAGCAATTGATAGAGCCTGCGCATGTGTTGAGGCTGGGGCGGATATGATATTCCCTGAAGCAATGACAGAACTTGACATGTACCAAAAATTTTCTGATGCAGTGAAAGTTCCAGTACTCGCCAATATTACCGAGTTTGGTCACACCCCCCTCTTTACAGTAGACGAATTACGTTCCGTCAATGTAGGACTTATACTTTATCCGTTATCCGCATTCAGGGCCATGAACCAAGCCGCACTGAACGTTTATGAGGCCGTGCGCCAAGAAGGCACTCAAAAATCCGTACTCGACACAATGCAAACTAGAGCGGCACTTTATGACCACCTTGACTACCATAAATATGAAGAAAAATTAGATGATCTTTTTGCGAAGGAAAAACAATCATGACCAATAAAGTAGAACACAAACCAAAACCAAAAAAATCAGTAGCGTTGTCGGGCGTTCCGGCCGGAAACACCGCATTGTGCACTGTGGGACGAACCGGTAACGACCTCCATTACAGGGGTTATGACATATTGGATTTTGCTGGAAGTGCGGAATTTGAAGAAATCGCGTACCTACTGGTCCACGAGAAGCTACCGACAGTTGCCGAACTCAAGAACTATAAATTAAAATTAAAAGCACTACGTGGATTACCGAATAATGTGAAAGCAGTACTTGAGTGGATACCTGCTTCAGCGCATCCGATGGATGTTCTTAGAACTGCTTGCTCTGCGCTCGGAACAGTATTGCCGGAAAAAGAAGACCATAACATATCAGGAGCCCGCGATATCGCTGACCGACTCATGGCTTCTTTCGGCTCGATGCTTTTGTACTGGTATCACTGGAGTCACAACGGCCGTCGAATTGAAACCGAGACCGATGATGATTCGATAGGCGGTCATTTCTTACACTTACTTCATGGCAAAGAGCCGTCCGAATCATGGGTAAGAGCAATGCACACATCTTTGATTCTCTACGCCGAACATGAATTTAATGCGTCAACATTCACAGGTCGCGTTATTGCGGGAACATCTTCAGACATGTATTCATCAATCACTGGCGCGATCGGCGCACTCAGGGGTCCAAAACACGGTGGCGCCAATGAAGTAGCCTATGAAATTCAGCAGCGTTACCACGGCCCAAAAGATGCCGAAGAGGACATAAAACAGAGAATAGCTAACAAAGAAATTGTGATTGGATTTGGACATCCGGTTTACACAATAAGCGACCCTCGGAACGAGGTAATCAAAGAAGTTTCACGTAAGCTATGTATAGAAACTGGAAACATGAACCTATTTAACATCGCGGCACGTATCGAAACCGTCATGTGGGATCAAAAGAAAATGTTTCCTAACCTAGACTGGTTCTCGGCTGTTAGCTATAACCAGATGGGCATTCCGACTTCTATGTTTACCCCCCTATTTGTGATGGCTCGGACATCTGGGTGGGCAGCGCACGTTATGGAGCAAAGAATTGATGGAAAAATCATTCGACCAAGCGCGAACTACACTGGGCAAGAAAACTTAAAATGGACTGCTATAGCAAAGCGAAAATAAATCCATGTCTTTAGTCTTTTATGTTCAAAAATATTTTTATTTCAACATAATTTAAACAGGAACAATTAATTCATGTCTGCACACATTTCAAACGTTCGGCCAAAACCAGATAAAGTTATAGTCGACATCGCAAAATACGCATCTAAAAAAACCATAACAAGTAAACAAGCGTATGAAACCGCGAGATATTGTTTAATGGATACTCTAGGCTGCGGCTTAGAAGCACTTGAATATCCAGCATGCAACAAATTATTAGGTCCGATCGTACCAGGCACTATCGTTCCGAACGGCGCAAGGGTCCCAGGTACTCAATTTCAGCTAGATCCAATTCAAGCCGCCTTCAACATAGGCACTATGATTCGTTGGCTGGATTTTAATGATACTTGGCTCGCTGCAGAATGGGGTCATCCCTCAGACAATTTAGGGGGTATACTTGCTACAGCGGATTGGCTATCAAGAAACGCAGTATCATCAGGCAAGAAGCCTCTAAAAATGCAAGACGTGCTGACAGCAATGATAAAAGCACACGAAATCCAAGGTTGTCTTGCAATTGAGAACAGCTTTAACAAGGTCGGCCTTGATCATGTAGTTCTAGTAAAAGTAGCATCCACAGCGGTGGTGGCAAGCATGATGGGTTTAAGTCAAGATGAGATAATCAATGCGGTTTCGCTTGCTTGGGTCGATGGCCAATCTCTTAGGACCTATCGTCACGCACCCAACACGGGTTCTCGTAAAAGTTGGGCGGCGGGAGATGCGACCAGTAGAGCGGTCAGGCTGGCGCTAATCGCAAAAACGGGTGAGATGGGCTATCCCTCAGTGCTTACCGCGAAAACTTGGGGGTTCTACGATGTGCTATTTGGAGGTAAAGAGTTCAAATTCCAACGCTCATATGGAAGTTATGTCATGGAAAACGTGCTGTTTAAAATCTCGTTTCCTGCAGAATTCCACTCTCAAACCGCAGTTGAAAGTGCGATGAAAATTCATGACTTACTTAATAAAGAAGGGCGAAACGCAGACGATATTAAAAAAATCACAATCCGAACGCATGAAGCCTGCATTCGCATCATCGACAAGAAGGGTCCGCTAAACAACCCTGCAGATAGAGATCACTGCATTCAGTACATGGTGGCCGTCCCTATTCTGCACGGCAGGCTTACAGCATCTGACTATGAGGACAGCATCGCTTCTGACCCACGCATAGACAAACTTCGTGACAAAATTGTATGCGTCGAGGATAAGAAATTTACAAAGGACTATCACGACCCTAAAAAACGCTCTATCGCAAATGCATTAACCGTCGAATTTAAAGATGGAAAAAAACTAAAGGAAATTGTTTGTGAGTACCCTATTGGGCACAAGCTTCGAAGAGAAGAAGGCATGCCAGTCTTGGTCGAAAAATTCAAAACAAACCTAGCCAGGAAATTTCCTGTAAAACAACAAAAAGCTATACTTGACCTTTGTTCGAACAGCAAAAAATTAGCGGATACACCTGTGCATGAGTTTGTGGACATGTTCGTTATATAAGCTGCTTTTCGAGTAAAGTCTATTTGGCACTAAAGTCAGCGCCAAATAGACTATTAATTTTTTCCAGACTTTGAGGCTCTAAACCAATGGCACACAACCTGTTCAATTCGCGAAAAGAATTTACATTAAAACAAGGTAAAAAAGGTACGTTTTATTCATTACCCGCTTTAGAAAAAGCAGGTCTTGGTAACATATCTAAATTGCCTATTTCGATACGGATAGTCTTAGAGTCGGTGTTACGGAATTGTGATGGTGAAAAAATAACGGAAAAGCACATAAAGCAACTTGCTCAATGGAAACCTAACGGTAAAAGAACGAACGAAATACCATTTGTTGTCTCTCGAATTGTACTTCAGGACTTCACCGGTGTTCCCTTACTCGCCGATCTTGCCGCGATGAGAAAGGTTGCGAAATCGATGAAGAAAAACCCCAAATCGATAGAACCGTTGGTTCCAGTCGATCTCGTGGTCGACCACTCAGTTCAAGTCGATAATTACGGGAACAAAGCAGCACTCGGATCTAATATGAAACTTGAATTCGAACGTAACGTAGAGCGATACCAATTCATGAAATGGGGAATGCAAGCATTCGATACATTCAAAGTTGTTCCTCCCGGAATTGGCATTGTTCACCAGGTCAATCTTGAATACCTTGCGAGAGGTGTTCACAAGAAAAATAAAGTTTACTATCCTGACTCGCTAGTCGGCACGGACTCGCATACAACTATGATCAACGGCATTGGTGTCGTTGGCTGGGGAGTTGGTGGTATAGAAGCTGAGGCTGGCATGTTAGGCCAACCGGTTTATTTTTTAACTCCGGATGTTGTCGGGGTAAATCTCAAGGGCAAGTTACGCTGGGGCGTTACAGCCACAGATCTCGTTCTAACAATAACGGAAATGCTTCGCGAGGCAAAGGTTGTCGGAAAGTTTGTCGAATTTTTTGGTGACGGAGCGGCTGGATTGCCAGTTACCGACCGAGCGACTATTGCCAATATGGCGCCTGAATACGGTGCTACCATGGGATTCTTTCCCATAGACAAGAAAACTATTGATTTCATGCGCTACACCGGACGCACGGAAGATGAAGTAACAGCTTTCGAAAAGTATTACAGAGCGCAAAACATGTTTGGAATGCCCAAAGAGGGAGAGATTAAATACACTAAGGTAATCGAAATGGATCTGTCGAAAGTAGAGCCATCATTAGCTGGGCCAAAACGTCCGCAAGATCGTATTCGATTAGGGAATATATCGACGAAATTCAGAGAGCTATTCTCCGCGCCCGTTTCTAGCGGAGGATTTGAAAAGAAAAATAATGATCTTTATACTCGTTATCGTACGGAAAACAACATTGATATTGGATCAGGTGATGTGTTGATTGCAGCGATAACATCATGCACGAACACATCTAATCCAGGGGTATTGGTCGCAGCAGGAATTCTTGCTAAAAAAGCGGTTGAAAAAGGGCTTACGGTTAAGAAGCATATCAAAACATCCCTTGCTCCGGGATCGAGAGTCGTAACCGAATACCTCACCAAGGCAGGACTGTTACCTCATTTAGAGAAACTTGGATTTTATCTTGCTGGCTATGGCTGTACGACATGTATTGGAAATGCGGGGCCACTTGCAGAACCAATTGATAAAGCGATTTTGGATAACGACTTAGTCTGCTCGGCAGTGCTCTCCGGCAATCGTAACTTCGAGGCTCGAATTCATCCAAATATCCGAGCAAATTTCCTCGCAAGCCCGCCTCTCGTGGTCGCGTATGCAATAGCCGGTACGATGAAAAAAGATCTTATGACTGAGCCTTTAGGCATCAGTAAATCGGGAAAACCAATATACCTAGGGGATATTTGGCCGAACAAAAGAGAAATCGCCGAAGCACTTGAACACGCGACAGACGCTAAAACCTTCAAAAAACTTTATAAAGATTTAGCGAATGCGACACCCCTATGGAAAAAAGTACCTTCCGCAGATGGTGAGGTATATAACTGGCCTAAGTCCACATACATTGCGAACCCACCCTTCTTTAACGATTTTGACATGAATCCCGTGGCCGTCTCCGATGTCATAGGAGCCAGGGCGCTCGGGATATTTGGCGACTCAGTTACAACAGATCACATTTCGCCAGCGGGAGCAATAAAAGAGAGCTCGCCTGCCGGTGAATATTTACTGAAAAACAGAGTTAAAAAAACTAATTTCAACAGTTACGGGGCTCGTCGCGGGAATCACGAAGTGATGATGCGAGGTACTTTCGCTAATGTGCGAATAAAGAATTTGATGCTTCCGCTCGACAAAAATGGAGCTCGCATCGAAGGCGGCTATACTCTGTTTCAACCTTCTGGAAAACAGATGTCCATCTACGATGCGGCCATGAGGTACCAAAAATCGCAAACACCAACAATAGTCTTTGGAGGTGAAGAATATGGCACTGGATCCTCAAGAGACTGGGCGGCAAAAGGAACTCAACTGTTGGGTGTGCGCGCAGTTATTGCGAAAAGTTTTGAACGCATACACCGATCAAACCTAGTTGGTATGGGAGTGCTGCCACTGCAGTTCAAAGGGAATGATTCAGCAGAGAAGCTCGGTATCACCGGAGAAGAAACGTTTGAAATTTTAGGAATGGATAAACTAAAACCTCAGCAAGACATGACATTAGTCATCACCGCAAAAAATGGAAAACAAAGTAAAGTTTCTTTACTCTCCAGAATCGATACATCTATTGAAGTAGATTACTTTAAGCATGGAGGAATACTGCCCTACGTGTTGAGAGAATTACTCGAAGCGGCATAGTGCATCTATGGCTCGACTGAGTCTCAAATCGCGCAGCAGTGAGGGCAAGAAAGCAACCTCACGGTCTCAAAATATGCCGGAACCCACCGCAATGATTCGCGTCTCCAAATTAATGTCAGAAAGGGGCATGTGTTCACGACGAGAAGCTGACGATTACATTGCAAAAGGATGGGTATTAGTTAATGGCAGCAGAGTTGAAGAGCTTGGTACTAGAGCACCCAGTAACGCAAAAATAGCACTTACTCAGCGGGGAATCGGGTTTAATAAGGTAACAATATTGATCAACAAGCCTATTGGTTATGTCTCAGGACAAGCAGAGAATGACTACAAACCTGCGATTAAATTGGTAAAACCTGATAACCAATTCTCCGATGACAAATCAAAAAAAACATTCATCAGACAACACCTTAAGGGGCTCGCTCCCGCTGGACGACTAGATATCGACTCAACTGGACTGCTCGTTCTAACGCAAGATGGTCGAATTGCGAAAAAACTCATTGGTCAAGACTCCGAGGTTGAAAAAGAATATCTCGTGCGTGTTAGTGGAAACATGATAGAAAATGGCATGGACTTACTTCATCATGGGTTAGAACTCGATGGGAAAGAACTGAAACCTGCCAAGGTATCTTGGATCAATGAAGACCAGCTCCGATTTGTTCTGAGAGAAGGAAAAAAAAGACAAATACGTAGAATGTGCGAGTTAGTTGGTTTAAGAGTAGCTGGCTTAAAACGGGTGCGCATTGGACAGGTAAAGCTATCTAAGTTACCCGTCGGACAGTGGCGCTACCTTGGTGATAAAGAGCTTTTCTAGGCTCGATGAAAATTGTATTAGACACCAATATTTGGCTTGACTGGCTTTATTTCAACGACGTTAAGGCCAAACCACTTAAGACATTGTATGAGAAAAATATTGTCGAGATACTAATCGATGAAGCGTGTATGCGCGAGTTATTAACTGTTCTTGCATATAGTCGGTTCCTAGGACTGAAGGCGGACCAAACTATCATTGAAAAAGAAGTGCGGACACTCTGCACTCTAGTAGAAACAAAGACTACCGAAGCTCCTTCATTCTGGTGTCGCGACCCTGATGATGTAAAGTTTCTTGATTTATCTGATCAGCATAATGTGAGTCACCTCATTACTAAAGATTTGCATTTGTTAAAACGTAAAAATAGGCGCTCACTTAAAAACGGACATATGAGATTCTCTATAATGCCGCTAGACAAATTTTTAAATACATTCACTCATATTATCTAATGTAAAAATTTGATTAAAAAATACTTAACGGTCTGTGTATACTGGATTTCTTCATACGAAACGAAACGAACTCCTCTAATTAGCTATGACAATTAAGGCTCTCACATTTGATACCGGCGGAACTATTCTCGACTGGCACTCTGGCTTCAAGGCCGCTTTCCAAAAAATTGGAAACAAGTACGACCTGGATTATGACTGGGGTGCTTTGAGTAATGAATATCGGCGGCGAACGCTGAAACAGATGCTAAACCATGGCGAACATACTCCAGCAACTAAAAATTTCGATGACGTTCATGCTCACGTCCTTGAGGACTTAGTAGCCGAAATGCATTTTGATAAATTTACTGCAAACGATAAAAAATCAATTGCCTGGGACGCGCTCCATGCTCTGGATTGTTGGCCTGACTTTCCAGATGCATTAACAAAATTAAAGCAGAAATTTCTGTGCGTATCGTTCACGCTCCTCTCCTACCGCGCAATAATTGATACGGCACGAAAAAACCATCTAAGTTGGGATGCAGTTATTTCCTGCGAAGGGATAGGAAAATATAAAGTTCTTCCCGATGTCTATTTAACTTGTGCGCGCTATTTACAGTTGACCCCTGAGGAGTGTTGTATGGTTGCTTCTCATAACTTCGATTTAGACGCTGCAAAAAATTGTGGATTTAAAACAGCATTTATTAGGCGTCCTAACGAGTGGGGTCATGTGGAACCTCCACAAAAGATTCCGTCTCCCCACCATGATTTCGTCGCGAACGACTTTAATGATCTAGTAAATCAACTCACTCCTTAGGTAACTTATAGGAAATTAGGTTAGCTATAAAAATTAGCAATATTTTCTATCGCTTCTCGCTCCGTCCGATATGAGTTGACCGGATGCGAGTCTTCCCCATACCCAAAACTGATACCGCACAAAAGATTACGGCTCGATTCAATCGAAAGATGTTGACGAACTATATCGGGATAACTTGCAACAGCTGCCTGAGCAATTGTGTTAATGCCTGACTCTTGAGCCAGCAACATAAACGAGGATATGTAAAGCCCGCAATCCAGCGCCCCATAAAGCCCTAGATCGATAGGAGTAGATATAAAAGCCACATGAGGCGCCCCGAAAAATCGAAAATTTTCCAGTAACTGCTCTTGAGTTTTCTCAACGTCCCCTCTCTGGATCCCAACAGCCTCATATAGCTGTAAACCACAAACCTTTCTCCGATCTTTGAATACCCCCACGTATTGTTCAGGGAAATCAATATCTGGATTTGGGATATCTCCACGTCGAGCACACTCAACCAACGAATGACTAAGGGCATCCAGAGCAACCCCAGATACAATATCTAGCGCCCAAGGTTGCGTATTACACCACGACGCAGTCTTTTGAGCGCCCCGTAAAAGATCTTGAATTAGTCCATCTTCTAAGACTTCAGATTTAAACTTACGACAACTAAACCTGTTGTCTAAGGATCTTTCAACATTCATTTGATGCTCCTAAAAATGTAATATTCCTATTGGATGCTACCTACCGTATATTTTTATCTATTTGCCTTTCCAATCAGAGGACATCTCCGACTGGAACATTTCGTCGACAGGAATTTGGTACCCTTCGGTTAATCTATTACCAGCATTGGCCAAAGCAACAATTGCGTTCAGCTCTCCAAGCATTTCATCATCAAGCCCCTTTTTTCTCGCACTCGCAGTGTGGCTATTAATACAGTAAGTACAACTATTTGTGATACTTACCGCGAGATAAATCAACTCCTTCGTTAAAGGATCTAATCTAGATGGCTTAATCATCACTTCCTTCATTTGCGTCCAAAACTGTTTCAAAAGCGGAGGGTGAGATGCTAAAGCCCGCCAGATATGATTAACGTATTCGGATTGACGTGTCTCCATGATGTCATCAAATATTTCCTTCACTTCTGGCGTTGCATCTTCATAATTCACTAAATTAACTAATGAGTTTTGGGGCATATTGAAGGACTCCTTTACAGTTTTGAAACAGGATATTAATTAATAAAATCATACGCTATCCATACTATTTCGATTAGCCAACCAATACTCAAGATGACCAACTTTGTTGTTTAGCTTAGAATGAGCACCTGAATATTATTTTTAATCATCGGAATGCAATCGTGAAATTCTTTTTTGAAATATTTCCAATTATTATTTTCTTTTTTGTATTCAAGAGCCATGGAATCATGGCCGCCACTGCCGCCGCAATAATAGCCACAATTATTCAAGCAGGTTGGTCTTGGCTTCGAAACAAAAAAATAGAAAAAATGATGATGATAAACCTAGGAATCATCATTATCCTCGGCGGAGCCACAATAGCGCTACAGGATGAAACCTTCATAAAGTGGAAGCCTACGGTGCTATATTGGGCCTTCGCAATCATATTGGTACTTTCGAACTTAATTTTCAAAAAGAATCTGATTAAAGCGATGATGGGATCAAAAATGATAATGGTCGATCCGCTTTGGAATAAATTAAATTTAAGTTGGTCAGGGTTTTTCTTGTTTATGGGATGCCTAAACCTTTATGTAGCTTTCAATTTCGATACTGATATGTGGGTCAACTTCAAACTATTTGGAGGAATGGGGCTATTACTCATATTCGCGTTGGCGCAAGCATTCTTTTTATCAAAACACATTAGCCCTCAAGAAGACGAGTAGAAACCCATCAATAGTCCAAACCAAAGCCTAGGAATTATTGCCATGAATACGATAGAGCAAATGAAAGATCGACTTGCTCGCATTGCACCAACTTCAATAGATATTTTTGATGATTCGGCATCCCATGCTGGACACGCTGGCGTCCAGGAAACAGGCGGTGGACATTATGAATTATCAATCGTATCGGCAACCTTTTCAGGGAAATCCACAATACAGCGTCATAGAATAATTTACGAATGTCTGTCGGACCTTATGCCTGGCGCAATACACGCGCTATCAATTCACGCATTCGCTCCAGAGGAATAATTATTCAAGCTAACGCCTCTCTTACTCATGAAGTTAGCCAAGAGAAAATATGAACCTTTATCGATATATTTTTTGCATTGTATTTTTAGGTGGCGTGCTGCATCTATCTTTAGCAAATGCAAACGATGAAATCGTTGCTATTGTCAATGGTGTTGAGATATCGAGAACAAAATTCGAACTGCTGATTTCTACCCAAACGAGTCAAGGTCAATCTGACACTCCTGAATTTAGAGAGAATCTGCTTGACGTCATGATAACGAGAGAAGTCTTAGCGCAAGAGGCAACTCGGCGTAAATTAGACGAAGATCCAGATGTCATTCAACAGCTACAGGCGACTAGAGAGCAACTGTTGCTAAACGCACTCTTCGGCGAAATTATTCGGGCTAGCGAACCTGATGAGGAGGCTAAACAAGCTGCCTACCGTAAACTTAAATCAGATCGTGAAGAGGTGAAGGAATACCTTGTTCGTCATATTCTTGTTGAGAACGAGGCTACTGCAAGTAACCTAATCTCGAGAATCCAATCTGGTGAAGCGTTCGAATCAATGGCTTCAGATTTTTCTATTGATAAAAGTACAAAAAATATAGGCGGCCAAATTGACTGGGCGACGTCAGAACGTTTCGTGAAGGAGTTTTCAGAGGCGATGGTTAGCATGAATAAGGGCCAACTCAACGAAGAGCCAATTCGATCTAACTTTGGATATCACGTTGTTCAACTGATGGATGTTAGAGAGGCGCCTTTCCCATCATACGATGAAATTTCAGATCAAATTCGGAAAGACCTGATTACTCAAACCCGAGACGAGCTAATCTCGGCACTCCGAGACTCAGCAAAAATTGAAATATTCGAGCAACAAATAATACCGGACTAAGCAACCCAGTGCCTGGCGTTACGGAACATATACATCCACGCGCCATCATCACTCCAATCAACAGGATGCCACGAATTTTGAGTGGCTTTAAATACCCGTTCGGGATGAGGCATCATGATCGTAAAGCGACCATCAACTGAAGTTAAACCGGTAGTCCCGTTCTCTGACCCATTCGGGTTACAGGGATACTGCTCACTAACCTCGCCGTAATTATCGACATACCGAAGTGAAACAAAAGGATTAGCATCAATTTTCTGTTGTCCTGATTCAAATTCGACTAATCCCTCTCCGTGAGCAGTAACAACAGGTATTCGAGATCCGACCATATTTCGTAACAATATCGAAGGACTTTGAGTAACTTCTGTCATTACGAAACGAGCCTCAAATTGTTCTGATTTATTTTTAATAAAGCGAGGCCAGTGCGAAGTTCCTGGAATAACGGTTCGTAAATTAGACATCATCTGGCATCCATTACACACCCCTAAAGCAAAACTATCACTCCTATTGAAAAACGCTGCGAACTCATCATACGCACGCGAATTAAATAAGATAGATTTAGCCCAACCTTCTCCAGCCCCGAGCACGTCACCATAGGAGAATCCACCACAAGCCGCCAGACCTATGAATTCCGATAATGAAGTACGACCGGAAATTAAATCACTCATATGCACGTCGACCGCGGCAAAACCAGCACGATCAAAAGCCGCTGCCATCTCAACATGACCGTTTACACCTTGTTCGCGTAGGATCGCGATCTTAGGATTCACACCTTTATTTATAAACGCCGCTGTTGATGGTTCGTCAATATCGAAGGTTAAATACGCTTGCAAACCTGGGTCGTCCGCATCCAGAATTCGATCGTATTCTTGTTGCGCACACTCCGGGTTGTCTCTTAATGACTGCATATTGAAACTTGTTTTTGACCATTTTCTTTGAAGCGAAACCCGCGATTCATTAATCACAAGATGTCCATTTGAAAAAATCTCGAATGAATCTCTCTTATTAGGTCTCCCTAGCGATTTTGCATAATCCGTTAATCCGTAAGACTCTAACACTGAAAAAACTTCAGTCTCGTCTGCGTCGTGTATTTGAATAACAGCCCCCAACTCTTCACTAAACAATGCTGAAAGTTGAAGATCTATATCTGGGCCCGCATCCAGGTCAACAGTTAAGCCAACTCGAGATGCGAACATGCATTCGGCTAGTGTGACAGCTACTCCGCCATCTGACCGATCATGGTAGGCCAGGATCTTGCCGCGTTCATTTAATTCTTGGACAGATTTAAAAAAATTGGCTAGGAGTCTTGGTTCATCAAGATCTGGGACTTCGCCTTGTTCTAAAAGGTACGCTTGGTAAAAAATAGAGCATCCCATCCGATTTTTACCGGCTGACAGATCGATCAGAATCAACTGGGTCGAAAGATCGGAAGACAAAACAGGTGTTAAGGTTTTCCGGATATCAAGTACTGGAGCGAAAGCTGATATAACGAGTGAAACCGGAGAAACGACTTCGCAAGGCTTATCCCCATCGATCCAAGCCGTCCTCATGGACATCGAGTCCTTACCGACCGGAATACTCAAACCCAGCTCCGGGCAAAGCTCAAGGCCTACTGCTTTAACAGTATCAAATAGATTGGCGTCTTCCCCTTCGAAACCTGCAGGAGCCATCCAGTTTGCCGATAGCTTAATACAAGCCAAACTATCAATGTTAGCCGCGGCTACGTTGGTAATTGCCTCGCCGATAGCCATACGCCCAGAAGCTGGTCCACTTATTACCGCCAGCGGAGCACGCTCACCTATAGCAAACGCTTCGCCACACGACTGATCAAAACTCATCGCAGTAACAGCGACATCACTAACTGGAGTCTGCCAAGGACCAACAAATTGGTCTCGAGAACAAAGACCACCTACAGACCGATCACCAATTGAAATCAGAAACGTTTTATCCGCTACCGCAGGAAATGATAGAACACGTCCAAGAGCATCAGCAGGATTTATGAGTGGGACCTTTTGCGTGTCTACCTTCACCGCTAATCTCTGAACATTACGCGTCATCTTAGGTGGTTTATCTAACATTACTGCCAAAGGTATATCCGCAGGTTTATTACCAAAATGAGAATCGAATACTTCTAAATGACCATCATCTGTTGATTCGCCCAGCACCGCAAAAGGACACTGCTCACGCTCACAAATTTGTTGAAAGCGTTCGAAACCATCTGGACTGACGGCCAACATATATCGCTCTTGCGACTCATTACTCCATATTTGCATTGGACTCATACCCGACTCCTCTGATGGAATCCTTCTTATATCAATGCGCGCACCACATTTAGCATCGTTGACTAATTCTGGTAAAGCATTTGAGAGCCCACCTGCTCCAACGTCATGTATCGACAAAATTGGATTCTGAGCACCAAGGCTCCAACAACGATCAATTACTTCCTGGCACCTTCTCTGGATCTCTGGATTACCTCTTTGAACAGAGTCAAAATCGAGATCGACAGAATTCTCACCCGTGGCCATACTCGACGCCGCTCCCCCTCCCATTCCAATAAGCATTCCCGGACCACCAAGCTGGATGATCAAAGTACCTGCGGCGAACAGCTCTTTTATTGATTGCTGATCAACAACATTACCTATCCCACCGGCTAGCATTATGGGCTTGTGGTAGCCTCGAATTACTCCACGGATTTCTTGTTCGTAATTTCTGAAATACCCACAAAGATTAGGCCGACCAAATTCATTGTTAAACGCTGCAGCACCAATTGGTCCGTCCAACATGATCTTCAAAGGAGATGCGATATGGTCAGGCTTTCCGATAGAGGATTGTTCCCAAGGTTCGCTACCCTCTGGTATTCTTAAATGTGAAACGCTAAATCCAACAAGACCTGCCTTTGGTTTCGCTCCCCTACCGGTAGCTCCTTCGTCTCTAATTTCTCCACCTGAACCTGTCGCAGCTCCCGGAAACGGAGAAATTGCTGTCGGATGATTGTGAGTTTCAACCTTCATGAGCGTATGTGTCAACTCACCGAGGACGTATTCATACCGATTATCGGTGACAGTTTGAAAACGATTCGTATGCACTCCCTCCATGATGGCTGAGTTGTCAGAATACGCCACGACAGTACCTTTCGGAGAACGTCGATGAGTCTCTCGAATCATATCGAAGAGTGAATACTCCTGCACCTGATCATCGATCACCCAAGCTGCATTAAAAATTTTATGACGACAATGCTCCGAGTTGGCTTGCGCAAACATCATCAACTCCACATCAGTAGGATCTCTACCAATCCTTTGAAAACTTTGATTAAGATAATCGATCTCATCAGAAGAAAGCGCCAAGCCCATATCCCTGTCGGCTAACTCAATGGCTTGCCGACCATGTTTTAATACTGAAATTGTAGTTAAAGGTTGAGGTTCGACATGTCCGAAAAGCTGTTGCGCTTCTATCAAATCGGATAGAACAGTCTCTGTCATTCGGTCGTGCACCATGGGAACAATGCGCATTATTGCAGATTGCGATAAAGGTTTATCACCCCCCGTTTCTATGTGCCAAGAAACCCCGCGTTCGATGCGGGACACTTGACTGATACCACAAGATTTTGCAATATCTGTAGCTTTAGTGGACCAAGGTGATATAGAACCTAATCGGGGTACGACCAGAAAGTCGGGATTCTTATTCTCTGAATTAGATGGCTTTGCTCCGTATGAAAGAATTTGATCCAGATGAATGGACTGATCTGTCGAAAGCGGTTCATTAACCTCAATGAAATGCCAAAAGATTGCTGTGATATCACTAATCTTTGGATCTACTGCTTGCACTTCATTAAACAGTTTATCGAGGCGAAATTTTGAAAGCGCTTGACGCCCTTCTAAAAAAATGACTTCCGGCATGGACTCTTTAATTTTAGTTGAATATCTTTAAGATAAGATTATAGCCGACCAAGGACTATGCAATATCCGACCATATATCAAATCACTTATACTTTAGTTATGCAAACGGTACCGGTCTATCATACGGAACAGATAAGGCAGATAGAGAATCATTTCTTCGCTTTAGAACCCAAACCCCAGCTAATGGAATTAGCAGGAAAAACTATTGCTAATATCACCGTTAAGGTTGCGCCGGAGCAGGCCCAATCTATTTTGGTCATTGCAGGGCCAGGAAATAATGGCGGTGACGCATACGTTGCTGCGAGACATCTCAAATCTGCAAACTTTCATGTATCGTTAGTAGAGCCTATTAAACCGCATCAAAGCTCTTCCGAAAAAGAAGATGCTGTCAAAAAGTGGAAGGCAATTGGAGGCGTAACAAAAAGCACAACGAAATATGAAAAGTCCTTTGATATTGTCATTGATGGTCTATTCGGCATTGGATTGAATCGCACCCTTCCTACAGAGATCTCAAAATATATTCAAAGCATAAACGAACAAGAATCTACAGTAATATCCATAGACATACCTTCAGGACTAAACGCAAACACGGGCGCAGTAATGGGCTCATGCGTAAGAGCTGACCACACAGTCACCTTCCTAGGTTACAAAGTGGGTCTACATACTGGACAAGGTCCAGACTGTTCCGGAATTATCCATTTCAGCGATCTTAATATGGGAAATCACCCCCCAGTCGATAACCACGGCTATTTAATTGGGAATGACGTACTAAGAAACGTACTTGTACCTAGGGATAAATCCTCCCACAAGGGGACGCATGGGCAACTTGCGGTGATTGGGGGAAGTAAGGGAATGATCGGTGCAGCGCTGCTAACCGGACGAGCGGGCCTTAGATTAGGGGCTGGACGTGTTTTCATTGGATTACTAGACTCAGACTCACGCACGCCCGCGGCAGATTGGGGGCAACCTGAACTAATGTTCAGAGATGTAACGGAGCTAGTCGCTTTGGAAAAAATCACCTGTTTCGCTATCGGACCGGGTCTTGGGACAAATAACAGCGCATATAAAGTCCTAGGGCAAGTCATAGCAAAACCCACGCCCATCATCCTGGACGCAGACGCGTTAAATATCGTTGCACAACAACCTACTCTGACGGAACAGATAGAGAAACGGATCAACCCCACAATAATGACTCCACATCCCGGAGAGGCATCACGGCTACTTGGCATTTCAATAGCAGAAATTCAAGCTAACAGAATACAAATCGCACTGGATTTAGCCAGTAAATTTAATGCAGAAGTTGTCCTCAAAGGGGTCGGTAGCGTGTGCGCCTTCCAAGATGGCAATTGGTTTGTCAACACCTCAGGTAACCCAGGCATGGCTAGCGCAGGCATGGGGGATGCACTTACAGGTATCATCGGTGCATTCGTTAGCCAAGGGGCTTATACCCACACGGCAATGCTCGCAGGAGTCCATTTGCACGGATTAGCCGCGGACCAACTATTACATGACGACTGCGGGCCTATTGGAATGACCGCGTCGGAGACTATTGACAGCTCCCGAATAGTGTTCAATCGATTCCAAAATAAAAACATCACCTCGTTCATATAGAGTGTGCGAGTAAAAACTAAGAGGAATATCAATGTCAGGTCAAAATAACTCATTTGATGCCATCATCATAGGCGCAGGATTTTCCGGCTTATACCAACTGCATTCACTCCGGGATCAATTAAAATTAAATACATTGACGATTGAATCTGGAGCCGATTTAGGTGGGACCTGGTTTTGGAATCGGTACCCTGGAGCACGCTGTGACTCTGAGAGTCACTCATACTGTTACATGTTCTCCGAGGAAATTTATAAAGAGTGGGAATGGTCAGAGCGCTATCCTGGCCCTAAAGAAATAAGAAGCTATCTCAATTTCGTAGCAGAAAAACTCAATCTGAGAAGGAATATTCTATTCAATACTCTCGTCACCAAGGCGCGATTCATAGAATCGAATAATAAGTGGGAACTGACTACACAGGGAGGAGACATCTACCACACTACCTACTTAATCACAGGTATCGGATGCATCTCATCTGCGAATATACCCAACATCCCTGGTCTAGAGGATTTCACAGGTAAGTGGTACCACACGGGTAACTGGCCCCACGAAGACGTTTCTTTTAAGAATAAAAGAGTGGGACAAATCGGAACCGGATCTACTGGCATTCAAGCCGTACCTGAAATCGCAAAAACCGCCGACCACCTGCATGTCTTTCAGCGAACTCCAAACTATAGCGTTCCTGCGCGAAACGCTCCTTTGAGCGAAACTTTCAAAAAACAGGTTCACGACAGTTATGAAGAAATAAAAAAAACAGTTCGCTCAACTCCAAACGGCCATCCATTTAGGATATCGGAAACAAATGTATTTGAAAATAACGAAAACGAAAGAAAAAAAGTCTACGAGGAAGCCTGGGAAAAAGGTGGTTTACAGTTTAGAGCAACTTATCAGGATTTGACTACTAATAAAAAAGCTAATGATACGGCCGCAAACTTTCTAAAGGACAAAATTAAAACAATCGTTCACGATAAAACGACTGCTCAGGCACTCGCCAATATTGATTATCCTTACGCTGGTAAGCGCCCACCAATAGACACTAATTATTTCGAGACTTTCAACCGAAACAATGTGTCATTAGTTGACCTAAAACGAGAGACGATCGTAAAGATAACAGAAGATGGAATACAGACGTCCGCTCGCCATATTCCGTTAGATATGATCGTCTTTGCTACTGGGTTTGATGCGATTACTGGTAAATTTTTAGATATAGACATACAAGGGCGCAATGGATTAAAACTATCAGAAGCATGGAAAGAAGGACCTAAAACATATCTAGGATTGCAAACTCCAGGATTCCCCAACATGTTCAGCATAACAGGACCAGGAAGCCCCTCGGTACTATGTAATATGCCAGTACCGATTGAGCAGCATGTGGAATGGATTACCGAATGTATCGCACATATGCGACAAAATGGCATTGACACGTGTGAAGCAAGCCAAGAAGCAGCTGATGAATGGGTGACCCATGTCAATGAAGTCGCAAACGCCACGCTTTTAGTTACCGTACCGCATTCTTGGTACTTAGGCGCTAACATTGAGGGCAAGCCGCGTGTCTTTATGCCATATGCTGGTGGAATGGCTCGATATCGAGTGTTATGCGATGACGTGGTTAAAAATAATTATGCCGGATTCATGATGCTATCTAAAAACAACTCCGCCAGCGTCCAAAAAAATAACCCTCGGCATAACTTCGATATCACTAAACAAATTACAACGCCAGGCATTTAACATCAGTTCAGTAAGGTTTTACATAAATGAACCCCAAGGAAAGTCATCAGGATTGAACCGACCACATGAATGCTGATCAAAAAAGCTGCCCATCCTAATCG
The DNA here is from genome assembly GCA_002167745.1 of Betaproteobacteria bacterium TMED22. Classification (GTDB taxonomy): domain Bacteria; phylum Pseudomonadota; class Gammaproteobacteria; order Burkholderiales; family Eutrophovitaceae; genus Eutrophovita. The sequence continues at coordinate 80,252 of NHCB01000013.1, forward strand.
ACCACTTTGAAGCAGCTGTAATGACTCAACGGAAAACGTTGAAAAAGTAGTCAACCCTCCTAAGAATCCTGTAACGATTAATAATTTCCACTCTGGAGAAAGTTGAACATTGTGCGAGAAGAACTCTACAGCGATGCCAATTAGGAAACCACCGACCATGTTAGCCAAAAAAGTTCCTAAAGGGATATTTTTCACACTAGCATTAAATAAAAGGCCTAAACCCCATCTAATCCAAGCTCCACCCGCTGCTCCGACTCCAATCGCAACAAGTTTGATAAACAAATTAGTCCCCTAAGTTTATGCCACCTTATAAAACATACATATTAAACTAACGAGTCAAATCCATAAACTTTTTGAACCCAAAGCTTTCGATAATTCCTTGAGCGCTCTCAGATTTTAGGAAATCTATGAAACGAACACTTTCCCCTGGAAATTTAGAGCTCTTTAAAATGCCTATTGGATAAACTATAGGTTCCGACATATCTAGCGTTAACACAAGGTCTACATCTTTCCTCTCAAATCGCACATCTGTCGCGTACACAAAAGCAAGATCTACCTCACCTCGGGCTATGTAATCAATACACTGGCGTACATTCTGAGTTAAAATCAACTTAGAAACAACGTCGTCCCATAGACCCTGCGCCTCGAGTGCCGCCCTAGCATAACGTCCAGCAGGTACACTGTCAGGATTGCCAACAGCTATCAACTTCACGTTTGATCCTACAATCGACGCTAAGTCTGACAATGAATAGGACAGATCATTGCGCCCGACGATGATCATTATATTTTCTGCGATGTTATGGACCGAATCATGACCAACCAAACCTTGACGAACAGCTTCGGTCATAGTCAGTTGATCTGCCGAAAAAAACAGGTCTACCGGCGCTCCTCGCTCAATCTGTCGCAGTAGGGTCCCAGACGCAGCAAAATTTGTCGTAACGCGGACATCAGGATTATCGAGCTCAAATTCTACAATAAGTTCTTTTAAGACATCCGTAGTGCTCGATGCAGCGGAGATTAAAAGCTCTGTTTGTGCCGCGATGCCTATTTTACATACCGAAATAAATAGAACACAACCAGCGACTAATTTTTTAAAACTAAGCACTAGACACTCCGGCAGCGGTCAATAATATTTTTCGTATTTCTGGGCGTACAGGTTTTCCAAACGAATCCCTATAGGGCGCATTGGCTAAGTCAACTGAGCCTGAAACTAAACCTTGTTTGATCAGGACTAATCGCTCGCCTAGCTCTGCGACATCCTGAGGATCATGAGTAATAAGTAAAATTGGAATTTTAAAAATAGATTGAATTTTTTTGAGCTCCTCTCTCATCTGAATCCTCAGTAATGGATCTAACGCAGAAAAAGGCTCGTCCAGTAACAATATGTCCGGTCTTTGTAGTAGTGCTCTAGCAAGACCCACTCGCTGGCGCTGTCCTCCGGATATTTCAAAGGGATATTTTTTCGAGAACGCTTTAATTTGAAAAATATCCAGCAGCTCTTGAACCCTTTCCTCGTCTTCCCTTTTTAGTCCTTTCGATAATATATAGCGCTTGGAAAAGCCGATGTTCTCACTCACGGTCATGTGTGGAAATAATGCATAGTCCTGAAACAAATAACCAACATTGCGGTAGCGTGACGGAACATCTATATTCTTCGATGAATCGAAAAGCACCCTCTCATTAATAATAATTTTTCCAGTATGCACCTCCTGTAAGCCTGCAATAATTTTTAACAACAGACTTTTCCCAGCTCCCGATTGACCAAATAAGACAGTAATATCCTCGTAACAGCTAAACTGCATATTTAAATTGAAGTCATGCCCGCCCGAGCGAAAATTTTGTTGAACGTCTACGTCGACTCCCATATCTTCTAAGCCTCTCGATATTTAGGTTTTAGAAAATAATTTGAAGTGAGTAAAACTATTATGCAAACAAATGAGGTAATAACCACAAGGAAATTAGCGATCTGATCATGTCCAGCTTGAACCGCCTCATACACAGCAATCGACAGCGTTTGAGTCTTGCCAGGTAAACTTCCGGCTACCATTAGTGTGGCTCCAAACTCTCCGAGTGCGCGTGCGAAGGCGAGCATAGATCCAGCTAATATCCCTCTTATTGCGAGAGGAAAAGTAACGAGAAAAAAAACTTGCACCTCATTTTTTCCCAACACTCGTGAGGCATCCTCATATTGCCTTGAAACCCCTTCAAAAGCAGTTCTGGCGGATTTATACACCAGGGGAAATGCAACAATCGAAGCCGCGATGACCGCACCTTGCCAAGTAAAGATTAAATTGATACCAAAATATGTTTCTAACCAACCTCCTATTGGCCCACGGCGACCGAGAAGGACGAGCAAATAATAGCCGAGAACAGTTGGTGGGAGTACTACCGGAAGAGTCAGTATTGCATCAAGAACTTCCTTACCAAAAAATTCTCGTTTAGCAGCGAACCATGCCATTGAAATACCCATCAATGCCGCAACAAGCGTGGCGACACCCGCTACTTTAAGGCTTAAAAGTAACGGTACAGTAACCGCCTCAAGTGTTATCGAAAGTGAAGTCAAAACGTAATAATCAAAACTAGTTTGAAATTATATTATGTGTGCTCTAAATAAAACTTTGGCGCCGTATGGGCGCCAAAGTCAGCTTGCGTATAAAAGGGGGTTGTTCACGCAACAATTGCATGCACCACGCAACCCGTTATAGTTAACAGGATATAGCGATATTTGTCAAATAAAGAACCCTATTGCATGAAGTCGGAAAATTTACTCATTTCCCTGCGAACACTGGCGGTGGCCTTCTGCTCCATTGCACGATAATGGGCTAGCACTTCTTGACCAAATTCCGTTACCTGCGCCCCACCCCCTCGGTTACCGCCAGTGAGCGTCTCCACTAACGGCGATACGAAACAACTATTCATGGTGTCGACGAGAACCCAGGCCCTTCGGTAGGACATACCCAACTCGCGAGCTGCCGCCGAAATAGATCCAGTTTTACCAATAGAATCCAGCAGCGCCGCCTTACCTGGACCCATTGCAATCGATTTACGAAAACTAACTTTTAATTGAGGCCGTAAGGTGTCGGACATATCCTAAAATTTAATCATCTCGCGTGTTCTCCCAGCGCATCGCAGCCGACTTATCAGATTCCCTAGCTTCAACCCACCGATCACCAGAGGAAGTTTGCTCTTTTTTCCAAAAAGGCGCTCGAGTCTTTAAATAATCCATTAAAAACTCGCAAGCCTTGAACGATTCGCCGCGATGTGCGCCGGTAACTAGCACTAGGACAATCTGATCCAGTGGAAGCAAAGTACCCACACGATGAATAATTAATGCGTCGTAGATATCCCAGCGACCCTTAGCCTGAGACACAATATCCTCAAGTGAACGTTCCGTCATTCCAGGGTAATGCTCCAGCGTGAGTGAGGATACGTCATCACCGTCATTCAGATCACGCACAACCCCAACAAAACTAGCCACAGCTCCTACTTTTGGATTCTTTTGCCGAAGCCCTAACATCTCTTGGCCTACATCGAAATCTTCAGTTTGTACACGAACAGTCATGGCACTATCCGCCTGTGACTGGAGGGAACAGAGCGATCTCATCTCCTTCATTAAGCATTGCGTCCTTCGTAACCATTTCTTGGTTAAGTGCGATACGAAATGATTTATTCTCGTTCAACTCGTCCTTCCAAACCCCTCCTTTTTCACGTAGTACCATCAGCACATCTGAAACCTTATTATCAGATCCAGTGAACGAGATATCCACTTGATTGGTCTCGAAAACTTCTCTAAGTTTTGCGAAAAATAATACTTTTATTCTCATGTTAATTATCCGCTCTAGTGCTTATATTTTACCTAATGTTGTAAAAAAACAATTTTCAGTATTGCAAGAATCCAGCGCTCATAAAAAAGGTCGTTGTGTTCTATCGTATATAATGCCTTCTAGTATTACACAATTTTATAAAGTTAAGAATATATGAGTTCAAACGAATCATCGCCGATAGAGACCGCTATTACGGACACAAGGAAAAGACATCTCCGCGACCTTAGAATCTCTGTTACAGATCGTTGTAATTTTCGCTGCACCTACTGCATGCCAAAGAGCGTATACGACAGGGATTTTAAGTTTCTAGAGCGAACGCAACTGCTATCTTTTGATGAAATCAACAGACTCGTCGGTATTTTCAAAAATCACGGGGTGGAAAAAGTTCGTATCACTGGTGGAGAGCCGTTGTTACGCAAACAACTTGAAAAACTTCTTGAGATGATTTCTGTTTCGCACCAACTAGACCTCACATTAACTACTAATGCGACTTTATTAAAACAAAAAGCATCGATGCTGCTAGATGCAGGATTAAAAAGGATTACGGTCAGTCTCGATTCCCTCGATGACCACACATTTCAGATGATGAATGATATGAAAGTCCCAGTGTCGAAGGTGCTGGAAGGCATCGAAGAGGCCGATCGCATGGGCTTTCAACCGATAAAAATTAATATGGTTGTAAAGCGAGGGGTTAATGATCAACACGTAATAGAGATGGCAAGATACTTCAAGGGTACAGGTCACATAGTCCGTTTTATTGAATTTATGGACGTTGGGTCTACCAACGGTTGGCAAATGAGCCACGTGGTGCCCTCAAAAGAGCTGGTAGGCCAGATAAACGAGATCTTCCCAATCGAACCCGTCGAACCTAATTACGTTGGAGAAGTTGCGGAGCGCTGGAAATACATTGATGGCTCGGGGGAGGTTGGTTTCATCTCGTCGGTTACACAAGCATTTTGCGCGTCGTGCACAAGAGCTAGGCTGTCAGCCGAAGGGTCTATATACACATGCCTTTTCGCAACACAAGGCACTGACTTACGCATGTTACTTAGGACTGGCGCCTCCGACTCATCCATATCAAATGTAATCGGTAATTTATGGCAGGCAAGAATAGACAATTATTCAGAAATTAGAAGCGCAGAGACTGCCTCGCTTCGAAAAATAGAAATGTCATACATAGGCGGATAAATACACTCTCATATCAATATATAAAATGACTAAAAATAAAAAACTCGATTCCATTATTCAAGAAAGTGATTACGACCCACATTCCATGCCTGTGGAAAAAGCGCGCACTTATATTCAAGAATTTTTAGATCCGGTGAATAGTTCTGAGTGTGTTTCCGTTCGTGAGGCTCTTGGCAGAATTCTCTCCAAGGATGTTATTTCACCAGTTAATGTTCCGCAACATAACAACTCAGCCATGGACGGATATGCAGTCAAAGGGACAGATCTGACCGAGGGGGGGAAAACGGATCTCACCTTAATTGGAACCGCTTTTGCAGGCCAACCTTTTGACGGAAAAATGAGCAGCGGAGAATCTGTCCGAATTATGACCGGAGCCGTAATACCGAATGGCGCAGACACAGTAATTATGCAGGAGCGTGTTGAGAAAAAAAACGATAACGTTGTATCCGTGGATTTCTTTCCAACAGGAGCAAATACTCGCAAGGCAGGGGAGGATTTAAAGCTTGGGTCAGCAGCATTGCGTAAAGGGCATAAAGTAAGACCTGCAGACTTGGGATTAATCGCGTCTTTAGGTATATCAGAGGTGATGGCATATAGGAAACTGCGTGTCGCTTTTTTCTCAACCGGAGATGAACTGGTCGGCGTCGGGAACGTTTTAAGTGAAGGTCAAATTTACGACAGCAACCGATATACTATTTTCGGCATGCTTACCGAACTCGGGTGCGAACTGATTGATATGGGCGTCATTAAGGACACGCCTGAGGCCGTCGAATCAGCTTTTACAGATTCGACAAATATCTCTGATGTAGTCATTACCAGTGGGGGAGTATCTGTTGGAGAGGCTGACTTTGTAAAACCTATTTTAAATAAACTCGGGGAAGTATTGTTCTGGAAAATAGCTATGAAACCAGGACGCCCCTTAGCTTTCGGCAAAGTCGGACGGTCTCATTTCTTCGGATTACCAGGAAATCCAGTTGCTGTGATGGTCACATTCTATCAATTTGTACAAGCAGCGCTCAAGACATTACAAGGACAAATTACACGCATTCCAACACCAACTTTTAAGGCGCTTTGTACGGAGTCCTTAAAAAAAGTACCCGGTCGTACTGAATTCCAACGTGGAATTCTCAGTAAAACGAAAGATAACGAATGGACAGTAAAACCGACCGGAGATCAAGGCTCGGGGATCTTATCCTCGATGAGCCAAGCACACTGCTTCATTGTTTTACCGACTGATATGGATAAAGTCGAAGCAGGGGAATTCGTAGACGTCCAGTTAATTAGAGGGTTAATAGACTCATGAAAAAGATTGATAAAACAGACCAACAATGGGAATCTGAACTTACCCAACCGGAATACCAAATTCTAAGGAAAGAAGGAACGGAGCCCAGCTTCAGTCATCCCCTGAACAACGAATCTCGTAAAGGGATATTTGTTTGCGCAGGGTGTGCTACTCCATTATTTACATCCGAAATGAAATTCGATAGTGGGACTGGTTGGCCGAGTTTTTTTGATTGTATCGATGGAGCGTTTGAGGAAAAAACTGATCGAAAGTTTTTTATGAGTCGCACTGAGTATCACTGTGCCAATTGTGGCGGTCATCACGGACATGTATTCTCAGATGGACCTAACCCCACTGGATTGCGTTACTGCAACAATGGGACGGCACTTAAATTCATCTCTCAGGATTAGTAACTGATAGAACTAGTTAGTCTGCCCTAATTTGTGAACCGCTAATTGCCCTAAGTCACTGAGGTCTCCAGCTCCTGATTTCTCAACATGTTCAACGAGTTGTTTACGCATACGTGGATTCCAGAACTTTGTAATATGTCCTACCACACCCGCTGCCGCAATCTCTTGATCTTTCTCTGAATTAAAAAAATTCGAAATGTCATTAATCATTCGTACTAGCTGAGCACCATCCATCACGCTATCCCCTACATTATTATCCGCTGTTCATGCGTATATATTGTTTGCCGACCACCCCTTGCGAATCCAATCAATGTTACGTCACTATCGATAGCTGTGTTAATGGCCAAAGAAGTGGGGCCGGAGACCGCAACAAGCAACCCAATATTCGCAACTGCTACCTTAGAGACCATTTCATAACTCGCTCGGCTTGTTATAAGGACAAATCCTTCACGGTCCTTGTCTAACTCAGAACACATCACCCCGATGAGTTTATCAAGTGCATTATGCCGACCAACATCTTCTCTGACACACACGATATCTCCCGCACAATCCGCCCAAGCAGCCCCATGAAACGTTCCCACTCCGTGATTCATGACTTGCGTATCACTTAATGAAGTGATCGCTCTTTGTATTGCAAAATTATCGAATCGTGTTGTATTTGTTACTTGTTTGGTCTTAGCAAGTGTAGCCTCCAAAGTTTCCTCACCACAAATTCCGCAACCCGTGCGTCCCACTAAATTCTTTTTTCTTTTTGAAAGTGCGTCACTACTCTTTTTGTCTACACTGATATAAGCCGCTATTCCTTTATCACTATGGACAAACTCAACGCCTCCAATATCCTGCCAAACACTTACGATGTTTTCTGTGAGTGAAAAACCAACCACGAAGTTTTCCAAGTCGGCAGGACTCACCATCATCACTGAAAACGGTTCGCCATTATAAATGAGCGCCAAAGGGACTTCCTCGGCGACCAAGTTCAGCTCTGACTCAATACCGCCTCTTGAGGTCCACTTGTAAGCGTTTCGCTCCGTTGTCGCGGCGTTTGGCATCTTAAATCACTAAACGCGCTCTGATTCCGCCGCCTGTGCAAGCAAATCCAACTGTTGTTCGTTGAATTGTTGAAATTGTTTTTGCCATTCAGTTGGCTGGGTCACTGGCTCAACTTGCACAGCTGTGACCTTGAACTCTGGGCAATTAGTTGCCCAATCCGAGTTGTCGGTCGTGATGACGTTGGCTCCCGACTCTGGAAAATGAAATGTTGTATACACAACGCCAGGCTGAACACGATCCGTAACGTAGGCCCTCAGGACTGTTTCTCCCGCTCGACTACGTATACCGACCCAATCATCAGACTTAACACCACGCAACTCAGCATCGCTTGGATGAATCTCTAATCGATCCTCATCATGCCAAGTTACATTATCTGTTCTCCGCGTTTGCGCTCCAACGTTGTACTGACTAAGAATACGTCCAGTCGTCAAAATAAGCGGGAACTTACGAGTCGTTCGCTCACTTGTAGGAACGTACTCCGTAATGACGAATCTTCCCTTGCCAATTACGAACTCAGAGGTATGCATGATTGGCGTTCCGTCTGGAGCTTCGTCATTACACGGCCACTGAATACTGCCTTCATCCAATTTTTCGTAGTTAACCCCTGTAAATGTTGGGGTGAGTCGAGCAATTTCGTCCATGATCTGCGACGGATGCGTATAGTCCATTTGATAGCCGAGTGCGTTCGACAGCATAACTGTCGCTTCCCAATCAGCTTTACCCGCCAGAGGCTCCATAACCTTTCGGATACGAGAAATTCTTCGTTCCGCATTCGTGAAGGTTCCGTCCTTTTCTAAGAACGAGGCGCCCGGAAGAATTACGTGCGCATATTTTGCGGTCTCGTTCAGAAAAATATCCTGAACTACGACACACTCCATTGCTTCGAGCGCTGACGTAACATGTTGCGTATTAGGATCAGACTGAGCTATGTCCTCACCTTGAACGTAAATACCCATGAATTCATCAGAGTGCGCCGCATCCAACATGTTGGGAATTCTAAACCCAGGTTCCGGATCAATCGAGACATTCCATTCTTTTTCGAAAAGCTCACGCGTCACACTGTCTGACAAATGTCTATATCCTGGCAGTTCATGCGGAAATGATCCCATATCACATGCGCCCTGCACATTATTCTGCCCCCTTAGGGGGTTCACGCCGACACCTGGGCGACCTATATTGCCAGTAAGCATTGCGAGGTTAGCGATACCAAGTACCATAGTGGAACCTTGACTATGCTCCGTCACACCTAACCCGTAGTAAATCGCGCCGTTTTTACATGAAGCATAGAGTCTGGCGGCCTCTCTAACCTCGTTCGCAGGGACACCAGTAATGGCCTCAAGCTCTTCTGGGGAATTCCTATCCTCCGCAATAAATGATACCCACTTATCGAATTGAGCGGCATCACATCGTTCTTTGATGAATTCACTATCATGTAACTTCTCTGTATAGATAACATGAGCTACAGAATTTACGATTGCCACGTTAGTACCAGGCATCAACTTAAGGTGATGACTCGCCTTGACATGAGGCCCGTCAACGAGGTCGATCTTACGAGGGTCGACCACGATCAGTTTTGCGCCTTGCCTCAGCCTTTTCTTCAATCGGGACGCAAATACAGGATGACCGTCAGTTGGATTTGCACCAATCACAATAGCTACATCAGTGTGCATCACTGAATCAAAATCTTGCGTACCTGCGGATTCACCAAGTGTGGTTTTCAACCCGTAACCAGTCGGAGAGTGGCAAACACGCGCGCACGTATCAACGTTGTTGTTACCAAAGGCTGTCCTAATTAACTTTTGCACAAGATAAGTTTCTTCGTTTGTGCAACGAGAAGAAGTAATACCGCCAACAGCAGTCTTACCATACTTCTTTTGAATCATTTTAAATTGCGATGCGGCGTAGGCGACAGCCTCATCCCAACTGACTTCTTTCCACGGATCCGTAATTTTGTCGCGTATCATTGGCTTTGTAATTCGGTCTTTATGCGTCGCATATCCAAATGCGAATCGACCCTTGACGCAAGAATGTCCGCGGTTCGCTTTACCATCAGAGTCAGGCACCATCCTGACGACGTCGTTACCCTTTACTTCCGCTTTAAATGAACAACCGACTCCGCAATAAGCACACGTTGTCTTAACGCTTCGCTCTGGAACTCCTTGTTCAATTACGGACTTCTCCATGAGAGTCGCAGTTGGGCATGCCGATACGCATGCACCGCAACTGACACATTCCGAGTCTAAGAAAGACTCTTTTTGCCCTGCAGACACAGTGGACCCAAATCCACGACCATCTATAGTTAATGCAAATGTTCCTTGGGTCTCCTCACAGGCTCGAACACATCGTGAGCAAACGATACATTTCGATGCGTCAAAAGTGAAATAAGGATTTGATTCGTCTTTTTTTGCTTCGAGATGGTTTTCACCACTCATACCATATCTGACTTCCCTCAGGCCAACGACACCCGCCATGTCCTGTAATTCGCAGTCGCCATTTGCGGAGCAAGTTAAGCAATCTAACGGATGATCGGAAATGTACAACTCCATAACCTCGCGTCGGATTTTGGCAAGCTTATCGGTTTGAGTACGAACAACCATGCCGGACTCAACTGGTGTAGTACAGGAAGCTGGATATCCTCTCCTACCTTCGATTTGCACCAGACACAATCTGCATGAACCAAAAGCCTCTAAGCTTTCTGTAGCGCATAACTTGGGGATTGATAATCCAGCCTCCGAGGCCGCCCTGAGAACTGAGGTGCCCTCGGGAACAGACACGGGCAACCCATCCACCACCAAATCTAAAAATTTTTCAGCCGGGCTTTCGGGGGTTCCTAAATCTCTCCAAACAGTAGTGCTCATAATTTCTCTCCAAAAAATCTAAGCTGCCGCCATCGTGGCATGTGGTTCGAGGCAAAAATCCTCAGGGAAATGCTTAATCGCGCTCATTACAGGAAAAGGAATCATTCCACCAAGTGCACAAAGTGAACCATGTAACATGGTGTCGCAAAGTGTTTCAATTAATTCCGCGTTCGCAGAACGATCCTCTCCAGACAAAATTTTATCAATCGTTTCCATGCCCCTAGTTGATCCAATACGACAAGGAGTGCACTTACCACACGATTCAATAGCACAGAATTCCATAGCAAAACGCGCCATCGATGCCATATTTACCGTCTCGTCAAAAACCACAATGCCGCCATGACCTATCATGGCCCCTGCAGCGGCGAATGTTTCGTAGTCAAGCTTTAAATCAAAATCTTTCTCGGGTATGTAGGCTCCCAGGGGACCACCAATCTGTACGGTCCGAATCGGTTTACCCGAGGCTGAACCACCACCAAAATCATATAGTAACTCGTTTAAGGTGACCCCAAATGCTTTCTCAACAAGCCCACCCTGCTTTATATTTCCCGCTAATTGTATGGGCAACGTACCGGTAGAGCGACCCATCCCATAATTTTTGTAAGCAGAACCACCGTTAGCCAAAATAAATGGCACTGATGAAAATGTAATTACGTTATTTACAACGGTAGGTTTCCCAAAAAGCCCGGAAATAGCTGGTAAGGGCGGCTTTGCTCTCACTAAACCTCTCTTTCCCTCAAGGCTTTCCAAAAGAGAGGTCTCCTCTCCACAAATATAGGCGCCAGCAGCTCTTCTTAATTCTATATCAAAGGAGCGCTCACCCCCACGAATATTTTTTCCTAAGTATCCTTTATCTCGCGCAACGTCAAGAGCGGCATTGAACACCTCTTCGGCATGCGGATACTCGGAGCGTAAATACACATAACCCTTTGTTGCATGAACAGCGAATGCCGCAATTGTCATCCCTTCTATCAACGCAAACGGATCACCCTCCATGGTCATACGGTCGGAAAAAGTTCCGGAGTCACCCTCATCCGCATTACAAACGATGTACTTTTGATCCGCTTGACAATTCAATACAGTATTCCATTTGATCCCCGTAGGAAACGCTGCGCCACCACGTCCCCGCAAACCCGAATCAGTCACAATGTCAACAATTGATCTAGCGTCTAAGTCAAGCGTCGACCTAAGTCCTTTGAATCCCTCGTTTTCGATATAGTCTTCGATGGATATTGGATCCGTTATTCCATTTCGCGCGAAACACAACCGTTCTTGATTTTTGAGATAAGGGATTTCATCGACTATTCCAACACTCTTAGCGCGCAACCCAGCTTCAGTAAAATTCGCCTTTACTAAATCTTCTACATCAGCACTATTCACGTTGGCGAAGCCACTGCGTCCGGATTCAGTTTCAACCTCTAAAAGAGGCTCCATCCATATCAAGCCCCGAGAACCATTTCGCACGATTTCTACTTCTTGCTTCATCGAGTGGGAAACTCGCGAAACCTGATCAGCCACCACATCTGCGCCTAAACCTATCGCAGAAGAATCCCGTGGAATATAAATCTTAGTTGTCATTTTTAGGCGTCCTTAATTCATCGACGATTCCATCCATTTGATCCGAAGACATCTTTGCCTTGGGGACACCATCAACCATTACTGCTGGAGCGCACGCACAGTGTCCCAAACAATAAATCGGTTCTAATGTAATTTTTCCGTCAGATGTTGTTTCATGAAAATCTATTGCGAGCTTAGCCTTAAGATTTTCAATGACTCCCTCAGCACCCATAGCCTGACATGCCTCTGATCGACATACTTGAATAATATGCTTGCCTGGCTTGTGGTTACGGAAGTGGTGATAAAATGAAATGACACCATGGACTTCGGCTCGTGAACGATTAATCGTTTTGCCAATGATGTCCACCGCATCCGATGGAATATACCCGAGAGCATCCTGCACTTCGTGCAAGATCGGTAGTAGACCACCCTCAGTATTAGAGTGCTTTTTCAAGGCAGCACTCACTACGACCTCGTAATCGGCATTTTCCAACATAGAAACCTCCCTAAGCGGTAAGAGATCCGACTCCCTCGCTTCCCCGCAATTGCTACTGATCATGTTATATATGTAAAATTATACATATTTTAAAATGACCTTATAATTAATGATTAACACGTTAATCTAAGTTGATTGACGTTACAATATGTTTGAAAGTTCATATATTTTATGCGAAAAGTTAAACTATCTCCATCTTGGTCTCTATCAAACGAGAAAAACGAAACCTTAGGCTCAGAGCTGTTTACCTTATTGGACGCTATACATCGAACAGGAACCCTGGCAGAGGCCGCCAAACAAACGGAAATTTCATATCGTCACGCCTGGAACTTAGTAAATCATTGGAAAGACTTCTTCGGTTCTGATCTAGTCTTATTTACACGAGGTAAAGGCGCTTCGCTTACGGAACTTGGAGAAAAATTACTCTGGGCAGAACAACGTGTATCAGCCAGGGTGGGGTTACAACTAGACTCGCTTGCTTCAGAAATTAATTTAGAAATCAGTCGAGCCTTGGTCTCGGCGCGCTCCTCTTTAACAATCCACGCAAGCCATGGCTATGCAGTAGCCTATCTGCCCGAACTATTAAAAACATTACCCGATCTCCAAGTCGATCTGAGATATATCGGGGCTGCTGAGTCACTAGCGTCTCTGAACCACGGAGATTGTGATCTTGCTGGGTTTCATCTCCCCACAGATGGAAATGGTCAAGCAGTTATCGACAGTTTGTCGCCATTGTGGAGCGCTAATACTCATCGATTTATTCATCTAGTAACGCGAACGCAAGGGCTATTTGTCATTCCTACCAACCCCATGGGGATCACCGAACTAATTGACTTAACTACCAAAGAAGTCAAGTTCGTAAATCGACAAATCGGCTCAGGCACACGGATGTTATTTGATCAACTCTTAGCAAGAGACAATATCAATTCAGGAGACATAGAGGGCTATCAATCAGAGGAATTCACTCATGCTGCAGTCGCCGCGTATGTGGCTTCAGGGATGGCAGACACAGGGTTCGGAGTGCAACCCGCAGCGACCCAGTTCGGCTTAGACTTCATTCCCCTAGCTCAAGAAAAATATATGTTTGCTTGTCGGGCAAAGGACATTAATAAAAAAGAAATACACGAACTGATCAAACTTCTTAAAAGTGCTAAATTTTCCCACTACGTGCTCGATCTGCCAGGATACTCATGTCCTGCACCCGGCGAAATCGTATCATTAAAAGAAGCTCTTACTTAAATAAAAACCCCACCATCGCCTTCAATCACCTGATCAGTAGGGTTTTTAATGATTAACTCCAAAAGGAGCAGGAAACTCTGTCTCAGCTAAATATTGGTGCCGCCTTAAGAACAGTTTGATACAAGCCCCATGCGAGCGGCACACCCACGAAAACCCAAGCTAGAAACAAATGAAGTCCAGTGGTTTTACTTCGACTATCTGTTGACATAATTTATCTCCTAAGATTCTTCAGCTAAATGATGTTTTGGGTCGACTGGCTTGATTAACGAGTTGGCTATCAGCCCGACTACTAACAAACCTGCCATTATGTACATCGTTGTGTTGTAAGCCTGCGCCGGCGGTATACCACTATCGATTTGATATTGCCGAATGTAGTTTACAAGCACCGGCCCCAAGACACCTGCTACAGCCCATGCAGTCAACAATCTTCCATGAATTGCCCCAACATACTTAGTTCCAAACATGTCTTTTAAGTAAGCCGGCACGGTAGCGAAACCCCCTCCATACATTGTCAAGATGACAGCGGAACATACTACAAACAGAAGCACACTACCTATGGCGCCAGTCGATGGAACCAAAGAATAAAGTGCTATGCCGATCAAGAAAAAGCAAAAATAAGTGTTTTTTCGTCCTATAACGTCTGACAAGGATGCCCAGAAGATTCGGCCTAACATGTTGGATAAACTCAACACACCAACGAAACCTGCTCCAGCAGCAACTGTTAGTCCGAACATTTCCTGACTCATGACAGACGCTTGACCAAGAACACCGATACCCGCAGTGACGTTCATACATAACACGACCCATATACACCAAAACTGTGGTGTTTTCCAAGCAACATCAACATGAACGTTAGCAGTTGTAGTCAACTTCTTCGGGGTTACGGGTGGTTGCCAGCCCTCTGGCTTCCATCCCTCAGCTGGAACTCGGACGATCGTTGCTCCAACCATAGCAAACACAAAATAAATGCACCCTAAACCAACGAAAGCACCAATTACTCCAACGTCAGTATCGCTTCTGAACACGTCCATTAACCAAACAGATAATGGTGATGCTAAAAATGCTCCGCCACCAAAACCCATAATCGCCATACCTGTGGCCATGCCGGGTCTATCTGGAAACCATTTTATTAATGTTGATACAGGCGAAATATAGCCAAGACCAAGACCAATCCCACCTAATACGCCATATCCGAGATAAACGAGCCATATATTATGAAGATAGACGCCTAAGGCTGAGACAAGAAAACCAGAAGACCAGAACATTCCCGCTGTAAACATAGCGCGACGTGGTCCGCCTTCCTCTACCCATCGGCCGAAAAAAGCTGCGGATAACCCGAGGAAAACAATTGCCAGGGTATACATCCAACCAATTTCAGTGAGCAACCAATCACTCGGTGCTGATTCTGTGATACCAACCAACTTAGTCATCGGAAGATTAAAAACACTTAATGCATATACTTGACCAATACAAAGGTGAATGCAAAGCGCGGCCGGTGGAATCATCCATCTACTAAAACCTGGACCAGCTACAGTGCGTTGTCGGTCTAAAAATCCAAACATATCCTACCCCCTCGATTCGATTTATTTTTAACTTATTATTTTATTATTCCGGCTATTAAACGCCATTTGAACGAATTTGTCTAAAAAGACTTTCTTCCCAATACAAAAAAGACTCAGTTCTAAATACAACACTTATCTTATATTTAATTATTTATAATAGGTTGAGCTCAATTTACACCTTCAACGTCATAATATTTGTTAGAAAGCAAACATGAAATGCTAGAGAAAAGGGCGACTTGCATCATTTTGGCCGGTGGAAGAGGTAAACGGATGGGCGGCAGAAACAAAGCGTTAATTCCGTTCAAAAACATTACTTTAATTGAAAATGCAATTCAAGCAATAAAGCCTCAAGTCGATGAAATCATCATCAGCGCTAATCGAGATTTCTTGTATTTAAACAAGTTAGGGTTTCCTGTTATTGAGGACCAAATTAGCAATCAGGGGCCGCTACTTGGAATCGTCTCAGCCGCAGCCCATGTCAAAACNAGAAATGTCGTNGTCACTCCTTGTGACGTAATAAATATTCCCAAAAATTACGTCCAGGAACTGATTTTCGCTCTTGAAACAACTCAATCAGATATCGCCATTGCTAAAACGAACGATAGGGCTCAACATTTAAATTGTGCATTCAAGGTAGAAATAGTTCACGCCCTAAAAAGAACAATCGCACAAGGCACTTTGAAGGTTTCTGATTGGCAGTCAAAATTAAAGACTTCGTACGTCGAATTTGATGGGGACCCAAACCACACGCTAAAAAATATAAATGAACCTAGAGATTTTTCCGACGTTTATATAGGCTAGTCTGAGACGTCTATTGACGGCGTATCTAGAGTTTTAAAAAAAATCTCACCCTCCTTAATCATATTGAGATCCGAGCGGGCGCTCTCTTCTACTTCATCTAAACCAGTCTTAAGATCGACCACTTCAGCCTTAATTTGGTCATTTATCGCACGTACTTCTTCATTCTTCTCAATTTGAGTTTCCAACACGCCTCGATAGCGTATAACATCTTTCCATCCACCCTTGCCAAACCAAAGNGGATATTGAATTAACAACAGCAACANGGCTAAGGAGATTGTTAAAAGTTTCATTTAACTTAAATTATAAAACGCCCTACGACCTGCGTAGCTCGCTCGGTCTCCGAGCTCTTCTTCAATGCGCAGCAATTGATTATATTTTGCCAGACGATCTGACCTAGATAAAGAACCGGTCTTAATTTGTCCGGCGTTCGCCCCTACAGCTAAGTCCGCAATAAAAGTATCCTCGGTTTCGCCTGATCGGTGGGAAACCACCGAGGTATACTTCGCACGCTTGGCCATCTCAATCGCCGCCATGGTCTCACTAAGTGTGCCTATTTGATTGATCTTCACTAAAATGGAATTAGCAATAGCTTGATCGATGCCCCTCTGAAGAATCTTTGTATTGGTTACGAACAAATCATCACCCACCAATTGGACCGATGCTCCCAAACGATTCGTCAAGGTGCTCCAGCCATCCCAGTCATCTTCAGCCATTCCATCTTCAATAGAGATGATGGGATATTTTTCCACCAAGGTCGCCAAATAATCGCAGAACTCAGAAGCTGAAAGCTGGAGACCCTCGGATTTCAAGACGTACTTACCGTTCTGATAAAACTCCGAACTCGCACAATCTAATCCTAACGCTACCTGGCTACCCACTTCATAACCAGAAGCACTGATCGCTTCGAGAATAAAATCAAGTGCCTCATCATTACCGCTAAAATTAGGAGCGAATCCGCCTTCATCTCCGACCGTTGTTGGCATTTTTGCATCGTCTATATTCTTCCTTAAGGTTTGAAACACCTCAATCCCACACCGCANAGCCTGACTGAAACTGTCAAATCCCATCGGAATAATCATGAATTCTTGAATATCCAGGCTATTGTTTGCATGCGCACCACCATTTATAACATTCATCATAGGCACTGGAAGCTGCGTCTCCCCTGCGCCCCCTAGATAACGATAGAGAGGAAGGCCTAAATCCATTGATGAAGCTTTCGCGGTCGCTAGCGAGACCGCAAGCACGGCATTGGCACCCAGACGTGATTTTGATTCGGTGCCATCTAGCTCAATCAAAGTTTGATCAATACGTGACTGGTCTGTTGATTCAAAGCCAATAATAGCTTCACATACTTCGGAATTAATATTTTCTACCGCTTTTAAAACACCCTTTCCNNAAAANCGNCNACNNTCNCCATCCCTTAATTCAACTGCCTCNCTANCTCCNGTNGAGGCGCCAGANGGAACTGCNGCTCGACCNANNACNCCACTNTCTAAGTGNATATCAGCTTCTACNGTNGGNTTTCCGCGCGAATCNATNACNTCNCTNGCGACAACATCAATNATNGAACTCATAATAAATTACTCNTCTTTCCTTTTTAANNNNTAGNNANNCCNNTANCTAACTCANCAAANNGTCTNGATTTNACAAGATCATCNATNTCTTTTANCTGNTTNAAAAGCNCTTTCATNNGNCNCAAAGGCCACGCATTAGGTCCATCCGAAAGTGCCTCCTCAGGGTTAGGGTGCGTCTCCATAAATATGCCACTGATGCCAACAGCTACAGCTGCTCGCGCCAAAACTGGCACAAACTCCCTTTGACCACCGCTCTCATTACCTTTGGCTCCCGGCAACTGAACGGAGTGAGTGGCATCAAAAACAACTGGACAATTTGTTTCCCGCATAATCGCTAGGGACCGCATATCCGAAATCAAGTTGTTGTAACCGAAGCTAACGCCTCGCTCACAAACCAAGATATTATCTTGGCCACTCGCATCCTTTGCTTTTTTGACAACTTCCCTCATTTCACTGGGAGACAAAAATTGTCCTTTCTTAATATTAACGGGTAAACCAGTCGCAGCAACGGCCCTAATAAAATCAGTTTGCCTACACAAGAAAGCGGGCGTTTGCAGCATATCAACAATAGAGGCTACTTGCTCAACCTCATCAACGGAATGGACGTCCGTGAGAACTGGCATGCCAATTTGAGATTTAACCAGAGCAAGCACCTCTAAACCACGCGCTATCCCGAGTCCCCTGTAAGAGGAATTTGATGAGCGATTAGCTTTGTCATAGGAAGCTTTAAAGATGATCGGAATTGACAGCTCCTCCCCAATTTCCTTAAGGCGTTGCGCTATTTTTAGGGTCATATCTTCAGACTCGATTACGCATGGTCCCGCAATCACGAAAATCGGAGCATCGAGACCCACTCGGAGTTTACCTACCAGCACTAGTTCTCCTATTGATGTTGATTACCTGAAAATCTAAACACATGTTTAGATTATTTACTTTCATTCTCCAACGCTGCGGCTACAAAACCATTGAACAAAGGATGACCCTTTCTGGGTGTAGACGTAAATTCGGGATGAAACTGACACCCCAAAAACCAGGTATGATTTTCTAACTCAACAACCTCGCACAATCCTTCAGTTTCCGACGTTGCTGAAACCACTAAACCGTGCGACTGAATTTCATCTAAAAGCTGACCATTTACCTCGTAGCGATGTCGATGTCGCTCACCAATGAACGAAGCCCCATAAATTTTTTCTACTCTAGATCCCGGCTTTAGATTAGCTTTTTGCTCGCCAAGCCGCATCGTTCCGCCCAAATCTGAATCAAGATCTCGCTTTTCTATCTCACCTTTAGATGTCATCCACTCCGGAATAAGCGCGACTACAGGATGTTTCGTATCACCGTTAAACTCCGTACTGTGAGCGTCGGTCCATCCAACCACATGTCGAGCAAACTCGATTACCGCCAATTGCATTCCCAAACAAATACCCAAATAAGGCACATTGTGTTCCCTTGCATAACGTATAGCCTGGATCTTTCCTTCGACTCCACGCGTTCCAAATCCTCCCGGGACCAGTATCGCATCCATATCACGTAATACTTCAAGACCCTTTTCCTCAATCTCCTCAGAGTCGATATAGCTGATATCAATCTTTGCATCACAATGCATACCTGCATGAATCAATGCCTCCGATAACGACTTATACGATTCGGTTAAATCCACGTATTTGCCAACCAAGGCAATATTAACCTGTCGACTAGGATTTTCTAGTTTATAGATTAAGTCATCCCATTCGCTTAAATCTGCCACCGGAGCTTCGAGTTGCAGTTTCGTTAACACAATCTCATCAAATTGCTGATTATGCAAAAAAGATGGGATTTTATAAATACTATTTACGTCAATTGCAGAAATGACAGCATCCACTGGAACGTTTGTAAATAGAGCAATTTTACGTCTCTCACTTTCGGGCACCTCTTGCTCCGAACGACATAGAATTACGTCCGGTTGGATACCAATTTCACGTAACTCTTTAACCGAATGTTGAGTGGGTTTCGTCTTAATCTCGCCAGCAGAGGTAATATAAGGAACTAAAGTCAGATGCACAAAGCACGCATTTTCTCGACCAACCTCAAGGCTCATCTGCCGGACCGCCTCCAAAAAAGGAAGGGACTCTATATCACCAACTGTGCCCCCAATTTCCACCAGCGCTACATCCGCACCGTCAGCGCCTTTTATAATTTGATTTTTTATCTCATCGGTGATGTGAGGAATAACTTGCACCGTCCCTCCTAAATAATCACCTCGTCGCTCTTTGCGAATAACAGACTCGTACACTTGACCAGTCGTGAAATTATTACGCTTACCCATGCGTATATCTACAAATCGTTCGTAGTGCCCCAAGTCTAGATCGGTCTCTGCCCCATCATACGTCACGAATACTTCTCCATGCTGAAACGGGCTCATAGTTCCAGGATCCACATTAATATACGGATCAAGTTTTAACATTGTCAGCTGAATACCTCGGGACTCAAGGATTGCGGCGAGAGACGCGGAAGCGATGCCTTTACCTAAAGATGATACAACACCGCCTGTAACAAAAATATATTTAGTCATTCCACGTGTATCTCATCAAAAGGTACGCAATCCCAATTGTAACATCGGCCAACAACACGACGCGCCTAAATTGTTAACTTATAAAGATTAAAATGTTACTTATCTAATAAAGTCTAAGCTGCTTTTTCAGCTTTTAGATGCTTACCAAGGTAGATCCAAGTATCTACAACCGTATCAGGATTTAACGATATCGCGTCAATACCCTCACCAACCAGCCATTCAGCAAAATCTGGATGATCTGAAGGACCTTGACCGCAAATACCGACGTATTTACCTTTCTTCCGACAAGAATCAATGGCTAAGTGAAGCATCCGCTTAACAGCTAAGTCCCGCTCATCAAATTGGCCGGCAACAATACCCGAATCTCTATCCAGGCCTAGGGTTAGTTGCGTCATATCGTTAGAACCTATAGAAAATCCGTCAAAGAATTCAAGGAACTCATCAGCCAGTATCGCATTAGTAGGTAATTCACACATCATAATGATACGCAGACCATTATCACCGCGCTTTAAACCATAAGATGCGAGCAAATCAATTACCTGCTCTGCTTCACTTAGAGTCCTGACGAACGGCACCATAACTTCTATATTGGTCAATCCCATTTCGTCTCGCACTGATTTTAAAGCTCGGCACTCAAACTCGAAACAATCCCTAAAGCTATCCGAAATGTACCGTGACGTTCCTCTGAACCCAAGCATTGGATTCTCTTCGTTAGGTTCATAGAGTCGTCCGCCAATAAGACTCGAATACTCATTCGACTTGAAATCAGATAGCCTCACAATTACCGGTTTAGGAAAAAATGCTGCGCCTAATGTTGAAATACCTTCCTTGAGCTTCTCAACATAAAAATCAACTGGATTAGCGTAACCGGATGACCTTGCAGAAACCAATTCCTTAACATCTTCTGGAAGCCGATCAAACTCAATAGCTGCCTTTGGATGTATTCCGATCATTCGAGCAATAATGAATTCTAATCTTGCTAACCCAATTCCCGCATTAGGTAAGCGTTGGAAATCAAATGCCAACTCTGGATTTCCAACATTCATAGATACTTTGACAGGTATTTCTGGCAGTTTGTCGAGTTGTATTTTTAAAATTTCAACGTCTAAAATTCCCTCATATACAAATCCTGAATCGCCTTCGGCGCACGAGACAGTGACATGATCTCCTTCAGACACGACTTGCGTTGCAGTCGCTGTTCCAACTACCGCTGGGATCCCTAATTCTCTAGCGATAATCGCAGCATGACATGTCCTACCGCCCCTATTGGTAACGATTGCGGATGCCTTTTTCATAACCGGCTCCCAGTCTGGGTCTGTCATATCAGTAACCAATACATCCCCTTCAAGAACACGGTGCATTTCACTCGCATCCTTGACCAAGCGAACTACCCCCGAACCAATTTTGGATCCAATCGCGCGACCCTCCACCAAAACTTTACCCCGATTATTTAATTTAAATCGTTCTTGAGTAGTAGACTCATCCTCCTGTGCCCTCACGGTCTCAGGACGAGCCTGTAAGATATATATCTTACCGTCCTCGCCGTCCTTACCCCATTCAATATCCATAGGTCGTCCGTAGTGCTTTTCAATTTTAATAGCCTGCAAAGCCAATGCATTAACTTCTTGATCATTGATTGAGAATTCACTCGCTTCTTTAGCTGAAACTGAAGTAGTTACGGTTGATTGGCCAGCAGTCTGACTCTCAGAGAATTCCATTCGTAACGCCTTACTTCCCAAGTTCCTACGTAAAATTGCGGGAACTCCGCGTTCCACACCGGGCTTATAGACATAAAACTCGTCAGGGTTCACCTGTCCCTGAACAACCGTCTCTCCCAAACCATATGCCGACGTTATGAAAACAACCTTGTCAAAACCTGATTCAGTGTCCAGAGTAAACATCACTCCACTGGACCCAGAATCAGATCGGACCATCCGTTGCACTCCAGCCGATAGCGCTACATTTGAATGCTCGAACCCTTTATGAACTCTATAAGAAATCGCCCTATCATTGTATAAAGATGCAAATACATGTTTAATCGCTTCCAAAATATTCTCTAAACCACGAATATTAAGATAGCTTTCTTGCTGACCAGCGAAAGACGCGTCAGGTAAGTCCTCTGCTGTCGCGGAGGAGCGCACAGCGAAAGAAACATTTTCCCCTTCGGTGCTTGTTAATTCTGCATAAGCTAACTCGATTTCAGATTTAAAGCGTGGCGTCAATGGAGCATCTACAATCCATTGCCTAATTTGCTCTCCTGCTGATGACAAGGCGCTCAAGTCCTCAATATCTAGTGCAGATAACTTCTCATTAATTTTCTGAGTTAATCCCGACTCCTCTAAAAAATCTCTAAAGGCAGTAGACGTTGTCGCAAATCCTCCGGGCACCGACACTCCAAGCGTTGATAGTTGCGAAATCATCTCACCTAAGGACGCATTTTTACCGCCAACCTCTTCGACGTCCGTATTTCGCAGTGAGTGAAAGGGAATCACATAGGGGGAATTATTGTTATCTGTTATGCTCATTTTTTCTCGTTAATTATTGATACACTGGATTTTTGTATTTTACCTCATCATCGCATTATATTGCAGTACACCAATGGGCAAAATGAACACAAACACTCGATCCGCTTTTTATATATCCGACAGAACTGGCATTACCGCAGAAATGCTAGGCCACAGCCTTCTGACTCAATTTGAAGAAGTAAAGTTTAACGAGGCTACAATGCCCTTTATTGACACACCGACTAAGGCAAATGAGGCAGTCAATCAAATCAATCAGGCCTGTGAATCTAATGGTAACCGACCTCTCGTCTTCAGTACGTTGGTCAATTCTAAGCTGTCGTCCATTGTTAAAACTGCAAATGCACTTTATGTAGATTGTTTCCAAGTCTTCATTGCTCCTATGGAAGTCGAGCTACAACTAAAATCAAATCATTCAGTTGGACGCTCCCACAGCAATCGAGGATCGGGGTATTTAAAACGAATGGACGCCGTAAATTTTGCGCTTGCTTACGACGATGGACAGACGGTTAAAGATATGGAGGAAGCCGACGTCATACTAGTAGGCGTATCCCGCTGCGGAAAAACGCCAACCTGTCTCTATTTAGGTATGCAATTCGGAATCAAAGCTGCCAACTTTCCTCTTATTCCAGAAGACTTTGAACGTCTAGCCCTACCTAGCACGCTTGATGCCTTTCGACACAAATTGTTCGGGCTGACAATCCGACCCGATCGTTTAGTGCGCATCCGAAATGAGCGTCGTCCTGACAGTAAGTACGCATCCCTAAGAAATTGCGAGAGTGAAGTGCGTTTGTCAGAGGCGTTAATGAAACAGGAGAACGTCGATTATTTAGATACCACCTCCAGATCAATCGAGGAATTAGCTGCCGTAATCATGCAAAGAGCGCAACTGAAGCGACAGGCCTTTTAAAATAAAGCAATTTAAGTCAGCTTCATTGACTTAATAGGCTCAAAAGTTTTTCTATGAAGGGGGGTGACTCCGAAATTTTTTATGGCTTCGATATGAGCTTTAGTTCCATAACCTTTATGGCTTCTGAAACCCCAATCTGGATAAAGTTCATCTAAAACTATAAGCCTTTCATCCCGTGCGACTTTCGCAATAATCGAGGCTGCAGAAATACTTGGCTCTTTTTGATCTCCCTTAACGATTGTTCGTACATTAACCTTGTCTAAAATTGGAGCTTTGTTACCATCCACCAATACGATTTCGGGAAACACATTAAGAGCCTCTATCGCACGCGTCATCGCCAACATCGTTGCATTTAAAATGTTTAAATCGTCAATTTCTTCGACCGAAGCAAACGAAATCGCCCACGCCAACGCTTTCTCTTTAATCTCAACAGATAAGTCTGTTCGACGTTTTGCAGATAATTTTTTGGAGTCCCTAAGGCCATTAATAGGAGCGTTGGGATTCAAAATTACCGCTGCTGCGTATACCTCTCCCGCTAAGGGGCCTCTACCCGCCTCATCTACGCCTGCCGTATTTACGATACCAGTCATTTATTTAATATGAACTCCTCAATGGCATCAGCGCTTCGACTTGCCGATCCAACTCTAAGGATCTTCTTGATTTGCTGAAAACGGATACGCATATACCCAAGTTCCTCCGGTCGCTCAAAAAGCGAGATCACCGCATTAGCCAAAAAATTTGACCTTGCTTTTTCTTGTATGAACTCCCCGACCAACATCTCGTTGGCAATAATATTCGGAAGCGACACGAATTTTGTTTTAGCTCGACGTCGCATCAACCAAGCTGTCAATTTAGACACTTTATAAGTTACGACCATTGGACACTCACACAACAAAGCTTCTAAGGTCGCAGTGCCGGAGGCTATAATCGCGACATCAGCAGCCTTCAAAACCCTTTGTGTATTTCCCGGTGTAAATTGTATTTCATTAATCAAACCTTTTCCGCTCCGAGACAAATGTGCACGTGCATAGGCAATCGCATCATCATCCAGTAAAGGAACAAGAAAACGGACATCAGAATACCTAGCTCTAATGATATTTGCAGTATCACTCATTAATTCGAGGTGTTGCTTCAACTCCGAACGTCTACTGCCGGGAAGTAGCGCTACCAGTTTTTGGTCGCGAGAAAGATCTAACTCATCTCGATATCTAATTCGATCAATGGTTACTTCGATCTGATCTGCAAGAGGATGTCCCACATAGGAAACAGGAATTCCTTCACTCTCGTATATTTTTTCTTCGAACGGAAACAACACTAACATTCTATCCAAAGATTCACGAATTTTATGGATTCTTTCATAGCGCCATGCCCATATCGAAGGGCTAACTAAATGAATTACGGGTATGCCACCTTTTCGCACAGATCTCTCTAGTAAAAGATTAAAGTCGGGCGAATCAATGCCGATAACCAAGTCCGGTTGATAGTTCAGAATTCTTCTTATAAGGGATAATCGTATGCGGATAAGCCTAGGAAGCTTTCTAATTACCTCTACATATCCCATTACCGAAAGCTCACTCATAGGATACCAAGACTCAAATCCTTGCTTAAGCATAAGTGGTCCACCTATTCCGACAGATTCGACCTTGGAAAATCTTTCATTCAATTCTTTTAATAACGCAGACCCAAGTATATCCCCGGACGCTTCGCCAGCAACGATTGCGACGCGTAGCTCGGATTTATAAGACATACTCAACGGATAATACTTCTGCCTGAGGTCGAAGACAAAAACTCAGATAACACAATCAGCTCTGAAGATTCTCGCGCCATCCGGTCAATTTCCATCCTTGCTTCATTCAGCGATAGTGAAGAACGGTATAGAACCTTGTAAGCATCTCGAATCATTTTAATTGAAGCTCGCAAGAATCCTCTTCTTTTGAGCCCCTCAGCGTTAATGCCATGGGGCTTGGCAACATCACCACTGCATGTCACGTATGGAGGCACATCAGACAAAACAACTGACCCCACACCCGTTAGCGCATGCGAGCCTATGCGACAAAATTGATGGACACCACTAAATCCACCGAGCATCGCATAATCACCCACTTCCACATGACCCGCTAATTGAGTGCAATTCGCCAAAATAACGTCATCCCGCACAACACAATCGTGAGCAATATGCACGTAAGCCATGATCCAGTTACGGTTACCAACAACGGTCTTGGCTTTGTCTTGCGTCGTTCCTGTGTTGAAAGAGCAAAACTCGCGGATTACGTTTTCGTCCCCAATCTCCAGAGTTGTCTCTTCACCAGCATATTTTTTATCTTGCGGCTGTTCCCCAAGCGAAACATGATGAAAAATATTGTTATTTCTACCAATCAATGTTTTACCCGTTATTACCGCGTGATTACCGATACGGGTTCCGGAACCTATTGATACATTCTTGCCAATTAAAGAATACGCCCCAATCTCTACGTCTGTAGATATCTGAGCACCGGGCTCAACAATAGCAGTCTGATGGATCATACCTCCCTCATAGTGCACATCAATACTGCTTCAGACGCGAGCTGTCCGCCCGATTCAGCCTTAACTGAAAATTTCCATATACCTTTAAGATTGCGCACTATCTCAGCAGTAATAGTCAGCTGATCACCAGGTACTACGGGTTTTTTAAATCTCGCTTTATCGATACCAACAAAATAAACCACATGGTCTTCAGGTTTAGTTGTACCCATAGATTTAAATGCCAGTAGAGCTGCTGCTTGAGCCATTGCCTCAATGATCAAGACTCCCGGCATTACGGGATGGTCTGGAAAATGCCCTTGAAAAAATGGTTCATTTATCGTGACATTTTTTATAGCAACCAGAGTTCTATTAGGATCAAAAGTCTCAACTCGATCGATCAGTAAAAAGGGGTAACGGTGAGGTAGAACCTTCATAATTTCGCTAATATCCATAAATTTTTCCAATCTAGTCCTCAGTTCTAACTCAGTTACCGCTTGGTGACATTTTTCTCGGTCGTTATAGAGACAATATTTTCCAAATCTTTAACGCGTTTGACTAGTTCTGTTAGCTTTCGAACGGCAGCAGCATTCTTTTTCCATGCAGCGTGTTCACTCAGTGGGTAAACGCTGGTGTATCTGCCCGCTTCTAAAATATTCTTGGAAACAAGAGAACCTGCAGATATGTCTACATTATCGCAAACCTTAAGATGACCAGTGAACATGGCGGCACCGCCAACACGACAATTTTGACCAATCTCTACACTTCCAGCGATACCAACACATCCCGATATAATCGTGTGATTTCCGATATTACAATTGTGTCCTATCTGAACTTGATTATCTATTTTTACGCCACAGCCAATAATAGTATCGTCAATGGATCCCCGGTCAATTGTCGTGTTACACCCGACCTCGGTCCCATTACTAATGATGACACGCCCAACTTGTTTCACTTTAATCCACTTAGCTTCTTCTTGGACGTAACCAAAACCATCTCCTCCTATGACAGCACCGCTGTGAATCACACAATCTTCCCCAATTTCACAGTCATCGAGTATCGAAGCCCCAGGATGTACAACAGCGTTTCTTCCGAGTTTGACCTTTTTGCCGATATAAGAACGCGCTTTCAAAATAACGCCCTCAGATATTTCTGCACCATCTTCAATGATTACATGAGGTCCGACCGTCACTTCGTCTGCAAGGGAAACGTTGGCACCCAAATAAGCAGAAGAGCTGATATCCGCGTTTCCCTCCTCAGAGCCAAACATCAAATCTAAGACTTGAGCGAAATACAAGTACGGTTTTTCTACAATTATTTTGGTAATCGTCCCACTAAAATTGTCACAATCATCAGCAGAGACGACGACGACTGAGGCCTCGACCTGTGAGATATAACGTGAAAGACTTTTATCACTGTAGAACGTGATCTGCCCCTTACCGGCGTTCCGAAGGGTACCCACGCTCATCAGAATTATAGAGGAGTCCCCGACAATCGTTCCGCCTAATTGGTCTACGATCTCCTGAACTGTTAGGTTCTTAACCAAACTCGAATCCCTTAGATTACAGCAGCCCTAGTCGTCTTCAAGAGCTTTTATGACCTTATCAGTTATATCGAGACGCTCGCTTCTGTAAACAGCTTCTTGCAGTATGAGGTCATACTGTTCCTCAGCAGCAATTTTATCGATTTCTTCATTCGCGATGCGTAAAATAATTTTTAACTCCTCTTGCTTTCTGAGGTTTAACTCTTCTCTAAACTCCCGTTGCAGCCGCTGAATTTCGCGAGAAAGCCGGGCCAACTCTGACTCTAAAGCCCTTTTCTCAGACTCAGCCATGGTCAGACCGTCCTTTTCTAGCTTAGCCTTTACCTCTGTAGCTTCGGAATTAACCGCTTTAATTTCCTGATCTCTCGGCGCGAACTCGTCTTGAAGTTTCTTTTGTGATCGAATAGCAGGAGCAGCCTCTTTAAAGACACGATCAGTATTTACAAAACCAATCTTCAGCTCCTGCGCTAAGGGACTAGTCGAAAAACCGAAAAAGCTTGCAGCAACTAAGCCGAAAAAATAAATTGATATTTTGGTCACAACAACTCCCCAACTTATAATGTTAAAAACCGGTGCCTAAAGTGAATTGAAATCCCTCTGTTTTGTCCGTCACTTCAGCATTAAGTGCTTTCGCAAAATTAAATCTCATAGGACCCACTGGAGAATACCAATTAAATCCTAGACCAGCAGAATACCTCATCTCAGATAATCCATCATCAAAATGATTAGCTACTGAGCCGCTATCCACGAACGCAGAAAATCTCATTGATTTATCCAAATTCAGACCTGGTATAGGAAATATCACTTCAGCCTGGCTTAACAAGCGGCGCTTCCCCCCCAGAGCCTGTCCCAGGGAATTTCTAGGACCGAGAGAGCTTGTTTGGTATCCACGGACAGAACTCGCTCCTCCAGCATAGAAATTTTTATAAAATGGAAGTTGCTTACCATCATAATCCTCGGCATAAGCAACAGATCCTCCTAAGCGTAAGGTAAAATCTTTAGATAACGGCCGGTACCATTCAGCTTTATACGAGAGATTATAGTATGTAAGATCTCCAGCGGGACTAGATAGCTCTGACCCAAATCGTTGCAATAGGCCGTCTGTCGGATAAATCGCACTATCCCTCTTGTCTCGGGACCAACCCACGGTAAACGGTATGATCGTGTTGTCATTCCCGTTAAGGTCAACAAACTCTTGGTATTCGGACGTTGCATTATCCCCTAATGTAATAGATGTCTGTTCCGCTCCAACTCCGTAAAAAATTCTATCGTATTCCGTCAGAGGCACCCCAAAACCGATAGATGCACTGTTAGTCGAACTGGCAAAAGCAGAAACAACTAAACTACTTACATCGGTGTCTCTCTTCCCAAATTTATAGGTTCGACTCACGCCATCATCTGTAGCGTATGGATTAGTAAATGCGATCTCATAAGTCTCATTAATTTTACCGGTACTCACATTGAAACTTAACGAATTACCTGTTCCCATAAAGTTATTTTGAGACAAACCGAGTTGAAGCAGCATCTTATCTGTACTGGAGAAACCAATACCCACCGAAAAGTTACCCGTCATACGCTCAACCACTTTTACTTCCAAATCGACCTGATCGACCGTACCTGAGACCGGTGTCGTATTGATCATGACATCTGAAAAAAAACCAAGAAGGTTCAGCCGCTGCTTAGAGCGATTAATATCTTTAACGGAATACCATGCACCCTCCATTTGTCTCAACTCACGACGGATGACTTCATCCCTCGTATCAAGGTTCCCGTTAATATTAATGCGGCGAACATAAACTCTTTGGCCCGAATTCACATACAAAGTAAACCCAATTTTCGAATCGCCAACATTCTTTTCAGGAACTGGATTTACGCTTGCGTTGGCGTAGCCATCCTCACCTAAACGATCAGTAATTTTTTGTGTCAAGTCTGTCAGTCTCTTCCTTGAAAACACTTCTCCAGGAGCAATGTCTACAAGCTTAGCCAAATCTTCACGCTTAACTACTTCATCTCCACCAACGTAAATAGTATCAAAAGTAAATTTCTCTCCCTCGGAGAGGGATATGGTAATAAATACATTTTCACGATCAGCAGACAATTGAACTTGAGTGCTTTCGATTCTGAAATCAGCATATCCACTGTCAAGATAAAGTGATCGGATCTCCTCTTGGTCTCCCTCTAAGCTTTGTTTAGAGTACTCACTAGATCCCGAAAACAAATCAAATTTTCCAAGAGCCTTTAAACTCATCTGTTTTCGTAAATCTTTGTCTGTGAAAGCAAAATTTCCTACAAAATTAATTTGATTAATGACAGCTCTAGCGCCTTCAAAAATATCAAACGTCACCGCAACACGATTTCTCTCCAGCGGAGTAGTCGTAGAGATGATTTCGACACTGTACTTCCCCTTGGACATGTACAACTCTTTAAGCTCGCGCTCCGCCAAATCAAGGATCGCACCATCAAGAATCGCGGATTCACGCAAGCCCATCTGACTTAACGCTTCTATAATTTGTTCCTCGCTCAAAAGCTTTGAGCCTGTGACCGACACCTTATAAACAGCTGGACGCTCCACGAGTCTAATAACGAGTACTCCACCGTCAAGCAAAACTTGGACATCATCAAAAAACCCGGTTTTAAATATCTCACTGATAATTTGATTGGTAACGTCTCGATCGACTGTCTCGCCAACCTGGACAGGAATGTTAGAAAATATTAGGCCTGGATCAGTTCTTTCAATCCCTTCTATTCTGATATCGTCAATGACAAATGGATCGAAAGCGCGCGATGCACAGCTTAGGCTCAGCAAAAGCACTAGCAAAGCAACTTTGAAGTAATTAATCATGCGCAGCTACCTTTTCTAATTTCCCAAGTAACGTAAAAAATCATTAGCAATCACGAATACCATAAGTCCTACCAAACAAACCATTCCGATTTGTTGAGCCGTAACTATAACTCTTTCTGGCATTCTTTTACCTAGAATTAACTCATATAGATGAAAAACGATATGCCCCCCATCCAACATAGGTAAAGGAAATAAATTGATCACACCTAAACTGACACTAAGGATCGCCAAAAACGATAAAAATGTTACCAAGCCCATCTCTGCAGTTTTACCAGCTTGATCAGCTATTACCAGTGGTCCAGCAAGATTATCTAAACCGACATCACCAGCAATCAAACCTACAATCATTCTTGTCGTAAATCCAATCAAATCACCAGTCCTCTGCAATGACTTAGTCATTGCCTGAAGTACGCTGAGACCATCACGATCAACTAAATCTTCTTGCATGATCCCACTGGGGTCAGGAGCGACGCCTATTTGTCCAACTGACCCGTCAACCATACCGATCGTCAGGGAGAGTTCAGATAATTGTTTGTCACGTTCGACAGTAAGATCTACAGATTCACCTGGTTGAGCCCTTATTACTTCAACAAATTGATTCCAAGTAGATATTGCTAGTTGGTCAACCGAGACAATCCGATCACCGACCAGCAAATCAGATTCTGATGCCGTACCACTCGGATCAATCAGTCCAATTACCGGGTTTAAATCAACTTTAGGCATTTCTAGGCCTATATTGGTCCAAAACAAGGACGCAGATCTATCGCCCACATTGAAACTATGAAGCGTCATATTAATAGAGTCTCTACCTGCAACCTCGATGTTGAGCCTGTCTGAGTCAAACCGGGTCATTTCCCATCTGAGATCAGACCAACTATCTACTCTCCTATCATTAATTCGAACTAATGTCTCGCCACCCTTTAAGCCAGCGGAATAAAATAAAGAATCAGTTTGTGGCTCTCCTAAAACAGGCTTAAGTGACATATTATTCGCACCAAATACAAAAGCAAATAGAACAAATGTAAGAATGAAATTTGCTATTGGGCCAGCCAACGCAATCAATGCTTTTTGCCATGCTGGCTTATAACTAAAGGTCCCGTCTATCTCGTCGCAAGACGGGTTGTCACTCTCATCCAGCATCCTCACATAGCCACCAAGTGGTATGGCGCCGAGAGAAAATTTTGTTTTATCTACGCCATCTCCAATCGACCAAATA
The DNA here is from genome assembly GCA_002167745.1 of Betaproteobacteria bacterium TMED22. Lineage (GTDB taxonomy): Bacteria > Pseudomonadota > Gammaproteobacteria > Burkholderiales > Eutrophovitaceae > Eutrophovita. The sequence continues at coordinate 112,176 of NHCB01000013.1, forward strand.
GAACGACCGAATCCAATCGAAAAGGTTAAGACCTTAACCCCAAAAAACCTGGCCGCAAAAAAATGACCCAGTTCATGAAATCCGACCAAAACTGTGATCGCAACTAAAAACGAGAGAATTGTGAAAAGGCTGTCCATAAATTAAGTCGCTATCCTACCCTTAGATTTTTGGTATTTAATCAAAATCTCTCTCGCGCATCTGCGAGCGGCCACGTCTACATCAAGCACATCTTCGATGGAGCTAGGGTATGGAGCTTCAAAGACGTTTAATGCTGACTCTATGAGGGGCGCAATATCCGAAAAATCGATTGTCTCATTCAGAAATTCATCCACAATGATCTCATTAATAGCATTGAGACCGATTACTGACGAACGACCGTTACTTAGCGCCTCATATGCTAACGATAAGCAAGGGAATCTATCAAAGTCAGGCTCTTGAAACTGCAGTATGGAAATATCCTTGACGCTTATGTGTTCAACATCAAGATTATTTCTTAAAGGGTAATTCAAACAATATGCTATTGGTACACGCATATCGGGATTAGCTAATTGTGCGAGCGTCGAACCATCAACGTACTGAACCATTGAATGGACAATGCTCTGAGGGTGTATCACTACCTCGATAGCCTCTGCTGGGATTGAAAACAAATGATGCGCCTCAATAACTTCGAGCCCCTTATTCATCATTGTTGCCGAGTCAACGGAGATTTTTCGTCCCATAGTCCACTTTGGGTGCCTAATGGCCTGCGCTACAGTCACATTTCTCAACTGATCAAGCGGTGTTTCTAGAAACGGTCCTCCAGAAGCAGTCAGCATAATCTTTGATATGCCTTGCTCGAGATAATACGGCGGTGATAGTGGTGATAAGCACTGAAATATCGCATTGTGTTCACTATCTAGAGGGAGTATGACACCGTTATTTTCTCTGGCGACTTGAGCTAAAAAGTCTCCAGCCATCACTAAGGGTTCTTTATTTGCAACCAACACCTTCTTACCTCTACGAAGCGCCGAATGAATGGAACTGAGTCCAGCCGCACCAACGATACCAGACACCACGACATCAACCTCATCGTGCTGCACAACTTCATTCAGCCCTTCAGATCCTACTAAGCTTATGACATCTAGACCAGCCGTATCGACTTTACTTTGTAACTCCCTTAACTTACTAGCGTCAGAAATTACTAAGTACCGAGGCTGAAAAAAAATACACTGTTCAATCAGGAGATCAATGTTCGAATGTGCGGTCAACGCAAAGGCATGAAATCTATCCCTACTTTGCTCAATGACAGAAAGAGTGCTTAATCCGATACTGCCAGTGGAGCCTAGGATGACAACTGATTTTGTTCCTTCATTCAAGGTCATTCCACAAACATCTGAATCACTAAAAAAGAAAAGGGTAACAGAGCGCTCATGCTGTCCACCCGGTCTAGCATCCCGCCATGTCCAGGCAAGATAGATCCGCTATCCTTAACACCAACCCCGCGTTTCAAGTAAGACTCAAAAAGATCCCCAAGTACGCAAATACCTGTGAAAGCAAAGGCAATAATTACAAAAAGGCTCCATTCAATAGCAGAAAAAATATTATCGTTGATTAGACTAAGAACCAAACCGTAAACCAAGATAATAACAAAACCACCCAGCACGCCCTCACGCGTTTTCCCTGGACTTACCGACGGTAACAATTTAATTTTCCCAAATTTTTTGCCGACGAAATACCCTGCAATGTCTACAAGCCAGACTCCAAGCAGCACACCAAATAAAGGATACGGGGACGTCTGTAAACCTACCAAAGTAAACCAAGCCGGCACAATAATTAAAATCCCAATGGCGACATTACAAAGATAATTACCTGTGCGCATTCGGTATCTAATTATAAAAGGCACAAAAAACATCCAAAATAACACCGCCGTCCAGCTCATTATCATTCCAATGGGATTCACAATATTGGCAAATTGATTGAATATCAAAAAAGGTGGAGAACAAAAACCAATAATCGCAAAAACGAAAGCTAAACGTAACTTCTTCTCCCAGCCAAATAATTTCGAGTATTCGATAGCCGCTATGATGACAGGGCCTATAAGTATCAACCCCCAGAGCCATTGAGGTAACGCAAACATTCCCGCCAGCAAAGCTCCGATCAGGAAAATCGAGGTAAAAACTCTAACTAACAAGTCTTTATACTTGATCATGAGTCAGCTATATACTTCATTGAGACTTCTTGTTCCACCCCCGCTCTCCCGAATCGACGCTCTCGGCCAGAGTAATGGCTCAAAGCCTCATAAAAACACGATTCGTCAAAATCAGGCCACAAAATATCTGTGAAGTATAGTTCTGTATAAACCAAATCCCAAATGACAAAATTGCTTACTCTAACCTCCCCACCAGTGCGAATAAGCAAATCAGGCTCTGGTGCGAAGTTCAATTGAAGATATTGCGATAATATCTCCTCGCTTAGCTTTGCATGGCCATTCAGGGATGCCTGCTGCGCAGCATTTACAATATCCCAACGTCCACCATAATTTGCAGCAATCGTTAAAGTTAAACCAGTATTACCGTGCGTGATAGTTTCGGCCTCTTGAATCAGATCCTGAAGCTTTGTCGAAAATTTACTTCGATCACCAATCAGCTTAAAACGCACATTATTATCATCCAGCTTTACAACTTCATCCTCAAGAGACTTTTGAAATAATGACAACAAGAAAGATACCTCCTCCAAAGGACGCCTCCAATTCTCACTAGAAAAAGCGAAAAGGGTCAAAAATTCAATCTTGTTTTGATGGCAAAACTCCACCGATCTGCGAACCGCCTTAAGACCACTACGATGCCCCAAAACTCTGGGTAAATATCTTTCCTTCGCCCACCTTCCGTTACCATCCATTATGATAGCAATGTGCTTAGGAACAGGAGCGCTATTAGGTATTTGTCTGGTTGTAGAAGTTTTCACCGGAACTAGACATCAAGTAAGTCTTTTTCTTTGCTAGCTAGGGCCGCATCAACCTCAACAATAAATTTGTCGGTTATTTTTTGGATCTCATCTTGAGAGCGACGCTCATCATCTTCCGATATTTCTTTGTCTTTGAGTAGACTCTTTAATGTTCCATTTGAATCTCTACGTATATTACGAATGGCAACTTTAGCTGCCTCAGCCTCTTTACGCACAACTTTAACTAAGTCCTTCCTTCGTTCCTCAGTTAAAGCTGGCATAGGAACTCGAATCTGATCTCCTACCGAGGCCGGATTCAAACCCAGGTCTGAGTCTCGAATTACTTTTTCAACAACAGCATTCATTGATTTTTCCCATGGCACCACCGATAGGGTGCGAGCGTCTAAAGCGGTAACGTTCGCCACTTGAGTCAAGGGCGTCAACGATCCATAGTAATCTACTTCAATGTGCTCTAGGATAGACGGATGTGCCCGTCCGGTGCGAATCTTTTGAAGATCAGTCTTCAAAACATCTAGAGATTTATCCATTCTATCCGTCGCCTCAGACAAAATACTTGAAATATCAGGCATTTTATTTTCCTTATTTCATCAATGGTGAACGAGAGTGCCTTCTTTTCCACCGAGAACGGCATTCTTTAACGCACCGGGTTTCAATATACTGAACACACATAGAGGCAGCTTATGGTCTCGGCATAGCGTTAAAGCGGTCGCATCCATAACTTTTAATTTTTTCTCGATCGCCTCATCAAAATGAATATCGTCATACCTCACAGCATCAGAGTTAGTTAGAGGGTCATCTGAGTAAACACCATCAACTTTTGTGGCCTTGAAAACAATGTCGACATTCATCTCCATCCCCCTCAGAGCTGCAGCCGTATCTGTTGTAAAAAATGGATTCCCAGTTCCAGCAGCAAATATTACAATTTGCCCCTGTTCGAGATAGCGCATTGCTTTGCCGCGAATATATGGCTCCGCTACTTGTTCTATATTGAGAGCCGACACAACTCGGCTCTTAGCTTTAAACCGCCTGAACGCATCTTGCAATGCCAGAGCATTCATCACAGTTGCGAGCATCCCCATATAGTCAGCGGTTGCCCTGTCCATCCCTGAGGCTGCTGGAGCGACACCGCGGAAAATATTTCCGCCACCAATAACGACTGCCATTTGTACACCGAGTTTAGACACATCCACCAATTCAGACACAATACGGTCAATCGTAATTCGATTCACCCCATAGGAATCCTCGCCCATAAGCGACTCTCCTGAGAGCTTAACTAGAATTCTTTTTAAATTGAGATCAACTTCGGCAGTCATCTTTTCTGTTCTTACTTATTAGCCATTTGAGCCGCCACCTCCGCCGCAAAGTCATCAACCTTTTTTTCAATACCTTCGCCCACAACATACAACGCGAAAGAATCAACCGACGACTTAGTTTCAGCCAAGAGTTTTTCGACAGTTTTTTTGTCGTCTTTCACAAAAATCTGACCATACAGCGTCACCTCTGATAAATATTTTCTAACGCTACCGTCGACAATTTTCTCTACTATGTTCTCGGGCTTCCCTGACTCAACCGCTCGCGCCTTTGCAATTTCTCGCTCTCTATCGAGCAAAGCCTCGTCAACCTCAGCAGCCGATACGGCGACCGGCTTGACGGCCGCTATATGCATAGCCAAATCCTTCCCTAGCTCAGCTGTTCCATCGATAACATCAACGACTACCCCAATTCGCCCACCATGAAGGTATGAAGCGAGTAACCCTTTCGCTTCAAATTTCTTCGTCCGTCTTACTGAGATATTCTCTCCGAGCTTCATTATCAACGCCTGCCTAACCTCTTCAACCGTTTCGCCACTAGGCAACGTTTGAGCAGAGATAGCTGACACATCGGTTTCACCTGAGCTGCTTACAAGATCAGCAATATTATTTGCAAAACTTAGGAAACTTGGGTCCTTCCCAACAAAGTCTGTCTCACAGTTCACTTCTACAATTGCCCCTTGTTTGGAATCCGCACTCATCGAGACGACAATGGCTCCTTCTGCGGCGACCCGCCCCGAGACTTTACTCGCCTTGGATCCACTTTTTATACGCATCAAGTCTTCTGCTTTTGTAAGGTCACCGTCAGTCTCCGTGAGCGCTTTTTTACACTCCATCATTCCAAGACCAGTTCTCTCCCTTAATTCCTTTACCAAACTCGCAGTAATCTGCGCCATCGTTTTCACTCCTTCGTACGTTTTTAATGCGTCCAACTTAAGGACTATCTAAACTTAAAACCTCAGGCCACAACATCATCAACAAGCAAGATAAAAATATGGGGGCTTTTGCCCCCAAAATAACCTGCCTTCAGAGAAGTTAGCTTTCCTGCTCTGCCTCTGTTTCCGTCTCTTCACCTTCAGCCTCTGCGCCTTGCTGCGCCGCAATTTCATTCACCGCTTGCTCTCTACCAGCTAATATCGCGTCCGCAATACCTCTGGCATAAAGACGAATCGCTTTATTAGCGTCATCATTACCGGGAATAACGTAGTCAATTCCGGCCGGAGAATGGTTTGTGTCCACCACTCCTATGATGGGTATACCGAGCTTATTTGCCTCTTCGACTGCAATTTTTTGATACCCAACATCAACAATAAATAGCGCGTCAGGCAGTGACGGCATATCTTTGATACCACCTAAACTTTTATCCAACTTTTCAATTTCACGCTGATAAAACAAACTTTCTTTTTTCGACATACGCTCATCAGCCCCATCAGCCATCAGAGTCTCCATGTCCTTTAAACGCTTCGTCGACTGCTTTACTGTCTTATAATTCGTTAACATACCACCCAACCACCTATGGTTGACGTATGGCGTCCCCGCTCGAATCGCCTCTTCTTTGATAATGTCTCTTGCCTGTCGCTTTGTTCCTACAAAGAGAATTTTTCCTTTATTCGCGGACAACTGCTGGACATAATTAGCCGCCGCGCGATACATTAATAAGGTTTTTTCAAGATTTACGATATGGATTTTATTCCGGTGGCCAAAAATAAAAGGGGCCATCTTGGGGTTCCAAAATTTGGTTTGATGGCCAAAATGAACCCCAGCGTCCAACATTTCACGCATTGTGACTGACATTTCTACTCCTGTTTGGGTTATGCCTCCATCCGACGGAACCCCCTATTTAGGTGGCACCCCAACAAATCGGATGTGCGAATTTCACTAACCACCCTACTTCCATAGTTAGTGATAACAAAATTATATATCAAAATCGTTTATAAATCACAATTCGAATGAGTCCTCTTCATCCCCATCAAATCAACGTCTTGACCGCGTTGCCTCATATAAGGATATACCCACAGATACGCCAACATTAAGACTCTGAATAACATCCTCTATGGGAATAGACACCAGATGGTCACACGTGTCTTTTGTTAGTCGCCTAGCTCCATCCCCTTCGGCACCGAAGACTAAGACAGTCCGATCTGGAAATTTAAATTCTCTAATCGACTCTTTTGACTCACCATCAGTACCTACCACCCAAAAACCCACATCTTTTAAATTACGGAGCGATCTTGCCAGATTAGTAACCGTTATTAATGGGATTATTCCGGCCGCCCCACTGGCGACCTTTTCAACTACATCAGTAATTCCAACGGAACGATCCTTGGGCACGATGACTGCGGCAGCACCGAACGCACATGCAGAACGCATAACTGCACCTAAATTACGTGGGTCAGTTACCCCATCAAGTACCACTAATAATTGAGCTTGAGGTGCTGCAACAATAACATCCTCCAAGCTAGAAACATTCTCATCTAATATAATCGAAGCAATCACTCCTTGATGTGATACACCTGGGACCATCTTATTTAATCGCTCCGCATCGCAGCGTATAACCTGCACATTCGACTCATTGAGCCTCTCCTCCAATTTACGAATTCTGGCATCACGTCTCTTTTTATCAAGAAAGACTTCGTTTACAGCATTTGGACTATGCCGCACCCTTGCAAATACCGCATGAAAACCAAAAACAAGTGAATTTCCCTTATCTGACATGATCCATACCTTTTCGTCGATACACGCGCTTTAAATTGACGCGTCCATTCTCAATATCAGCTTGGCTTATATAAACCTGCACGCTATCGCCCATTTGAAAAACCTGCCCTGTGTCGCTACCGACGAATGCCACGGCCCCATCATCGAGCGAAAAGAATTCACGGCCTAACTCTGAAACATGAAGTAATCCTTCTAAACACAGCTCTTCTATAAAAACAAAACAACCAAACGAAGCCACACTCACGATCCGTCCTATGTGCTCCTCACCAACATGCCGACCTGCAACTGTCGCAGTCAACCAACCATGCGTCCATCTTACTGCCTCCTCTACCTTTCGCTCATTAACCGAACAAAGGTCCCCCAATCCCTCTATATCCGTCTCCCTATCGTAACTGCAGCCTAACTGGTTTTTGATAGCCCGATGAACTACTAAATCAGGATACCTTCGTATGGGCGACGTGAAATGAGCATATCTCTCATACGCTAGGCCGAAATGTCCGGTTGGCGTAGCTGTATACCGCGCTTGATTCATCGTTCTTAATACGGCAGTTTGTACAGAATCTACCGCAGGATGATCGAGGCTTTCATTCAGAATTTTTAAGAAATCAGTGGGGCTTGGCCGATTAGGAAGCTGGAGTTCCAATCCGAGGCTCTGTAACAAATCAGCTAATTTGACGACTTTTGCCGCATCCGGCTCAGGATGTGCTCTGTACAAAAATGGTTCCTGGCGATCATTGAGAAACTCAGCCGCAGCAACATTAGCGCACAACATCGCCTCCTCAATCATCCTATTAGCAAAATACCGATTTTGTGTTTCTATAGAGGAGACTTGTGACTGGGCATCAAACAAAAATGCTGACTCACGAGCGTTAATCTCTAAAGCACCTCGATTTTTTCGCCTCTTTAGGAGCAAATAGGTAAGAGATTTTAGGTTAGTCAAGCTTTCATAAATATCCGGTGCCAAACTAAGGTCAGACATACATTCCGATTCACCTAACAATATATCGACGTCTTTATATGTCAAGCGCTGCTTAGAGTGGATTACGCTACTAAAAAATTCGGTTTCTATCACGGTCGCATCGCTATCAAGTTCGATTTTTGCAACAACAACTAGCCGATCTTGATTAGGCTTTAAAGAACAAATCCCGGCCGACAGCTCCTCAGGAAGCATTGGGATAACAGACCTTGGAAAATATACGCTTGTGCTTCTCTTACGGGCATCCTCATCTATCAAACTATGTTCGTTAACATAATGACTAACATCAGCGATTGCGACGTATAAGATGTAACCGTTCTCTACTTTCTCTATATAAACGGCGTCATCGAAATCTTTGGCATCAGGCCCATCAATTGTGACAAAAGGGAGATCTCTAAAGTCTGCCCTGCCCATGACAGCAGCCTCATCAACTGCCTCCGGTATATTCTCTATCTCGACATTCAGCGAAGCATCTCTAGGACCTGAAATACCAAATTTATGCAGCGCTATTTTTACTTCAATTCCAGCATCACTAATTTTTCCTAGTCGCTCAACTAACTCGGCCGACCAAACCGCTGAGGACAAATCAAATTGCCCCAGCTCAGCGACAACTACATCTTCTTCGGATAGTTCAGCCAATACGTCGTCTGGCATACAAACCCTATCTTTTAATTCATTAGCCAGCACACGCGACACTAGCCCCTGCCTCCTATGCTCTATAACCAAGACAATACGACGTGCCCCCCTTTGGCCCAGCACTAACGGGACAGCAAATGGTGCTCGACCGTGATTGGAGCTCAGCACTCTGAGCGCAATCATATGGTCTCCATTCAATAGACCTTGGGTTTCAGCTGGCCTAATATACCAATCCTCTACCCCATCATGCGTAAAGAAACCGTAACCATCTCGATGCAATTCTACAGACCCCGAAGCCGCTTGAAATCGAGACCCCTTTAGCATAGATTGCTTTCTAACCAAAAGAAATTTAAGCCGTTCTAATTCTGCTATTTTCTGTTGAATAATTTTTTTCTTGTACCCGACAGATCGGCATTGATTTTCCACATCTGACGTTGCAACAGGGTCATCTGAAGACGCCAATATACCCAGTATTTTTCGCTGTAATTGATCAGGAAAAAATTCCTCATCTCTTTCTCGCTTTCGTGAAAATCCGTGACTACCACTTTTGCGTCTGCTGGAAGCTCCGCGATTCGCGCTGACACGATTAGATCTTTTTTTACTCACTCTAAAATGTAACCTTGTAATAATTAAATAATTTGACAGGAATGTAGGGGCTAGCTAGAGTCACGTTCCGCAGCCCGGATGGCGGAATTTATAGACGCGTCAGGTTCAGATTCTGGTGGTGGCAACACTGTGGAGGTCCGAGTCCTCTTCAGGGCACCAATAACCTAAAAAATGATTCAGAGACGTCAATGCTGATCTTATTGAAAAAATGTCTGGTTCAAAATAATAGTTTCGTCTCGATCAGGGCCCGTGGATACTATATCGATGGGCACTCCCACAACATCCTCAATCTGCCGCATGTAATCCTTTGCATTTTGCGGCAACTTACCCCAGGACGTCACCCCAGCGGTAGAGCCGGCCCAACCTGGTAGCTTCTCATAAATCGGCTCACATAAGGATAAAGCATCCGCACCCGACGGCGATAGCTCAACAATCGAGTCATTCGTCCGATAACCTACACAAATATTTATCTCATCGAGTCCGTCTAATACGTCTAGCTTAGTAATGCACAGACCACTTAGCCCGTTTATCTCAGCCGACCGCCTCATCGCTACAGCATCAAACCAGCCACACCTCCTCGGTCGGCCGGTTGTTGCTCCAAATTCCGCACCGGTCTTAGCAATATGCGCGCCGACACCATCATGCAGTTCGGTAGGGAATGGACCGCTACCAACGCGTGTCGTATACGCTTTTGTAATGCCAAGTATGTAATCTAAAGCCCTCGGCCCAACCCCTGACCCTAGCGAAGCGGCACCTGCGATACAATTACTAGAGGTGACAAACGGATAGGTGCCGTGATCGATATCGAGAAGCGCTCCCTGAGCCCCTTCAAACAAAAAGTTGTTACCAAGCTTCAGTTCCTCATTTATCAACTTAGATACGTCTCCAATCATTGGCTTGAGAACCTGAGCCGAATCAATCAATTTGTCCAGAACGTGTGATGGTGATAGAGGATCGACGTCATATAGTTTCTCAAGTAAGAAATTGTGATAATCCAATAAAGACGCAAGCTTTTCTTTCAATAGCGGCTCGTCAAAAAGATCACGAATACGCAAACCTCGTCTAGCCACTTTATCTTCATAGGCGGGACCGATGCCTCGGCCCGTTGTACCAATTTTGGCATCACCTTTACTAATCTCACGAGCCTGATCAATAGCTATGTGAGATGGCAAAATTATAGGGCACGACTCACTGACTACGATCCGACCATCAATGGGAACACCGGCTGACTTTAGCATATCCATCTCTTCAATTAATGCAGAAGGAGACACGACTACGCCGTTACCGATATAGCAACGAATATCGGACCTCAAAATACCGGATGGGATGAGATGAAGAACTGTTTTTTTTCCTTTAATGACAAGAGTGTGACCTGCGTTATGTCCTCCTTGGAATCGAACAACCCCAGATACTCGATCAGTCAGCAAATCAACTATTTTGCCTTTACCCTCATCGCCCCACTGCGTCCCAACGACAACAACATTCTTCGCCATTTGTACCCTGAAATTTTAATTGTAGATTTGAGTTTTATGTCTTAATTATTTAGTGACACCACAGACCAGCTTTGGGCATCTTTGACCAATTTGTGAGTATACCCTTGAGATCCAAGATCCATCTCCTCACCCAACAGATCTTCAACGACAATATCTCCAGATTGACGCAATGATTTCATTTTTTCCAAAAGATCAGAATCATCATGAGTACAAGGGGCCCAAATTTTTCTTTGCGACTCTTCTAAAGCCAATTGACTCGCACATTGAGTCAGCCTACGCAAATCAATTGTAAATCCCGTAGCTGGTCTGGACCTACCAAAAGACTCTCCGACATGATCATATCTTCCGCCACGCGCGATTGGGCTTGTCTCACCTTCCACGTAAACCGATACAACCATACCACTGTGGTACCGGAACCCCCTAAGTTCCGCCAGATCGAGAATAACGTGATCCACCTCGTCTTTAATCGATTGATAAACATTACGAAGCTCATCAATACCTTGGCCTGCCCCTGGGACACCAGTTAGTACATCCCGCGCTGTATCTAAGATAGAGACATCTCCATAAAGTCTCGGCAACGCCATAATGATCTTTTGCGCGCCTTCTTCATAATCCATAGAAAATTCTTTTAGTGCGGCCGTATCTTTTGTTTGTAATGCTTCAAAAAAACTGATTGACTGGTTTATGTCTAATTTAAGCCAATCTGATACAGACTGCGCTATTGAAACGCTCCCAAGATCAATCGTGAGTGGTCTATTAACTACCAACCTAATACTTTGAATCATCAGTCGATTGATTTCGATATCTGCCGAGATTTTTGAACAGCCAAACAGTTCTGCTCCCAATTGAACTGCCTCGCGGCTCATGTCTCCCTCTGCCGGCCTTGTTTTGATCACACGGTCAGCGTAGCAAAGTCGTGTAACGCCAGGGTCATCTAACAAATGTGCATCTAATCTAGCGATTTGGGGTGTCAGATCAGCTCTAATGCCTAATGTTTTACCCGACATCTGATCCACCAACTTAAAGGTCTGAAGCTCTAAATCCTGACCAGATCCAGTTAGCAGCGATTCTAGATATTCTATAAGGGGAGGCGAGACAAGCTCATAACCATGCACCGCAAATAAATCTAAGACCTTTCGTCTTATTAACTCGACTCTTTTTGCCTCTCGAGGAAGCACATCATCCACGAATTCTGGAAGCAACCAATTTGGATGCATGACAATTGCCTATTTATTTCTTAAAGTTAAATCCCAAACAGCTCAATTACATAAGAATAATAAGTGCAATTGAGCCCACGACCATTGATGTGAGGCCAAAAAAACGAAGTTGGCCATCTGACATGTTTAGCAATCTTGCAAATGTATCTCGCCACATTGAAGGCGATAAAAATGGAAGCATTCCCTCGATTATAAGCACAAGGGCTAACGCTATTGCGACATCATAAGTCGCCAAAATCACCAGCCTTCATTTTGTAATTCTCGAGCAGATCATACCAAAATACTTACCACTCGAATCATCGCATGTGTTTGAAGAAAGGCGCCTCTGGTTCAACGATTAAAATATCACTCTTGTTATTAAAAGTTTCCCTGTAAGCCCCCATACTCTTGTAGAAAGAATAGAACTCAGGATCTTTTTTGAATGCGTTAGCGTAAATCGCAGCTGCAGTGGCATCACCCTCACCCTTGACACGCTGAGCGTCTCGATAAGCCTCTGCAATTATTATTTCTCTTTCCCTATCCGCATCAGCTCGAATTTTTTCAGATTCAGCAAAGCCGGTAGATCTTAGTTCATTCGCCACTCTCTTTCGCTCAGCTTCCATTCGACGATAGACTGCATCGCTAATTTCTGTCGTTAAATCGACACGCTTCAGCCGCACATCAAGAACTTCGACACCAATCTTACGTGCATCCACATCGACTTTTTCTCTCATCAACTCCATGATCTCATCGCGCTCGCCTGAAATCACTTGATAAACAGTTCTTTTACCAAATTCCGCCCTCAAACTATCGTTGACCGTCTTATTCAGCCTATCTCTAGCACGACGTTCATCGCCCCCAACACTAATATAGTATTGTTTTACGTCCGATATCCTCCACTTAATGAAGGAGTCAACCAACACATTTTTCTTCTCCGAGGTCAAAAAACGTTCGGGCTCGTCCGTATCAACAGTATGAGTTCTGGCATCAAAGAATCTAACATTCTCTACAAGCGGCAATTTCCAAAATAATCCAGGCTCTGTTTTGATACTCGTAATCTCTCCCAATCGAAAGATCATTGCTTTTTCGCGTTGATCAACAGTAAAAAGTGACATACTCGCAATTAGTAGCAGAACCACAATGCTAACTATTGATACAGTGAATGAAGTTTTCATCTTGTCTCCCTGTCTCTAACGCGAAATGCATTCCTAGTCCTGCTTTCTTCACTACTGCCCCCTATCCCAGATTCGATATCGTTAACTTGATCCATTCCGGTATCAAAACTACTGGCATTTCGTGTGATCCCAGATCCGATAAGCTTGTCTAGGGGAAGAAATAATAAATTGCTATTATCTTTTTGATCAATGAAGACCTTCGTGGCATTGGTAAATATCGACTGCATGGTATCGAGATACATACGCTCTCGTGTTACTTTTGGCGCCCTACTGTATTCGTTTAATACGCTCTCAAATCTAGACGCTTCACCTTCTGCCGCGGCTACGACTCTACCACGATAAGCCTCCGCCTCTTGCCCAAGCCTTGCCGCCGCACCCTGGGCCTTTGGAACCACATCATTATAGTAAGCCTGACCTTCGTTTTTCTGTCTCTCTTGATCCTGCTTTGCCTTCACAGCATCATCGAATGCCGCCTGAACCTGGTCAGGCGGCTGCGCGTTTTGCATGGTCACTTGACTGACGGTAATTCCCGTTTGATAGCGATCGAGAACCGTTTGCATCAAATCTCGAGCATTCACGGCAAGCTCTTCCCGACCTTCTTGGAGCACAAAGTCCATCTTACTTTTACCAACAATCTCTCGAATCGCGGATTCCGCCATCTGTTTAACTGCTTGATCCGGATCGCGATTATAGAAAAGATAAGCCTCTGGATTCGTCCTTACGTATTGGACTGCAAATTGAAGATCGACGATATTCTCATCATCTGTCAACATAAGCGCCTCGTTCGGCACCTTATTTCGAGCGTTATTCCGATACCCTACTTCTATTGTTCTAACCTCAGAAACGTTAACGATTTCTTTACTTCCGACTGGCCAAGGAATATGCCAATGTGGCCCAGGTTGAGTGGTCTCAAGATGCCGACCAAACCGAAATACCACTCCACGTTCACTAGCGTCCACTATGTAAACCCCACTCGCCGCCCATAAAAGTATCGCAATTAGAACAACAATCCCGCCGCCTACGGGAGGCAGACGGCCCGTCGATTTATTGTTACCTCCAGAGCCGTTACCCTTTTGCCCAAAAGACCCAAGACGCTTATTAAAACGCCGCCATAATTCCTCGAGGTCGGGTGGACCATCATTGTTTTGCCCCCATCTTGGGTCATTCATTGCCATAGTTTTACTTTCGCTAAAAGTGTATGTGTACGATATCTTAAGAAACTTGCTGGTCAAGAACAGAAATAGATTTTTCAGATATTTTTTTCCAATCTGTAAGGAGTAGAAGTTCCGGGAAAAGTTCTCGAAATTGCTCGACACCGTCTCCAGAAAGCGCACTCAAATTAACTTGTTTTATGGTACCACATGAGAGCCGTTGAATTCCGGGTTTTAGATTAGTCAAGTCAATTTTGTTGAAAATATAAATTTGCGGTACGCTTTCAGCACCGATTTCCCGCAAAACAGTCTGAACTTGTTTCATTTCAAACTCAGCCGATCGACTCGACGCATCGACCACATGAAATAAAACATCCGAATCAGCAGTTTCTTCAAGAGTGGCCTTAAATGCCTCGACTAAGGCATGCGGTAAATCTCTCACAAATCCCACAGTATCAGACATAACAAACTCTGTTTGATTTACGTATGCAAGCTTCCGCGTCGTTGTATCGAGAGTAGCAAACAATTGGTTGGCTGCTAACGATTTTGCCTTGGTAAGTCGATTAAATAAACTCGACTTACCGGCATTGGTATAGCCTACCAAGGAAATTTTCAGCACACCCCTTCTATTTCGACTGCGACGACGCGTCTTCCTTTGCTTCTCGATAATAGCTAACTTTCTCTTAAGGGACTTCACACGGAAACCCAATAAGCGACGATCCGTTTCCAATTGCGTCTCGCCAGGACCCCGAAGACCGATCCCCCCTTTTTGACGTTCCAAGTGCGTCCAACCTCGAATCAATCGAGTCGCCAAATGAGTGAGTTGCGCCAATTCAACCTGAACCTTCCCTTCATGAGTTCGAGCTCTTTGGGCGAAAATATCTAGGATTAAGCTAGTGCGATCCAAAGTTCTGCATTTGACCAAGCGCTCTACATTTCTCTGTTGTACGGGAGAAATTGCGTGGTTAAAGACTACTAAATCAGCCTTCCTATCCGAAACAAGTTTTGCTAACTCCTCGATTTTTCCCTTCCCAGCGAACATAGCCGCGTCAGGACGATCCCTTTTTCCAAGAAGAATATCGAGAATAGTCGCTCCGGCACTCGCGACTAGGAGTTTAATTTCGTCAATGGACTCTTCAAACGAGTGATCTCTAAAGTCAATACAAACAATAATCGCTCTATACACAGTCCTACTCACCAGGTCAAACAACCGACGTTGGCCACCAACCGAGTCTTTGCGCTCACATGGCGGCTGTGAAGCATTTTAAAAAAGCTGGAGTAATTAGAACTACTCATCCACCCCTATAGTCACTGCCTTGGATGGCACGATAGTAGACACAGCATGCTTGTAGACCATTTGAGTCACAGTGTTCTTGAGCAGAATCACGTACTGGTCGAATGAATCCACATGGCCTTGGAGTTTTATTCCATTAACTAAATAAATTGCGACTTGGACGCGCTCTTTTCTTAGTGCATTTAAAAATGGGTCTTGTAACATTTGCCCTTTCGATGACATCTTAACTCCTGGCGTTATCAGCGGTTTTAATCAGTTCGGTTCTGACAATATAAATAAGTATTCGTTCCTATGGTCAGGGTAAAGTGTACTCTAACGCAGACCATATTAAGTAGACAAATATTTGTGTCGTCTCCTATAAGGATTATCTCCTTGTTTAAAAATCACCCTTACCTGAGTTCCTTTGAGTTTAAAGGCAGAGGTGAACGAGCTTTCTAAATAGCGTCTGTAACTTTCTGGCACTCCATCCAACGAATTTCCATGAATCACAACTAAGGGAGGATTAATTCCACCTTGATGTGCGTAGCGTAACTTGGGACGACTGTATCCTTTTCGCGGAGGCGATTGCCTTTCAGTAGCTATTTTTAAAACACGTGTTAACTGTGGCGTCGGCAGGTTCATCCTAGACGACTTGAATGCGACATTTACGGACCGAAGCAGCCCTGCAATCCCAGAGCCCTTGGCAGCCGAAATATAATGCACTTTTGCAAAATCTATGAATCGCAACTTACGTCTATAGGTTCTGTCGAGTACTTCCTTAGCCTCCTCGTCGCAAATATCCCACTTATTAATGACCACAACAATCGCCCTACCAGCCTCAACCGCGAAAGCAGCAAGATTGACATCCTGATCCGATACGCCTTCAGTACCGTCTACGACAATAATAACTACGTTCGACTCTTCAATCGCTTGGAGCGCTTTGATAACAGAAAATTTCTCTATTGCCTCGCTAACTTTTCCTCTTTTTCGCACTCCAGCAGTATCGACAATAGTGTAGTCTTTCCCTTCTCTCTGAAACGCAATCTCGATAGCATCGCGGGTAGTCCCCGGTTTATCGAAAGTAATTACCCGCTCTTCCCCTATGATGGAATTAACTAATGTAGATTTACCGACATTTGGTCGTCCAATAATCGCCATGACCGGATGTCTGTCCTCGTTCCTGCTCTCTGGAACTTCCTCTTCACTATCTTCCGCAAGTTGATTTTCAATCTCAGAAAGCAAATCAGAAATTCCATCACCGTGGGCAGCAGAAATAACCCTAGGGGTCCCTAATCCAAGTTCATAAAATTCAACCGTTATCAGGCTAGTCCTTGCGCCCTCCCCTTTATTCGCGATCACCCAAATAGGTCTGCCTGACTTTCGTAATTGAGCGGCGACGAGCAAATCTTCATTAGTTAATCCAGCTCGCAAATCAACAATAAATAAGGTCAAATCGCTCTCATCAACCGCCTGTGCGGCCTGCTTCGCCATTTCCCCAAATACGCCACGACTTAGACTTTTATCAAACTCTAATCCCCCGGTATCTACAACAATAAATTGAGATCCGTTAGTTTTAACCAGTCCATAATGCCTATCTCTAGTCAATCCAGGTTGACTGCCGACAATGGCGCTTCGGGTGCGGGTTAGGCGATTGAACAGGGTTGACTTCCCAACATTGGGACGTCCTACCAGCGCAACGGTTTTTGACATAGCCATAAAATAAACACTCAGGCTGGAAGATCAAAAATTTTGATCTATCCCAAAAGTATATAAATTGCCCTCTGACGTTTGAACCAGTAATTCATTATCAGTTGCTATCGGATTGGTCAAGATCGGACTGCCATCGGTTTTTGTTCTTCCGACATATGATCCATCAACAACGCTAATGGCCGAAATTATCCCTTCCAAGTCTCCAACCATTAGCCAAGACCCCATAACCGTCGGACCAGTAATCTTACGATACCGGAAAGATTCATTACGCCACAATACCGCACCTGTATTTCTGTCCAAAGCCATAACATACCCCGCCTCATCAGACACGAATACTCTCTCATCGTCATAACCAAGGCTACCGACCGCTGAGACTCGGACACTCCAGTTAGGTTGACCAGTTTCTATATCGAAACAAGAAACCCGACCTTGGAAAGTAGCCATACACACGACGTCTTTTAGAACCAATGGAGTACCTACCACATCCGAAATGCGCTCAAGCTCATTATCTCCAGAAGGAATAGAGACATTCACACTCCATAGGACCTCACCCGCCGAACTATCCAGATTCATCGCAATTCCGCCATGGAACCCGGCGATAATCGAGTCAGACAATCCAACTCCCAACCCGGGATTTGATCGCAAAATCAAACTTTGACTTGGTGCTTGGAAATCCCAGTTAAATTCCCCAGTATCTCTATCTAATCCAACCAGCCTACCCTGAACATCACGCGCAATCACTGTTTGTCCTGCTGCCATAGGCGCCCCCATTACGGAGTTTCCAATGTTGGACTGCCATCTTACGACGCCATTAGAATCCATCAGACTGACCATTCCATCTTCACCACCTAAGAAAATCTCCCCATCGGCGACGCCCAATCCCCCAGATATTTTCTCATCGAATGCAACCTCATAAATTTTACGTCCTGTCTCAATATCAAAACACAAAACAGAATATGCAGAAGCACCGCACACACGCTCAGCCGAGGCAATCGGAGAAAAGATAGCTGCGTAGGGATCACCGAGTGATTTATCCCAAATCTTATTTAACGATATTTGCTGCTCAAATTCTGGAAGATCAACCGCCTCTCGGCGCTGAGTACCCGAGCACGCAACGGTAATCAAAGTCGACAAAACGAACGCGCAAAATACAAAAAGTCTCACTGCGATCCTAAACTGTCAATCTTGATCTGAACGATGTCCACCCATGGATTACCGTCTTGCAACAAACTCAATGCCTCTTGATAAGCAGCAAGAGCTTTTTCGTTCATATTTTGAGCCGCGTAGATATCGCCCCGCAGATCAGCATATAAACCCGACATTGCAGCATCAGCATCTCCATCAAGTGCTGTCATCGCCAAATTAAACTCCTCAGTCATTAAATAAAGGGCTCCCAAACGAAGTTTCGCTAACGCCACCAAACTGCTATCGCGTGAGTCATCAACAACACTTCGCAAAAGATTTATCGCCTCTTCATGCTTACCCTTATCGCTCTCGGTTCTCGCTAAATTCAACCGGGCTAAGTCCCCGTAGTACGTATCGCCATATTCGGCAATGATCTCCCTTGATGTGGAGCTAACAAGATCCAAATCTTCGCTGGCCCCAGCCGACTCAAGTTTATTAAATGAAGAGGAAGCAGATTGCGCCTTTGTGTTTACTTGAAGTTCCCACCACTTTGTACCACCAAAACCAACTACAACAGCAACCGCCACTGCGATCACGATCCGTCCGTACGATCTCCAAAACTGCTGAAGAGCATCTAACTGTTCTTGTTCATCTAAATCGAAAGTTGCCATATTAATTACCTAAAGTTTTTATAATCGTAATTGTAAGTCTAAACACCAGCTTCACAAATTCTTTCGACGGCATCATATACGCTAAGCTCCTGCTGTTGGGTAGCAAATTTACCATTGCTGGCGCGCAGAGACTTCAAAGAAATTGTTTTTTTAGCTACCTCGTCGTCGCCGATGATAACAGCAAATTTAGCACCGCTATTATCAGCCTTCTTCATTTGTGATTTTAGAGCACCACCACCACAATGAAGTACCACTTTCAAACCATTATCTCGCAGTATTTTTGCAATATCCCAAGCGTAGAGCTGCGCTGTTTTATCTGAAGACACCAAATAAACATCGGGATTTTCTCTCGAGATCTCTATTTCGCATGAACTTAAGACAGCAAGAACTCTTTCGAGACCTAAAGCGAATCCGCATGCAGGAATGAGTTTGCCACCAATTTGCTCTGCCAAACTGTTGTATCGCCCGCCGGCACAAATGGTACTTTGAGCTCCTAAGAAGTCGGTCTTCCATTCATAGACAACATCATTATAGTAATCTAAACCTCTGACGAGATTAGGATTGACTGTGTAAGTAATTCCTGAGCGATCGAGAAATTGTTTAAATTGCTCCATCTTATCAATGGATTCATTTGACAAGAAGTCCAGCAACTTTGGTGCTGACGAAACAATCTCCTTTGTGTGAGGGTTTTTAGTATCCAGAACTCTCAGCGGATTCGTATTGATACGCCTACGCGAATCCTCATCCAAACTCTCCTCGCGCTCCTTTAAAAAGCTAACTAAAAACTCCCTATATTTTTTTCTATCGTCTTTGCTCCCTAAAGAGTTCACCTCCAACCGAACTCCCTTGGCTGATATCCCTAATTTACTCCATAGCTCGGATACCATCATGACGTGCTCAGCATCGATATCTGGACCCTCGAAGCCAAGCGCCTCTACCCCAACTTGGTAAAACTGTCTGAACCGGCCCTTTTGTGGTCGTTCGTGCCGAAACATAGGTCCGCAGTAATACAATCGTCTCGATTTTCCATAAGTCATATTGTGCTCGATCGCTGCACGAACTACGGAAGCTGTTCCCTCTGGCCGCAATGTCAACGAATCTCCATTCAATGCGTCAATGAAGGTGTACATTTCTTTTTCAACGATATCCGTTGTCGAGCCGATAGATCTTACAAATAAATCAGTGTTTTCTAAAATAGGAGTACGGATATTTTGATATCCAAACATTGCTAGCCAATCTCGAATAACAGACTCAATCCATTCCCACTGATAACTCTCTTCAGGAAGAATGTCATTCATCCCTCGAATCGCTTGAATTCTACTCATTAACTTCGTCTTTCATAAAGCTATTCAATAAGATATCGCACACACTTGGCATCTTTAGCTCAACTGCCATACGTCTCACGTACATACTCATTCACAATGTCTTCGAACTCTTGAGCAATTGCGTCGCCCTTGAGTGTTTTAACTCTTACTCCATCGACATAGACTGGTGCGACAGGGTTCTCACCCGACCCAGGCAAACTGATTCCGATATTTGCATTTTTACTTTCTCCCGGTCCATTCACCACACACCCCATCACAGCAACCTTCATATCCTCGACGCCTTTGAACTTTTTCTTCCAAATGGACATTTCTTTCCTAAGAAATGTCTGAATCTCCTGAGCAAGGATTTGAAAAAAGTCGCTCGATGTTCGGCCACATCCTGGACACGATATAACAAGGGGTGTGAAAGCTCGAATACCCATAGTTTGAAGCAACTCCTGGGCAACATAAACTTCCTCCTCACGCTGCCCACCAGGCTGCGGGGTCAGTGAGATTCTTACTGTATCTCCAATCCCCTCTTGTAACAAAACTGCCAATGCAGCGCTCGACGAAACAATGCCTTTGCTGCCCATCCCGGCTTCGGTAAGGCCAAGATGTAGTGGATAATTTGATCGTGAACTCAATTCCCGGTAAACGGTAATTAACTCCTGCACATCGCTCACCTTGCACGAGACTATGATTTTGTCATGAGCCAAACCAATTGTCTCCGCTATTTCCGCGCTGCTCATAGCAGACAAAATTAGGGCTTCGCGCACGAGAGCGTTATTACTAAGAGGCTGATTCCTCAACGCATTCTCATCCATCAATCGACTGAGCTGATCTTGATCCAAGCTACCCCAATTAGCACCAATTCTAACTGGCTTATCGTATTTACACGCGTACTCAATGATGGATGAAAATTGACTATCTTTTTTACTTCCTCTACCGACATTTCCGGGATTAATTCGATACTTATCCAAATTTTCCGCGCACTCCGGATGCTCTTTCAAGAGTCGGTGACCATTGAAATGAAAGTCCCCTACGATTGGACACTCAACATTTTTTTTTGCCAAAGCTTCTTTTATCCTTGGCACGGCAGCTGCAGCCTCTGACGTGTTCACGGTCACCCTAACAATCTCCGAACCAGCGGAATGTAATTGTGCAATTTGATTTACCGTTTTATCAATATCCGCAGTATCCGTATCAGTCATCGACTGAACAACCACTGGATGCTGACTACCCACCAGAACCGAACCGACTGCAACCGTGTTCGTCTTTTGTCGTATCGTCATATTCATGCCGCATAAACTTTCATATCCATCCAGTCTTTTTACAGTGAGGCTGAAACAACTCGGCTCCTCCCAGAACGAGGCGTTCGACGGTCTTTAACTTGTCCCGCCAATTGGCCACAAGCCCCCGCAATATCATCACCACGCGTCCTTCTAACTGTAGTCACCAACCCTGCGTCAATAAGTATTTTCTGAAACCGGATAACCACTTTTTCAGAGCTTCGATCAAATCCAGATTCATTGAACGGATTAAACGGAATGAGATTAAATTTGCAAGAAACACCGCGAGTGGCGGTTATAAGTTCTCGAGCATGCTCCGCCCGATCATTAATCCCGGCTAGCATGATGTATTCAAATGTTACGAAATCCCGAGGTGAACCACGGCGTTGCCATTTTACGCCTGAAATAGCACCACCTTGCGAACAGTCTGTGTATCGCTTACATGCCTCCATTAAATCTGCTATCGGATATTTTTTATTAATTGGAACTATCTGGCTTCTCAAATCATCATTAGGAGCATGAAGAGAAACAGCCAGAGACACCGGACAATCCTCTCTTAAACGATCAATATTGGGAACAATACCAGAGGTCGAAACTGTTACCCGTCTGCGAGACAATCCATAAGCAAAGTCATCAAGCATAATTCGTACCGCATGGACTACGTTTTCGTAATTGGTCAAAGGCTCTCCCATTCCCATCAAAACGACATTCGAAACCGCTCGGGATGGATCAGATCCGTCAAGTCTGGCTCCCATGCGCTCAGCTTCTGGAAATCGATTTTGCGCCAACCACAACTGTCCAATAATTTCTGACACTTTGAGGTTACGATTAAACCCCTCTCGTCCTGTGGCACAGAATGCACATTCAAGTGCACATCCAGCCTGAGAAGAAACACATAGGGTGCCACGACTTTTCTCTGGGATAAACACCGACTCCACAGAGTTTGCATTGTCAACCGGAAATAACCACTTAAGGGTCCCGTCATCAGACCGAGATTCACGCTCAAACGCTGGAACACGAATCGTCGCCAACTCACTCAGTTTCGCCCGTAAAGACCTAGAAAGATCAGTCATTAGATTAAAATCAACGATCCCACGCTGATGAATCCATTTGAACAGCTGCTGCGCTCGAAATGAACTCTCACCAATTTCCTTGAGAAACTCAGCGAGTTGCAATCGGTCAAGGTCGAGTAGATTGGTTTTTACAGTCATAAACTATCGCGGGTAAACGTTCATGCTAGGAAAAAAATAAGAGATTTCGATCGCTGCATTTTCAAAAGAATCTGAACCATGGACAGCATTAGCATCAATGCTTTCGGCAAAATCAGCACGAATACTTCCGGCATCAGCTTGCTTAGGATCCGTTGCTCCCATTAAATCTCTATTTCGCTTAATTGCATCCTCACCCTCAAGCACCTGAATACACACAGGCCCAGAAGTCATGAAGTCAACTAGGTCATTAAAAAAAGGACGGTCTTTGTGCACAGCATAAAATCCTGCAGCATCAGCTTTCGACAGAAGCGCAAATCTCATAGCCGATATCTTTAAACCTGCGTCCTCGAATCGGGTGAGTATCCTCCCAATCAAGTTCTTTTTTACCGCATCGGGTTTAATAATTGAAAGCGTTCTCTCTATTGCCATTGTCTCTCCATCACATTGTTTAAGTTAACAAAACCTCGGTATGTTAACACGCGCCGTGCGCATTAAAATGACGCTTGTTAACCTTACAATTTTAGCTCAGTGATTTGGACGCCATATGATATTTATACCTCTTTCGTCTTTTTGAGCACAACAATGTCCCGAAACACCATGATTACCAACGAATAGCGCCTCCGTGCCAACAAAAACTACCGGAATACTCGACCGGAGCCATGGAGGAATTCCCTCTGTCTGCCATATTTTTCGCAGCTCTCTTCTTGGTCGGTTTTGCGCTAGAGAAAAACGTTTGTTTCCGGAGCCTAGCCGAACAGTCAGAGATCCATGCGAAACATACTGTTTTGAGATACCTCGGCCCAACACCTCTGAGAACTCAAGATGTCCTAAGTCTCCCGGCAGATCGATATACGTCTCCCCACTCCAAACTCTCGACCATCCTTCATTCGTCACATCTTTTCTATCAACAAGGTACACATGCTTGCGGTATCGCTTAACACTAATGCTTTTGTTATTGACGGAAACAGCTGCACTTATTTTCGCGTACTTACACTGCCGTAAAGCCTCTGTCATCCAAGTTCGTCCGGGAACAGACGCACCGCGACGCCGAAATAACTCTCTAAACATATTGATAGCACGAACTTCAGACAAACTATTTAATCCCTCAAGATCAATACCGCCGCATGGACTAATTAAAAGGTCAATATCCTGCGCCGCTACTTCCTTCAACAAATCACTGGTATCCGCTAAATTTTTAATGACATTTACTATTGATTCTTCATAAGCTGGAAATCGAGTCCTTAACTGAGGCAGCATTTCCTTCCTGAGATAATTCCTAGAATAAATACGATCACTATTTGAAGGGTCTTCCACCCAAGTGAGACCTCGTTGCTTCGCGTACTTCACAATTTCGTCACGGCTAACACCAAGCATCGGGCGAAAGATTTTTTTATGGGTACTGTAGTCGTCTCTAAGAGATGTCATACTCGAAAGACCGTCCACGCCAGAACCTCGGAGGGCTTGCAAGAAAAAAGTCTCAATTTGGTCATTCTGATGGTGGGCAAGCAAAATCATCGGTGACTTGTGGCTCAACAGGGCATCGTAGCGCGCTTGACGCGCGGCGCCCTCGATTCCAAGCCGAGATCGCTCTGGGACTTGCACATCAAGAATGCTCAAAGGAATTGAATAAGACTCACATAATTGAGAGCAAAAATCAGCCCATTCAGTAGATTTGTGATGCAGATGGTGATTCACGTGAGCAGCATCAATCTTGAGGTCCAACGACACAACCAACCGTGATAACACGTCAAGTAAAACAACAGAGTCCACTCCCCCGCTTAAAGCAACAACTACCGTTTGCCCCGCGAGTCGGTTTAACTCAAACTGTTCCTTAACTTTGATTTCTAAGTCAGTCACGATTACGCACGATAAGTAGCGATAAACCTCTCAAAAACAAATGATAAAAGTATTAAAAGTTTACTCAACCTCAAGGAATTTACCGTAACTCATAATTCGACCTAGCCGTTTTTCAACTAGCTTAGCAGGTGATAAATCCATGACACTGGCTAAGGAGTCTTCCAAACTTTTCTTCAAGGTCTGAAACATTGCACTCTGATCCCGATGTGCACCGCCTAAGGGCTCTGAAACGATCTTATCAATCAAGCCAAGTGTTTTAAGGCGACTCGCAGTAATGCCTAAAGCCTCTGCGGCCACCGATGCCTTCTCCGCACTTTTCCAAAGAATCGACGCACACCCCTCTGGAGATATGACGGAATAAATGGAGTACTGCAAGCTTTGAACTATATCTCCTACGGCAATAGCCAGAGCACCGCCGGACCCACCTTCTCCTACAATGGTAGTAATTATAGGCACCCTTAAGCGCGCCATTGCATACAAATTTCTGCCTATAGCCTCCGACTGACCTCTCTCTTCTGCACCCACCCCGGGGTAGGCACCGGGTGTATCCACAAACGTGAACACAGGCATGTTAAATTTTTCCGCCAACTCCATGAGTCGGAGAGCTTTTCTATAGCCTTCTGGTTTAGGCATGCCAAAATTACGATGCAGTTTTTCCTTCGTATCGCGCCCCTTTTGGTGACCTATTACGACTACTGAGCTATCGTTGAACCTTGCAATGCCCCCAACTATAGAAGGATCATCTGCAAAAAGTCGATCCCCGTGAATCTCTTCAAAGCCTGAAAACAGTGATTCAATATAGTCCAGCGTGTAGGGTCTCTGAGGATGCCTCGCAACTTGAGCAATTTGCCAGGCAGTTAACTTAGCGTATATCTCCTTCGTTATCGAATCGCTTTTTTTTCGTAATCTACCGATTTCCTCAGATATATCAACCGCGGAATCATCTTGAACAAACCTCAGGTCCTCTATTTTGGACTCAAGCTCTGCGACCGGTTGCTCAAAATCAAGAAATGTTGTTTTCATATTGAAATTCTAAATACTTTTCCAACGATAGACACTAATGATCAAAGTATCAACTGCGTTACGCCGTATTAAAATACTACTCCTGCTCGGCCTCTTGGATCGTTTAAAACCGAACACCTTATTTGCTTTGTATCACAATGAATAGCTTGCATGTTGCCCCATTTTCTCCGGTAAACCTGCACATCATGCCCTTTGCTTCTCAGCTGAGAAATCCAAGCGTCGTCAAAACTGTCTGGCTCAACTTGCACTCTGTCCGGCAAATATTGATGATGATATCGAGCTAGAGAAACAATAGCTTCAGGATCAACATTAATCGGGTCTAAATACTCAAGAATTGCCAACATAACCATACTTATGATTCTTGATCCACCAGGAGTACCGATCGCTAAATCACCTTTCTCACTTCCAACAAAAGTAGGAGACATCGAGGAAAGCGGTCGTTTGCGCGGCTCAATTCCATTAGCTCTATTCCCCACAAGCTCGTATGCGTTACCTTTGCCAATTCCAATTGAAAAGTCATCCATATGGTTGTTCAACAATATTCCGGTATTTCCGGCAACCATGCCTGAACCAAACGGTCCATTTATCGACAAGGTTGCAGCAACCCGATTACCCTCATCGTCGACAATTGAAAAGTGAGTAGTCTCCTCTCCATCTAATGTAAGGTCGAAGACTGTCGGAAGACTATCACTATCCGTCGCGGCATCGAACGAAATTGACCGCCCTCTCTTTCGGGCGTATTCAAGACTCATTAATTGTTTTAACGGTGCGTCAGAAAAGTCTGGATCACCCATAAACCTGGCTCGGTCATTGTATCCGCGTCTCATAGCCTCAACCATCAAATGAGGTCGAACCGTATGATCGTGACTATAGTAAGACAAATCCTCCAAAATATTGAAGACCTGAGCCATTACCAAACCACCGGAGGAAGGTAACGGCGCCGTAACTATTTTTGCGCCATTAAAGTTAATAATTACGGGGGCTCGTTCCTTTACTTGATAATTTTTTAGGTCGTCAAGCGTCCAATTACCACCAGAGGAGACCACATGATTTACCATTTCATGTGCGATACTACCGCGATAGAAAGAATCAATATCTTTTGCCATGGTTTCCAGCGTTTGCGCTAAATCAGGTTGCTTTAAAACCTCACCCAATTTAAATGGCTCACCTTTATTAAAAAATATGCGTTCTGAAAGTTTAAATTTCCTAATTCGCTTCTCAACCCAACCCACTGCGCGAACGTATCTAGGGTCGACCGAAAAACCATCACGAGCTAACGTAATGGCTGGCTGCAAAACGGCCTCCAACGGCAACTTCGCATAAACTGTTGATAAATGCTGGAGCGCGGCGGGGATACCTGGGATCGCGGCTGCAAGAGGGCCTTCTCGTGATCGTAGAGGCACCCCTAACCCTTCTGCGTTGAGATAAAGACCTTCGGAAGCCCGCTCAGGCGCTATTTCTCGAGCATCAACAAAGACGTCTCGACCTGAGTCAGCAACATGCAATAGATAAAAGCCACCACCACCCAAACCAGAAGAATAAGGCTCCACAACACCCAAAGCAGCAGTCACAGCAATAGCTGCGTCAAAAGCATTCCCTCCGTCAAGCAAAACCTCACACCCGGCAGCTGTGGCTTCTGGGTGAGCAGTGGCGATAGCGCAACTATCGCTCGCTTGAGTCTGATGAGACAACGAGCAAAAGATGATTACAAAAAAATATACGGTTGATAATTTTAGTATTGATCTTGCACTAAATATCCATCGCAAGCTGTGCTCTAAAAACTGAGGCATGAAAACTCTCCGACCAAATACTCCGTCTTTACGATCAGCCATTAACGTTTAATGAGCCAATGACTAGAATGTTTCGTTCCATTCAAGACACATCGCACCGATGAAGAAAAAAGAAACAGGTATACCTACTGCACGAACAATTCGTTGATAGCTGCTAAATCAGCCTCTATAAGTCGTCCAGTCACTGCTTGAAGTTGAAATTTTGCGAGAATAGAATCATAAATCGCGTTAAACATGTCCCTTCGGGCTTCGGCTAGTAAGGTTTCCGCATCCAAAACAGCTACAGCCGTTCTTACACCAACCTCTAAACCTAGCTTAGTAGATTCCAATTGAAGCTTCGTCGATAATAATGCTTGTTCCAAAGCGTCAATTCGAGCAATTCCGGTTGTATAGTCAAGATAAGCCACTCGAGCGTCTTGTGCCACCTTACGTTTCACATATTCAAGATCAAGAGCCGATTTATCATATTGAGATATAGCTTCCCTAGTTTCTGAATTAACCTTACCTCCCTCGAAGAGTGGCACTTGGAAACGTAAACCAACAACGCCAGCCGTTGTATCAGAGCCAGATCCGAAGGTACTATTTCCAGCGTAGCTATCAACAATCGATCCCACTAAATCAACAGTAGGCGCCGCCCCCAATCGATTGAATTGAACTCGAGTCTGGGCAATACTTACTTCATGTTGCGCAAGAATCATTTCAAGTGATTGCTCTTTTGCACGCTGGACCCACAAGGCAATATCATTAGGCATCGGGGCTTCTAATTTAACTGGCATCTTGAGTGGAGCCAAGTTTTCTGAAACAGGTCCACCGACGAGCTCTTGCAGCGCCTCCTTCGAAACTCTAAGGTCATTTTGAGCAGCAAGTTCTTCCGCTAAAACAAGGTCTAATCTAGCTTTAGCTTCACGTTGATCGGTTATTGTCGCTGTACCCACAGA
Source organism: Betaproteobacteria bacterium TMED22 (assembly GCA_002167745.1). Taxonomy (GTDB): domain Bacteria; phylum Pseudomonadota; class Gammaproteobacteria; order Burkholderiales; family Eutrophovitaceae; genus Eutrophovita. Next base: position 140,568 of record NHCB01000013.1, read on the forward strand.
AAAATTTCTCTTTGCCAGCTCCAACTGTTCCGAAACAGCCAACTTTTGAGCGCGTACAGTACCCAAATTGGTGCGGGCTCGCAGCACATTGGAATATGCCCACAATGTGCGCAACATTAGTTTTTGATTGGCAATCTCTAAGCGAGTGGAAGCTTTAACTATTTCGAGTTGAGCCAGATCAATCGCAACGTCATTTTGTTTTCGATAAATCGGTTGCGTGGCAGTGACCCCATACTCGTACGACTCGTAATCACGATGTCCCGTACTAAAAGTGGAATCCGCATCAACACTGTTATAGTCGTAACCTGCCTCAAGGTTAATTTTTGGCAATTGACTTGACTGAGCCTGGGGTAGACGCTCCTGCACCGCCAAGTACTCTGCCTTCGCTGCAGCATACTGGGCATCCTTACCGACCGCCTCTTTATATAGGTCAAGCAGATCAACCGCTTGGGCAGAGCCAAACAGTGACAAACTTAAAAGTCCAACTAAACGAATCATTTGGTTAAATACCTCTACATTAAATATTGCTTTGATACAGCTCAGGACTGACAATATACCTCCAAACCCCTTTGTATGCTGGACTAACGCCTAAAATTGGTTATCTCAGCTGATCGGATTGTGTTCTCGAGGAGCATTGTAATCGTCATAGGCCCCACGCCACCAGGAACCGGTGTCACAAATCCGGCAACAGTCCGCACTGATTCATAGTCTACGTCACCCGCCAAAGAACCATTTTTTAAACGATTAATACCAACATCAATGACCGCTGCGCCTGGCTTGATCATGCCACCTTCCAAAACATTTAGTTTACCAACGGCAGTAACCACAATATCTGCCTGCCTCGTAAATATAGACAAATCGGGCGTTTTAGAATTACAAATCGAGACGGTAGCGCCACGCTCAAGCAACATTAAGGCCATTGGTTTGCCTACAATATTACTTCGTCCGATAACTACTGCATGCCGTCCTTCAATCCGAACGTTGTAGTAATCCAGCAACTTCATGACGCCGTGAGGCGTGCATGGATAAAACGTAGCGTTTCCCGTAACCATGGCTCCAACATTTACCTTATGAAATCCATCAACGTCTTTTTCAGGTCTAATTGTTTCTAAAATTTTGTGTTCGTCAATATGTTTGGGGAGAGGGAGTTGAACTAAAATCCCGTTAATGCCCGGATCGTTATTCAATCGTATCAACTCGTTTAGAACAGCTTTTTCAGAACAATCTGTTGCAAGCCTCTTCACCGTAGAATTAACGCCAACAGAATCACACGCGCGGATCTTATTGCGAACATATACTTGAGATGCAGCGTCATCGCCAACCAAAATTACCGCCAAGCCAGGTTTGATATCTTTCAGCATCAGACTACCTACTCTGTCTTTCATTCGCGCTCTCAATTCCCGAGACACCAATTTACCATCGACAACTTTTGCGCTCATTTGTTAACCACGTTAAGCATTTACAGTTTTATTTGGGCGCAGCGTTTTTAAAAATGCTGCTAGCTAATCATAAACCATGACTAGCATCTGCTTTCTGGATCTCTGCGAGAGTGGAGTAGTATACAGGACCGCGCCCCATATCAGCCTCTTTTTGACTTGTAAGTGCATTAAGATTCATTCCATTTTTCATCTTCGACCCTTGCAACTGTTTAGGAGCGCCCAAAACTCCGGGCCTCAGTCCCTCAACAATATGCGCATGGCCAAAAACCTCTCCACGATCGTTAAATAATCGGCAAAAATCACCCTCAGAGATTGACCGCTTATCCGCGTCATCAGGACTCAACTCAAAAGTGGGGCGAGATAACATGTTTTGTAAATGCTCTACATGTTGAAATGTCGATCCGATAAAGTAATGCGTCGCCGCACTAAAAACCTGCAGTGGGTAAGGACTTAACTCGTCCACTCCGGATAAACCCTCTACCTCTGGAACATGCGCGGGCATCGGATCCAGCCCGAGCTCAGCCATTTGCTTGGAATAAATTTCAATTTTTCCAGAAGGTGTCGGCCAAATACCAGAGTTAACACCTTTCCTTCGCGGAGAGTCGACCGCACCTTTTGCCCAACCTTGCTTTTTGAGCAAATCTAGACTTACGCCTTCAAAAAGGGGATTGAATTCAGGATCGATAATTTCTTCGATCATTTCCTCATCAGTCTGAGAAAAGCAAGACTCTGTGTACCCCATTTTCTCCGCAAGTCTTCGAAACATCTCACTATTATCTAAACTTTCTCCCAATTTATCGATCGCGGGCATTGACAAACCATAGTAATAAGCTCCGTAACCCGCCAAAATATCCATGCGCTCAAGCGCGGTGTCTGCTGGTAGTAAAATATCCGCATAAAGAGCTGAATCGGTATAGAACGTATCATGCACAACCGTGAATAAATCAGTTCTGGATAGTCCCTGTCGGGCAGCCTGCGTATCTGGCACACAGTTCGCGGGATCAGCGTTCCATACAAAGAGCGCTTTGATTGGCGGATTCGCTTTATTGAGAGCATCACCCAATTGAATCATATTAAAATTTCTAGGATTCCTACCTTCCAACAAATCGGATCTAAAGAATCGATCCTCATCAAAGACCCTCAGCTCTCCCCCGGTTGAAACACACACCCCTCCATCACCTCGGGCAGCGCCTGTCACAGTGGGAAGCAATTTTATTGCGCGCATCATAGATCCGCCATTTTCATGTCTTTGTATGCCCCAAGTACAACGGATAAAAGAGCTTTTTGTAGATGCGTACAAATCAGTTAACCGCAATATGTCAGATGCCTCTAAACCTGTTATCGCAGCAACTTTTTCCAAGCTATATTCTGCTAAACGTTCATTGACAAACCGATCCCACCCAACAGTATGTTCTGTTATAAATGCCTCATCATGTAGGTTATTGTCAACAATCAACTTCATCATGCCTAGAGCAAGCGCAGCATCAGTCCCAGGCTTAGGTGAAAGATGCCAGTCTGAAAAATCCGTTGTTCGGGTAACTCTGGGATCAATAGCAATAATTTGAGCTCCATTTTTTCTTGCTTTCTCAAGAAAAGGCATCGCATGCACTCCCGTGCTAACAATGTTAGTACCCCACAGAAGTATGACATCCATATCCGGCAAATTCTCAATGTTGGCGTCACCAACTCGCCCAAACGTATAAGCCTCTGCAGCAGCGCCAGCTGCGGTGCATATTGTGCGCTCTAAACGACAAGCACCCATTCGATTAAAAAAACGTTGCCCCATGCCCAAAAATCCAGTCATACCCATTGTTCCGGAGTAAGAAAACGGCAAGACCGACTCCGCGCCATCAGTATCTATAATGTTTTTAAACCGACTGGAAATCTCATTTAAGGCATCTTCCCAGGAAATCCGCTCCCACTTTGCACCTGGACCTTTTGATCCAACTCGTCTTTGCGGATACAAAACACGCTGATCGCTGTACACATATCCGAGGTAACTATTAACCTTTCCGCATAAAAAACCTTGAGTCACAGGATGGGACTTATCTCCCTCTACTCGAATCGCTCTGCCGCTCTTTTGATCCACTGTGACGGACATGGAACAAGCGTCTGGACAGTCGTGCGGACAAGCTACATGTACTCGTTTAGTATCTTTGCTGTTAGTCGTGGCATTTTCCATAATTTATTCCCATTAGATTGATCCAGCACCTTAAATGAACGAACCAAAGCCATCAGCGGTCGTAGGTTAAGTTAGGTAACGCCAAATCTTATCAAATTAATATTATGAAGAACCATCCATTTTTGCCTACAATCTCATTGTTGACTGATTGGACCATTATGTCACGGCACACCCAATAAATTCAAAAATCGACTCATTAAAGATACACAATGTCTATAAAAAAATTACATCATTTAGCTATGCGTTGTCGAGACTCTGAAGAAACCAGGGAGTTTTACGAAGATTTTCTTGGATTACCCTTAGTTCATGCCACCAAGATTGTCGAGACAAAAACAGGAAACGCTACCAACACTTTGCATATTTTTTTTCGGATGCATGACGGATCTTACTTAGCCTTCTTTGAGAGCCCGAAAAAATCATTTGCCTTTAAGGAACAACATGACTTCGATCTTCATACCGCGCTGGAAGTAGACGAAACGTTTATGAATGAAATGATTTTAAAGGCAAAAACATTGAATATCGAGACTCGGGGCATCAGTGATCACGACTTTTTCCGCTCGGTTTACTTCCGCGACCCAAATGGTTACGTATTAGAGCTCACAGCAAAACAACCACACCATGATGACAGCCTTGACCCAATCAAAAATAATGCCCGCCAAATCCTTCATGATTGGCAGACAGATAAAATTTAATTACTAAGAGTAAATTTAGGAGAAAAGTCACATGTCTTTCGAGCAATTATCTTTTCAGGTAACAAACGGTATTTCTACCATCACTTTAAACCAGCCAGAAAGCTTAAATAGTTTCACGACTCAAATGCTCTCTGAACTCACAGAGGCTCTTTCAAAAGCGGAAAATGATCCTCAAGTTCGAGTCATTGTGTTAACAGGCTCAGGAAGGGCTTTTTGTGCAGGACAAAACTTGAATGAACGCAAGCGATCTTCAGATCAACCAAAATATGATATTGGTCAATCTCTCAGAGAACGATATGTTCCTATCGTTACAGCTATTCGCTCGTCCAAAAAACCAGTAATCGGGGCTATAAATGGCATAGCCGCCGGAGCAGGTGCTAACGTAGCACTGGCATGCGACCTCGTTATCGCCAAAGAGTCAGCAAGCTTCCTACAGGCATTTACTCGAATCGGTTTAATGCCTGATGCAGGCGGTACATTTTTCTTAACCAGGGCAGCTGGTCGCCAAAAAGCTATGGGAATGGCACTACTTGCACAACCAGTGACTGCAGAGGATGCAGAATCATGGGGATTGATATGGAAAGCGGTGCCAGACCAAGAATTCAACGCGGAAATAAACCGGATCAGTGAGCAGTTAGCCAAGGGTCCGGCACTTGCCTACGCGAGAACCAAACAAGCAATACTCGCAGCGGAAAAAAACGATTTTACAGCGGCAATAGAACTTGAATGCGACCTTCAAGCTGAGCTCGGTTATAGCGATGATTATGAGGAAGGTGTAAATGCATTCAAAGAAAAAAGACCCGCCATCTTCCGAGGCAAATAACCTTACCAGTAACGATAAATTTTAAGAAATGAATCAAAATCTTCCCTTATTCAAAAGCCCATTTGTTTTGCTGTTGATGTTAGGTGTTAGTTTTATGACGCTAAGCTGCGCATCCAATAACTCAGAGTATAGAACGACTAACGATCACGCACCCACGGAATGGGCTTACTTAGGCGAGGACAAGAACTACCAGGTAAGTACAACTGATATCACCAAGCTTGAATGGTGGAGGTCCTTTGAAGACCCACTCCTCGTCAAATTAATAGAAGAGGGACTTGAATCAAATTACGATATTGCCCGAGCGACGAACAGAATACGTCAAGCACAAGAGGCACTTAATTCAGTCCGAGTCGATAAGAACCCAACATTAGACACAAATATCAAAACTCGCAAATCAACGAGCAGTGAAGAAAGCGGGTTAGGACGGACAAGCTCGGTTATAACGACACAATTTCAAACCAGCTGGGAGCTCGACCTTTTTGGCAAATTCAAAAGAAATACTGAAGCGGCCGAGGCAAATGTTCAGCTAGAGATTGCGGCTATGAACGGGGTCAAGATAACACTGATCTCAACAATAGCGGAATCCTATATTGCATTTCGGGCAACGAAAGACGACATAAATTTAAATCAAGAAGCAGCTGAATATCTTAGAAGTTATGTCGAACTTGCGGAGCTTGAGACACAAGTTGGCCTGGAAAGTATAGACCAAGTCCAAAAAGCAAAGATCCAATTGGCAAACTTAGAAACAAATATTATTGAGAAAAAAACAAGGCTCAAAGAAACGCTGTTAGCGATTGATTTACTCCTTGGAGCGAAGCCGGGAGAAACGTTGAATTCATTAGATCATTCGACAAGTTCTTTGAAATTACCCTCAACAATTGCGATATCAATCCCAGCGGACACAATCTTACAAAGACCCGATATTCAAGAAGCTTTACGAAGGTTGCAAGTAGAGGCTGCGAAGGTAGGGGTGGCCGAAGCGCAACGATACCCGACTTTTTCTTTTACAGGCTCAATCGGGCTTGAGGCCTTAGCAATAAATTCAATCGGGAACTCAGGCGCCAACTTTTCCACAATTCAAGCCAGTTTATTAGCACCGATATTCAATTCAGGAGCACTTAAAGCAAACGTAAACGCCCAGGTTGCAACTCGAGAAGCGGCCTTAGAGATCTATCGAAAAAGTGTCGCGAATGGCCTAAACGAAACTGAACAAGCACTCCTAAATCTGAATTCAATCAAAGAGCGAGTAAAGACCATAGCTCCAGCGCTTCAATTAAGTAGGAACAACGTCGACTTAACAAACAGTAGGTATGAAATTGGGCTCGTGAGTTTTAGGGAAGTCTTAAAATCACGAGAGGAATTGAATTCTTTAAAACAAAAACAATCATCACTTACATTCGATGAACTTCAGGGTGTAACTCAGCTATACAAAGTCCTTGGTGGTGGATGGGCCTACGAAAGTGAACCAGCGAACATACAAACTAACTAACCATAGGCTTCAAAACTACAAATGGCATCAACCCAAAAGTCGCTAAAAGAAATCCTCGATGACCAGTCGAACGCAAAAGCTAGTCCAAAAAAGATGGTCGGCTATATATTCCTTGTTTTCATCATAATCTTCGCAGCCTTCTACCTTTGGCCAGGCGAAGAAAGCGACGAATACACTTACACCACTGAAACCGTCAAGTTAGGCGCGCTTACTGTTACGGTATCAGCCACAGGAAAACTTAGGCCCACCAATCAGGTGGAAATCGGTAGTGAACTATCAGGCATTATGGAGTCTGTATTTGTAGAAGAAAATGACAGGGTCAAGGTTGGTCAGGTTTTAGCTAGGCTAGATACTGCCAAATTAAGCGATAAAGTCGAAAAATCAAAAGCAGCTTTAATTGGACGTGAAGCCGCGGTGATTCAGTCACGCGCTACGCTTTCAGAGGTCAGCACCAAGCTTTATCGATTAAGACAACTGCAAAAAATATCAAATGGAAAAATTCCAGCACAAAGTGAGATCGATTCAGCCGTCGCGAACGTCCGTCGGGCACAGGCGGATGAGAAGAGCAATCTAGCGGCGGTGGAACAAGCAAAAGCGGAATTAAGATCAGACGAAACTAACATAACTAAAGCTACTTTAATTTCGCCTATTAATGGCGTTGTGCTAAAGCGTTCAATCGAGCCTGGACAAACAGTTGCGGCGTCGTTCCAAGCGCCCGTGCTATTTACAATAGCTGAAGATTTGGCGCAGATGGAATTACTTATCGATGTTGACGAAGCTGATGTCGGAAACATTAAGAGCGGACAAAAATCATATTTCACAGTAGATGCATGGCCAGACCGTGAATACTCTGCCAAGATTCATCGAATTAGCTTTGCAGCTGAAATAACGGATGATGTAGTGACATACCCTACCATCTTAAATGTTGACAATACCGATTTGTCGCTCCGACCTGGAATGACTGGAACAGCAACAATAACTACGCTGAGCCTAGAGAATCGACTTTTGATTCCAAACGCTGCATTCCGTGTAAATTTTGACTCAGATTTAAAAACCAAGAAAACCAAGAAAAGTGTTTTTGGATTGTTATTTCCCAGATCAAAAAAACCAAAGAAAAAAATAAATATCGAACAAAAGACTGGCTTTTCTAAGCTATGGGCGCTCACGGAAAAAGGACCAATCGAAATGGCCGTAGAAATTCTCGCCGTCAACCAAAGATACAGCGCTGTGGCTTCAGGTGCCATCCAGCCAGATACAAAAATTATCGTTGAAGCCTCGAAAGAACGTCCTTAAAGGCGCCGTAAAAAAACAATAATGGCACTTATTCAATTCAAAAACGTCACAAAAACTTACGGAACAGGTGAGAACCCTTTTCCAGCGCTTAAAGGACTAAACTTAACGATCGATGAAGGCGAGTTTTTGGCGCTAATGGGGCCAAGCGGCTCAGGAAAATCGACAACAATGAATATCGCCGCATGTCTAGATACCGCGACAAGTGGAAACTATCTGTTTCAAAACATATCGGTTGAAAATCTCGATACACACCAACGCACACTACTTAGGAGAAACTTCCTAGGGTTTATTTTCCAAGGGTTTAATCTGCTGCCTAGAAGCTCAGCTATTGAAAATGTAGAGCTTCCCTTAATTTACCGTGGCGACAAGAAACAAGACAGACGGTCAGCTGCGTATGAAGCCCTTGAGAAAGTTGGTTTATCAGATTGGCAAGACCATAATCCTAATGAGCTATCGGGTGGACAACAACAACGAGTAGCTATTGCTCGAGCTATCGTAACGAATCCAAAAATCCTCTTGGCTGATGAACCAACAGGGAATTTAGACTCACAAACCAGCGCAGAAATCATGTCTCTGCTCACTTCGTTAAATCAAGATTCAGGTGTCACCATAATCATGGTTACTCACGAGCAAGAAATGGCAGATTATTCGTCGCGAGTCGTACACTTTTTAGACGGTCAAATTCGTACTTAGGTATTTTTTATTTTATGTTCTGGAATTCCTTAATCCTGGCTCTCAACGCGATACGCAGAAACCTGCTGAGGAGCTTCCTCACTGTTCTTGGCATCATTATAGGAGTGGCCGCGGTGATTACAATGGTCACCATAGGCCGAGGTGCAACACAATCCGTTAGCGATCAAATTACGGCGATGGGTACCAATCAGCTTATTATTCGGCCAGGACAAAGACGAGGGACTGGCTCTAATACGCCGGAATTCAGACAAAAAGATGTGGATATCATTAAAAACCAAGTCACAGGGATTGCTGGAGTTGCCCCGTACTCCACCATCTCTTCAAATGTGATCGCCCAAGCAAAAAACTACACCACCTTAATTACGGGCACGACTAACGATTTCTTTACGGTTGGTAATTGGGAGCTAGGATCTGGAAGAAAATTTCAACAGGCAGAACTTAAGTCCGGCAAAGCCTCTTGTATTCTTGGTACGACAGTAAAAAACAATTTATTTGGCAATGAAAACCCAGAGGGTAAGCGGATCCGGATAAAAAAATTCACATGCGAAGTGATCGGTGTTCTCAAGTCTAAAGGTCAATCCACATGGGGAACAGACCAAGATGATACAGTCGTGATGCCACTTAAAACCGTACATAGACGGTTGCTTGGCAGTTTGGACATCTCGCGAATAGCTGTGAAAGTTGAAGACAGCAATAAAATTACAAGCGCACAGAGAAAGATAACAGAGCTACTTAGAGAGTCTAGAAGGCTTCCTGACAATATGGAAAATGATTTTCGGGTTCTAGATATGCGACAGATCATTAAAACATTAACGGGAACAACAAGAGTCCTGACGATGTTATTAGGCGCAGTTGCCGCTGTAAGTCTCCTAGTCGGCGGTATAGGAATCATGAATATCATGCTCGTCTCCGTAACCGAGCGTACCAAAGAAATCGGCATTCGGCTTGCGATCGGGGCACTTGAGAAACACGTCTTGATGCAATTTTTAATCGAAGCGGTAGTTCTATCGAGTATTGGCGGTGTGCTAGGTCTAATTTTAGCCACGGGATTATCAGTTGCTGGAGCTAATCTCATGGGCGTTCCATTTCTTTTTGATCTGCGTATAAATATACTGGCCTTTTTATTTTCAGCTTCAATCGGCATATTATTTGGATTCGTACCAGCAAGACGTGCAGCTCGGCTAAACCCTATCGACGCTCTCAGGCATGAATAAACGTATGATTACCGCAATTATGAAAAAATTACACGCGAAATTATTACTATGCTGATTGTTGGAATCGTTGGTGCTGGAACAATGGGTAGTGGCATTGCTCAGGTGGCGATCGCTGCTGGAGAAACAGTGAAATTCTTCGATCCTATACCGGAAGCTATTAAACGCGGCCAAGGTATGATCAAAAAGAATCTTGATTTCTTAGTTAGCAAACAGAAACTAACCAGTGATGAATCATTTGATATCTTGTCAAGACTCGACATCGTAGATTCATTAAACAAACTTTCATCATGCGATATCGTTATTGAGGCAATAATAGAAAACGAATCAGTCAAAAAAGAACTTTTTCAAAATCTAGAATCAATCGTCTCTCAAAAAGCAATTTTAGCGACAAATACCTCTTCAATATCAATAACGGCTCTATCTAACGAACTGCAATTTCCAGAACGGTTGGTCGGCATGCACTTCTTCAACCCGGCCCCTCGAATGAAACTCATCGAAGTCATCAAAGGACTTAGAACCTCAGATACTCACGTCGACTACATTACCAATTTGGTAAAGCGATGGGGTAAGGCTCCTGTGATTACGAAATCGACCCCTGGTTTCATCGTAAACCGCGTTGCCAGGCCTTTTTATGGCGAGGCACTTAGAGTGCTAACAGAATTAGGGGCCGATCACATTAGCTTAGATACAGTAATGCGGGATTGTGGTGGCTTTCCACTGGGACCCTGCCAACTAATGGATCTTATTGGATTAGATGTAAATTTGTCAGTGACTCAATCCGTTTATGAGGCAACTGCGTTTGATCCACGATATGCCCCCTCTCTATTGCAACAAGAACTAGTTAGGGCAGGAAAGCTCGGTCGCAAATCCGGAGAAGGTTTTTATATCTATCCCGTCGGAGACAAGGATCTGGAGAGCTCGAATATAAATAAAAAACATGAACTAGGCAGCTTCACGCTTGGATACATCAAAAGCTCTGGCATCCAAAGCCTTATAGATCGCTTAAGCGACACAGGAGCAGACCTAATCGAGACTGCAGCAGGCAGCACTATCGCCACTATTGCATTGACTGATGGAAGAACTGCAACGCAACGTGCTTCTGACGAATCGATCTCTAACTTAGTGCTAATAGATCTTTGTATTAACTTTCAAACAACTAAACGAGTCGCGCTCAGCCACGCGGAACAATGCGATTCAATAGCCATTGATCAAATCGTCAATGCGCTAACCAACATGGGCTGTAAAGTAACGATCATTCAGGATGTTGCAGGTATGATCGTCTCGCGAACGGTGGCCATGCTGGCCAATGAAGCTGCAGATTTGGTGCACCAACGTATCACCACTCCTAAGGAGGTTGACATGGCTATGACTCTGGGTACAGGCTATCCAATCGGGCCTCTTTTATGGGCTGATCGCATCGGAGTGCAGAATATATCCAACATACTAAAACACTTATGTGAGCATTACGGATCATCCAGATATCGAATTTCCCCTCTCGTTCAGAGAAAATCCATCACTAATCAACTATTTCATGGGACTTAATCATGATGAAAAGAAGTTACCTTTTAGCGGTCTTATTAGTTATGGTCTCAATCAATTCATTAAATGCTCGGGTTACTCAAATTGAGATCACAGAGACTATACCCGTCGCAAACGGGACGCCGTTCGGCAATGTTGGTGCATACGAGAAGGTATCAGGAATTGCATATTTTGAAATAGCGCCCGACCACAAGCGAAATAAAACTATTGCCGATATTGGTAGAGTCCCTGTTAATGAGAATGGCAATGTAGAGTTCAGTGCCGAATTTGAAATACTACGTCCAACTGATCCAAAAAAGGCGAGCGGTCTCCTGTTCGTTGAAACGCCCTCTCAAGGACAAAAATTAAGCTTGGGTCTCCTGCACGATATTGATGCGCAAGAAGATCTTAATTTAATAAACGAAAATACTAATTTGGGTAATGGATTTTTGTTTAATCGCGGTCACACATTGGCATGGATCGCATGGCAAGGAAAGGTTAGAGAGATAGAAAACCGGCTCATCGTAGACTTCCCATCAGCACTTGAGAAAGAAAACCCTGTTCGTGGCTTTATTCTTACGGAATTTAACGGCCGTAGTTTCCAAGAACAAAACCCCTACACTCTGCCGCTCTCTGGCAGACGACACGTGCAGTCCTACCCGTCAATATCAACCGACAAAGAAATTGCGCAAGCATCACTATTCGTGATGCAAAGTGGGTCAACTAGCGCCAGCAGTTCAGATGTTGGCAAAGGAGAAATGGTGCCGTCTGATCAATGGGCGTTCGCGCACTGCCCCGAGGGTTGGCCAGGAGAACCCTCCTCAGAGTATATCTGCGTTAAGAACAGCTTCCTAAAAAATAGAAATTACCACCTGATCTATCAAGCTACAGGTGCTCCCTTAATGGGACTAGGACTAGCGACAACTCGAGATTTTATTTCGCACCTAAAGCATGAGGATGCCGACACGTTAGGCACTCCCAATCCAACAACAAAAATTAAACACGTAATTTGCCAAGGAATAGGTCAAGGAGGCAGATACTTAAGAGACTTCCTGTATCAAGGTTTCAACGTTGACGTTAACGGAGAAAAAGTCTGTGATGGCATGAATATTCACGGTGCTGGGGTCGAAAAAAGTTATCTTAACTACCGTTTTTCACAGCCTTATAGAGTATCTACGCAACACTCAGAAAGGTTCATTCCAGATGTGAATTTTCCTCGGCAATACTCTGTTCGTGTTAATCCGTTTCTTAAGTTTCCTGATGGGATACTAAAAAGACCTGCTTTTGATCCTAAGATTTTTCATACAGATACCTCCACTGAGTTTTGGCAGTCCAGGGCCTCCCTTGTCGGCGCCAGTGAAGGGGCAACAATGGACTTCTCAGAATCCTCTCGGGTTCGGAGATTCCTGATTTCCAGCGCTGAGAGCTACAACCGTTTCAACGGAGTCGGTCACAATGGTTATGGCGAAAGACAGTGTTTTTACGGATCAAATACCCTCCATATTGGGTCGTTGATGCGAGCCTTAATAAACAACTTAGAGCGTTGGGTCGTAGAAGGAAAAGAACCATTAGAATCAATTTATCCGAAAATATCTGAGGAAACGCTCGTAGACTTAACGTCGTTACGCTTACCTAGTGTCCTAGGAAAGAGTTTTCGTGGCGCATTAAATGGATCGGGAGACATGGAATTTGGCCCTAGAGTGAAATTTAATCGTGGCATGGTAGACATGTTGATACCGCAAGTCATCGCGAGGCATAAAGTATTAGTGCCTGCTGTCGATGAGATGGGACATGAAATCGCTGGAATTAGACATCCACATATCGAAGTACCAATGGGGACATATTTAGGTTGGAATATTAGGACCACGGAATTTGGTGGTGGCGACTTGTGTGATGAACATGGTTCATTTATCCCTCTATCCATGAGTAATGAAGATGCAGATCAAGGAGATGATTCTCGTCCATCGTTGCTCTCACTTTACCCAGACTACATGACCTACGTTAACAAACTCCGTGAGGCGACAAAAGCCCTCGTTTCTAGAGACTTATTACTTCAAGAAGACGCTGAAGAGATACTTCAAAGAGTGGAACAAAGTATTCCCATGCACTAAAGTCATATTTTTACAAAGGTTCGAGGATATGAAGCAAATACTTGTTTATTCCGATTCGCTCAGCTGGGGAATAATCCCGGGCACACGCAAACGACTAGACTTCGAGGATCGATGGCCGGGGTTTATGGAAAATGTACTAAATGAAGTCGACGACAGAGTTCGTGTTATCGAAAATTGTCTTAACGGTAGGCGTACCGCTTGGGAGGATCCTTTTCTGCTAGGACGGAGAGGAATCAATGGAATTCAGCAAGTCATAGAAATGCATTCACCGCTGGATTTGGTTATTGTGGCACTAGGGACCAATGATTTTCAATCGATGCATCAACTTAACGCTTGGCACTCGGCGCAAGGGATGCGCGCCATCGTAAATCACATTAAAACTTCACCTATAGAACCGGGCATGCCAATACCGTCTATATTGATAGTAGTACCACCGGTAATCGAGAGTCCCAAAGGTCCAATCGCGCCGAAATTTGAAGGCGGAGAAACTAAGATAGCTGGATTAGCAGAAGAATACAAAAAGGTATCAGACGAATTAGCCTGTCACTATTTTGATTGCTCATCGGTAACAACAACCAGCGTGGTGGATGGAATCCACTTAGATAAAAATCAACACCATATTGTCGGTGCCGCACTTTCTAAGATAGCGCGCAGATTGCTCGATTAATTAAGAACACAAGAGACTTATGTCCCAGTCGACAATAAAACCGTAACAGTCGCCACAACACACTCCTCACGACCAACCGCACCTAACCGCTCTGAGGTCTTTGCTTTAATATTTATTTGGTCAACCTCTGCCCCGACTAACGCAGCCAGAATCCGACGCATTTCCGGTATGTGTGGTGATAACTTTGGCTGCTCAGCAATTATTGTAGAGTCAATATTGACTACTTCGTATCCGGCACGACATATCATTTCATAAACTTTATTTAGCAGCAACTTGCTGTCGACGTCGTGCCACTTAGGGTCCGTATCCGGAAAATGCTGACCTATATCCCCCAAACCACATGCACCAAGTAATGCGTCAATAAGTGCGTGAATCAATACGTCAGCATCAGAATGTCCCAACAATCCTTTATCGTGTGGAATATTTACACCACCTATAACAAGAGGCCTGTCAGGAACTAAAGCGTGGAGATCAAAACCTTCTCCGATTCTCATATTTCCGCTCCCTTTTTTTTAGCGCGTTTTGTCAGGACTAGTTTTGCTCGATCTAAATCGTGAGCATATGTGATTTTAAAATTCGTGGAATCAGATTCTACCAATAAAGGGTTAATACCTAGCGCCTCAATGGCAGATGATTCATCCGTGATATCGTTCCGGTTAATCGTCGTACTTAACGCTTGTTCGAGGTTAGCTCTCCTAAACATTTGCGGGGTTTGAGCCGCCCAAAGTTGCTTGCGGTCAGCTGTAGAAACCACTCTATTACGCTCATTACTGTTCTTAATCGTATCCACTAATCGACACGCAAGTAATCCACCCTCCGAATCAATCGTTAGCTCATTAATGAGTCGATCAATCAATTCTTGAGTGATCAACGGTCGCGCTGCGTCATGAACTAAGACCCAATCCTCTGGGCCGGCAAACGCATCTAAAGCCCTAATTCCGTTCAAGACGCTCTCAGCCCTCGTTCTACCCCCCACTCGCTGAAAGCTTAGCTTTTGATGCTCAATGTCGGACTCAACCTGTTGCAGACCTGAATCATCAGGAGATAGAACAACGACCACATTTTTTATTTTTTGATGCGAGATAAAAGGCTCTATTGAGCGTTGCAATATTGACTTACCAAGAAGATCGGCATGCTGCTTTACTACATCTCCAGATGGCGAGAATCTAGCACCCTTGCCAGCCGCCGGTATGACAACAAAATAAGATGGATCAGTCATAGATAACACTGCTCACTATTGAATAAGTTGTAACGAGTAATATAGTTTCATTTTAATATTACGGACATTCGTACGCGCATGTGCATTATAATCGATGCTTTTTCAGCGCATGAGCACCAGCCTCCAGTTACCAACTAGCAAACTACGGACAGCGATAACGCTGAACTCAAAAAGCGGTCTTAGTCTACTTATTGCTAACTCTGCTGGGAACTCAAACTCTCCTCTCGCGGTAATCTGCCAAAAAGCGTCTGACGCTAATCGACTAAAAGAAGAAATTAAATTTTTTAATCAAGAACTGCGAGTTCACTTACTCCCTGACTGGGAAACACTCCCATTTGATACTTTCTCGCCGCATCAAGACTTGATTTCGCAGCGCCTAGAGACGATCTATCAAATTGATACTAAGAATATAGACGTACTGATAGTTCCAGTCATAACTGCTCTTTACTACCTACCACCCAAAGAATTTATAAACAGTTATGTATTTTTTTTAAAAACCAAAGAATCACTAAACTTAGATGAATTTAGGGAAAAACTCCAAAAAGCTAGTTACTCCGCTGTCTCACAAGTCGTAGCTCCGGGAGAATACGCAATAAAAGGTGGGATCATTGACGTATTTCCAATGGGCAGCGTACTCCCCTATAGAATCGATCTCTTTGACACTGAGATTGACAGCATAAGAACCTTTGATGTCGATACCCAAAGGAGTATCTACAAAGTAAATGAAATAAGATTGTTACCAGCAAGAGAATTTCCTACCGATGATGAAGCAAGAGCTAAATTCAGAACCCAATATAGGGAAATCATAGAGGGTGATCCATCTAAAAGTCTGATTTACAAAGAGGTATCTAAAGGGTCTAATCCGCCGGGGATAGAATACTATTTACCGTTATTTTTCGACCATGTTTCTCCTTTATTAAGCTACTTAGATAATGATTGGTCTATGATTTTAGAGGGCGACCTCGCATCAGAAATCAAGGATTTTTGGACAGACACGCAATCAAGATACCGATTACTAAGGGGGGACCCTGAGCGACCACTCCTTGACCCCTCGAGGTTATTTGTAAGCGAAGAACTGTTTTTCTCTCAAATTAAGAAATTAAAACGCCTATCGGTTCAGAGAGTTGGTAAGGATGATAGCTATTTTTCTCGACTACCGGATCTTTCTATTAACCGTAAGCAACAGGACCCCGTAGGTAATTTAAGATCATTCCTATCTAATTTTTCAGGAAACGTAGTCTTAATTGCAGACAGTCCGGGCAGGAGAGAAACTATTAAAACCTTATTCCACGAGCGCTCGATACAAACAGTGGAGGTCGAGGGATGGAAACACTTACCTAGCGTGACTGAAAAGCTTCCCATCGCTGTAGGGCTTATAGATCATGGTTTTTCCTGTCTCGATGGATCGCTCGCTGTTATTACAGAATCTGAACTTTATCCACAACAAACCAGAACACTAAACAAGCGCGAACAAAAAATTTCTACGGAAAATCTTGTTAGGGATCTTTCGGAAATCCGAAAAGATGATCCAATCGTCCACCTGCAACATGGAATTGGCCGTTATAAAGAATTAGTCATATTGGATATGGGAGAAGGAGATACAGAATTCCTCACTATCGAATACGCTGATGGAGACCTACTTTACGTACCAGTTTCACAACTCGAACTGATCAGTAGATATTCAGGTGGGCCACCAGAAACAGCTCCAGTCCATCGTCTAGGCAGCGAAAAGTGGGATAAAGCCAAGAAAAAGGCAGCCAAAAAAATTAGAGATACTGCTGCAGAATTATTAAATATATACGCACAGCGCGCCTCCAAGAAAGGAGTGTCGCGACATATAGACAAGGATGGATATGCAACTTTCTGCGAGGATTTTCCCTTCACGGTAACAAGAGATCAACACCAAGCTATCGAAGAGACCATCAGTGATTTGAAGTCCGATAAGCCTATGGATCGACTCATTTGTGGTGACGTAGGCTTCGGCAAAACGGAAGTCGCTCTTCGCGCTGCATACGTGGCTATCGCTGATAATGCCCAAGTAGCTGTTCTTGTTCCAACAACCCTACTAGCTGAGCAACACTTTCAGACCTTCTCTGACCGATTCGCAAGTCTTCCAGTACAAGTGCGCGAATTATCTCGTTTTAGAAGTAAAAAGGAGGCCTCAGAAACCATAGATGGATTAAAGGCGGGAAAAGTAGATATTGTTATCGGAACACACAAACTACTCTCAAAGGATGTTCGATTTCATAACCTTGGTTTAATTATTGTTGACGAAGAACATCGCTTTGGTGTGCGTCATAAAGAAGCATTGAAAGCCATACGGGCCGAAACCGATATTTTAACCCTCACCGCAACTCCTATACCGAGGACTCTCGCAATGAGTATGGAAGGTCTAAGAGACTTTTCCGTAATCACAACTCCACCGGAAAAAAGACTCTCTATCAAAACCTTTGTTATGTCATACAGCCGTGGGATTATTAGGGAAGCAGTATTAAGAGAGTTAAAACGTGGAGGACAAATATACTACTTACACAATGAGGTGGATTCGATACAAAGAGAATTAGAAAAATTAATCGAAATAGTTCCAGAAGCATCTATAAGGATCGCCCACGGCCAAATGCATGAACGAGATCTCGAATATGTTATGCGAGATTTTTATCAAGGACGCTTCAACATTCTGTTGTGTACCACTATCATTGAGACAGGGATAGACATTCCTACCGCAAACACCATCATCATTAATCGAGCCGAGAAATTTGGACTTGCACAACTGCACCAGCTTCGTGGAAGAGTCGGCAGATCTCACCATCAAGCATATGCATACTTAATGACGACTGACGACGTTAAATTAAAAGGTCCCGCAAAAAAAAGGCTCGACGCAATTCAACTTATGGAAGACTTGGGGTCTGGCTTCTTCCTTGCCATGCATGACCTCGAAATACGTGGCGCCGGAGAAGTGCTCGGGGATTCCCAAAGCGGCGATTTACAAGAAATTGGATTTCAGCTATATGTTGATATGTTAGATAGAGCTGTTCAATCATTAAAATTAGGAAAAGAACCAAATATAGACATCCAAATTCCACAGGGAACCGAAATCGTTTTACACACACCAAGCCTTCTTCCAGATGAATACTGTCCTGACGTTCATGAGCGTCTTATTATTTACAAACGACTAGCGAACACCTCAGAAACAGTACAACTAGAGAAAATTGAAGAGGAGCTAATCGATCGATTCGGATTGCTCCCATCGGAATCTAAAGCCTTATTAGCATCTCATCAGCTAAGAATCATTGGGAAAAAATTAGGTATTTCAAAAATTGACTCAGCGCCACATAAAACCACAATAGCATTTCACGCTGAGCCTCTGTGCGACCCTATGGAAATCATTGAGCTAGTACAAAAAAGAAATGACATTCGATTCTCGGGTCCGAGCAAAATTATTTGTGAACATGAAAACCTCGAACTAACGGGGGAGCGAGTTAAATTTTTATTGGAAACTTTGAGCGGCCTATCGTTCACCAAGAAAGTTCAGTAGACCTTAGAAAAGCTAATCCCACCTTAAATCCCGCACCCAAATTTCGTCGTTTTCTATCTTTATCGGAAATGTTGCTGTCGCCTCCCAAGCTGGCGCACTTAAGGCCTCACCGGTTTTAACTGAAAATCTTGCGCCATGTCGAGGACAAACGACCTCATCACCCTCTAAGGGGCATCCACTCAAAATGGCCCCATCGTGCGTACAAACATCCTCAATCGCAAAGAATTCTCCATCTACGTTGTATATAACGACAGTAGTTCCGTCCATATCTGATTGATGCCACTCACCGAGGGGGATGTCCCCAGTTGCGCATACTTTCTGCCACTCACTCATATTTCGTGTAGACCTCTCGAAATTAAGTTCCGAAAACAGCGGAACCTAAACAGCAATTACATCGATATTTGGATCAATCTCACGGACCAACCCAGTAATGCCAGCAAGTGTTCCAGATAGTGAACTCGGGCAGCTGCCACACGCACCTTGATAATGAACACTCAAGACATTGTCCTCTAGGCCAACAACATAAAGATCGCCCCCATCACTTTGTAGATAAGGTCTTACACGATCATCAAGTAATTCATTAATTTGCAGCAGTTTAGCCCGATCTGTCTCTGACAAAGTGGAGTCGTCGGTTTGCAGCCAACTGGCGGTTTGTGATGCCTCCTCTGAAACCTGAGTAGCAGCAGGAGCGGATCGAATTGGCTCAGCTAAGGTCCGCATCAAATCCTTCCAATCCGCACTCCCGTCTTGAGTCACTGTTATCCAATTATCTACGTAAAAGATAGATACAACACTATCGACCTCAAATAATTGAGTAGCAAGATCGTCCCCAGCGGCTTCTTCAACCGACTCATACGACTTAGCGACACCATAAGTTATAGGCTCCTTGAGCACGAATTTTCGTGCGTTAGGATTAGGAGTAACTTCTAGATCAGCAATTTTGGGCATATGTTAATTATTTATTTTTGGGTACCTGAGCCAGGAACTGGGTCTTTATCCCCTTCCGTCGAAATTTCACTCTGTGAGTTAATCGCCGCGATTAGTGTGTGCCATGGTAGCAGTGCACACTTAACTCTTGAGGGAAGGTCGCGGATCCCAGAAAAAACGGCAAGACTACCAAATCCAGCTGGTTCCTCCTTATTTTCTGCCTCAGTGGTTAGCACACGAAACTGCTCAGTCAAATCAATCGCCTCAGTACAAGCTTTACCTTTCACTTTTGCGGTCATCATTGAACCAGAAGCCATGCAAATAGCACAACTCTCTCCCTCGTATTGAATATCCTCGATCTTTTCATCAACAACATTCATGCTGACGCAGATGCGATCGCCACACAACGGGTTTATACCCTCAGCTTTGTGTGTGGCATTCTGCACCTGACCCCAATTACGAGGTTTTTTACAATGATCTAAGATCACTTCTTGATACATTTGCTTAGAGCTCATATTTAAAAAGTTCTAACTAAATATTTTCTTTGCACTTCGCACGGAGTCAACTAGTTTATCTATGTCGTCAAGCGTGTTGTACAAATAAAATGAGGCACGGGTTGTTGCAGGCACTTTATACCTTTGCATAACAGGTTGCGCACAATGATGACCGGCTCTAACAGCAACGCCATCATCGCTGAGTAACGTAGCCATATCATGAGGATGCACACCTTGAACACCAAAAGAAATGACACCCGCTTTTTGCGGAGCAGTTCCGTAAACTGTGAGCCCGCTGATATCTGATAATGCCTCTGTTGCGTATTGGGTTAGGACCTTTTCATGGTTTTCAATATTTTCAAGACCAATTGACTCGAGATATTTTATTGCTTCACCTAGACCAATCGCAGAAGCAATGGGAGGAGTACCTGCCTCGAACTTTGAGGGTATCTCAGCATAGGTGGTTTTTTCGAAAGTTACGGAGAGAATCATATCTCCCCCACCTTCATAAGGGTTCATTCGCTCCAACCAGTCGCGCTTCCCGTAGAGAATACCAATACCCGTCGGCCCGCACACCTTATGCCCAGAGAAAATATAGAAATCACAATCTAAGTCTTGAAGATCAACTTTCATGTGAGGCGCCCCTTGAGCGCCATCAACCAATACTGGAATATCCTTAGCATGAGCTAATGCCACCATCTCCTTAATTGGATTTATAGTTCCAAGGACATTAGAGACATGGGTAACAGCTATGATTTTAGTTCTATCTGACAATAGACGACGGTATTCCTCTAAATCTAATTCACCGACATCACTGATGGGAATGATTTTCAAAGTCGCGCCAACCTCCTCGCATAACTGCTGCCATGGAACAATATTCGAATGATGTTCCATGTGAGAGATGACTATCTCATCCCCAGCACGAATAAAGGTGCGGCCAAACGCGTGTGCAACTAAATTTATTGCATGCGTTGTGCCCTTGGTAAAGATCACTTCCGCTGTATCCGTGACGTTTAAAAAACGTGCCACCGTCGACCTCACTGATTCATATGAGATCGTAGCTTGCTCAGATAGCTCATAAACTCCACGATGAATATTCGCATGTTCATACTGATGATAATGGTTGATTCGATCTATGACCGATTGAGGCATTTGCGCGCTTGCACCACTGTCTAAATAAACCAATGGTGCGTTATTCGCAGAATTAGATAAAACAGGAAAGTCTTTTTTAATAAGCTCTGCATCTAACTTGCCGGATAGAACTTCCATATCTAGTTTATCCATCTATATCCTACCTATATTCATGTTTTAGTTTGCTCCTTGATATAACTTTCGATGACACCACCCAAGGACTGGATAGGTAAGTCGTCGATGACCTCTTTCGCAAATGCATAATTTAGTACATTACGTGCAATGGCATCATCAAGACCTCGTGTCTTCAAATAAAACAATTCATCTTCGCTCACTTGCCCGACAGTTGCCCCATGAGCACATTTAACATCATCGGCGAAGATCTCCAACTCTGGCTTAGCATCAACTGACGCGCGAGCACTCAGTAAAAGGTTACGATTTTGCTGACTGGAGTTAGTTTGCTGTGCATTTTTATGCACTTTTACTTTGCCGTTGAAAACAACTTTTGAACGACCGCCAGCAATGGTTTTATGAACTTGAGTTGACTCTCCATGAGGCCGGGTATGTTCGATACAAGAGTGAGTATCTACAATTCGTTTTCCATGACCAAGCGCTAGACCCTTTATATCTATCTGGCCACCTTCCTGTCGTTGACGTGTCACCATATTGTGTCTCGATACCGCCGCCCCAACGCTAATTGACCAGTTGCGATATGACGCTCCATTGTCGACCCCCACGTGTGTATGAGCGATGTGATAAGCGCTATCGTCATCCCGTTGAAGCTTGACGTGAATTACCTCAGAATCAGCCGCGAGTGATAATTCAGACACTGAATTAGTCATATATTCGAAGCCTCCAATTCCAACGTAATCTTCAAAAATACATACTTTTGCCTGCTTTTCCGCAATAAGAAGTAATCGAGGATGATTGAATGTCTGCTTACCGGTACTAATATTTAAAACATGAATGGTCTCAAAGGACTGAACACCAGAACCAACATGGATGACTACAATGTCTTTGAATAGTGCGGTATTCATCTCACCAAAAGCGCTAATACCGTCGCCATCAATTTTATTTAATTGATCTTTTAGTAACGACGTTAAACTTTCATCTTGTAAAGCGGCTTCTAGGTTACTCACTCGAATTTTAGTTTTACCCGCATCGACGAAGCTCATATCAGGAGAATAAACTCCATCCACAAGAACAATAGAGCTTAAAGCCTCTGGGATGACTAATGACCTAACGACCGCCGAGTCAACTGGCAAATCAGCCTGTGGAACTGATAATGTTCTCTTATACAGTCCTGTCAAGTCGGTAAACCGCCACTCTTCTTCAGCAGTGGTTGGTAATGAATTATTTTCTAATTGGAAACGAGCCTCTTGCTGACGCTCTTTCAGCCAGTGCTCTTGAGACAATTCGAGACTCGCCCCATTATCCTTCAGCAAAGAAGCAGTAAATTCAATTGATTGCTCGCTCATGACACACTCGAACGATTTTCTTCCAGAATCCACTCGTACCCTCGAGATTCAAGCTCGTGTGCGAGTGACTTATCGCCCGTCTTAATCACACGGCCCCCATCAACAACATGAATAAAATCCGGCTCGATATAATTTAACAATCTCTGATAATGAGTAACAAGTACAACAGCATCAGCATCAGCGTGCAAAGTGTTAACTCCATTTGCAACAACACGCAATGCGTCGATATCAAGCCCAGAATCAGTTTCATCCAATATTGCTAATGTTGGCTCAAGGATTGCCATCTGAAGAATTTCATTTCGCTTTTTTTCACCGCCAGAAAATCCGTCATTTAGGCTACGCTCTAAAAATTCTGCATCCATACCCAATAAATTCAATTTACTTTGGATATAGTCATCAAATTCAAGAGGATCTAATTCATCCTTGCCACGAGCTCCTTGCACCGTGTTGTAAGCTAACCTCAAGAACGCGCCATTCGTAACACCTGGCACCTCTACCGGATACTGAAACCCTAAAAAAATCCCGAGTTTAGCTCGTTCGTCAGGCTCAAGGTCCGTTAAGTTTTTCCCTCTAAATTCTAAAATTCCTCCGTCTACTGAATATGACGGATGTCCGGCAACCACTTTTGAAAAAGTACTTTTTCCCGAGCCATTTGGCCCCATAATTGCATGTATTTCCCCCGCCTTAATGGTAATATCAAACCCTTTCAAAATCTGAGTACCAGTAATGCTCGCCGACAAGTCTTGAGCATTTAAAATCACTTCCGCATTATTTGAAATCATCCAACACTTCCTTCCAGTTTGAGACCGAGTAGTTTTGTTGCCTCGACCGCAAACTCCATGGGCAAGTGCATAAATACATCTCTAACAAATCCATTAATAATCATTGAAACTGCTTCTTCAGAGTCAATACCTCGACTCAAGAAATAAAACAGTTGCTCCTCACCAATCTTCGATGTACTTGCTTCATGTTCCACGGTCGCGCTCTTGTTACCAACCTCAAGGTAAGGAAACGTGTTCGCACCGCAAAGATCTCCGATGAGCATAGAGTCACATTGAGAGTAGTTGCGAGCGCCATCGGCTTTCGGCGAAACCTTAACTAAACCACGATAACTGTTGTTTGATTTTCCTGCGGAAATACCCTTACTAATGATACGACTGCGCGTATTCTTTCCAAGATGAAACATTTTCGTGCCTGTATCTGCTTGTTGCATATTATTTGTCAGCGCAACGGAATAGAATTCACCCACTGAGTTGTCACCCAGCAAGACACACGATGGGTACTTCCAAGTTACCGCTGATCCGGTCTCAACCTGAGTCCAAGAAATTTTAGAATTGGCTCCCTTACAAAGTCCTCTTTTAGTAACGAAATTAAAAATTCCGCCCACACCATTTTCATCTCCGGCATACCAGTTTTGAACCGTCGAATATTTGATGTCGGCGTTATCCAAAGCAACTAACTCAACCACCGCGGCATGAAGTTGATTCGTATCGAACTGAGGCGCGGTACATCCCTCAAGATACGAAACTTGACTACCTTCCTCAGCAACAATTAGTGTCCTCTCAAACTGACCTGAATCCTGAGTGTTAATACGGAAATAAGTCGACAAATCCATCGGACACTTCACCCCTTTCGGAATAAAGCAAAAGGACCCATCGGTAAAGACCGCAGAATTTAATGCGGAATAAAAGTTATCTGTGTATGGCACAACACTGCCTAAATAGCGTTTTATGAGGTCCGGATGATCTCTAACCGCCTCAGAAAAAGAGCAGAAAATTATTCCGTGTTCTGCTAATTTTTCCTTGAATGTAGTCGTAACCGATACACTATCGAACACAACGTCGACCGCAACCCCAGCAAGTGCAGCTCGCTCATTCATCGGAATCCCAAGCTTTTCAAATGTTTCTAGCAACTCAGGATCTACCTCATCCATCGATTTCTTAGTCGCTTTAGGTTTTGGTGCGGAATAGTAGATGATGTCCTGAAAATCAATTTTAGGATACGTGACATTTGACCATTTAGGCTCATTCATAGTCAACCAATGTCTGTAAGCTTTTAAACGAAAATCCAATAACCAATCCGGCTCATTTTTTTTACTGGATATCGTTCGGATCACATCCTCATTTAATCCGCGAGCGACAGAGTCGGTCTCAATATCGGTTTTAAATCCAGCCGTATAAGGTTGGTTAACAATGTTATCAATTGCAGTACTCATATCGTTAGTACACCTCAGTCATTTTCTTCAATCGTAAAACTTTCGCCGCAGCCACAAGTAGCTGCAGCTTTCGGATTCTCAACTTTGAATAGTTCATTTAAGCCTTGTCTTTCAAAATCAAGAGTTGATCCATCTAAAAACAGAAGGTCAGTTTTTTTAACTAACACCTTCACATTTTCAGTCTCAAATATTTCATCCTCGGACGTAATCTCGGAAGCTTTTTCAAACGTGTAACTCAGGCCTGAGCACCCGACAGTTTTAACCCCAAACCTCAAACCCACGCCTCCTTCTTTTTCAAGGGAACGTTGGATATGAAGCGCTGCTTTTTGCGTAACTTGTATTGACATAATTAATATTTGATTTAAACAGTAAGTGAAACTAAATCTTTTAACCGAGCGCAAATGTCTTTCAGGGTCGTATTGAACTTTTCACACTCATCTATTGTGTTATCCAAACCAAGACTAAGACGCACTGCACCGTGTGCAAGTTCCTCAGAAACCCCCATCGCTCTTAATGTCTCGCTTGAATCACTACCATGGCTAGAACATGCCGACCCACTTGCGACCGCAAAACCGGACTTATTCAACTCCATAACTAGCGTTTCACCTTGTATACCTGGAATAGAAAAATAAGAGGTATTACCCAAACGAGGCAATCGGCCTCCGTGTATAACGGCTCCCAAACAAGCCAACTGACCCTCTATCTTGTCGCGCATAATACTTAATCGCGCTCCATAATCCTTTGCCGTTTCATTTGCGAGTTCCGCTGCAACACCAAAGCCGACAATTGAAGCGACATTTTCAGTGCCTGACCGTAAACCGGACTCATGTCCACCCCCTCGAACAAACGCATCAATAGGGAGCTTTTTATCGATAATTAAAGCCCCAATCCCTTTAGGCCCATAAATCTTGTGAGCCGAAACACTCATAGCATGTACACCGCTCTCGTCAAATGATACAGGCGTTTTACCTACGGCTTGAATAGCGTCGGTGTGCATCCACCCACCACTTTTTCTTACCTGTGCAGCGATTGCGGCAACAGGTTGTATCACACCCGTTTCATTATTAGCCATCATCACCGATACCAAGCAATCTTTTTCTATTGTAAGAGCGGCAACTTCACTAGCCTCTATTTCGCCGTCCTTGGAGACAGGAATAGTATCGACTGACCATCCCAATCGGGCAAGATATCTTGATGGCGCAACAACACAAGGATGTTCAATTGCTCCAATCAGCACCCTACCTGGAGCTAGGTAAGAGGTCATTCCATTAATGAACATATTGTTTGATTCGGTTCCGCCTGAAGTGAAAATCACTTGAGAGGAATGAACTCCAACTAACGAGGCGACCTTCTCTCTCGAATGATTGATAGCTTCCCGCGCGGTTGTTCCTAAGTCATGCCGACTGGAGGCATTTCCATATTGTTCCTGAAGAAAAGGTAGCATTGCCTCAAACGCAGGCGCAGCTAGCTTTGTCGTGGAATTATGATCGAAATATACTGACATCAACTAGAGCTCCACTCTTGCCGGAGCTAACCCAAAAATCAGCAAATAATTACACACGATTGGTTTTCTCAAACTTAATTTTGTGAACACCATTCATCTTGACAGCCCGTTTCTCAACTAAATCTGCAAGCCTCACGGTATCCATGTAATCAAAAATACGTTCATTTAAACCTGTCCAAAGCTCATGGGTAATGCACTCTTTATCGTCTTTGCAATTTTTTAATCCGCCGCACTGAGTTGCATCAACGGTTTCATCAACCGCCCTTATGATCTCACCTACGGTAATCGATTCTGTAGGCTGGCTAATACGATAGCCGCCACCCGGACCTCGAACACTAGTGACGAGCGCACGCCGTCTGAGTTTCCCAAACAGTTGCTCGAGATAAGACAAGGAAATATTTTGCCGTTCGCTGATATCACCTAGCGCTACAGGTTGCTCTCCCTGTTGGAGGGCTATATCCATCATCGCAGTGACCGCAAAACGGCCTTTTGTCGTTAACCTCATTGGCGACCCCTCCCCAGGGCCTGTCGACTTAATGACACTTTAAAGTAGCTTAAAACGTAAGACAAGGCTGGATTGTAAAGTTCCCGACTATTTTAGTCAACTATTAAAAATGTCGATTTACTGTCCTTTACGATATTGCTCGGGCACATCAACACCCAATTTTTTAAGCTCTGAAAGAATATAGTCGAGCCGTGCGTCAACGTTCTCTGCGCGATCCAATACAGCACCAAGGGCCTTGACTATGGGGTCATTCACATCAGCACTCGTCGCGTATGCTGAGAATGCTACTTTTGTCTCGCTATCCTGACTGGTTATCTCACCATCCTCGACGATCCGGGCAGGAATACCAACAACCGTGGCCTCGACAGGAACGTCTTTAACAACAACAGCGTTTGACCCAACCTTAGCGTTTGCGCCAATTGAAATAGGTCCAAGCACCTTGGCGCCAGCCCCAATGACCACACCATCTCCAAGCGTAGGATGACGTTTGCCTTTATCCCAACTCGTACCACCCAATGTTACGCCATGGTAGAGTGTGCAGTCATCACCAATGATTGAGGTCTCCCCGATTACGACACCCATGCCGTGATCAATGAAAAATCGTCTCCCGATCGTGGCTCCTGGATGAATCTCAATGCCAGTTAGCCATCTCGCAATGGAAGAGAGCCATCTTGCCAGCCAACGTAATCCTAGGTGCCATAGCGCATAAGCAACCCGATGAAACAACATCGCGTGAAAACCGGGATAACAAGTCACTACCTCCCAGGTTGTTCTAGCGGCTGGATCGCGATCAAAGATGATTCCGATTTCTTCACGTAGTCGGCCAAACATTATTAGTCCTATCTAAATCGAATTGGTCTCGATTCTACAGCGCTTTTTTCTCGACTGCGCTGAGAAAACCCCTCAAGATATTCAACTCCTCCTTCTCTAACTCCGTCTTAGCGACTAACCGGCGTATGCGCTGCATCACCCGTCCCGGGTTCTTAGCATTCAAAAAATCAATTTCGATCAGGACTTTTTCAAAGTGTCCGATCAGCCCTTCGATTTCTTCGTGGGTAGCACGCTCAACCAACCTTCCGATGCCACCGGAAATAGCCCCTTCCGCGCTCCTGACTTTGAGCTCATAAGTAAATACTTGTACTGCTTGCGCTAAATTTAAAGAGGAATAATCTGGATTACATGGGATAGTTGAAATAACATTACATTTAGTTGCATCCTCAATGGTAAGCCCAGTTCGCTCAGGACCAAATACAATAGCAACGTCACCTTCAGCAGTTTTTTCTAAAAAAGCACCAGCTACTTGGCGAGGGGCCATTGTTTTATGACTCAGATCGCGATGCCTCGCAGTAGCCGCCACGGAAAACACAGTTCCCATTAACGCCTCATCAAGCGAGTCACACACTGATGCGCCCTCTAATAAATCACTTGCACCCACTGCAAGTGCAGTCGCATCACTATGGGGGAAAAATTTGGGGTCAACCAGATACAACTGTGTCAGACCCATAGTTTTCATGGCTCGCGCAGCAGACCCTATGTTGCCAGGATGGCTCGGCGAAACTAGGATTATTCTCACTCTATCAAGCATGTATGTCAGTGTACTATTACTAGGATTCCGTATTAAATTTATTCCCACAAAGCTACCGAACGTCGCGAACATGATCCGTTTAATTTAGAATAGCGTTTTCGTTCTCTAAAATACTTCCGAGAGTTCACTATGAATCCCATGTTAGGCTTTGCGGTTAAAGCCGCTAGGCGTGCAGGCGACATCATTAACCGCGCAGCCGAAAATATTGAACAGCTGAAAATACAGCATAAAACAAAAAATGACTTAGTTAGCGAAGTCGATCATGCTGCTGAGGCTGAAATCATCAACTCATTGCAAAAAGTCTACCCGGACCATGCATTTTTAGCTGAGGAATCCGGAAGAATTGGAGAATCCGATTACGAATGGATTATCGATCCACTCGACGGTACAACAAATTTTCTACATGGCTTCCCTGTTTACGCCGTATCCATCGCGCTCGCATATAAAAAACAATTGCAAGTGGCCGTTGTTTACGACCCATGTCGCAACGATTTATATACAGCTTCCAGAGGAGCAGGCGCGTATCTTAATGAGAAAAGAATTCGAGTCTCCAAAAGAGACAAACTTATCGACTGCCTCATAGGAACCGGGTTTCCATTCAAGGCAAATGCAGATGTTGATGCCTACGGAGAAATGTTCAAAACAATCGCATTAAAGACCTCTGGAATTCGAAGGCCCGGTGCAGCGGCCCTAGATTTAGCCAATGTTGCTGCGGGTCGCTTGGATGGCTTCTGGGAAATTGGGCTATCTCCATGGGATATGGCAGCGGGCGCGTTACTGATTAAAGA
Organism: Betaproteobacteria bacterium TMED22; assembly: GCA_002167745.1. GTDB lineage: Bacteria > Pseudomonadota > Gammaproteobacteria > Burkholderiales > Eutrophovitaceae > Eutrophovita. The sequence goes on from NHCB01000013.1 coordinate 170,070, forward strand.
AGCCGGGGGTCTAGTAGGTGATTTGGACGGCGAAACAGAATACTTGGATAGCGGAAAAATTTTAGCTGGGAACCCTAAAATTTTCGGCCAACTGTTGTCAGCACTTCGACCTCATGTTCAGAACCTCAAGAATTAGATTTACGCATCACATCACTTATTTTGCGTTTATGGCAGGATAGTGAGCGTGAGCGGCACTAGGCTGCACATCCAGGTGCGCACCCATAAAGATAAATGTGTTCTTAATTTCTCATGACCAAAATTCAACCGAATACTATCGACAAGAAAAAGGTTGTAGACACTTCACAAAAATCTGTGCATACGCCCATGATGCGTCAGTACCTAAAAATCAAATCAGGGCATACCGATAAACTGCTGTTCTACCGAATGGGGGACTTCTACGAACTTTTCTTTGATGACGCCGAACGCGCCGCTAAATTGCTCGGAATCACTTTAACAGCTCGGGGGAGTTCGGCTGGAGAGCCGATTAAAATGGCTGGGGTCCCGCATCACGCTGCCGAGCAATATCTTGCAAAACTAGTTAAACATGGAGAATCCATAGCTATTTGCGAACAAACTGGGGATCCAGCGACGTCAAAAGGCCCCGTTGAGAGAAAAGTAGTTCGAATAGTTACTCCAGGTACGCTATCGGATGCTGCACTGCTGCCCGATAAACAAGAAAACTATGTGCTGAGTTTTTACAAAAAAAACGATAGCTTGGGTGTCGCATGGTTATCTATTGCCGCAGGACAATTGAAAATAAAGGAAAGCAATACATTATCGGTATTAGATGAAATAGCGCGTCTTCAACCCTCTGAAATCATCGCTCCTGAAGGGTCGGTTTTCCCGGAAATGGATCAAACCAAAATTAGAATTCAACGGCTTCCCATCTGGAACTTTGAAGAAGAGGTAGCGCGAAAAAATTTATGCGCTCACCTGAAAGTTCGAGACTTACGGGGTTTCGGCTGTGAAAACTCACTCTCCGCCATATCAGCAGCTGGTGCGCTACTCTCTTATGCGCAAAGCACCCAATCCGAACCACTATCCCACATCACAGCCGTCCAGGTTGAACAGGATAATGACTTTATAAAACTTGACGTTGCGACCCGAAAAAATCTCGAGATAACCACGACGCTGCAAGGAGAGATTAGTCCAACATTGCTGTCTACAGTCGATAAATCAAAATCCAGCATGGGCTCTCGGTGGATTCAACACGCACTCAATCATCCATTATTTAATCATAATGACATAAGGGAACGCCACTCGACTATTGCATGGCTCACTGACCAAAAAAACTCTGCCACTCTAAGTTCAATGCAGCAGATATTTGGCTCAATTTCAGATATAGAACGAATCAACTCGCGCATTACCCTAAGAAGTGCTCGACCTCGAGATCTTTCTGGATTGAGAGAGTCTCTGCTGCTTTTACCTAAATTAAAAGCATCAATTAAAGCTTCAGACTTACCATTGTTGTCTTCATTATCCAGCGATTTATCATGTAACGCCAAAATAGCTGAAGAACTTGTCGCTGCAATTCTTCCTGAGCCAGCGACTTTGCTGACAGAGGGTGGAGTTATTAATGATGGCTATGATTCTGAACTAGACGTCCTGAGATCAGTTCAGAATGATTGCGGCACCTTCCTAATAGAGCTAGAACAAAGAGAGAGAACGGAAACGGGTATTAACAGCTTAAAAGTTGAGTTTAATCGTGTCCATGGATTTTACATTGAGGTCTCAAAAACGAATGCATCGGCGGTGCCAGACACCTACAGGAGACGACAAACATTAAAGAATGCAGAACGATTTATCACTCCGGAACTAAAAGAATTTGAAGATAAAGCACTATCAGCAAAAGACCGCGCACTAAAACGTGAAAAACATATCTACGAGAACCTTATAGGCTCGTTGCAGACCCATCGAGAAGAAATTCAAAAAGTTGCAAGAGCTATCGCTCAACTTGATGGCCTTTGTAGCCTTGCCCAATTGGCATTGGAACAGAACTATGTCTGCCCGATATTAGTCGAGAGTAACGAGATCAATATTGTTAACGGTCGTCATCCAGTTGTCGAGACACAAATTGATAATTTCATTTCTAACAATTTAGAGATCGACGTCCATAGAAAAATGCTCATTATCACTGGGCCCAACATGGGTGGAAAATCCACATACATGCGCCAATGCGCATTGATTGTTTTGCTCGCTCATGTGGGGAGCTTTGTTCCAGCAGAGTCTGCTTTGATTGGTCGAATCGATCAAATTTTTACCCGAATTGGAGCCTCAGACAATCTCTCTGGAGGGCAGTCCACATTCATGGTAGAGATGTCAGAGGCTGCGAATATTCTGAATAATGCTACCCAAAACAGCTTAGTGCTTATGGATGAAATTGGTCGTGGCACATCAACGTATGACGGACTTGCTTTGGCATTTTCAATTGCTCGTTACCTAGCCAAAACAAATCAAAGTATTACCCTGTTTGCGACGCATTACTTCGAATTAACTGGTTTATCTGAAGAAATTCCAGATATTGAAAATATTCATGTTTCCGCTGTTGAACACAAAGATGAAATTGTCTTTCTACACAGCGTTGCTGATGGTCCGGCATCACAAAGTTACGGCATACAAGTTGCTCAGCTTGCGGGAGTACCTCAAGAAATCGTTAAAGCTGCAAAACAAGAACTCAAGTTTTTAGAGTCAAAAGGCACTGGTGGAATTACCGAGCCGGACCTTTTTAGCCAAACGAACACTTTAAATTTTAAGTCCAATGATCCGATTTCGCAGCGACTCGCCGACGTAAATGCCGACGAATTAACCCCTAAGCAAGCGCTAGACCTAATTTACGAGCTCAACGAGATCAACAAGAGCGACGAATAGAATTAATAAAACTTCGATTATTACTCATGCTCAAGTGCCGCAAAAAGTAATATAAGGCTCAGCATTGGCTGGAGAGGGCTCGGCATATTCCTCATGGCCTGATTTGTATGAGTAAGGTTCAGACATCACACTGAGCATCATGCGGAATGGTTCAAGGTCGTTACGATTCACCGCCGCATCTAATACCTCTTCGATTTTATGATTTCGCGGAATATAAATAGGATTAACCGTATTCATCCTATCAGCACACTCTTCCGGGGATTGGCCATCACGTTCAATACGTTCAGCCCAGCGAGCTAACCAATCATCAAGATTAACGACAGCATTAAATTGCGACTTAAACTTAAGCTCGTCATCTAATCTCACATCAGCAAGATAACGGAACGCCAGGGTGAAATCGGCTCCACCTTGATGCATCAATTCTAAGAGCTGCTTAACAAGTTCCCCATCCCCTTTGTCCTTACTAACCATGCCGAATTTTGCACGCATATTGTCTAGCCAAAATGTCTCGTAGCAATCATTAAATCTATCGAGCTCATCCACGAATCTTTGTATAACCCGCTCCTGTTCCTCATCGTAAAGTGGTATGAGGGCTTTTGCCAATTGGGCGAGGTTCCACTGACCCATTTTCGGTTGGTTCTCATAAGCATAGCGGCCATGCCCGTCGATAGAACTAAAAACAGTAGACGGCACATAACGATCCATAAAAGCGCATGGACCATAATCTATCGTTTCTCCAGAAATAGTCATGTTGTCTGTGTTCATCACCCCATGAACAAACCCCACACTCATCCAATCTGCAATCAGTTTCGCTTGCTTGCGCAGCACTGACTTAAAAAATTGCAAGTATAGATCTTCCGAATTTTTAGCCTCAGGAAAATGTCTATCAATTGCATAATCCGCCAGCCGCCTGACTTGATCCCATTCTCCTTTCGCCGCAAAAAACTCAAAACTTCCCACTCTAATATGGCTAGCTGAAACCCGCGTCAAGACTGCGCGCGGCTTCAGATCTTCTCGGGCGACCCAATCCTCTGTGCCCACAGCTGCCAGAGCGCGAGTCGTCGCGATACCGAACTGATGCATTCCCTCGCTCACTAAATATTCTCTTAATACTGGCCCTAAGGCTGCTTTTCCATCACCGCCGCGTGAAAAAGGCGTTCTCCCTGAACCCTTCAACTGTATATCTCTTCGCGTACCTGTTCCATCTACCACCTCACCTATGAGCAGCGCACGACCATCGCCTAGTTGCGATGTAAACATTCCAAATTGATGACCTGCATAAACTTGCGCTATCGGTTTCGCATTGTCTGGCAGAGCGTTCCCTGAGAACAAAGCAACTCCAACCTCTCCTTCAAGCAAGCAATGATCTAACCCTAGCTCCTCAGCCAACAAAGTATTCAATTGCAGTAATCTTGGTGAAGTACATTTCTCTGGACTGCAGGATTGATAAAAGCCATCCAGCTCATTTGCAAATGTATGACTAAACGCTATGTCCATATCAAATCCTCTTCAGAATTGAAAAATGAGCAACTAAGCTCACTCAGCATCCCTTAGCGCTTTTATTTTTTGAGATAATTGCACCATCGCCAAGGCGTAATTATTGCTTGGGTTATAACGGGTAATAACGTAAAAGTTCTTTAACGACATCCAGAATTCAGTTCCGCCATCTCCTTCGAGCTTAAATAAACCAACCGACACATCGTCCTCAAACTCAAAATTCTCTTGCACCCCTGCCTTTTTGAGTTCTCCATAAGTCCGATTAGGTTTTGACTTTCCAGCCATCTCGACAAGAACCCCAGCATCTTCAGCGCTCACCGGAAAAACTATTGGTTCACCGCGCTTCCAACCATGTCTTTTTAAATAATTACTCGCGCTGCCAATCGCATCTACAACACTATTCTCCAAATCCGCCTTTCCATCACCATCAAAATCAATAGCATACTCACGATAACTAGATGGCATAAACTGAGCAATCCCTATAGCGCCTGCAAATGAACCTTTAATGGCATCAGGCTTAATATTATTTTCTCTGGCTAGAATTAGAAACTCTTCAAATTCTTTTAAGAAATACTTATTACGACGCTTACCGTAAAAGCCGAGCGTATAAAATGCATCAACGATTCGAAACTCACCGGTATAAGTCCCATAATTGGTTTCTATTCCAATGAGCGCCGTTATGATCTCTTGAGGGATACCAAACTCATCCTCCGCTCTAACTAAAGTTTCAAGATGTTGCTCCCAAAACTTAACACCTTCTTTTTCCCGCCAATCTGTTACATATAACTTTTTAAAAAAACTCCAAGGTTTAGCAGTAGCAGGTTTATCGAACGCGTTAAGAATCCCATCCTGTTTTTTCGCGTTACCCATCAGCGTGATTAGCTTTTCTTCAGAGAACTGATGCTTAGTCACCATATCTTGAATGAAATTTATAACAGGATCATCATGCGTCTCGTGCGCCTCATGCGCTCGAGCATAAAAAGCAACGTTAAAAGCCAAAATCAACATGCATATCAGCACTATTTTTTGGATACTTAATTCCGAGATAGTTCTCAAGGTAGGCCTCGTCAAGTCAAAATGTCTGATTACGGTACCGTACTATCGATTGTGATTTCAACTGTTGCGCCTTTGCGTACAAGACTTGTCGATGACTCTATGTCGCCACTGGCCCTAATCGCATTACCAGACTTGGATATACGGGCACCAACAAGGAACTCCGGAAAATCAGATAATTTACGGTTAGGCATGAGTGAAAATGAATCATCAAAAGAAAACGAGTAAGGCAATTGATCCACAGGAATCCTCATTGCAGCAATAGGCATAGGTGGCCCTTCAGCCGACCTGGCATAGATAAAAACAACGTCCTGAGCACTAATCTTATCGCGCAACTCATTCGATATTCGAACGAAGCCGGAAACCATGACAGCTGGTTGCTCGGCATTTGATTCTTCAGCAGTGATTATCTGATCGATCCCATCACGCCCAGACTGAACCAATCTAATTTTCGCCTCTGCAATTCCTGCTCGCAAAGTTTCCATCAACTGTGCGTCTTCAAGATTCGCCTTCATGAGACGTGTCCAACGATCAATCGCTAGTTGATATTTCCCAGCTGCAAAAGCTGCTGTGCCACCCAATGCGAGTCCTTTACCATGATCGGGATCGATCTCCAAGGCTCGGTTGATTAGGTCCGCAGGCTCCCCAGACAGGTCCCCTCCGACCGTCAGACCCCTAGCCTCAGCATAATCAACCAATATAGCTGGATCTCCTGGACTGATTTGATAAGCACGCTCCCACGCGTTGGCTGCCTCATCAAATTTGTGCATTGCTTGGTAAGTTCTCGCCAGCATCCCCCAAGCCTGGATATCATTTGGATTTTCATCAATATGCTGAATGACCTTATCCGCAAGTGACTGAAGATCCGATTGGTCAAATGATTCATTCTGAGTATCAACAAATGCGGCAACATCTTGGCCTTCAGGGCTTCCTATGAAACTATATAAGTAGGCAGCACTAGCGGGTATCAACAGAATAGCCGCGACAGATGCTAGCTTTGCGTATTTGCCTGACACAACCAATTTTTGCGGCTCTCTCGAGACCTCCTCTAAAACGCGCCCTTCGATTTCGGCTTTAGACAGCTCATATTGCTCCGCGGATAAATTTCCAACCCGATGATCTTCAGCGAGCTCCTTCAGTTGATCGCGCAGCAAACGTAAATTAGTTTGAGATTGTGTGTTCGGAGACAAGACGCGCGACTTGAAAATAGTCCTGACGAATACCATCAGGACAAATACGCTCAATAGCCCAGCACACACATTGAATATTGACATTGGTAACTCTCTATCCTAATCAGTCTTTGAGTAATGCGCGCGCGCGATCTATATCTTCCGCGCTTTTGTATGCGTCCGGATTCCTCGAGCGCCGTCGCACAAACCTCACCGAAAACCAAAACGCAATAAACAACATCAGCAGAGGGCCGGCCCACAGCACCATAGTCGTACCCTTAATCGGAGGGTCATACAATACAAAGTCACCGTAGCGCTCAACCATAAAATCTTTTATCTGAGTCTCGTTCATACCTTCACGCAACATATCACGCACTTGATTCTTTAGGTCCACTGCGAGCCCCGCGTTAGAGTCAGCAATCGTTTGATTTTGACAAACCAAGCATCTAAGCTCCAAACTAATTGCTTTTACGCGCGCCTCAAGGACTGGGTCTTTTGCAAGCAAAGGAGCCTCTTCAGCAAAGGACCAAGGACCTAAGAAAAATAGCATTAAACCTATTATTTTTGTCTTTGTAATCACTGACTCAATTCCTCAATTAAAGGGATAATATCCTGCGAAACGTCCATCTGAGTCAACGGACCAATTTTTTTATATCTTATAATTCCTTGTTGGTCTATTAAAAAAGTTTCAGGCACTCCGTAAACGCCGTAATCAAGACCAATCCGGCCATTAAGATCGACCACAACTTGAGTATACGGGTCGCCGTGTCGGTTAAGCCATTGTTTAGCAGCTCGAGGTCTATCTTTGTAGTTGAAGCCTACAACAGGCACCGCAGTCGATCGAGCGAAGTTAACAATGATTGGATGCTCATCCAAGCATGGTCCGCACCATGAAGCAAAAACATTAAGCAACCAAACCTCACCAGTCATATCGCCATTGGCAAAGGGAGCCTCAAAATCATTCAGTAACGGAAGAGAAAACTCCGGTGCCGCTTTTCCAATAAGAGGAGAAGGAACTTCTTTTGGATCCAGTGACAAACCTTTGAACAAAAATGCTGCGACCGCAATGAATATTCCTAGAGGAATTAAAAATCGGGCCGACGCCATCATATCGACCCCTCAAGATGAGGCAGTCACTCCCTCGGTCCCGTTCTCTGGCTGACTCGCTTTTCGGTAGCGACGATCTGAGACTGCGAGTATTCCTCCTAGTGCCATGAGGAAGGCTCCACCCCAAATCCAATCCACATATGGTTTCAAATACACCCGAACAACCCAAGATCCATCGCTTAATGGCTCTCCCAATGAAATATAAAGATCTCTCGTAAAGCCCGTATCAATTGCAGCTTCGGTCATCGCCATTTGCTGAACAGTGTAAAGCCGCTTTTGCGGAAACATTCGGTCAACCTCCTTGCCATCCACCAAAATTGCCATCGAACCCTCGACACCGGTGTAATTAGGTCCTTCCAGGTCCTTGAGCGCATCAAGCCGAATGGTGTAATTCCCTATTGTGACGGTATTACCAAGGCTCATTTTTACATCTTTCTCAACTTCGTAACCATTAACGAGGGTAACGCCAACGATAAACACAGCAACACCCCAGTGAGCACACAACATACCGTAATAAGAATTTGGCAAGCTAGCTACAGAGTTCCAGAATGTTCTTCCTTCCCCCCGAGACATTTGTTTAAGGCGCGTCCACAAATTTACGATTCCCGCCAAGGCAATCCATACAGCCATGAGCAATCCAAAACTGACCAATAAACTCCAGGTCCCCATTGTGAACGGCAGTAATAACGACGATACAATCGAAACTACAAACGCCCACTTAAGTTTCAATGCTAGATCAGGAACCGAGGATTTCTTCCATCGCGAAATAGGACCGATCCCCATCAAAAACATCGCAGGCGCCATAATTGGAATGAAAACGGCATCGAAGTAAGGTGGACCCACCGAGATCTTACCCAAACCGAGGGCATCAAGAAATAGTGGGTAAAGGGTACCTAAGAGGACCGAAGCTGCAGCAACTACCAACAAAACATTGTTTGCTAACAAGGCAGATTCCCGCGAGACAAGATCGAACCGGCCCCCTAGCCCGACTTTAGGAGCTCTCCACGCAAATAGAACTAATGACGCCCCCACCACGAACACCAAAAAACCGAGAATAAAGACGCCTCTCTCAGGATCGGTTGCAAACGCGTGCACGGAAGTCAAAACCCCTGAGCGCACCAAAAAAGTACCGAGCAATGATAGAGAGAAGGTAATTATCGCCAACAAGACCGTCCAAACTTTAAAGCTACCACGCTTCTCAGTCACTAAAAGTGAATGCATCAGCGCGGTTCCACAGAGCCATGGCATGAAGGACGCATTCTCAACTGGATCCCAGAACCACCAGCCGCCCCAACCGAGCTCGTAATATGCCCACCAGCTGCCGAGCGCGATTCCAATGGTTAGAAATGCCCAAGCGATCGTTGTCCAAGGACGCGACCATCGAGCCCAAGTAGTGTCTAAACGTCCGCTGATTAAAGCAGCGATAGCAAAGGCGAAAACAACCGAGAATCCCACGTAGCCCATATATAACATTGGTGGATGGATGACCATTCCCGGATCTTGGAGGAGAGGGTTTAAATCACGACCATCCATTGCCGGCGGCAGTAGACGATCAAATGGGTTGGATGTAAGCAATAAAAAAGAGTAGAAACCAATCGCAACTAGTGCCATGACGCCAAGTATTAACGACAACATATCGTTAGGCACCCCTTTACTGAAACGTGCAACCGCAGCCATCCACCCGGAGAGCATCAGAACCCACAATAACAAAGAGCCTTCATGACTACCCCAACTTGCCGCAAGCCGATATGGCCAAGGTAGCTGAGAATTCGAATTCGATGCTACGTTCAAGACCGAGAAGTCATTCGTTAAAAACGAAATCACCAAGCAGCAGAATCCGAACGTCGTTAAAAAAAACAACAGATACGCAGCGGGCCGAGAAACTGCCATCCAGTTTACGTATCCACGCGTTGCTCCGACTAACGAGAAGAATGCCTGCGCCAGTGCTACGCACAGCGCTAATATAACGGCAAAGTGTCCGACCTCAGGAATCAAAACCTACCACCTTTCTGGGACTAAATATGTCAGCACTCATTCCGATTCCATTTTTATTTTTCTTGCCCTCTCGAGAGCCTCTGCGGCTTCGGGAGGCATATAATTTTCGTCGTGTTTCGCGAGCACTTGGTCTGCGACAAACACACCTTGTGGATCCATCCTTCCTTGAGCGACAACTCCTTTGCCCTCTTGGAATAAATCCGGGAGTATACCCGTAAACTGCACAGGTACATTCTCTATACTATCGGTTACCGCAAATCTGACAGTCACACCGTCATCTTTACGCTTAAGACTGTCTTCTAACACCATCCCACCAATACGAAACGCTTGACCCTGAGGCACCTGCCCCGCAAAAACTTCAGTGGGGGTGTAGAAAAATACTAAATTGCTTCGGAATGCCTTTAAAACAAACGTCGCCCCCAAGCCGAGGAGCGCAAGCGCGACTACAACCAGTAATAACCGTTTATGACGTGGTTTCATGCAAAGGCCCTTTATACATTAATACCTAGACCGATATTGGTGATGTGAGTTCATCTCTTTTTCCATAGATCCAGAAGCTCAATCACAATACACAAGGCAGCAACAATGTAGGAGCCCCAGACATAAAGTCCGTAACCACCCATTGCAAAAAAATCGGAAATACTTTCCCACTGCATTTATTGCACCCCCGACGAGTCAGAAAGCCAAGCAGCATTTGCTTCACGATCACGAATAATACGCCTTACTCGAATTAATGAGACTGCTATCGAATACATCCAAAATGCCAGTGCCATAACCAACATGCCCGTGAGCATGCTTGTAGCCATACTGGGCGATTTAGTAAGACTTACCGACGCTCCTTGATGGAGTGTATTCCACCACTGAACCGAAAAATAAATAATTGGTACATTCACAATCCCTACCAAAGCAAGAATAGCCGAAGCCCGGTCAGCGCGTCTCGGATCCTCGATAGATGCGCGAAGTGCCATATAACCGATGTATAAGAATAATAAAATTAGCTCAGAGGTTAAACGAGCATCCCAGACCCACCATGCACCCCATGTGGGTCTGCCCCAGAACGCGCCCGTCCACAAAGCAATAAAGGTCATCAGCGCACCTGTAGGTGCTAGAGCATGGGCCATCATTGACGAGAGGCGCGTGTTCATAATTAACCCTATGGCGGCCCAAAACGACATAATCAAGTAAATCAGCATCGACATCCAGGCTGCAGGAACGTGGATGAAGATTATTCGGTATGACTCGCCTTGCTGAAAATCTGTGGGCGCAACGAAAAATCCAACATAAAGTCCCCATACAGTCAAAATCGACGCCAACAAGAAGAAGAAAACGGCCATTTTCTTAGCTAGCGGATAAAAATATTGTGGGGAGGAATACTTCCAAATACTCATAAACTTTCGATTTTTAAACCAGGGCTAAAGCATCAGTCAATAATATATACAACAATCCGAAGCCACTATTCTAAAGCAATTTTAATTGCATTCGCGACGGCTATTGGCACCAAAGCAACAGATAAACACAACATAGCGATCAGTATAGAGAGGTGTCCCTCGATCGAGAGTCCCTGAAGGTCGGCGACTACTGCTCCGGCTCCAAAAATCAAAACAGGCACATAGAACGGCAAAATAAGGATAGACGTCAATGCGGCGCCGCCGCGGACTCCTAATGTTAATGCAGCACCGATCGAACCCATCAGAGAAAGCACCGGTGTGCCCAGTAAAAGAGTAATCAAAAGCAGGCTAAGGCTCCCGGCAGAGAGCCCAAACTGAAGCCCTATTAACGGCGCAACAATAACGACTGGCAAACCAGTAATTAGCCAATGTGAGCCGATCTTGGCCAGCACCAAAACCGTTAACGGCTCACCACTGAGGACTAAATATTCTAAAGAGCCATCACTAAAATCGGTCTCGAATACCCGATGCAACGCGAGCAATGAGCATAACAGGGCTCCGACCCACACAACTCCCGGCCCAATAATTTTTAGGGTGTTTAGATCCGGACCGACTGCAAAAGGAAACAAACTGGAAACAATGAGAAAAAAGAACAATACCGTCACTACATCTGTCTTTTGCCTCAGCGCTAGCAAAAGCTCTTTACGCAGGATGAAGATAAACGCTTTATACACAATTAGTCCAGAGAGAGGCTAAGAGCCTCAGACACAACGTCGAAATCTTGATGTGTCGTAAAAATAAGCAAGCCACCCGAATCGATATGCTTCCTAAGCTTCAGGACTAAACCTGATATTGCCGTAACGTCTAACGATGTAAAGGGCTCATCGAGGATCCACAATACACGGTGATTCATAAAGTCGAGTCTCGTCAACGCAACCCGCCTCTTTTGTCCTGCCGACATGTGCATGACAGGCTTATGTTTAACCGCCTCAAGCCCTGCCGCATCAAGCGCTGACTCAACATCTCTATCAGATGGAGAAGCACCTAAGAGTGGGAGCATTAATTTCAAATTTTCAGTGGCAGTAAGTTGTTTTTTTAATCCATCGTCATGACCAAGAAAATTGACCGATTTTACAAATTCACTATTATTTTTTCGAGCTAAATCACGATCCCAAATGACTACCCCGTTATCTGGCCTGCACAGCCCAGAAACTATCCGAAGCAAGGTTGTCTTTCCAGACCCGTTGGATCCTGTCACTCGAAAAGCCTCGCCTGCTTTAACCGAGAAATTCAAATTCTCAAATAGAACATTCTTACCTCGAGCAAAACCCAAATTTTGGATCTCTAGCATGAATTAAATTACCCGTTTAATCTAAAAATTCTTTAATCGTTTTTCACGTAAAACCGATTATGAGGGTATCATTCTTTATAACCTGTGTGTTGTATCAAAGTGCGAGATAACACACAACCAAAGCTATGAACTTAGAGGAGCAGCATGCCGAAAATTACCATGTACTTGGATTTTATATCGCCTTACGCTTATCTCGCCTTTAAAGAAATTGAGAGAGGCTTAAGTAAACGGGTAGACTTTACTTATAGACCCATATTGTTTGCCGGTCTGTTGAACCATTACGGACAATTAGGTCCCGCTGAAATTCCGCATCGCCGAGAATGGACTTTCTTACAAGCCTTATGGCAAGGGAAAGAGGCTGGCATCCCAATCCAACTCCCTCAAAGCCACCCTTTCAACCCACTCGCTCTACTTCGTTTAGCGATAGCGGAGACCACATCTGGAAATCCGAGCCAAGAGACCTGCAATGAGATTTTTGAGTTTGTATGGAATCGTGGCGTTGATGTGACGGATGAAAACGAATTTTTAGCGCTTAAAAATGCAATTACTTTGGAGCGTGACCTCAATGATCCAACAGTGAAGGAACAACTCAAAACAAACACCGAGGAGGCTATTGCTAATCAAGTTTATGGCGTACCATCCTTCCACTACAATAACAAAATATTTTGGGGAAATGACTCCCTCAAAATGCTTGAGGCATATATTGATGGCGATCCGTGGATTGATAAAAATTGGTCAAAACCAGAGGCCGTAGCGGTTGGTATAAAACGTAAAGCCTAAAAGAACATGAATACATACTCAGCACAACAGAAAAATAGGATAAGACATGCGTAAAGTTTGTTTAATCGTCGGCGCAGGTGCAGGGATAGGTATGGCAACTGCCAGAAGATTCTCCAAAGAGGGTTATTATATTTGTATTGTTAGACGCAGCGACCAAAATGGCCTCGATAACTCGGTCAGCGAACTCAAGACAAATGGGTATGAGGCATCGGGTTTTATGGTGGATGTAACCGTACCGGACGATCTTGAATCACTGGTCGAAAAAATAGAAACCGAAATTGGTCCAATCGATACGGCTGTTTACAACGTAGGGGCTCAAATCGGTGACCGTTATTTAGATGACACTTCACTCAAAGTTTTTGAACTCGGGTGGAGGTTAGGCACCTTCGGGCTATTTCGCCTTGCCAAAACACTGCTTCCGCACATGGTAGAACGTTCAACAGGTAGCCTCCTCGTTACTGGCGCAACCGCCTCGGTAAGAGGAAACGGTGGTCAGCACTCACATGCTGCCACGATGGCCTCACGTAGAATGCTCTGTCAATCGTTAAATGCAGAGTTCGCTCCCAAAGGGATCCATATTGCGCATGTTGTGATTGACGGACTTATCGATGCTCCAGACACGCTCGGAAAAATGCTGGGACCGGACGCGTTCGAGGATCTAAAACAAAGAAAAGGGTACGAAAAAAATGGCTTGTTGGTTCCAGATCAAATTGCCGACAGTTACTTTCATATCGCAAATCAACACCCTTCGGCCTGGACACATGAATTGGATTTAAGGCCACACTCAGCGCTACCTTGGTGGAATCACAAAAAGCTCGACTTATAGTGGATGACTAGTTTTTTGGCGGCAAATTCTGAATTGTTGCTTGAAGCGGCTCACCATCGACCCACGTTGCTCGATAAGATGCCCCACTCGAAAACGTATAGATACCGTCCCCATTAGGCGCTCCATTTTGAAAATTCCCAACGTATTTTCCACCGCTCGCATAGGTTTGGCGGCCACGACCGTGCTCATGATCATTTCGCCAACGCCCTTCATAACGAGCACCATCTGAATAAGTGTAAACTCCAAAACCTTCTTTACGACCTTCCTTGTAACCACCTCGATATTGATCTCCGTTGGTAAATTTCATGGAGCCGTGCCCATGAAACTGACCAAATTGATAAGAACCTTCGTACTTCGCCCCATCGTCATATTGCATGACTCCGTGTCCATGAGGCATGTCATTTTCAAAGTGTCCGACATAGACGGAGCCTGACAAGGGGTGTTTCGAACCGAACGTCATCTCACCCCGGCCATCTTTTTTCCCATGATTGAATTTCCCTGTGTACTTCGTACCGACAGCGTCCTCAAGGAAGCCCTTTCCATGCGGTTTTCCGTCGACAAATTCTCCGATGTAATAAAAATTGTCTGTTTCTATTATTCCATGACAGTGCGTCCAAACCTCAAGGTTTTCGCCCGCGCACTCTGCTAAGTCTTCCGCCTGAGCTACAGAAACACAACACAGAATCGAAAGCAATCTTAATTTAGACCACATAACCCGTGAACTTCATTTGTTCTCAAACAGGATTCACGCCGTCTCTGTCTCTCCGCCAGCATCACGCCAGTCTGGAAATCCTCCAACATTTTTTACATTTTCATAGCCCATATCCTTCAAAGTCTTGCCAGCAAGCGCAGCCTGACCGCCTGCTCCACAAACAAGAATAATGGTCGCGTTTGTGCTGAGCTGAGCATTATGGAACGGACTTTCAGGATCCGCAGCAAACTCGATAAAACCCCGAGGAATTCTGAGGGCACCGTTAATGGTCCCGGACTCGGCGATTGCCGCTGAGTCACGAACGTCAACAAAAATAGCCTCTTTGCTTTTATGAAGATCCATACCTTCCTGAACAGATATACGTTCGACTAGCGCATTGGCTTCCTCCAGATAGTCCTTTGAATTTTTCATTCTTCTCTCCTTAATCTCTGTGTCGTAAATAATCAATCCCGTAGCATATTCTACCGTCTACTCAAAGAGCGGGCTTACCACACGGTCCAGAAGCCTAAGAAAAACTGATTTGTTTTAATGAGAAGTTAAAGGAAGCACCTTCAGTGTAAAGACATCACAGCCTTCCAAAGACCTTGCCGAATGCCGTCACAAGATGAGACTGGCCTGCCTAGTCTGGAAATACCATAGCATCTTGATTTTCTGCGTATGGATCTGAAATTTCTCCCGAGGCAATCCGGGCCCTCTCCGTCGCCCGAAGGTAGGTAACAAGACTAATGATCTCGCTCTTATCCAACATACTGCTAAATGCGCCCATTTTCCCACCACGACTTCCTGTTCGCGGAGTTCCTGAATAAATCGTTTCATATATTTCGCTATTTGTATTTCCCCTGAACATGAATTTTCCGCAACTCACACAGGGCGCTCGACCTGTTCCGACACCACGTCCACCGTGACACGCAGAACACTTCTCAGAAAATATTTCACCGCCCTCAGCTACCGCCTGCTCATCGGCAATCGGGACTGCTAGATCCAAGGGGTTCATTTGATGGGTTTGAGCGCCTGCGCCCCAAGAAACGATAAGTAACCCTAGAATGAGCGAATGAGTGGTAATCTTCAGCATAGCTTTTAACCTGTTTTTTCTTTAGTTAACTTTAAATGGGATCACAAACCGCAAACAAAGTTCATTGATATCACCCACAAAAAGTTAATGGCTCGTCGAACGCAACCATCTATCTGGGAACCAAACGCAGGTGGGAACGTCACAAAGTGATGACAATTTGACGCGGAAGTTTAGTGATTACTGTTTTTTATGATGATCAATGCGGTTTGTGCTTAAGAGAAATTGGTGTGTATAAGCGTGCTGATCAAAAGTGCTGTTTTAAATGGCAAGGCTTATCGGATCGCAGCTTGGACCTTAAAGCGGAAGGCTTAGACCTCGTGTCTGCGCTGGAACAGTTACACGTTAAGGATTCGTCAGGAGACGTTCACGTGGGCGTCGACGCATTTATTATGATTTGGAAACACTTACCTCGGTGGCGAATTTTAGCGTTTCTTGCTTCCATTCCGTTCTTGCATTGGATTCTCACACTTGCGTACGAATGGTTTGCGAAACGAAGATTCCAACAATTAACCCATTGTCAGATCGCACTCAGTAAACGGTCAAAAGAATAAAAGCCGGTTAAGAAAAAACATCCTTAACCGGCCATAGAATTTTGATAGGCACTCAGATCGGAATCGATTTCTTAAGGCTCAACTGCATAAACGTCGTACCTTACATATAAGGGTTTATTCGTATCATTAGCCGGTTGAACTTCGACCATTTTCCCTACAAAAACAGTACTATTCATCCATCCATATCGTTCCGAGTCAGTTCGGACCAAAGGATTCGTGATGAAGCGAGCGTCCTCAGGCGTGATCAACTCCCCGGCTTGCCACTTTGACAGTCCTGTCTCATTTAGCAGCATCTTCCCTGAGTAAGTGTAAAAAAGGAGCGATTGGTCCTCCATTTTTATAGTTATTCGAACATCCAATTTGATAACCCCATCCGGGTACATCGTAGCCCACTCGCCGGCTGGCGGAAGGATCTCGCCCTTCTCACCGTTTGCCATTTCAACAGTCCCCGATGGCACATTAAAGATAAAACGGTCGCCTATGACGTACGGTTGGTCCAAGTCGGCAGTTAAACTCATCACGTACTTCATTGCAGGGGGAGAGAGTTCCTGAGCGCTAGCGCTAGAAGTAAATGTGAAAAGCATTATAAGAAAACCGTAAAGTGATGTTAATCGCAACATAATTCCTCCTATTAAATATAATAATTTTCCTGGCTCCGGCACGTAATATAACACGGCCTGTTTTAAGGTTAAAACTCCACCTTTCGATGGAAAGACGCGAACTTTGACAAAATTCGCGTGTCAAGAAGGCTTATACGTTTGGGTAAAGTAATAAATAATAATGTCATTAGCGTGTGGACTAAAAGTACTGTGAAAGATCGGAGTATGCGGAACAGAAACTAACTTTATAAATGCCAATTACGTTTAATTTATGTCGCGAGAAAATAGAGACTTAGTCCTCAAGCGCTTTTCATCGAAGCTTAACGCGGCGATACTTGATCGTTACGGCTCCAAATTTAACGGTACCGATTTTGCGAATCAATACAATTTGCGGGCGAGTGGGACGACGACTATTACCCGCCAAACGGCATTCAGATGGGCTTCAGGAAAAGGCTTTCCAGATCCCGGGCGACTCGTCGTTTTAGTGGAATGGCTTGACCTGGACCTCAGGGCTATATTTCAGCTCACCGAAGGCATCTAACGCCGCTCTTGAAATCTTGGGAATTTAAATCGTAACATCGGTACGGTCCAGATATCATCCGTCCCCCTTGAATCGTAATGACTGAGATTACCTCGTTACAAAGATCGCGTTAATACTTAGCCGCCTAAATAATAAAAAAGAGCTATTAATACGTTTGTCGCTCGCTTATCATAGAGATAAGATGGCTTCTATTCGCACCAACGAATTCAAATCAACAAACGATTTAGTTTGTAAATTTATGCTCTAATACGAAACTAATTAATTAAAGACTCTGAGGTTAAGAAGGTTAATTATGTTGAGCACTAGACTAATTAGTTTGATTTTTATAATCGGATTTTTAACGATTACATCAACAGCGTACCCACAGGCAAAAACTGCGCAAGAGTTAGTTGGCGCATGCGCAAGGTGCCACGGCACTGATGGCAATTCAAGCTCCGGACAATATCCCAGCTTAGCACGCCAAAATGAGGAGTACCTCATCAAGCAATTGCACGACTTTAAATCAGGAGCACGATCTAATGGACAAATGTCACCTCTGGTCGGCGTTTTAAACGATGAGGACATTATCACTCTCGCGAAATTTTATTATGGAGAGCACATCGTCAGACAACGGGGTATAGATGAAGATCTAGCTAAGGCAGGAAAGGATATCGCCAAAACTCGCGGTTGCGCTGCATGTCACCAAGCAAACTATCGTGGCGCAGGCCCTATACCTCGACTATCCCGCCAAAAACGGGTATACCTAGCAAAAACAATGAAAGATTTTAGAAATGGAAAACGAACAAATGACAATGGACTAAAAAATGAGGTAATGAAAGTGCTATCCGATGAGGAGGTTAAAGCCCTGTCCCACTTCCTGGCTGGCATGTAAACGCGATGAATGAATAATTCTTGAAGGAGGCTCAAGTATGACAAAACTAAACTCAGACGAGCTTAAACAATATGCGGATGATGGATATGTGTTTCCAGATTTTAAACTCTCGGAAGACCTGCTAACTCGGCTTCAATCAGGCATCGATTCCGCGATCAATCGACTCGGAGACCAATTTAAACCTGAAGATATTCCGAACCCTCACTTTCTCGATTTTTCTTCCGAGGGTGTTGATAATCCATTTTTAGAGGTCGCATCGCACCCCGATATTCTTGATATGGTTGAGCAGGTCATCGGACCGAATATCATTTTATGGATAGCTCGAGTTTTTTGTAAGCCCAGCGTAACGGGTAGAGAAGTTCCTTGGCACCAGGACGGTGAATATTGGCCAATGCGTCCACTTGAAACCTGCACAGTTTGGATAGCATTAGACGAAGTCACCACAGAAAATGGATGTATGCGATTTATTCCTGCCTCACATCAGTCTGGCCTATACAAACATCATATGTCAGACCGAAAAGATCTCGTGCTCAATTTAGAATTAGATGAAGATCAATTTGATGAATCCAACGCAGTTAATGTTGAATTACAGCCGGGGGCAATATCCATGCACCACGTCAAAATTATTCATGGGTCGCATGCAAATCAGTCACCTAAAAGACGAGCGGCCCTAGTGCTGCGCTACATGCCAGCGTCCTCTCACTATGACCGCTCACTTGTAAATCATGATCGCTTTAAGAGTCCATTTAACCTGACTGAGCAACCCTTGATACTCATGCGCGGAACGGATGTATCAGGAGAAAATGATTTGATCTCAAATCATGATTACTGGAAAAAACGATATTCAGAAGTGTAATGTAGACATCACAAATTTGTATTATCGACTCGCTTTCTTTCCATGAATATGACCTAAAAATAATGCAAACCACCGAGCTCGAGAACTATCATGTCAGTAATTGTAGGTATTGATGGCTGTAAGTCTGGCTGGTTCGTCATTTGGGAGGAGTCTGATAATACCTTGCGATCCTGCGTAATTCCGCAGTTAAAAATGCTGCGCGATATGATTAGCTTCCGTCACTTAACAATTGGCATTGATATACCTGTGGTTTTATCCGATGAGATTCCAAGGGCAGCAGATCAACTAGCAAGGAAGCAACTTGGGAAAAAATCCTCGACAATTTTCACTGCGCCAACACCCGGCATATTAAAACAAACAAACTACGAGCAAGCTTGCCATGTTTCCAAGAACCAATTCGGCAAATCCATCTCCATTCAATCATGGAACCTATTTCCTAAAATCAGGGACGCGCAAACTCTCGCGGATGAGGAACAAATAGATATTTTTGAAATTCATCCTGAGTTGAGTTTCCGTGCGTTGAATCGGGGCAACGTGATTTTAGAAAGTAAAAAAATAGCAAAAGGATTCTTACTCAGAAGCCAGTTACTTGAGCGTGCTTTTCCTAATTTTGAGTTTGAGGCAATCCGAGCTCAATATTTGAAAAAAGATGTCGCCAACGACGACATCTTAGATGCATTAGTTGTGTTATGGAGTGTAAAAAGAGTAATAGCTAAGGAGGCTATTTTCCTTCCAGACAATCCAATCAAACCTAATATGAGCATCGCTTATTGAGCGCAACTTACATAAAAATTCTCATGCCAAACTCAATATTCCACTTAAAAGAGAAGGGGGTACTGTCGCCCCACAAAGTCGTTCCCGGCCTAACATAGTACATCGTCTTACCCTCAACAAAACGTCCATACTCTAAATCAAAAGTACCGGTTGATTGATCATTTCTCTCGTGATCCCATATAAACGCTGGATCCGCTAACAAATAATAACCGTCGGTGAGTATTCGTACCGTGGTTCCTTTAATCGTCGTATTGTTTGAGTCTGCACGAGCTGAATCTCCACCGGCCGTATCCACATACTGTACAGATGGGAAAGTAACAATTTTTGCCTCTGGAAATCTCATAAATCCTGTCACAACAGGCGAGAATGTATATTTTCCTCCCCCGAGCGCGGTATCAGTTGCCGTATCCCACTTGTTCTCCATTCCAAAGAAGAGTCTTGTACCAGCGTTTGTATTTATCGCCAAATAGGAGATTCGCGTTGTTATATCACCAAGACCAATGTTTGATCCGCCAGCTAGCGCAGTATTCCTTTTAAACGGGGCCGACATTCGCAGATACCATTGGTTTGTCAAAGGTAACTCATATAAACCCTCGCCTACCAAGCTACTGGTATCGTTTTCAAGCTTCCTATACTCAGATCTGAGAAACAGTTTCTTCTTAGTAGGATCTAATCCACCACCCTTTGATGGCTTAGCTGCCACACTATCTTCGGCCGCAAATGATCGCTCAACGTAAACGAAAAAAAATACGCTTATAAGAAAAAAAGAGATCATAACCATCCTGACCAAATGGCTGGACATTGTGACACTCGTGACGCCGGCGTTAGTGCTCATCCCTTTAATCATGATACTTCACCCCCCTGATCCATAAAGTCGTGAGCGCGATATGTTAACGCAAATTCATTTTTAATATCTAAAGTGCACACACTCCATTCATAACATTAACTAATCCTTGATCTTTGGCAACAGGAATTATCTCAGCCGTAATCACATCGGTTACATATGCCTCTCCAGACCCGAATGAGCTTTCAAACAATATTTCCTGATGAATTCTGTATGTTTTTTTATCACAATCCATCTGCACGTGACTCTTCTTGGAGAACACCCCCATAACCGAAGTCGAAAAATCAACCATGATCCAGACATACACTCCTTGTGCGTTCGACTCTATCGAATCCAGATCATAGTAAACTTTATTTGCTTCCGTATCGGATGAAACTCTTTCCCAATCCTCGCTGTAGCACGGCGCCGCCACTAGCATAGATAGCGCTACAGTAACGGTAAAAATTGGTTTTAGAGATGACATCTTTTATAGGAGCAACAGATCAGATTACTATGAAGCTAGGCCTCCGGGTCTCCAACTGCTACTTTGCCGAACCACTCCTCCACAGTGATTTGTCCGCCCTCCTCGTCTGCACGACCTTGGTCTTCCGCTGGCAGAGCGTCTTGTACGATATCGATGCGTTTCCAGCCTGCTAAAGGGGTCTCTACATTTTCGCGAGGCACATAACGGGACGCAGAGACCTTTTCCATACGATGCACATATCGAGGGCAATTTGGAAATACATGAGTAACCGACACCCGCACGATAAGTTGAGCCTCTTTAAACTCGTTTAATAATGGATCATCACTTGCTACAGAAGCAGCACCCTGCACTCTAAGCCGAATCGGTTTTTCGAAATCCATGAATAAGAGACCTACTTTACCGCTTGCACTGATGTTTCCAGCAGAGTAGAACATACCATTACCGTTATAAATCGGAAACGCAATCGTGCTCTTGTCGATGATTTTTACAAAGCCGGAATCGCCCCCCTTGTAGGAGACAGTTGGAAAACCATCAGCGTCTACGGTCGACAACCAAAACATATCTCGGCTACCGACAAAAGCTACGTCCTGATCACTTAATTCGGACGCAATAAATCCGCCCTCAAGCAAGTCAGCCATCCGGCGTGTATCAAACTGATCTTGAAATAAGCGATGACTCTCTTTGTATATGTTACTCATCGTTCCTCCTGTTTAAGATTTATTCTATTGATTGAGTTAGTCGTTCCAATCGCTCTCCGGTAAAACACACAATATAGTGTCACCATTTGCCACTAATTTCTTTTCACTACCGTTCAAAGAATACAAATCGCACCTTGTGAAAATTTGCAGCCTTCCCCGCTTAATGACCTGCGCCTCGGCTACAAATGAATCACCGACAGCTGGCCTCAAGAAATTTACCGAAAAATTCGAAGCAAGAAACTTTGATGTCGTTACCGTCAGACCAGAAAATCCACATGCGGTATCAATCATAGTGCCAATAATTCCCGCATGGAGATGACCTGAGTATTGCCCAAATTCTTCGCGCCATTTTATTTTTAATGACACTGAACCGGCAGCCACCTCTACAACCTCTATACCTAACCAACGGTTAAATGACGATCGTTCGTTAATACTGTTAACTAATGCAGCGCTGACATCCATACCTCATACCTCATACCTCATACCTCATACCTATTAGAATAATCTATAGCCCAAGAGAACTAGGCTTGAAACTATAACGTAGACAACTTTATTTAAAAAACTTTTTGGGATCCTGAATTTAATACCGTCGATTTTTTCATGTTTTTGCCTTTAGCGGGAGTAACCAATAAATACTCTAGACACTTCGTAAAAGCAGAGGATAGCGAAAGGGAGTCGAGTTGATGCTCTTATTATGATTAAAAAAACAGTGAATTGGATCCAAATAAATATTTATAAAACAATAGCTTATGAAATAATTGAAAATTCACTAGGTAAATATACTTATAGCCTATTGACATGCATTTCCCACCGGATATAACATCCGCTCACGTTCATCCATTAGGACGGAAGTAGACTACTCAGTCGAAGGAACGCATTATCGTCGTTCATCTCGTAAGAGACGGAAGTAGGTAATGGTTACCGAAGGAACGCACCTAACTTTAAAAAGGAGGGTGTTATGAATATGTGGACACAATACTGTAGACGCCAAGCACGCGCTGAGCATTACAAAGCTCAGATGGTGAGAGCAATGTTGTTGCGCGCGTTAAAAACGTACGACAGTTAAAGTAATTACTAAACACAAATTCAGTAGTCAGCAAGCTAGGCAAAGCCAGCATATCGGCTTTGCCTTTTTTTGTGCCCCGAAAAAATTTAATCTTCCGCAATGAAGCACAAAAAAAATCCCGTAATAGCGGAGGTAGTGCTTGCCCAAGCTCGCTATTGCCACACTCAAATGAGTGGCCTAAGTACAGCATCTATCCATGAAAATGAGCGCTCTGGCACCTCATGGACCTTGGAGTGGATGCTTGTTCCGACATTGCTCATTGCAAGCGCCGATACTGTCGTCAATACGGAGGAGTTGATCGAAACTCTTACTTTCACTTAAAGACGTATTAAGTCTAGCTGCCTCTGCAGTATAAATGCAGCGAAGAAAGAGTCTNAAAATAGATATTAGTAAACGTTATTCTAAGGCTAATATCAAAAATTCATCACCATCGCAAACGTAAACATCGGATCTCGGGACTCACTCGTCAGTACACCAGCTTTATACTCAAGCCCGCTCGACCTAATCACATGCTTCATTTCAATGGTTAGATCAATGCGCTGACTCCCGTTCATGTCCTCGGCATCTGTGGCAAATAGCATAGATGTCCCATAAGAGTTTTCCAGCAAGAGTGAAAGTCTCCCTCCAAAGCCACAAAGATTGTCAATAACTCCCGTGTCGTCTTGACAAAACAGGCGCGGAGCGACCTGAATCTCACCAGAAGCGTTTTGACCATTTTTTAACGCAACACCTAAACGGTATTTGACCGGAAGTTCTCCGGACAATCTTTTTGCCGCAAACGAATCAACGGTTACCTCACCAGTCTGTCGGATACTTCCCTGGCTGGCTACAACGTCAATCGAATCAGCATCAACCAATGCGACATCCATTTTCAATTTAGGCTGCAAAGATAGATCTCGAAATACTCTTTCAGTGGAAAGGGAAATTCCCGTATGAAAAGTTTTATATGAATGCTCGCCTGCACCGCGAATACCTCCATTATTCAGTGACGTCACTCCAAATTCGAGATCGAAATCTGAGCGATCAATCGCTATCAATGAATAGATGGAGGTTACTAATGAATCGCTTTTATCCGTTTCATACAGTCCAACCATAAGTCCATCCGTTTTTATCTCCCCTACTGCTTGGTTGGTGATGGAACTCTCTTGGTAAGACCCTCCGATGATAAATCCACGTAACCGGCTTGAGTTAAGCGTCTGCTCAAGAACTCGGAGATAATTGGCTGAGCGCTGGACCCCTAAATTGTCAACAGATGAGAAGAAATAAGAAAACCTATCGATCACCCGATATTTAGAGTTAACCCTTTTGGAGTCAGACGATATGTCGCCTGCTACTTGCTTCTTATCAAAAGCGTCAAAAAATGACTGAGGATTAGAATATATTCCATTGTGAGAATACGCTTGGACTGTTTTTATCTCACTCCCAATACGATTAATCGAATCCGAAACCAGGTTAGATATGGATGCCATTCTGCTCACGACGTTGTGAGCCATGTTTCTTTCGATAATCGCTTTTAAAGGAGTTGAAATCGCATCGATCAAGTCTTGTTCGTTGTTGGTAATGGGATCAATTGGGATATGATTGTTGATAACCCCATTAGACGTCGTAGAAGAGACACCAGTGAATGTAAACGCAAAAAATAAATGATATGTCGTGATATCTCCAACCGCTGGTGCCGTATCCTGCGCCTGTATCGCTTCCACTCCTCCACCGAGTGCTGACGTGAATATTCCGGTATTTGCAGGAATGCTCGTGCTTTCAAAACGAAAACCGCTCGGCGGCGTCACTCTAAGCTCATATGTCCCGGTCGGAGCAACGTCCGCTTTGAAGATGAAACTATAAGCACCATCATCTCCAGTAGTTTGGGTAGCTGGACCACCACTAGAGTCAAGAATAGAATCATCAACTACTGCACCATCAAGCAACAATTCAACAACCGCGTCTTTCACTGGAGCACGCGTCACTGCATCGTAAACTACGCCTGCAGGGTCAATCAACAATCCATCGACACTATCAACGTCGTCGCAGGCATCTGTAATTTCTATGTTTTCAATAAATCTACCTGAAACACGCTCTGCGTCTGCACCAGATTGTCCTTTGAGAGGACGTCCAGAACTCGGGGAAAACTCAACTCTAAAAGTTCCTACAGATGGTGGAAAAAGCTCGTAAAACCCGTTGGCATCAGTATTTGCAGTGGTCAAAACGGATCCGGAAGAATCTAGAAGTCGTACAGCTACGTTTGTAATTGGACGTCCATTTCTCTTCTTTGTAATACCACTTATACGCCCGCAATTCGTAGACTGTGTCGTGAAATTCACAGCCGTTTTATCTGCGACACCAGAAAACTGATTCGAACTTGCATCCTCTACAATTCCCGAATCAATTAATACGTAGTAATTCGTAGTCGGAGAAAGGATCGTTGCGCCTGTGTTGTCGACTAAACTGACTTCAAGCGAATCGCTATTACTTAGAGAGGTGAAATTTGAGTCCGTAACATCATATGCCTTCACCAGCGCGTCCGTTGATTGATCGAAAATCGATATATCACCTGCGCCAATGGCAATGTCCTCGGAAAAGGTAAGTGTCAATGTGGGATTAGTAACTCCAACATTGGTAGCATCATCGGCAGGAGAGGTCGACACCAATGTTGGCGCAATGGTATCGGATGCCCGCGTGGAGAAATTTAAGTCCGTTTTGTTAGTTATTCCAGAAAATAATTGAGTTGTCCCATTATTTATGGCCGACAATGAACCGGCATCTATCTGGACATAGTAATCAGTGTTCGCATCAAGCGCCATGCTCACGGTAGCTTGCGAGCCTGAAATACTTACATGACTAGAATTTTTCACGTTGAAAGTAGTAACTAAAGTATCGTCGCTCTCGAATAACCGAATGTTCCCGCCAGCATTACTTGAAAAAACAGCGCGATCAAAGGTAAACGTTAAGTTTGAATTAAGACTAACCCCAAAGGCTCCATCGGCCGGGCTCGTCGCGCTCAAATTTAATGTACTAGGACAACTTGAAAATCCCCAACACGGGTGCTTCGCTCTATTTAACTTTGGTGCAAAAACTAATGGCTCCGTTGCTTGATGCGCTACGTCCCACTGCGTCAAATCTTGATCAAACGCAACGGCGTTTTTGAAGGCGCGAACAAAGTTTGTGACGTTTGAAACATCCCAACCACCAATATTTTGATTAAATGCGCTTGCACCATCAAATGTGCGCCTAAGGGACCTAAGTGCCGAAGTATTCCAGGATGAGATATTCCCGTTGAATATTCGTGCTCCGGCAAAAGTTCGATGAAGATTCGAGACTTTGGAGGTATTCCAACTATTCAAGTTTTGATTAAAAGCCGTCGCACGGAAAAACATTTTCTCCAAATTTGTCGCATTCGCCATCGACCAACCATCTAAACTCTGATTAAACGCTCTAGCATCCGTGAACATCAATTTAAAAGAAGTCCCGCTGCTTACGTTCCATGAACTAATATCTCGGTTGAAGACAGTAGCGCCACTGAATACGCTCTGAAAATTACTAACACGCGATACATCCCAATTCCCGACAGCACCATTGAACGATGTTGCACGATGGAACATAATTCTCATAGTACTCAAAGCGCTTGTATTCCAACTATTCAGGTCTTGATTAAAGCTTGTTGCCTCTCGGAACATATTTTCCATGGTCGTCACATTTCTCACGTCCCATGAATCAATAGACTGATTAAAGTTTGTTGCACCTCGAAACATCGCCCTCATTGAGGTTGCCCGGCTCGTATCCCAAGAATCAATATCCGCGTTAAATGCGGTCTTATTCTCAAAAATAGAATTGAAATTCGTTACTTGCCCTGTGAACACACCACCATTTGCACCCCCAAAAAAGTGATTTATCCCTCCTGCAGAAGTAATGAATGCATCGGCCCCAGAAAAAGTCGCATTTAGGAGCATATTCCGATCAACAATTAACATACCTGCACATTCAGCTGCTCCTACCGGCCCAACCGTATTCACATTTGTCGAATCGAAACAATCAAATACCTGAGCATGCGCTTGACTCGATTGGAAAGTCACGACAGTTATCAGTAACGAAAAAAATTGCAACCGCCGGGATATCATAATTTTCCTGAGTGAAACAATGTGGTTTTTATTGTAATTTGGTTATGGATCTACGTAGATGCCAATAAATATAATACTGGCGGAGAGAGAGTCCGAATCATTTTCCATATAACTTATTGATTATATTACTATATTTATATAAATGTCAGATGATAATTTATAAATATACCACTTAATATACCAGCAATACCTTTGCTTATTCACCACAACTAAGCTCACTCAAGGACTCTTACCGTTCGGGCGACAAGTGTACCAACTTTACTCATAGAACAACCCCACGGGGGGAGGGTCTACACAGAGTAACGTTATCTATAGGTAGCTTGGGAGATACAAAAAAGGCGTCAATTAAGACGCCTTTAGAAGACCGATTAAGGCTTATCTGAAATACGATTCCAAACACGATTCGCAAAACCGCTGCCAGAGCCAAAATTATGTGGTGCGAAATCGGTATACATTAACTGATCTGAGCTAAACTCAAAAACTTGCTTTCCACTATTTATTTAATGTAGCGCTAGAAATAGTCACATTGCCTGTGGATAGTATCAACGAGCAGAAAATGGGAAAAATAAAAT
>NHCB01000014.1 GCA_002167745.1 Betaproteobacteria bacterium TMED22
TGTAATCGCCGCCGTTAGCGTCGTCTTACCATGGTCAACGTGCCCAATTGTTCCAACATTCACGTGCGGTTTTGTCCGCTCAAACTTTCCCTTTGCCATAACTTACCCCTAAATAAACTTATAACACTTAAATTTAACTAAAAATTGCGCCTAAAACTGCATGGTGCCCATGGCGCGGATTGAACGCGCGACCTCTCCCTTACCAAGGGAGTGCTCTACCACTGAGCTACATGGGCACGCGGTTAAAGCTATTTTGGAGCGGGTGAAGGGAATCGAACCCTCGTCATAAGCTTGGAAGGCTTCAGCTCTACCATTGAGCTACACCCGCAGGCGCAACAGCTACTCGCCGACCAAAATACCGCTTCAATCGCCCAGCAACCTGAAATTCAAAGTACTAATCTAAACGCCCCAAAAAAATTCACTACATAAACAACAGCATAACATTTGTTGGTGGAGGGAGAAGGATTCGAACCTTCGAAGGCTGAGCCAACAGATTTACAGTCTGCCCCCTTTGACCGCTCGGGAACCCCTCCGCACGAAGCCGAGCATTATCAGGTTTTCAGATTTTGTTGTCAATCATTGGCTTAGCACCCCTGGGACTAAATTTAGGCCAGACCTAAAATGAAAACGTAACGAACATAATCTTAAGCTCACATCAATTAAGCTGGTCCCCACCCCAAATATCTGAATCCTTTGTTACACTGCCTATCAATCCATAGGGTAATTCGCTTATAACCAAAGGACTTCCAACTTATTCTTCCATTTAGGAGCAACCACCTTGGAGCAACAAACTGAAGAACCAGACACTAGAACTGCCTGGACTACGCAACACCCCAATTTATCGAGTGTCTTTCTCATTATTTTAGGAATAATTGGACTCTGGATTATCTCCAATCTTCGGTCGCCAACATCATTTGACGACATCTTCACGTTTCTCGTCGTAATTCCAATACTCATTCTGCTACCCGGAGTATCGCTAGCAGCCTCTTTCTTATGCGTAAATTTATTAAAATTAAGTCTTATCAACCCTGGTAATTTACCAGTCACAATTATAAGCACTCTGGCACTTTTATTGCACGCGCTTGCCATCATTTTTTTCATAAAAACAGTACCTATATTTTTTTAGTTTGAAACAACCGATATACTAAAGTAGATATATATTCAGTCAGAATTACTTGAACGTGCTTATTTTTAGGGATACGAATGCAAATTAAATTGAACTACGGTCGCGGCAGTATTCCATTAAACGTTGACGACGGCTGGAATCCTGAAATCATTCGAAAACCACTAATGCCGTATGCAAAAAAACCGAGATCAGCTATTAGTAAAGCACTGAGTAGTCCGGTTAACGCACTACCGCTAGCAGAAATAGTCAGACATAAGAAGAATGCATGCATTCTAATCTGTGATATCACTCGACCAGTTCCAAACCATTTACTACTGCCAGAGATTGTGGCTGTACTCATAAAAAATGGAATCTCAATAAAAGATATTGAAATACTTATAGCCACTGGCCTGCATCGGCCAAATGAAGGAAAGGAACTCAAACAACTTATCGGTGATGAATGGATTTTGAACAACATAAAAATATCCAATCACTTTGCGAAAAATGATGCAGATCATGTTTTCGTAGGCACTACGAGCAAGGGAACAACGGTAAAACTCGATAAACGATTTGTTAATGCTGACCTAAAGATTGTGACAGGACTGGTAGAACCGCATTTCATGGCTGGATATTCGGGAGGAAGAAAGGTCATCTCGCCCGGGGTTGCTCATCAAGACACCATTATGACCTTCCACAATCACAAGTTCATGTCTGATCCAAAAGCAGATAGCTGCATCTTAGACGGAAATCCCTTACATGAGGAACAAATTGAAATTGTCTCCATGCTTGGAGAAGTACTCAGCGTCAATACAGTTTTAGACGAACATAGAAACTTGTCCTTGGTTAACTATGGAGAAATTATTGCCAGCCATTTACAGGCAGTAGATTTTGCAAAAAATTACCTCTCGGTACCCATCCACCGTAAATTTAACACCATCGTTACGAGCGCTGCGGGTTATCCATTGGACGCTACCTATTATCAGACTATTAAAGGAATGGTCGTGCCTTATCAAATTCTTGAGCCTGGAGGAGATTTAATAATCGCATCAGAATGCTCAGAGGGCCTTGGGTCGTATGAATTTAAAAAGGCGCAACAAACGCTTGTCGAGAAGGGAGTAGAGTATTTTTGTTCAAAGATTTCTAAAAAGTCTTTCGCGGCAGTAGACGAATGGCAGACACAAATGCAGACTAAAATAATGGAGGTTGGGAATGTATATTTATATGCGCCTAGTCTGCAGCCCTCAGATCAGCAATTCACCGGAGTAAATATCATCAGAGACCTCAACGAATTCGTGAGATCACGAATTATCAAAAATTTAGACGTGTACGGGGAATCAAGCTTGGCGATTATCCCGGAGGGGCCTTACGTAGTGCCAACACCTAATTAATTATAAGTAATCAAGTCGATCCAGCCTTAAACATAGAGGTAATCAAATGATTCACGAAAAAATAGATGTTCAGATTGCGGGAGGCCTAGATTTTCCATTGAGCAGTATGGTTCGGGTCCAACAAAATTTCAGCGCACCTACGATCGAAGACATCGCGGCGACGATCAAAAAAGAATTTGCCAAAGAGGCCATTAAAAATAAAATTGTTCCCGGTCAAAAAATTGCTGTTGGTTGCGGCAGCCGCGGCATCGCTAACATAGCAACCATAACTAAGTCGGTTATTCATGAACTAATTCATCTTGGAGCCAAACCATTCATTTTCCCATGCATGGGAAGTCACGGTGCAGCGTCAGCTGAAGGGCAAAAAGAGGTACTGGCTGGCTATGGCATTTCCGAGGAAACGATGTCTGTGCCAGTTCACGCGACAATGGAAACTGAAATCGTTGGTCATTTAGAAGACGGGACTCCAGTACATGTAGATATGAACGCTGCGCGTGCTGACGGCATAATCGTCATCAATAGAATAAAACCCCATACGGCATTTCGTGGTGCGACGGAAAGTGGACTAACAAAAATGCTCGCAATCGGTATTGGGAAAATCAATGGGGCGGCGACGTACCACAGACATGGCATGGACATGTTTCCGTCATTACTCCCTAAGGTTCGAGACGTGAACATTAAGCAACGAAATGTATTATTTGGTGTGGGTATCGTTGAAAACGCATTTGATCAAACAGCCGTCATTGAGATTATTCCTGCAGAGCAGATTGGCGACAAAGAGCCGGAACTTCAAAAACTGGCAAAGGAAAATATGCCCAGACTCAACTTCTCAAGCATAGACGTTCTTATCATTGACGAAATGGGTAAAAACATTAGTGGCGCAGGCTTCGATCCAAATATAACCGGCCGCAATAGACGCGGAGTTGAATGGAGTAACGGATTGAATGTTAAAAAAATAGTGGTCTTAGGACTCACCTCAGAAAGTCATGGAAATGCGACCGG
Source organism: Betaproteobacteria bacterium TMED22 (assembly GCA_002167745.1). Lineage (GTDB taxonomy): Bacteria > Pseudomonadota > Gammaproteobacteria > Burkholderiales > Eutrophovitaceae > Eutrophovita. The sequence goes on from NHCB01000014.1 coordinate 3,496, forward strand.
CATTGGCGGAGCTGACGTAATTACTATGCAGCTTTACCGCGACATGGATGTGAGTGCGACATACGCTAATGTCGTCACCTCAATGAATCTTGATGGCGCAGCGATTCCGATCATTATGAATTCAGACCGAGAGGCAATCGCGCTAGCAATTAAAACGGTTGTTCGAACTACGCCTGAAAACTGCCGCATCGTACGAATAAAAAACACGCTATCGCTTGGTGATATTTATGTTTCGGAAAATATGCTGGACGAATTAAAAGAGCAGCCCGATGAATTTACCATCATTTCAGATGCAAAAGATTGGCAGTTTGATTCTTACGATTCGATTCAGCCTTTCGACTAATTAGTGCGTCGCCATAATGTATGACAACAATAAATCTGAAGACGATATAAGATTTTTAATTTATATTTCTGACCATATTTTTTTATTCTTAGGTCATCAATTAGAAAACATAAAATGCGCATTTTTGGTGCGGTTTATTAATTTCATGTCAACTCGGTGCATGGTCTATCCACAGAAACTGTGGATAACATTGCTCAGTCACTGAACTCAATAATTAAAACTTGTTTACGCTTAATAGTTTTGTTTGTTCTGCTTAAAAATTAATCAGGACGAAATAATTGCTTATAACCAATTTGATTGATTATTAACTATATATATTACTTATGAGAATAATAGACATACGAACGATAACCTTAGAAGTAGTGCTAAATGAAACCGTTTACGATGCGAACTACACTATGAAAAACAAACCCGCTCTTTTGGTTGAAGTAGTCACCGATGAGGGATTAGTGGGCGTAGGCGAAGCGGCACATTTTGGCGGACCAATGAGTTCGACCGCGCATGTCATTGAACAAGAACTCAAACCTTATTTGGTTGGCAAAGATCCGATCAACACAGAGCTTAATTGGGATCTAATGCACAGACGTGCTTACAAACATGGGCGCGGCGGAATCGTAGTCGCCGCGATCAGTGGAATTGATATTGCGCTTTGGGACCTCAAAGGAAAAGTTTCCGGGTTACCATGCTGGCGCTTAATGGGCGGATATCGTAAGCGAGTACCTGCTTACGCCACAGGAGGCTTTTACTCATGCAGCAAAGACAATGACGCCTTAATCGATGAGATGCAAACATACATTAAGGCGGGATTTCGAGCAGTCAAAATGAAAGTTGGTCGCAATAGCAGTATGGAACTATCTCCTTTGCGAGCTTCGGAGGAATGTGGCATTGCAGAAGTTTCTCTTGAGGAGGATATCAAACGCGTCGAACTGGTAAGACAAACCATTGGGCCTGATATCAAACTTTGCGTAGATGCAAATGGCGCGTGGGATGTTGCAACGGCTGTCAAAATGGGACGAAAATTAGAACCCTACGATATTTACTGGCTTGAAGAGCCAGTTTGGCCTGACGATATCCTTGGTAGCAAAGAAGTAGCTCAAAAATTATCCATTCCAGTTGCCGGATATGAAACGTGCAGTTATGGCATGGTGGACTTTCAAAAATACATTAGTCACCGAGCGGTTCACTTTGTACAACCTGACGTTGCGTGGTCAGGCGGGCTGACCGAGTGTTTAAAAATCGCCCACCTTGCTCAGGCAGCCAACTTACCTTTGGCCCCACATATTCATGGCTCAGCGGTAGCGGTTGCCGCAGGGCTTCATTTACTTGGCGCAATAAAAAACGGGAGTATGGCGGAGACTGTTTTCCCAGCGCATCCATTAATGACGCAGTTAGTAAAAGCACCACTCGCCATTGATGAAGATACAGGCGACATCACACTATCCGAAGCCCCTGGATTAGGTATCGAACTTAATTTAGATGTTGTTGACCGTTACAGGACAAATGCAAACTAATATCGATCAATTAGCCCGCCAAGCTCGAGTTTTTTGTTGCGCACGTTTTAACTCATCAGGGGAAAGCTGAGAACCAATATAGCTTCTCAACTCCTCCAATTCTTTTCTTTCTGAACCTGTTGAGGCAGTAGCCGACAAATTACTCCAGAAATAGGCTTCGATTAAATCTTTATCGGCGCCAAGACCTTCAAAATACATCCAAGCTAGCCGGCCTTGCGCCTTGAGCTCACCCTGATTCGCGGCAAGTTTGAACCATTTCATCGCCTCCCCAAGGTTCTTCATACTCGCTGAGTCCTCTGAATATAAATGTCCCATTAGATATTGAGCGTAGGCGTTACCCGATTGTGCTGGCTCTTCGTACCACTTCGCAGCGCGAGCGTAATCAACTGGAATCCCGTCCTCGCCAAAAAGATACAATTCCCCAAGGATTTCATGAGCAGCTGTATGTCCTGAATCGGCTGCAGATTCTAACCAACGCGCAGCCTCTCCGGCGTTCTTTGACGTACCAAGTCCATTAAGCAGGAAATACCCAACTAAAAACTTCGATTCCGTGTCATCATTTTCAGCAGCCTTAGAAAACCACTTAAAGGCCTCTTTGACATTCTTAGCAACCCCTTTACCCTCGTAATATGCCCAAGCTAAGGCCTTATAGGCTGAACTTTCACCAGCTACTGCAGCTTTTTGAAAATACTCGGCAGCAAGTACTGCATCTTTTTCACGACCGTTCCCATTCGCATAAATAAATCCTATTGCGGCGCTCGCTCCCGCGTGTCCTTGTTTTGCTGCAGCTTCATAAAAATCAGCTGATCTACTCAAATCCTTTGCAGCCCCTTTACCATTTTGATACATCCAACCCAAAGCATATTGGGGATATATGCGGTTACTAAGAGCAACCCTCTCGTACCAAACCAATGCTTGCGTAAAGTCTGGCTCGCCGAGAAGACCAGAAAAATATATGTATCCCATAATTTCTTGCGCATCTACGTTACCGGTCTCAGCAGCGTAACGATAGGCATCCAATGCTTTGGGTATATTTTTCTTAACTTCCTTTCCCTCAAAATAGAGACCGCCAGCGATTAAGGCTGCCTCTACATTTCCTTGCTTTGCTGCTCGGCTGAACCAAATAGCTCCTAATTCAGCATCACGCGGAAGAAATTTACCGAACAAATAAAGATTACCCAGACGCTCTTGCGCCTGCACGAATTCTTGATCGGCACTCGCGGTGTACCATTTGACAGCTAACGAGAAATCTTGGGGCACACCTCGCCCGTTAAAATAACATTCGCCAAGAAGAAATTGGCCTTTCGAATCACCATTTTCTGCAGCCTGTGTAAATAAATTAAAAGCGGACAGATAGTCCCCCGCCTCATAAGCACTCTGGCCTTCGTCAACGTTAGCTTGAGCCGAAACAGAAACGATAAAAATACAAACTGCTAGAACACGCAAAAAAATCATTACGACTCCAGAAACTTATTTGGGTTGCCTAAATTAAACAGGACCACGACCATCGGTATAATCAAGCTTAAAAGTCGAGATAACATATCGTTATCGGCCCTGAAAGGCAAGCGCTCGGCCTAACTTGATAATCGTTTCCAAGCAAACGAAGAGCGTCGAACAAAAATATCCAGCAAGTACGCGATGAGAGCCAAAGTCATCAAGACAGGCCATAAAGCAAACCGTTTTTGAGCTGTATCTTCACCGGCAGTAAAGACCTCTTCAGCACGAGCACCGAGCTTACCACCGGTGGATGATGCCACGACCGTTAACAGTTCCAGATTTGGCCCAGAAAAACGATACTCCGCAGGAAAACCAGGAAATATAGATCGAGACCCTGCCATATCCACCACCTCGCTTGAAATGCCTCCCTCTGCCTCTAGTGTTGCTGAAACTGCCTCTCTGCCAACAAATGGCACAATAAGCCGATACTGACCTGGTGCAATTTGCGACATACTAACTGATCGAGTCTCTTGCCCAACGCTCACACGCAACTTTGGTAATAGGCTATTTCTATAGCTTCCGCTCTCAGTGAGCAAAGTGAGATTGAACACTGCCGTTTTATTTTCTCTGTCACCCGAGAAAAATACCGTAGTCGAGCCCAATTGTTTAACGACACTACGCGTTAATTGTGACCAAAATTTGCCATATCCCTCCCACTGAACCCAATCAGAAGACCATCGGTTTTTAACATCAGAGGTAAAAAAAACAGTCTTACCTAAGCCATACTGCCAACGCGTCAAAAGGGGGGCACCTTGTTGTGTAACTAATATCGTTTCCGCTGTGTCTTTAGCCTTTACAGCAATATGGCCTCTAAGAGGAGGAGCAGCTTGGAGATCAATACCGGACAAAGATCCAGTCGGTTGTTTCATGACAGTAAGAATTGGCTCCTCTACAAGACTGGTTCCAACAACCTTCTTAGTTTCCTCTGTAAAAATTTGCGGAATTGAATCTGCCGACAACGCCAAATAATTCCGACCATCCCCCCAGTCTGATAGTTGTCGCATCAAGCCGGGATTCCCGCCTTCCCCAATTGTGACGGTAGAAACCACGATATTGCTGTCTCTCATTCGCTTCAGTAAACGTTCATACTCAGCAGGGGCCGTATCGCCATCCGAAAGAAGAATGACATGCTTTGTCGGAACCTCTAAATCCCTTAGGAGTCGATAAACAATCCCGAGCGCCGGATAGATATTAGTTTGACCGCTAGCCTGAATTCGACTAACCAAGGCCTCAGCCTTCCGCTTAGATTTAACCGGCTCAACGGGCACTGGTACGTAAGGCTGGGAATCAAAGGCCACCACACCGAAGTAGTGCTGCTCTTCAAGCAAATCGAGAGAAGCTCTCGCAGCCTCTTTAGCGTACTCAATCTTTCGTCCTTTCATGCTATAGGAGCGATCAATTGCGATAACGAGAGCAATATCTTTACGTTTTTCTTGAGCCTCGAACTCAGCTGGCAATAAGTCTTCAAGAATCGAGTTGGAGTAACCATCATCCCCAAAAGTATTTTCTCCACCAGCAAAAATGAGTCCTCCCCCAAAGTCTTGAACATATCGTTTAATGTCCTTCATTGAATTAGCAGAAATGGTCGCAGCTAAAACATCGGACAGAATTAAAGCATCGTAAGCCTTCAAATCGTCATACTTTGGAATGCGATCTTTCACTATGACTTCAAAGCCGGCTTCAGATAACGCTTCATTCAAGTACGAAGAGGCACTCGAAATTCCTTCTAGATAGAGAATCCTCGCTTTATCTTCGACCCACGCACTTATTTGAGCACGATTATTTTCCAAATATGGATCGCCCTCAACGGTCATTACGACATCTAAAGGGACAGATCCCCCCTCAGGCAGCCTCATCTTGATTTGAAGATCATTAAAACCCGGTTCCACAACATGTTCTTGCTTTGCAATTAAGTCGCCATCGGTTGAGATAATAATCTCTGCTGACGCTTTCGAAGGACTAAACACGCGAATAAGGGAAGTGACCGGCTCTAGAGCTCTCAACCTATTGGGAAGCTTAACACTACTGATCCAAGCATCTTCAACTTGAGCAGAGTCAGCTACCATCGGGTATATGCGCGTCCCTGAACGATCGGCAGACTGTAGCAAATCTAATAATGAACCATCAGTTTGATTACCGTCAGAGAACAATACAATCCTCTTTACGTGGTCTGCTCCCAGAAACGCGAGCGATTCATCGATCGCGGCTTCTAGATTAGTACCCGACTGCTCGACATGTACTGAATCACGAGATAACGCGCTCTGCCCAAGATCAGCAATCGTTACCGCTCTCGCTTCCTCGGTAGAGGGTACCACCTTACGATTATGTCCAAAGATCACAATTCTTGATTCCGTTGGCCTATACCTTTCCTCAACCTCATCTATCCACTGAAGTGACTTATCAATAAAATCCGCCGCTACACTCCTAGACACGTCGACCGCGTAAATAACTGAAATATCTTGACTTGTATATCGGATGATAGGCTGCGCCAAGCCCAAGATGACAGCCATTAATGACACGCCACGAAAAACAGCTAATAACTGGAGATGTCTCAGGGCCAAGGTGGTTCTTGTCTTTAACGAGAGCCACCAGAGTAAAGGGAGCAAAAAAATCAGCCACAGGGCATATGGATTTTCAATACTAAGCATAGGAGTCACATCTTTACTGTGTAATGCGCCGATGGTATAAGCACCAATCAGCCATCAGTAAGATCAGTGTCAAAGCACCAACTAGAAAAGAAAGTGAGTATCCGTTTAACACGGGATCACCAAATTTGTTCGGAGACTCGATAACCGGCAGATTAGATTTATTAATATCACTAAACCGTCTGTTAAGTTGGCTAACCGAAACCCTGAGGGGACCATTTGAAGAAAATCCTGTAAATAAACCTGTCTCATGGGTATGAAAGTAAGCGTTACCATCAGCAAACCATAAAGGAACATCAGTACCGTCAATTCGATACAGCTTTGTTATCTCGCGGGGAAGTTTAATAGTGCCAGGATTTGCGTTGAGAACAGGAGGCTCATCAACTAACCATTTAATTGAGTTCGACAAAAGGATTGGAAAGTCCGCTAAAAAAGCAAGATTCGACTTGTCAAGATCAAATCCAAGCAAGATACTCTTAACAGCACCTGGAATAGCAACGGCTAATACGCCTTCACCCTCAGATGTCAGCAAGGCATCAACACCATCAACCATCTCAAATGTAACGCCCGATTCAATCAAGAGATCCGTCATTGAAATATTCCCAAGAACTGGATGAACACTATTTTTCTCAACTGAAAGCTGCGAGCTTCTAATTGGTGCATATGAAATGTCCGACCATTTAGCCGAATTAAGTCCAAACATCATAGATGGAATAACCGGCTTTCGGTCTACGGCGACTTCATCAAAAACTAATGCATCGAATTGGAGTTCATCGGCTTCGAGGCCTTGATATTCGGCATAAGTCAATGAAGTAACAGCAATACGTGGCATCAAACCCAAAAGGGTGAACATTTTTGAATCTAGATTATCAGAGATGAAACCCACTCGAACCTGCCTCTTGGCAGTAATATAGCCAAAAGCCACATCATCCGCATTAAAACGATCTGTATTCGACAGGAGAGAGGCTTTTACAGGCCCACTCTCAAAATCGGTCACATCAAAGATCTGCGTTACCTTTTCATAGGGCACAAGTTCAACTTGCCTGGTGACCGATCGAGACTGAGTTTGAGTCAGTGCGACATCGACAACTTGAGATTCGCCTCCACCATTAACGATTTCAATAAAAGCCTGTCGTTTTTGTGTATTGCCCGGCACAGCAGCAAAAGATAAGCGAGTGATCCCCACATTAGGAACAGGTTCAAATACAGAGATGGCGGTAAAGTCTTCGGGCACCCCGCCAATCATGACACCGTCCGTGTAGATAAACTTTCTTGATACATCGACGGTTGCTACTTGAGCAGGCACTAGGGGATCCAGACTGCTTCCCACACTTAAACTTTCGAGAATTTCTAAAGCTTGCGAAATTGAACCGAAAGAGGGCGTTGTGACTTGCCTTTGCGTATCGACCAACATGACTTGCATATCTTTTGATAAAGAATCCAAATGACGTGCCACAAAATCTTTCGCGACATTAAACCTACTCATTCCATCTTGAGTTAACGCGCCCATTGATGGAGCGTTATCAAAAATGATAAGGGATCGGTCGTCTACCTGACCGCCAGTTGAGGGACGAAAAGCAGCCAACAAAAGACAAATCGCAATTAGCATAGACAATAATAGGGATAACCACCATCGCCAACGCTCATTAATCACTCTTGACGACCTAAGAACCCGCCTCCATATCAAATTCGATGGCATTAAGCGATTCAGCACCGGAGGACGCAACAAGTACAGGAGAATCACACCCACAATCAGGCCAGCTATTAAAAAGAAAAATAGAGGACTTGAAACAGCGACTGAGGTCATCGAAACATACCCTCTTTCTTTAGTGAGGTCAGCGCTGAGGTCTCAAAATCTTCATCCGTTCGTAATGAAATATATCCCCAACCTGAACGCTTAAAAAAGGCTTCTGTCTTCCCTCGGTGTTTATCAAATTCCAAGCGATAAGCCGCTAAGGTACCTTCAGTTACATGAGCACTAAGCGCCTCGCGCGTCTCCGAATCAACTAAAACTACCTGCCCGTCAATATGCGGGCTCTCTTCCTCCGGATCAATAACATGCGTTGCAAAAACCTGGTGACCGTACTGTAAAATCGGTTGGAAACTATCCTCAAGCGGTTGCTCAAGCAGAAAATCAGATATTACAAATACCAAACCACGGGTACGTCCGGCACCAAAATACTTTCGGAACGTGTTTCCCAAGTGAGTTTCACCTTCATTTTTCAACGACTCCAGAAAGTGCATGGCACGCCACATTTGATTTTTACCCCTACGACCAGGCATCTCTTTGACTACACCGTCCGAAAAGGATATTAAACTTACGCGATCATGATTCAAAAGACCCACATAAGCTAAGACAGCCGCAAATTTTTTAGCCATTTCAAATTTGCCAGAATCACTTCTTCCCATTGATGCGCTATTGTCGACAAGAATATAGATCGGCGTATCCGCCTCTTCTTCAAACATTCGCAAAACAAGACGGTCCAAACGCATATAAGTGGCCCAATCCAAGTTACGAATATCGTCGCCCGAGGAGTAAGGCCTGTAATCTGCAAAGATCATGCCGACCCCAGTTCTTCTTGACCTATGCTGACCGCGTAAGTGTCCCGCTACTGGTCTGCGCAGCAGCAACGATATGCCGTCTAAGCGACGCATAAATTCTTTACTTAAAAGAGTCGGCATACGGTTTAAAAATATTATTCACTCGAATTATCGTTTACGCATTTTTTAAACTTTCGCTTAACTTTTTGGTAGCTCAGCGCATCGTACTATTTCCTCGAGGATATGATCAGGGTCTACTCTTTCAGCCTCAGCCTCAAAGTTAATCAAAACTCGATGTCTCAAGGCTGGCAACGCAACTGCCTTAATATCATCAGCACTCACATAAAAACGATCATTAAGTAGCGCATTAACTTTCGCACCGAGAATTAATGACTGCACACCTCGAGGACTCGCGCCAAATCGAACATATTTTTTCGCCAAGTCGTGGCCCTCAGTGCTCTCGGGATGAGTAGCAAGCGTAATCGCGATTGCATACCGCATAACTGGTTGAGCAACAGGTATGGCACGTGCGATTTCCCTCATTTCCAAAATTTCAGCTCGCCCTAGCACGTGTGATGCGGTTAAATCATCCTGCTGGGTCGTGCGTTCAACGATTGTTAATAGGTCGGTAGCCTCCGGAAAGTCTAGTCGTAATTTATATAAGAAACGATCCATTTGCGCCTCTGGCAGTGGATAAGTTCCCTCCATTTCAATTGGATTCTGAGTGGCCAGAACAAAAAATGGTTGGTCTAGCTTGTGTGTTGATCCGCCCGCAGACACACTGTTCTCTTGCATCGCCTCGAGAAGTGCGGACTGAGTCTTAGGTGTTGCTCGGTTGATTTCATCTGCAAGTAATATGTTCGTAAATATTGGACCCCGTTGAAATTCAAATGACTTTTTACCGTCGTCAGCTTCCCTCACTATGTTAGAGCCGATAATATCCCCGGGCATTAAATCCGGAGTAAATTGAATTCTTGAAAAGCCTAAATCCGTAGCATCCGATAACGTTTGCACCAACTTCGTCTTCCCTACGCCAGGAATCCCTTCGAGCAAAACATGTCCACGAACTAGCAAACACGTTAAAACGTTTGAAATCACTTCTCTATTACCAACAATAACTTTCGAAACCTCATCAATAACCTGAGAGAAACGATCTTGAAAAACTCGTGCCTGTTGTTCTACATTTAACGTCATCTTTCATTTCCCTCATGAATTTCTAAAAAATATTCTTGCACTGACCTCCTCTGTTCCACAGATATAAACTCACCCGTAATCACATCAGAGTCCTTATAAGTAATCGTATCGAGTCCTTGAACTATTTCCGCCCGAGCCTTTCCTTGTTTACTCGCTTGAAATTCCCAAGCAGAATCCTCACTATCAACACTCTCATCACCTTCGACCTCGGTTTTTTCTAAGCGCAGAACAGCATCCAAACGCTTGGTCATACGGCCCTCAAGTGCTAGTGCTGCCGCGTGACCTTCCGGCGCTCCAGTAGAGCTCCCATCATCACCTTGATCTTCCTCATTCGCGGTTACTGAACCACGTCTAAAGAGTGACCCACCAGTCATGTCATTATTGCCAGCATCAGGCGAAGGCGTTCCATTTCCGGCCTCTGCTTGGTCCGAAGTGGCCGATCGACCACCATAATCGGCTGCGCCGGTCTGTGCCATACCAATACGCTCTCCGGCACTTTCCATTCTAGAGGCAGCGGTATTGGCTCGTTCTTGCGATTCCATATCTTGTTGCGCTTGCTCAAGATTTTCAATTAACCGCGTAATATTTCGCGGATCTGGCCGCCCCACTTCATTCAATAGATCTCGAGCAGCATCACCAATTTCGGCGGAGGATATATTTTCACTTCGAGCAGTTGCTCCAGCTTGTTGGTCCTCATCGCCTACATTTTGATCAGTTTCTGTGAGCGATGCCAGTTGCTCCTGCTTCTCTTTCAATAAGACGATAGCTTCTTTTATGTTGCCTTGCTCTAATGCCCTGCCAACCCCCTCAAAATCATCCTGCTCTATGAGAAGCTTCGAGAGTTTAGATAATCCTTCACGAGTCATAACCGCGTCCATATTAATCTGGTCAAGAACCTCACGCGCCCTCTTCAATGCTTCTTGCTTCGCCTCGAAACTAATATCATCTCTGGTCAACACTGCAAGTGCATCATTAATTTCTTCCACATTCGAAGATACTTGTGGTTCAGTTAAAATTTTTGTAACGCCATCAACCCGAGCACCAGAAACATTCTGTAACGCAAAATCATCCTTATTTGCGATAACCACATTGGATACCCCTAGCCATGTCACAACCAATGTGATAACCGCTAAACCTGCAACTTTACCGCTTTGAGGAAAGGAAAAAGGTGCTATGGCCTTCGCGTCAATCGTCCTCACTTTTTCAACTGCTCGCTTCAGATGCTCTGATACAAAGGCTTGGTCACTCTCTCCTAATTCTTTATCTGAGTTCCCGAACCACATTGCGCTGAGCAACTCATCCTTCAAGCCTGCGCGCTCATCTACAAATCGTGCCGCATCATCATCACCGATACTGGACCACGTTCGATACCAGACCGTTACTAACAGGATAATCCCTAATATTCCGACACAGGCAAAGATCCCACCGGACACATTCAAATCGAGGGACATAAGCAGGACCAATAAACCAGAACAAGCGAATAGAAGCGTCGACAAGGCAAAGCCGAGTTCACTCAAGGAAGTGTTTAACTTGAGATTGAGTTCAACTCGACTAACTAGCTGCTTCAGTTCTGATAGGTTCTTCGAGGCCATAATCGATCAATTGTATACCATGTTTTATCTTATAATGAGTAGACATTCACCCAAGAAGATCATGAATTCACCCAGAACCTTAAAAAAAGCTCCATTGAATAAACGTGATTAGAACCACAATATTTTTGGAACAGTATTTACGACGAGTTGTCCTCACTGTGACATGCATCGGATTTATAAGTTGCATCGCCCACACTGGATGGGCAACCGCAAGTGAAAGACCTCATATTATTTATATCTTAGCCAACGATCTGGGATGGAGGGATGTCGGATTCCATGGCGGAAGAGTCCCGACGCCGCACATTGACGCACTTTCAAATTCGGGAGCGCGTTTAGAGAGCTTTTATACGCTACCTTACTCATCATCAGCGCGAGCGGCACTTCTTACGGGCCGTTATCCATATCGCTTTGGGCTTCAAACTAAATCAATTCTAGCTTGGAGCACCTACGGTCTCCCCAAGGATGAACGCCTCCTACCACAGGCGCTGAATATAGCTGGCTATCGAACAGCAATGTTGGGCTCGTGGCTACTCGGACATGCAGAAAGAAACCAACTACCAACTCAGCGCGGCTTTGATTATTTCTATGGCAACCTAAGTCCGGTTGGAGACCAATTGAAAAAAATTAATACCATTGGACTTACTGACTGGTTTGAAGGTGAGAGACAAATGACAGAATTTGGATATACAACTGATTTAATCGGAGATAAGTCCGAAGCACTCATAGATACTCATGATTCATCAACGCCACTATTCATGATGATCAGTTTCCCTTCACCGGGGATGCCACTCCAAGCGCCAGATAGATTCAGCTCAAGACATAGTCATATCACGGATAAAGCGACACAAACTTACTTAGCGATGATCTCCCAGCTTGATGAAGCCATTGGTAAGATTATTAATGCACTAGATAAAAAACAAATGAGAAAAGACACAATTGTTGTTTTTCATAGCGACAATGGTGGTGCAGTAAAACGTAAATACCTGTCTGGTGATGGTGATACAGACCAAACTGTAAGTGACAACGGCCCTTTTCGCTCTGGCAGTGGGTCCCTATACGAAGGAGGCGTGCGAGTACCAGCAATCATATCTTGGCCTGGACGAATTCAACCGAGCATATCTACTGAACGCGCGCACATCACTGACATGTACGCAACATTACTTCACATTGCTGGTGTATCTCTTGGTAAAAATGACCAAGTAAAGCCAATTGACGGCATCAATATATCACCCGCTCTTATGAAAAATCGGTTGCTCCCCAAAAGAGCTTTAGTACTCAATGTAAATGAATTTGGCGGTGCGGTTTTAAAAAATAACTGGAAACTAATTAATGTAAGTACGCTCCCTTCACAAACGGAGCTCTACGATATCGGAAACGACCCTTCCGAGGAGTTGAATGTCGCGCATCAGCATCCAGAAATCGTGAAAGAGCTATCAGCAACACTATTAGAAGCTTCCTGGGAAATGGCGCCTTCACTTTATCTAGACGACTTATCTAATCCTCGTAATTATCGGACACCTATGTTCTGGGGCGATAACCCGCAAAGACCATAAACAACGTAATGAGGGCCACGAACCATGCAGCACCACACCCTGACGGATGAACTCGTTGGAAATCACACTTTATAAAGTTATGACCCTTCACGTTAAAGCGTGTATGTCTAGTTTTCATACCTTTGTAGGCTAGTGACAAATGGTCAGGCTGGTATCGATACACCCACCCAAATTGTAAAATCGGATATTGACCTCAGATTCTACTAATCGGCTTTAATCAACTAAACGATCCCAACCAAGTTCACTGATCACGTATCTCAGATTTCGACTCTTTGGATGGTATTTCATTTATGAACTGATCAGCTAACGCTCGATAAAGTGGCCGACGACAAACCACCTTAGAACAACCTGCTGCCAATAAAGATGCGGCCATCAATGGCACAATCATATCGTGGTTGTCCGTCATCTCCATCACAATCACAAACGCGGTAACGGGGGCTTGGACCACCCCTGCGAAGTAAGCAACCATACCTAATACAACAACAGCGCCCAGAGGAACATAAGGAATAATTTGAGCGATGTTTTGGCCAAGTCCAGCACCAACAGCCAAAGAAGGTGCGAAAACACCACCTGGTATGCCGCTGACATAAGAAACTAGGGTTGCCAATAATTTGAGAATACCAAATGACTCAGGAATCTCTCCTGTGCCTTCGAGGATCATTCGCGCCTCATGGTAGCCGGTACCGTATGTTGAGCTACCTGACAGCGCACCAATCACGGCAAGCAGGAACCCACAAAATGCAGCGAAAATAATAGGATTTGTTTTAGCGAAGGCACCCATCTTGCCGGGGATCCCACGTGATATAAAAATCAACAACTGACTGAATATACCTCCCAATACTCCGCCAACCACACCGCACACGATCACTGGGATCCAAGCGCTCGAGCCATTAAGAATCGCCGAAGTTGTTCCAAAGTAGGTATAGTCGCCCAACCACCAAATCGATACAATTCCTGCGACGATCACGGAAGTAAGCACCGTGCCACTGGTACGACTCTCATAATTCCGGCTCATTTCTTCAATAGCAAACACTATCCCTGCGAGAGGAGTATTAAATGCTGCTGCGACGCCAGCCGCTCCGCCGGCAAGTATCAGTCCACGTTTTGTCTCGACCCTTGAAAAGCGAGTGAGCCGACCAAGAGACTGCATAATCGAAGCACCGATTTGAACCGTAGGCCCCTCACGACCCACCGACGCTCCGGAAAAAAGGCTTAAAACCGTCAACAAGAACTTACCCAACGCTAACCTTATGGATAAGTAATACCCCCTGCGCTCCTCGTTCTCCGTATTGATAGCCGCAATCGTTTGCGGAATCCCGCTTCCCTGCGATCCAGAAAAAAATTTCCGGGTTAACCATACGACAAGCGCTAATCCTGCTGGCCCAACCACAAAAGGTAATAAAGGAGAGAACTCCGTAACGCCTTGGTGCAATGAGTTGGCATACTCAGCGCTCATGGCAAACACAATGGCCACGACACCAACTAGAACAGCACCCATCCAGAGCACGACCCTTCGCAGCCAGAGACGTGGGCTCAACCAGGCATGCCGACCTCGCCTCAGTAGACTTGGTGGTACAACCCTGTTACTCATGTCGAACCCTTAGATAATTTACTCTTACTGGCCCTACTTCTTCGCTGATGCGCAAAAAGTTAAAGATGGTCAAAACGGTTTTTTCATGCGGACTCTGTGTAAATACTAAAACTTATTCGAATAAAAACCCGCACGTTTCGTGCTTGGTATCACTCTACAGCATCCGAGTTTTTTTTTGAACACTAGATCAAGATAAATTTACGGATTAAGCTCACGGTGTGTTGAAAAATAACTAATCTAAACAAATATCTTAAATTCAAACAGAAATATCACATCACTGAATTTCTCTAACAAGACGAAACCCTAGATCATCTGCTCTAGATCCTGAGAATCTGAAACGATCTGATTCAAATAGATAGTAAGGTTCATTGTTTAGCCATGAACCCCCTCTAAAACCTCTTAATGAACAGTCCCCAGAGACCCAGGATCTTCCATCTTGTGGCGCGCCACGCCAATCAGGACTCGCACAGTCGTCAGTCCACTCGGATACATTACCGATCATGTCATAAACACCAAACATGTTGGATTCAAATTGACCCACCGGAGCGAACTCGTGGAAACCATCTGAGCAAGGAATAAAGTCCTCTCCTGAATGATATTCTTGGTCTGCGTCTTGATCGTAAGTATTAGCGACATTACACAGCTCTTTTTCAGGGATACCGAAGAAACGATTCATGCCTAACCCAGCACGAGCCGCATACTCCCACTCCGAATTCGACGGCAATCGATATCTGAAACCAGTTTTCCTCGATAACCATTTCGCAAATTGGTTGGCTTCTGACCAAGTCACATTAAAAATCGGTAATTCGGCCTTGAACGCTTTATCCATTTCCAACTGAGGACAGCCACCATCAATTACACATGCCTGCCATTGTCGAACGGTAATCTCATATTTGCCGATCGCAAAAGCGTATGAAAAAGTAACCGAGTAAAAGTAACCCTCATCATGCGGGTGTCCCGGACCCCAGGGGGCAACCCTCATTTCAAAAACTCCCCTGGGTATTGTCACCATGACTGGGCATGTCTCGCAATCCCCGAACTCTATCTCCTCACCCCAGACCGACGAGCAGAATATCATCGCCGACATGAGGAGGCCACCAACAATTTTTAGGATAAGTGCTACGGAACACATTATTTTCTAGCCGCCTATAGAGGAGTCTCCATGCTGGGACAGGATACGAACAATATGGCCTTCGATAATAGCAGTATTAGCCGAAATTAACGCACATCACCCGGGTGGTGGAAAACGATGGACAATCAAGATGATAATTATAGGCGGGTTCTCAAAGGAGGAGACTAGCGAAATGGGATGACGGTTGCCCTAGAATAAATCCAGGACAACCACTAAACTTAAAAGTTATATTCGACTTGGTATAAATCATACTGAACCATAGGATCATCGCTTTTACCCGGAGGTACTAAAATGTTCCCCCGCATCATAAATACAGCCTCATTCACCCAGGCATATTTCTCTGACTTTGTCTTTAAAAGAGGTACGCCGATCCAATAAGCCATGCCTTCGCCTGCTTTTAAGGGATCACCATTACCCCACAGATCTCCGCCAGTTTCATCAAGACGGAGTCGTCCACGATACTCATAAAGAATTATTGATCCATCATCCATTAAAACGCTGCAATGAACATTCATCGCAATCGTTCCACTGTCTCTTTGCTCTCCCCATTCACCGCATGGATTAATAGGTTTACCGCTACCTATTCCAAAAAACTCGAGCTTGGAGTTCCCCACAGCCAAATTCCATACATTTAGACGATCCTCCACAAAAGCATTTTGCCCTAAACCCACCTTCCAGGTGCCAACTAGCTTAAGAGTAGGCGCTTCCTCCGCCGAAATTGCTGAATATGAAAACACCACCAGGACTAACATTAAAATCGTACGAATCATATGTCTACCTCCCAATCAAAATTTAAAAAAACGCATAATAATGCATATTTGAGCTTAGCAGAAAAATAAAACAAAACGTAGTGTTTTTTATTTAAGCATCATACCTTTGTACAGTCTTGACACAAAGGCTTTGAGCTAGGAGGCTGAGAGTGTGCGGACTCACTAGAAGTTATCAACTGGGACCAAGCAAATTGATAATTTCTGCACTCTCACCGAAAGAGCCGCGAATCCGCACCTAGTAATACTACATGATCCAATTTAAAAAACAATGTGGTATATACATTAACAAATACTCCGATTCTTTTAGCGCAAAACACTGCGAGTCATAAATAGTTTTACAAATAGAAAATGCCTACTTTTAGTAGGCATTTTCTATTTGGATGGTGGGCCTGCTAGGACTTGAACCTAGGACCAAAGGATTATGAGTCCTCTGCTCTAACCAGCTGAGCTACAGGCCCATTTAAGTTTTACAAAAAATTGAACCTTCTATGAGCTACCAGCATCGGTATCAATAAAACTCTTGAGCCGCTCGGAACGAGACGGATGGCGAAGTTTTCTTAACGCCTTCGCTTCAATTTGTCTGATCCGCTCTCGAGTCACATCAAATTGTTTTCCAACGTCTTCAAGCGTATGGTCAGTCGACATTTCGATACCAAATCGCATCCGTAAAACCTTAGCTTCGCGCGAGGTCAAGGTATCAAGGACTTCTGAAGTTGCATCTTGAAGACTTGTGTAGACCGCTGCGTCGACCGGCGCCGTTGTACCCGTATCTTCAATAAAGTCCCCTAAGTGTGAGTCCTCATCGTCCCCGATTGGAGTCTCCATAGAGATTGGCTCCTTAGATATCTTTAGAATTTTTCGAATTTTATCTTCCGGCATTTCCATTTTTTCAGCAAGGGTCGCAGGATCCGGCTCCAAGCCTGTCTCTTGAAGAATTTGCCTTGAAATTCGATTCATTTTATTAATGGTTTCTATCATATGGACAGGAATACGGATGGTACGCGCTTGATCCGCAATAGAGCGCGTAATTGCCTGTCGAATCCACCATGTTGCATACGTAGAAAACTTATAGCCCCGTCGGTACTCGAACTTATCCACAGCCTTCATTAGTCCAATATTCCCTTCTTGGATCAGATCGAGAAACTGAAGTCCGCGGTTAGTATATTTTTTAGCGATTGAAATGACCAACCTTAAATTAGCCTCAGTCATCTCACGTTTAGCTCGCCGCGCCCTAGCCTCTCCCATCGACATCTTCTTATTTATTTCTTTGAGCTCAGCGAGCGAGATCCCAATATAAACTTGAATATTAGCTAGATTTCTTTGGCACTCTAAAATATCAGGAGCAAACCGAAGTAAAGTTTCAACGTAAGGCTTACGCACTTCAACCTCTCGCTCTACCCATTCAGGATCAACCTCATACCCTTTGAACGTTTTGATGAAACGGGTTTTTGGCATTCTCGCTTTTTCTACCGCCAAATCCATGATATTCCGTTCATGTCGGCGCACTTCCCCAACTAAGCCTCGAACGGAATCACACATACTTTCGATATGTTTAGCGGCGAACCTAATATATAGAAGCTCCTCCGATATAGCCGTTTGATGTTTGATGTATGTCGGAGAGGCAGTCCCACCGCGCGCAAGCGCACGCATCATCTTCGTATACAAGCTTTTAATACGGGCTAATCGCTCTAACGAGTCAACACGCAACGTCTCTAAATTTGCCGCCTGCAGAGCAGCTTGCGCCTCTTCATCGTCTTCATCGAGCTCATCAAAATTTGGTGAAGGCGGATTGCTCGCTTCCTGGCCTTCTTCGTCTGCAGCATCAGGATCAATCAACCCATCAATTACATCATCAACCTTAACCTCCTTATTTTCTATTTTTTCTGCAAGCTCTATTAAATCTGCAATCGTCATCGGGCAAACTGAAATCGCCTGGACCATGCGCTTGAGGCCGTCCTCGATCCGCTTCGCAATCTCTATTTCACCTTCTCGCGTCAAAAGCTCAACGGTCCCCATTTCACGCATGTACATACGCACAGGATCCGTCGTTCGTCCGAATTCGGAATCAACGGTAGACAGTGCCTGTTCCGCCTCCTCTACTGCAGCCTCGTCTGCGACTGGTGGCGCATTTTCATTCAATAAAAGAGCTTCGCTGTCAGGTGCCTCATCATAGACTCGAATACCCATATCGTTGATCATGCTCACGATCGTCTCGAGTTGATCCGATTGCAGCATATCGTCAGGGAGATGGTCATTAATTTGGGCGTAAGTCAAAAACCCTCGTTCCTTACCTTGAACGATTAAGCCCTTTAACCGAGTCCGCCGAATTTCAGGATCTATTGGTTGCTGACCTACAGCTTGTTTATCTTTTTTCTTTCTGCCTCTTTTTTTTGACAGCGAACTACTCACCATAAAGTCTAGCCTCTAAATTAACATTCGTGTAAAACTCTAACGAGTGCGTGCCTGAAGAATTTGTTGTAATTAACCGTGGATTATATCGTGTTTTAACATATTCAGTCTGCCTTAGGACCCGTTTTTGGTCGCATGAGGCTTCGATATCGCGCTTTATCTTCCTCAGACAAGCTTGAAAGCGATTTTTTTGATAATAACTCTCTTTGTAAGTTCAATCGGGAAAGATGATGCAATTGCTCCCAAGCTTGTTCATACTCAGATTTCACGCTCTCTATTTCCACCTTATCCTGTTGATATCGTATGTTCGATAATTTCATAGCACGAAGAATCGAGGTCTCGAAGTTACTGCCCCGAACACGATCTATAATCTCGGTCTGATTTAGACCCATTCCAGCAAGTCCGAGTATTTCCGCTAGTACATCGAATTGAGCAGTGGCGAAATGTTCTTGCAAGTTAGGACGCAAATCGTCTAACTGCTTACTATCGTCATCTCGCATCACATCAGGAAAAGAAATAAGCATTTCAATCAAGTGCTGCAACACAGAGGGCGACGAGGACGCTCGCGACGAAGAAGCCGATACTGCTCTACCACTATAGTTCACGCCTAATGGTCTACGCGTTTTTGGCTCCTCTTGATCACCCAAATCATCGCTCGATAATCCTGTCAAACTTGAAACACGTTCCGTCAGCAACTTTCTCATCATGGGAGCTTTAATCTTCACCGCCATTGGCTTGAAAAGCGACGCCAGCCTTGACCTACCCTCCACAGACTCCAGGTTTCCCGCCTGACGAGTTAATTCATTAATCAAAACATCCGACATAGGCGTCGCAGCTTCAATGCTTTCTTCGAAAACTTCACGACCCTGCGTCCTAACAAAACTATCTGGATCCTCACCATCAGGCAAAAATAGAAACGATATTTTGCTCCCATCTTCGATTTGACTTAGACCACTTTCTAAAGCTCTAAATGCAGCCTTGCGTCCGGCCGAATCACCGTCAAAACAAAATATTAAATCAGAGCACTGCTTAAGCAAGCGACTCACCTGGAATTCGGTAACAGCGGTCCCTAAAGTCGCAACAGCATAAGTTATCCCGCTTTGGTGAAGAGCGACCACATCCATATATCCCTCAACAACTAAAATCTGCCGCTTTTGTCGGATCGTATGTCGAGATTCCCAAAAGCCGTAAACTTCTTTACCTTTATGAAATAAAGATGTTTCTGGAGAATTTAGATATTTCGGTTCACCCTGATCGATCACGCGTCCGCCAAAAGCAATAACACGACCTCGAAAGTCTCTAATTGGAAAAATAATTCTGCGTCGGAACCGATCATATCGTCGGCCATCTTTTTCATTAATCAAACCGACATCCAGCAAAAGTTGTGATCCATCATAGTCATTAAACTCCTGGTTCAACCCTTGCCAATCATCCGATGCATAACCAACTAAAAACTTAGCTGCTACACTTCCATCAATGCCTCTACCTTTAAGATAACCAATAGCAGCAGCAGCATCTTTAAGTTGACGCTTGTAGTAACTGGCTGCTCGACTGTTCGTTAAAAAGTAATCCTTAGAGTCCCTTTGCTCTTCAACGCTGTCATTACGCTGATCTCGGGGCACCTCAACACCAACCCGTGCGGCCAGATTTTCAATCGCATCAATGAATCCCAAGCCTTGATACTCCATCAAAAAAGATATCGCTGAACCATGCGCGCCACACCCAAAGCAATGATAAAACTGTTTTTGCTGGCTTACTGTAAATGATGGTGTTTTTTCTTCATGAAAAGGACAGCAGGCAGACAAGTTGGCTCCGCTTCGCTTTAGCGGAACGAATTTCTCTATCACGTCAACAATATCGACGCGGTTCAGAAGTTCATCAATAAACGTTTTAGGGATCATTGGCCCCAAGGTATCAAATATTTATCGGTTTCGATTAAGTTACGAAAGTGATTCCTTAACAATTCCCGAAATTGAAGAGAAGTCTGCTTTGCCCGATAACTCACTTTTCAATAGCCCCATGACTTTACCCATGTCCCGGGGCCCTTCTGCGTTCGTTTTAGCAATAGCATCTTGGACGGCCTTTCTGACCTCGGCATCAGTCAGTTGCTCGGGCATATAGGTAACCAAAACATCAAGCTCTGTTTGCTCCTTATCGGCGAGCTCCTTCCTCTCCGCCTCCAGAAATATGCGTATAGACTCTCTGCGCTGTTTAATCATTTTTTCTATTATTGACAGCACATCTGCTTCGGCCAAATCAAGCCGCCTATCGATTTCGTGTTGTTTCATAGCAGCCATAAGCAATCGTAAAGTGGACAGCTGGGTTGCATTTCGAGCTTTCAGCGCACTACGCATATCCTGTTCAATTTGCGATTTTAAACTCATAGGACTCTCTCCATAAATTCGACTATTTGACCTTAAGCTTATTCAAATGGAACCAGATAATCAAACGGTAACTACAAACAAAAAACGGTGTTCGCTTAGCGATACACCGTTTATCCAAAAACCAATGATTAAAAAAAGTTAATACATTTTTTGAGGCAACATTTGACTGCGTATCCGTTTATGATGTCGCTTGACAGCTGCTGCATGCTTGCGCTTTCGCTCGGAAGTTGGTTTCTCGTAAAATTCCCGCGCACGTAGCTCTGTTAATAACCCGGTCTTCTCGATAGTTCTTTTAAACCGTCTCATGGCCACTTCAAATGGCTCGTTCTCTTTCAGTCGTACAATTGGCATAAATATTTTATAAGGCTGTATAGTTTAGCGGAGTTTCTCGCGAAAGGGCGAGATTTTAACAAAGTTTCCACCTAATATGCAAATAACCGAGAGTTAGGACACACCATTGACAGTTAAAGCAAAACTTGTCTTGGGAATTGAAACCTCCTGCGATGAGACCGGTGTCGCGCTCTATGACACGATAGAAGGGTTGAAAGGCCACAAGTTATATTCACAAGTTAAACTACATGCTCGGTATGGGGGTGTTGTCCCAGAACTTGCCTCTAGAGACCACATTAAAAAGCTACTCCCATTAGTTAGGGGTCTACTTAAAGATACTAAAATAGATATAAATTTAATAGATTCAATAGCATACACGAAAGGCCCTGGGCTCTCTGGAGCCTTACTAGTGGGCACTACTGTCGCAAACGCTTTGGGTTATTCACTTAAAAAACCAGTTATCGGCGTTCACCATCTTGAGGCTCACTTACTGTCTCCACTACTCAGCAATCCAAATCTCAAATTTCCATTTGTAGCGCTACTGGTTTCCGGAGGACATACCCAACTCATCCAGGTCGGAGGTATAGGACAATATAAACTTATGGGAGAGACCCGCGACGATGCGGCCGGCGAAGCATTTGACAAAACTGCTAAGCTTTTGGGCTTACCCTATCCAGGTGGAGCCCTTCTATCAGAACTTGCTCGGGATGGTGACGCCTCAAAATATCCCTTACCAAAACCCATGATAAACAGCGACGACTTAGACTTCAGTTTCAGCGGCCTGAAAACCGCAGTAGCACATTTAGTGCAAAAGTTAAATGGTCCAAAAGTTAGAGATCCAAAAACGCTGAAGGCTGACATCGCGGCGAGCTTTCAGGATTCGGTTACTGAGGTACTTACAGAAAAATGTTATCGCGCTCTTCGTTTAGACGGGGCCAAGTCACTAGTGATCGCGGGGGGCGTAGGGGCCAACACGGAACTACGTCGAAAAATAAACGAAAAAGCAAACACGATCGGTTGCAAGGCTTATTACCCGCCGTTTGAGTTTTGTACCGATAACGGAGCAATGGTTGCGTTGATTGGCGCACTCAAAATAAACGAAGGCATTTACGGCGCAAACCCTTTTGATATCAAGCCCAGGTGGCCACTTGGTGCTTAAGTAAAAATTATCAAAATGTCTTTAGCTATCTTATATGCCTTTCTTTCCAATTTTTGACTCAGTTCCCTTAAGTAAATTAGCAATGTTTCCTTTGTGCCTAAACAACAAAATAGCGCTCACAACCGAAACCGGATAAGTTAACGCCAATTGTTGAGTGAACCAAAAAACAATAAACGGCGAAGCTAGCGCTGCGCAAATCGCAGCCAAAGACGAATACCGGAATACAATCGAGATGGCTAGCCAGATCGAGACAGCGGCACAGCCCACCAGTACATTTAAGGCCAGTAATCCTCCAGCTGCAGTGGCCACACCTTTTCCTCCTTTAAACCTATGAAAAATAGGAAACACGTGCCCCAACAAGACACCCATTAGCGCTAACCCGGTCGCCATCGGCTCATTCGTTGGCAACAACGTACTTGGAAAAATGCATAAGGGTAAAAACTTAACCGCTAAGAAGCCCTTCGCCATATCCCCTAGCAAAGTAAAAAAAGCTGCTAATTTGTTTCCCGTTCTGAGAACATTTGTTGCACCTGGATTCTCTGAGCCATAGCTATATGGACTAGGTAACGACATCACCTTGCTGACTATCACTGCAAAAGACACCGAGCCAGCTATATAACTGCCGACAACCAAACCAAACATATAAATTTCTGATACCACGGCTTTAGCCTCGAGGATGGTGTTGTTGATGTAAATTTTTGAGTCTCTCGCGAGCGACATGAGTATATATTTGTGTCGTAGACACATCCGCATGGCCCAATAATAGTTGGACGGAACGTAGGTCAGCTCCGTGATTTAACAAATGCGTCGCAAAGGCATGCCTCAAGGTATGGGGTGAGACTTTCTTTTTGATACCAGACACAAGAACGTATTTTTGGATTAAATTCCAGAAAGCTTGACGCGACATGAAAGATCCTCGGTTCGTAACAAACACAGCATCGGACAATCGTCCAGATAATAGCGCCGGACGCCCTTCTTCTAGGTAACGAACTATCCAATCAACTGCCTCCTCACCTAACGGCAGGACACGTTCCTTCGCTCCCTTCCCTAGAACTCTTACCACGCCATCCGAAAGGTTAAGTTGATTGAGCTTTAAAGGCACCAATTCAGATACTCGAAGACCGCTACTGTAAAGGGTTTCAAGCATCGATCGATCCCTCAAACCAATAGGAATGCGAATATCTGGCGATTCAATTAAACGAGCAACTTCATCTTCAATCAATACCGAGGGTAAACCTCGTGTTATTTTAGGTGCCTCAGCATTTAAACTGGGGTCAACCCTTAGCTTTCCCTCTCTCACCATAAATTGATAGAAACGCTTCAACACGGACAAACATCGTGCAGCAGTCCTTGGTTTTTTACCACAGTCAAAACAATATGCGAGATAGGCCAATATATGCTCGTTTGAAACCTTTAGTAAACTCGCGACGCCTTGTTTATCTTTCAGCCATACAGAGAATAAATTCAAATCTCTTCGGTAACTATCTAACGTATTTTTCGATAACCCATCCTCCAACCACAAAGAGTCGGAGAAGTAGTCAACCGCTTTAATACTATCGTCAGAATCCATAAAATTAATAGGTTAAGCTACCTTCATGATTGAGCAACCACCATTTTAACTTTAACGCGAAACCACCGGAAGCATGCATAAATCCTCCGAGGCCTGATTTAGCTACGACACGATGGCACGGAATAAGAAGTGGTAGGCGATTGTCGCCGCAAGCAATGCCCACCGCCCTGGCAGAGGATCCGATCAACGCAGCGATTTCTCCATACGTTCTGGTTTCTTTTGCTGGAATTCTCACTATCTCACCCCAAACCAGCCTACGATAGGCACTACCCTTTACGTCGATGGGCAGATCAAACTTAAAAGTTGGAGTTTTTAAATATTCCTTGATTTGTTTTTGGGCTTCAAAAGCAAATTCATTCAATTTGGGGCTGGAGGATACCGCATGAGCAAGTAACTCTACCTTCGTGACGCAGTCAATCGCAGATAAAACGTTGACATACCCGAAAGGCGCAGAAATACAAACCTGATAGATGGACACAAACTTTACTATCCTCCTAATTAAACCTATTTGGTAGCAATAAAAATGGCGACTGATTAAGTCGCCATTGCATGCTTTAGCCTAATACCTAACGTTAAGCTTCTACAGTAGATTTCCGTTTTTGAGGTAGCTTCTCTTTAATCCTTGCCGACTTACCTGAACGGTCCCTGAGATAATATAACTTCGCTCGCCGCACATCACCTCGCCTTTTAACCTCAATACTTGAAATGAGTGGTGAATGCGACTGAAACGTCCTCTCAACACCTACTCCCGAAGATATCTTTCGTACAGTAAAAGATGAGTTTAAACCGCGATTTTTCTTTGCGATAACGACGCCTTCGTATGCTTGAACGCGCTTTCGCTCTCCCTCGACTACATTCACGTTAACGACTACGGTATCGCCCGCAGCGAAGTCAGGTATTGACGCGCCTAACCGTTCAATTTCTTCTTTTTCTATTTGAGCTATCAAATTCATGTCTATTACTCCTTAGCCCGCAATTATATCTTCTTATTAGTGGAGAAGGCAATTATCGTCCGCGTTTTGTTAATTCATCCCAGAATAAACAATCTGTCTGCGTATCAGAGTTTTCATTTTTCAGGAGATCAGGCCTTCTCAAACGTGTCCGTTGTAGAGCTTGCTTATTTTTCCATTCTTGAATTTTTGCATGATGCCCGCTTAATAAAACTTCGGGTACTCGGTGTCCCTCAAAAATTTCCGGCCTTGTGTATTGAGGATATTCGAGTGTACCCGCAGAGTGGCTTTCGTCAACCACCGATTCTTCGCGATTTACCACGTCTGGAAGTAACCGGATGATGGCATCCAAAAGAACCATTGCCGGTAGCTCACCTCCCGACAATACGTAATCCCCTATTGATACTTCATGGTCCACTCTAGTCTCAATAACTCGCTCATCAATTCCCTCATAACGACCCGACATTAAAACTAAGCCATCGAACCTTGATATTTCTTCGACTAATTTTTGTGTTAAAACCTGGCCCTGGGGGGATAAGTAGATAGTTGTACTGGTTCGAACTCCAGCACTCATCTGGCGCTTTTTCGCTGCATCAATTGCTTTAACTAATGGATCAGCCATTAAAATCATGCCTGCCCCTCCACCATAAGGTCGATCATCTACCGTACGCCTTGTATCATCAGCAAACTCTCTCGGGTTCCAACACACAAGATCATAAATACCTCGGTTTTCTGCTCTTGCAGTAATTCCGCTCCCAGTCAATGCGGAAAACATTTCAGGAAATAATGTGACGATATCGAAGCGTTTCATGGCAAGCTGTCATTTGAGAGTTTAATAATCGAGAGCCCAATCAACAGTAAGTATCCGGTTTTCCGAATCAACCCGCGTGATAATGTGATCGACCCAAGGTATCAATCGCTGTTGGTCTTCGTCCCTCGTAACAACCACCGGCTGCGCGCCTGATTCAAACAAGTAATCTATCACCCCAAAAGACTCGCCAGCGGTATTAATTACCGCAAACCCCACGAGCTCATGCCAGTAGTATTCGTCTTGCTCTAAGGATGGAAGCAGATGACGATCAATGCCGAACTCAAATCCCCTGAGTTTAGCAATCTGTTCTCTATCATCAAAACCAGTAAATTTGACGATCAAACCCTCCTGGTGCTCACGGACGCCTTTAAGATCGATAGAAGTCCAGCGGGAGTTTACTTTTACCCACCATACTTTGTGGTCGGCTATAGAGGCAGGAGATGAAGCATAGGACTGAACTCGGATCCAGCCCTTGACGCCATATGGAGACGATAGACGTCCCATTAAAATTATATCTTCAGGCTGACTGTTTTCCGCCAAGCTGCTTTACTAGCCGCGCTGCTGTGTCTGACAACTGAGCACCTTTGCCTTGCCAAAAATTGACTCGATCCACATCAATTCGAAGGCCTTCCACACCCTCTGGAGCTTGTGGGTCATAGAAACCAACTCGCTCAAGGTAGCGCCCATCTCTCGGCTTTCTTGAGTCTGCTACTACCATGTTGTAGAAGGGGCGTCGCTTACTACCGCTTCGTGATAATCTGATTACAACCATTTTATTCGGTACCCGTAAAGTCTGAGTTAAATTAAGGTCGAAATTTATTTAGCCGACAATTCTACGCTTTTTTTAGTGCAGAGGGCAACCATGCGGCTTGATTTTAAATTTCGATAGCTCTGGATGTCATCGATCGTAAATCGAGTCTAGGAACTGAGCAATCTCTGATACTAGAGTTTCCTCACGACGTTCAAAAAAATGAAGTGCATTCTGAATTACAACCTGTTTGGAACCATCAACCTTCAGAATTTGTTGTTTTCGCTCATACCCGCCAACAACGGTAATTTCCCAATCATCAGAAGCATAAACGTCCATAACGGGAATTTTAATTCTAAACATCTCCTGTAAACCATTAAGGATACTGATAAACACCCAAGAATTTACTAAGGTCTCATCTACCGTTATAAAGTAGTGATTGGCCATCGTCGCACCGAGACTATGCGAAACGATCGATATATTTTTGAAACCCTTTGCGCTCAAAAATTCAGCCGCTAAATCAAAACGATGAAAGGCCTCTGGGTAAGTTGGAATGTAGTCACCCACCTTTGCTCCTCCGCCAAGAATCGGCATTTGTATCGATAACGTGCTGTAGCCTGCATCTGCCAGCAAAATACGCAACATACCGTAAAGCTCAAAGTCAGGATTCCATCCACGGCCATGAGCGACTATCACGGCTCCCTTAGCACTTTGCGCCTCGGTGTATATGCTCAAAAACTTATGTCCGTTTGTCTGTTCTAGCCAAACCGGGTCTCCAACGATAATTGACGGAATTATTTGATCCGCCCAATTTTTCTCTCTTTCATAATCAGAGTAGGCCTTATACTCATTTGCACCAAGAGCGTATATTGGGAAAAAAAATAATACCGCTATTGCTTTAATAATACGAAACATTACGACTTTCCTTTTTGAATCAGATATTTAATTTGCACCACTTATCTCTTACCGCCCACCCATGACACCACCCATTCCGGAGAGCATACGCTTGAGACCTCCTGCCTTACCTGCTAATTTCATCATTTTTTGCATTTGCTCAAACTGTTTCAGCAGTCTATTAACCTCCTGAACGGTAACGCCAGCGCCTTTTGCTATCCGACGCTTTCTAGACGCCTTAATGACCTCTGGACGACGTCGTTCGCCAACAGTCATGGAATCAATAATGCTTATTGTTCGCGATGCTGCTTTATCATCTAGAGACGGACTTTGCGCTGCTTGAGATAAATTGGCAGGAAGCTTTTCCATAATCGCACCCATACCACCCATGTTTTGCATTTGCTCCATCTGCGACTTAAAATCTTCAAGGTTAAACCGTTTGCCAGATTTTAATTTTTTTGCAAGTTTTGCCGCCTCTTTATCATCTACCGATTTTTTTGCATCATCTACTAGCGAAAGAATATCACCCATCCCCAAAATGCGGGTAGCGAGTCGCTCTGGGAAAAAAGGTTCAAGACCATCCATTTTTTCGCCAACACCAATGAACTTGATGGGCTGTCCCGTAACCTTTCGGACAGATAAGGCCGCCCCCCCGCGAGAATCTCCATCCATTTTGGTAAGAATGACACCTGTAAGCGCAAGAGTTTCCGAAAATGTTCGTGCGACGTTAACTGCGTCCTGGCCCTGCATCGCATCCACTGTAAATAAGGTCTCAACAGGCTTCAAAACCTCACTGAGCGCCTCAATTTCATTCATCATTTCACGATCAATCGACAAACGGCCAGCGGTATCAACAATTAGAACATCATAAAAATTCTTCTTCGCGAACCCAAGCGCTGACTCAGCAATCTGAATAACAGACAGGTCTTCCTCCGTTGCATACGAATCGACACCCACTTGTTTCGCAATGGTGGCCAGTTGGGCTACAGCGGCTGGACGACGAATGTCACAGCTGACTAGGAGCACACGCTTTTTATCATTCAAAAGTTTTAATGCGAGCTTACCGCAAGTCGTTGTTTTACCCGCACCCTGAAGGCCAGCCATTAAAATTATCGCCGGCGGCCGGGCCGCCAATGAAAGCGCAGAATTACGAGTTCCCATCAAAGCAGTTAGCTCATCTTTGACCACACCTATTAGCGCCTGGCCTGGCGTCAAGCTGCCAAGTACCTCTTGGCCATTAGCTTTGACCTTCACCTCTTCAATAAAATCTCGAACAATAGGGAGCGCTACGTCCGCCTCTAATAGAGCGATGCGCACTTCTCTTAACGCATCTTTAATGTTCGATTCAGTAAGTCGTGCTTGGCCTGTCACCGTCTTGATGACAGCGGATAGGCGATCGGATAATGTCTCTAGCATAAAATTTAGCGAATTTAGAAGGAAAGTCCAATTAAGTTCAGACTCATATTCTGGTACGATCTAATTTGAAATTATGAAACTAATTCTACTTCATCTAGCTACAACCCTCTCCTACTCTGTATTGTCGCTGGTCATATGGCGACAATTACAAACCGTAAGCATGGAGAATCAGAATTCAGTTCGGCTCAAGTTCTGGGCGAACCTTTTCACATTGGTGCCTATTGGATTTCATTTCGCTCTTACCTATCAGTACGCCCTTGTACCTGAAGGCCTTCAATTGGGGCTGGGTAATTTTACTTCCCTTATAGTCGCTACAGCCTGCCTCCTATATACTTGCCAGAGTCTGTGGGCTGGGAAATACTCATTACCTGCATTGTCTCTTCCCTTTGGAGCGATAGTCTCATTGCTACCGATTTTAGATGGATCATCGGTCATGATCCCTAACTCAGAATTACCAATGTTTAAACTCCATCTGATTCTATCAACGATCGCCTACGGAGTCCTATCAGTATCAGTGATTCACGCTATCTTCATAAGTTACTTAGAAAAGAATCTGTATCGACATAAGTCCTCGCCAATAACCAGCAATTTACCTCCATTACTCAAACTCGAGGATCTATTGTTCACAATCGTCCTAATTGGCTTCGTAACGCTTACAGCTGCATTAATAAGCGGTGGTCTCATTTCACGCGAACTTCAAAACGCCATACTTCCTATTAACCATAAAATAATTTTTAGTTTCGCTTCTTGGCTACTTTTAGCCTCACTATTAATTGGCCAATATTTATTTGGATGGCGAGGCAAAGCGGCACGTAAGATACTAATTATGGGGTTCTTATTATTGATTCTCGCTTACCTTGGATCGCGCTTCGTATCTGAAATCATATTGCGCAATCCATCGTACTAATCCTTCGGATACGCGTTGGTTACCCATCACAATTCATATTCAATGAAATTATCAACATAGGTACAGATTATGGATGACATTTCCATTCAAACACTGGTTATTCTGTTCTTGGTTCTCATCGTTGTATCCGGCTTCTTCTCCATATCTGAAACAAGCATGATGGCGTTGAATAAATATCAATTACGACACTTGGCTAAAAAGAAACATCTTGGCGCAAAAAAAACTTTAAATTTACTAACGCAAACTGACCGGCTACTCGGATCCATTCTCTTAGGCAACAATCTATCAAATACTGCAGCTGCCGCATTAGTCACAGCCATCACATTCAAAATGCTCGGAGAGAGCGAGTTATCTCTAACTATTGCGACGCTCATAGTTACTGTGGCTCTTCTCATATTTAGTGAGATCACCCCGAAAATCATAGGAGCGAGTTTCCCCGAGAAAATTGCATTGCCAGCAAGCTATATTCTCGAACCTTTAATGCGATTAATGCATCCTTTTGTGCTGGTCGCCAATAGCATCGTAAAGGTCATATTGTGGGGTTTACGTATTAAACCTATACCAGGCAATCAAGCATCACAATTGAGTCAGGAGGAACTGCGTACACTCGTGCTCGAGGGTGGCAACTATTTACCCCGAAAGCATCAAAGCATGCTCATCAACTTATTTGACCTACAAGCAATAACGGTTGAAGATCTGATGGTTCCAAGAAACAAGATTGAGGCTATTGAATTAAATTCACCGATCGAGAAAATAAGGTCTGAAATAATAACCTCAAACCATACACGCTTACCGGTCTTCAAAGGCAATCCGGACGAAATCGTGGGAGTCATGCATTTACGTAAATTACTAAACGTTTCCGAGGATAATCGGATCACAATCGAATCTATCGAGCAAATACTTCGGGAACCGTACTACATTCCAAAAGATACAAACTTACTGACCCAACTCCAAAATTTTCAAGAGCGTAATGAACGGATAGCTTACATAGTTGATGAATACGGAGACCTAATGGGATTGATCACGATTGAGGATATTATCGAAGAAATCGTTGGCGAATTCACGACTCAATCGCCATTGTTTACCTCATCAGCAAAGCAAATGAAGGACGGCAGCTTAGTGCTTGACGGTGCCTTGACACTCCGGGATTTAAACCGAGATTTTCAACTTGAATTTCCCGTCGACGGGGCTAAAACATTAAATGGCCTCATACTCGACCATCTCCAACAAATTCCTGAAGCAGGAATTTCAATACAAATTTCACATTACTATCTAGAAATTTTGCAAACAAAAGACAAATCGGTGAAATCGGTCAAACTAATATCACGTAAAGCGGATAAATAATGACTGAACAGTTTACGATCGGGCTAACAGGTGGCATCGGATCGGGGAAAAGCGCCGCCTCAAATGCCTTTGAAAACTTGGGCGTTCGAGTCATAGATACCGATAAAATTTCCCATTTCCTTACTAGCGCTAATTCAGATTGTTTGAAAACAATTACAGACGCCTTTGGATCGAATATTCTAGAAAAGGGTCAACTGAACAGAGCAAAACTTCGGAAGATAATATTTGGTGATGACGAAGCTCGCAAAAAATTGGAGAATATTCTTCACCCAAGAATTCGTCAACACGTAGAAGACGCTCGATCGGAAGCAAATGGGCCTTACGTCATTGTAGTTGTGCCACTTCTCATCGAAACAGAAGCATACCAATTTATCAATCGAGTATTGGTCGTAGATTGCGATGAGCAAACACAAATCAATCGAGTAAAAAAACGTAACAATCTCGATGAAAATGAAGTAAGAGATATCATGCGCACGCAGGCCACCCGGCAAAAACGTTTAGCTGCGGCGGATGACATAATTTACAATAATGGCAATCTATGTTTATTACTCGAACAAGTTCAATCTTTTCATGAAAAATATCTAGATATTTCGTCAGAATTGAACGGTATTCAAAAATAGAGATAGCTATATGAACATGAAAAAATCTACTGTCGCTTGCCCCCACTGCGGTAACTCAGTTGTGTGGCAAAAAGAATCAAAATTTCGCCCTTTTTGTTCAGAAAGATGCAAGCTCATTGACACAGGAAACTGGGTTTTAGGTAAGTACAGCGTTATCGCCGAAGATAATTTAAACGATGAAGAGTCAAAGTGAAAGGGCGCTCACCATGCCCCGCGCATCATTGCGGTTCCAACGGCTCCATAAGCCCAAGCATCTCGCAGGTCATTTTCAAATAGCCCTCCCAGGCCGTACACAGGCGTATTAATCCCCTCAATGAATGCATTAAAAGTATGCCAACCTAGAGGCGTCGCCTCTGGGTGAGAGTCTGTTGCCTTAACTGGACCGAGTACTGCAAAATCAAGCCCCAATGCGTCAACAGTCTCCAGATCATCCCTGTTGTGACAAGACCCAGCACAGAGTTCGAAATCGGGACGGTGGGCTATAGATTTAAGCTGGTAAGAGGTAAGGTGAATACCGTCTACACCAAGCTTATCTCCGATATCAATGTGACTATTGAGTAAAACTTTACTGCCGCTCTTACGACAAATACTTAATACTTCTTTAGTAAAGGCTTCGAGATCGCTCTTTGATAAATGTTTTTCTCGAATTTGAATAAATTGAGGAGCCTTACTAACAATGTTTGGCAGGAGTTGTAAAAACGTATCCTCTCCCACGTCTACCGAGTTCGTGATTAAGTAATGGTCGGGCAAATGGAGAGATTTTAGAATTGGTATATTCGGCTCTAAGACTGGTGCCACGTCAAGGTATCCTAATTTTTGCCAGTACAGCTCCTGACTCTCTAAGGCCGTTATCTCTCCCGACCAATGATGGACCTTGAAAAACTTAATATTAACCTCCCCGTGTGGATAGCGAAATTTCTTTTGGACCCAAGATTGAATTTTTCGCGCCGTAATCCCAAGCTCCTCCTCCAACTCTCGTGCCAACGCCTGGGCCGCGCACTCGTTTTTTTCAACCTTACCCCCGGGAAATTCCCAGAAGCCTTCGTACACCTTCCCACGCGGTCGACGCGCTAACAAAAATCGTCCATCAGAATCGAAAATTATCCCCGCTACTACTTGAATCATTGCTGTCACCGAGCGCGGTTTTTTTTCATCTCTTTTAATTTCCTAGATCCAACTTCATTTTTAGCGAATTGGTAGGCCACACGTCCGCTCCTCGAACCACGTTCCAGCGCCCACTGCAACGACCGCCTGATCACCCCCTCATCGGCATGATAAATATCTCGGGACAAAGTTTTCACCCAATAACTGGCAATTTTTATGTACTCCTCTTGGGTGAATCCGTCAAAATGTACCCAAACTCCAAAACGTTCTGATAACGATATTTTCTCCTCAACGTTTTCTCCTGCGTGAATTTCTTCTCCTTTATAAGTCGACTCTAAATTTTCTGACATATATTCAGGCAAAAGATGTCTTCGATTAGAGGTTGCGTAGATTAAGATATTCTCTGACGTAGTAGCAACCGATCCATCAAGTGCGACTTTAAGGGTTTTATATCCATCATCATCGGAACCAAATGAAAGATCATCACAAAAAATAATAAATCGATATGGATCCTCTGATACTAAATCAATAATTTGGGGTAATTGATGTAAATGAGCCTTATCTACTTCAATAAGTCGTAGATCTTTTTTAGCATATTTGTTTAGTAGCGCTTTGACTAAAGATGACTTGCCGGTACCTTTCGATCCAGTCAGTAAAACATTATTAGATGGCAGTCCAGCAATAAATTGCCTCGTATTCATTTCTACCAACTTGATTTGATCGTCGATCGCAGACAAATCTCGAACATGAATAGGATCAAACATTTCGACCGGTTGTATAAAACCTCTATCGTTGTAAAAACGCCAACGGGATACAACGATTTTTTTCCAATCAATAACTTGTTGGGCTCGTTCAGGTAAGTAGGACTCTAACCGCTGGAGCAATGACTCTGCCCGCTCTAATACACTTCCCCAATCAGACATGTCTAACTCCTATATTCAGTATTAATCTTGATGTAGTCGTGCGACAAATCACAAGTCCAAATGGTCACTGAATCTTTTCCTCGATTCAATTGTATCGTTATAACAATATCGCTTGCCTCCATAATTGGCTTAACGTCACCCTCTTTATACCTAGGTGCGACCCCACCATTCTCTGCAACTAAAATATCTCCTATTTTTATTACGATCTTCGTGACGTCTAGATCTTTAACTCCCGCTGCACCAATGGCTGACATGATTCGACCTAAATTAGGGTCCGATGCATAAAAGGCAGTCTTGACTAATGGGGAGTTAGCAACCGAGAACCCAATATCTCGCGCCTCCTCGACGGAAAGTCCGTCTTCCACCCTAATCTCTATAAATTTTGTTGCCCCCTCTCCATCGAGAACAATTTTTTTTGCGAGATCCTCACAGACTGAGGTTACTTCATCTCGGATTTTAGTAAACCCCTCGTCAGCGTTTGATGTGATGGTTGGGCCACCACAAGCACCAGTTGCGATTAACATAAAACTATCATTGGTTGACGTGTCTCCATCAACGCTAATCCGATTGAATGTCTGCTCAGTCGCAAAGGCAACAATCTCATTGAGACAATCCACGGAGATGCGCGCGTCAGTTGCTACAAAAGCAAGCATAGTCGCCATATTTGGTTTGATCATGCCTGACCCCTTAGCCATACCGGTCACTCGAATCGGATAATCCCCGACATCAAAATTTCTGGAAGACAGTTTAGGGACTAGATCAGTGGTAAGAATTGCTCTGGAAGAATCTTCCCAACCTGATTGACTCTGAAGTTCTAGACAACGCGGTAGACCTGCGAGGATCTTTTCAATAGGTAAACGCTCCATAATGACGCCTGTAGAGAATGGAAGTATTGACTCATGATCAACCCCCATTAAACGAGCCAATTCATGACAAATTTTTTTCGCATCATCAATACCATTCTTACCAGTCCCTGCATTTGCCACGCCAGTATTAATAACCATAGCGGCTATTGGTCCACCTCGAGCCAACTGTTGCTGGCATACTTGGACAGGTGCGGCACTAAAACTATTTTGAGTAAAAACACCCGCAACAGTCGCATTTTCCTGCAGCAATAGAACAACTAAATCAGGCTGATCATCTTTACGAATCGCAGCACTTGTTGCGCCTAAGGTTACGCCCTCGATGGTAAATATCTGATTACCTGAATCCATATTAGAATTGGCCACGCAGCCCTACCCAAGTCGTCCATGGCAATGTTTATATTTTTTACCCGACCCACACCAGCAAGGCTCGTTTCGCCCTAATTTTTTTTGCCCCCTGACAAAAGTATCAGGTTTTACTTTGAGCCTACTGCCCTCAGGCGGACCCGCGTCCTGGTCATTACCGTGATTGTATGCAACACTAGAAACGGTCGTCTGCTCTCGAGATATATTCTCCACTTCTTCTGCGCTTCGAATGCGAACGCTCATCAACAACTTTGTCACCTCATTTCTAACGGTCTGCAATAACAAGGAAAACAACTCAAACGCTTCACGTTTGTACTCTTGTTTAGGATTTTTTTGAGCATAACCACGAAGATGAATACCCTGACGCAAATGATCTAATGCAGCAAGATGCTCACGCCAATGCGAATCGATACTCTGTAACATCACGGAACGCTCATATTGCTGAACTGCGTCACCAGGAGCATCAACCATCTTCTCATCATAAAATTTTTGCGCTTTATCCTTGACCTCGTCAACAATATTCTGCGGCTCTAGTTCGTCGGCCTCTGTCATCAACTTACTGAGGTCAACCTCCAATGTATAATCTGCGCGTAATGCCTTTTCTAGAGCTGGCACGTCCCATTGCTCTTCCAAAGTACCTTGCGGCACAAACCTTTCGACCAAATCTTCAATCGCCCCCTCTCGCATGCCTGATACCATATCGGCGGAATCTATTGAATCTAATAAATCATTCCTCTGCTCATAGATCACTTTTCTTTGTTCATTAGCGACGTCGTCGAACTCAAGTAGTTGTTTTCGAATATCAAAATTTCTGGCCTCAACTTTTCGTTGCGCATTTTCGATCGCTTTGGTAACCCATGGATGTTCAATCGCCTCACCTTCCGGCAACTTCAATCGCTCCATTATCGAAGCCACTCTATCAGATGCAAATATTCTCAAAAGTGAATCTTCAAGCGACAAGTAAAATCGCGTAGTGCCAGGGTCCCCTTGCCTACCTGAACGACCTCTTAATTGGTTATCAATCCTTCGGGATTCATGTCGTTCAGTGCCAATGATGTGCAGACCACCCAGAGATAATACTTGATCATGCCGTTGTTGCCACTCATCATCTTGGTCAGTATCAGCAGGCATTCCGCCAAGCACAATATCTGTTCCACGACCCGCCATATTTGTAGCAATGGTAATAACTTTTGAAAGACCAGCTTGCGCTACAACCTCTGCCTCCCGACCATGCTGCTTAGCATTCAAGACCTGGTGAGGTAACTTAGCCTTATCTAATAAACCAGAAATAAGCTCCGAATTCTCTATCGAAGTTGTACCAACAAGAACCGGTTGTCCTCGCGAGTAACAATCCTTTATGTCGTTAAGTACGGCTGCGTATCGCTCCTTACTTGTTTTATATATCTGATCCATCTTATCTTCACGAATCATGTTTCGGTGTGTCGGAATAATCACCGTTTCAAGACCATAAATTTGTTGGAACTCAAACGCCTCGGTGTCGGCGGTACCAGTCATTCCAGATAATTTGTCGTACATTCGAAAGTAGTTTTGGAACGTAATAGACGCAAGAGTCTGATTTTCCTTTTGGATATTTAGCCCCTCTTTCGCTTCTACTGCTTGGTGCAACCCATCTGACCACCGCCTTCCAGACATTAGACGACCGGTGAACTCGTCAACAATCACTATTTCTTGATTTTGAACCACGTAATGCTGGTCTTTATTAAAAAGATTATGTGCCCGAAGTGTTGCGTATACATGATGAATTAAAGAAATATTAGACGGATCATATAAACTTCCGTCATCAGTCAGCAAACCAGCAGACAATAAAAATTGTTCAGCATTTTCATAACCATTTTCCGTCAAGACAACCTGTTGAGATTTCTCATCCACAGTAAAATCGCCGTCATCCTCCTCGCCTTCGGACCTTTTTAACTTAGATGCAATTAAGTTTATTTTTTTGTAAAGATCGG
Organism: Betaproteobacteria bacterium TMED22; assembly: GCA_002167745.1. Lineage (GTDB taxonomy): Bacteria > Pseudomonadota > Gammaproteobacteria > Burkholderiales > Eutrophovitaceae > Eutrophovita. The sequence goes on from NHCB01000014.1 coordinate 40,633, forward strand.
TATTATCATCCGCCTGCCCTGAAATAATAAGCGGCGTCCGTGCCTCATCAATCAGTATTGAATCAACCTCATCGACAATCGCGTAGGTAAGATCCCGCTGGACTTTATCTGATTTTTGAAAAACCATATTGTCCCTAAGGTAATCGAACCCAAACTCATTATTAGTTCCGTAAGTTATGTCTGCAGCGTAAGCAGATTTTTTTTGCTCATGCTCCTGCCCGGAGAGGTTAACCCCAACAGTCATTCCTAGAAACTCAAATACTTGCCCCATCCATTTGGCATCTCGGTCCGCCAAATAATCATTAACCGTAATTACATGAACTGAAGAACCTCCCAAGGCGTTTAAGTAAGCGGGTAATGTTGCCACCAACGTTTTACCTTCGCCAGTGCGCATTTCGGAAATTTTTCCTTCGTGAAGAGCCATACCACCTAATAGTTGTGCGTCAAAGTGTCTCATCTGCAAAACGCGCTTACTGGCTTCCCTTACAACGGCGAATGCTTCAGGCAAAATATCGTCAAGCGCCGCCCCCTCCCCTAACCGCAGCTTCAATTCAGAGGTTTTAGACTTAAGCGAATCATCAGAGAGGGCAACCATGTCTCCCTCAAGTTGGTTAATGAGCCGAACATTCTTTTGGTAGGCCTTCAATAGCCGATCATTACGACTGCCGAATAGTTTTTTTAGCACTTTAGAGATCATCAAAGGAGCCTTGGCGGTTTAGTTGACGTAAACCTGTTAGTCTAACACGTGAAGACGTAAAACAAACGCAACGAAAACATTTTGGGTAACTGCAAAATACCTTTATCCAAACCTATGAATATAATCTTAAAAAGAATAACTATTAGCTCAGGTTATGCGCAAAAACGCTAGCATTCACGAGATCCTTAAGGCTCATCCAGACTTAAATGCGTTTCGGACAAATATCGACACCGCAGGAGCGCTTCAAACAGAAATCAAAAAGATATTGCCGGAGACTTTTAAAAATAAAATAGTGACCGTTTTAACTACGCGGCAAGATTTAACTATCTATGCAGAAAACCAGATTATCGGGGCTAAAATAAGACAGAAATGTCCAACAATCTTACGCCATATTCAACGAACGGAAGATTTCAAACAGATCGGGGCGATAGACATAAAAATCACGCCAACCGATAAATCATCACCCTTTTCGAAACAAGGTCTGGTGCGACACACTCATGTCTCTTTAAAATCGATAGAGGAAATGAGGGTAAAACTCAATAAAACCTAGCTTCGGCTCAGACTATCTGCAAAGTCGAGTGCAAAAATCCTGGCAAATCGTCTTTTTTAACAAATTCGACCTGCTCCCAAGCAAACTTATTTTGAACTAACTTACGCAGTAATTTGTTATTAAGTTCATGTCCGGATTTGTGAGCAGAGAACGCTCCAACCAATGGCTTACCGAGTAGATAGAGATCACCAATTGCATCCAAGGCTTTATGCTTTACGAACTCGTCGTCGTACCTCAATCCATCCGCGTTTAATATCCGATATTCATCCATTACGATAGCATTTTCGAAACTACCACCTAATGCAAGCCCCTGCGATCTTAGCATTTCCACATCCTGCGTGAAGCCGAACGTCCGAGCCCGACTCACCTCTTTTACATATGACGTAGTATTGAAATCTAGAGAGACTGATCTATTTTTATCAGTGAAAGCTGGATGTTTAAAATCGATACTAAAATCAATTTTAAAACCATTATGCGGCGCAAATGAAACCCACTTATCACCATCGTCGACTCGAATATCACTTTTTATTCGGATAAATTTTTTCGGAACAGACTGCTCTTCGATTCCCGCTGATTGAATTAGAAAAACGAACGGTGATGCCGAGCCATCCATAATTGGCACTTCTGCCGCAGTCAAGTCAACATAAACGTTATCAATACCAAGCCCACATAACGCAGACATTAAATGCTCTACAGTTTGCACTTTGGCTCCTTGATACTCTAGACACGATGAAAGCCGAGTATCAACAACCATAAATGGATCAGCCTTGATCTCCCCAACAGGATGAAGGTCTAAACGCCTAAAGATAATACCGGTGTCTGGAGCTGCCGGACGTAACGTAAGGACTACTGTTTTGCCCGTATGAAGACCAATACCTCTAGCTTTAACTAAATTTTTTAAGGTACGTTGTCGAATCATTATTTACAACTTTTTAACTAAAAACATTTAAAGACTCTTAAAAGACGAATTCCACACTATCTTGATACCAAAACAAAACAAGGAATATGATAACAAAAATAAAGACTTCCTAATCGGCCTGCCGTCTCAAGAAAGCAGGGATATCCAGGTCCTCAACACCGGTTTGCTTAAGCGCGTCTATCGCTTTTTCCCGACCCCTGCGTCGGACAACAGCGGGAGTTTGAGAGTCCGCCGCTACAACTTCTGCTACTGCATCGTCCGTACCCGTCCTTACCACTGACACCGGCACCGCTTTAACTGCACTCTCGCCGCCACCAATCCCCGTAGCGACGATCGTAACTCGAAAATCATTTTCCAAATCTTCATCAATTACAGTCCCAACTATTATCGTCGCGTCCTCGGCAGTGAACTTTCGAATGGTGGCCATAACTTCGTGAACCTCTTTCATCTTCAAACTAAGACTGGCCGTTATGTTTACCAGCACACCTCTCGCTCCATGTAAATCGACGCCCTCGAGGAGTGGGCTGGCGACTGCACCCTCAGCTGCTCTTTGCGCTCGATCATCACCGGCGGCTAAATGCGATCCCATCATAGCCATACCCATTTCGGACATGACGGTTCTAACATCAGCAAAATCCACATTAACAAGACCTGGACATTTAATTACCTCAGCGATACCCGACACTGCTCCATAAAGAACGTCATTAGCTGCTTCGAAAGCATCTAACATCGAAACATCATCCCCCAATACCGCCATCAATCGCTCGTTAGGAATAACAATGAGTGAGTCCACATGCTTGGTTAATTCAGCCAAACCCTCAGTAGCAACATTTTGACGTTTCCCCTCAAAAGCAAATGGCTTAGTAACAACGGCTACCGTTAATATCCCCAACTCTTTGGCAACCTCAGCAAAAATAGGCGCAGCTCCAGTACCTGTTCCTCCACCCATCCCAGCAGTCAGAAACACCATATCAGCTCCATCAATTAACTCTGCGATAGCCTCTCTATCCTCTAAGGCAGCATCTCGACCAACACCTGGATTCGCTCCCGCTCCTAGGCCCTTGGTGATCTGGACGCCCAACTGAACTGTTCGCTCAGACTTGTTTCTGGTAAGCGCTTGAGCATCCGTATTTGCACAGACAAACTCAACGCCCTCGACTCCCTTTTTTATCATGTGATCGACCGCGTTACCACCGCAGCCACCTACACCGATGACCTTTATAATCGCTTCTTGTGATTGACTATCTAGAATCTCGAACATTTGGGTTAGTCCTCCATCATTTCATGTTGAAAGTGTATCAATTCCTTCGTTCACAAACTAGCTTAATCATTAAAAATTTGTCTCAAACCACCGTTTCATTTTTGAAACTACGGTTTTCACAGATCCATTTTTCATTTGATCGACTTTTTGTTTTTCTCGATGCATAACCCCAGCGCTCAACAAGCCAGCAGAAGTTGAATATCGAGGGTTACGAATAACCTCGGACAAAGATCCAACATACGTTGGTGTTCCCAGACGAACAGGCATATGCAGTACCTCTTCTCCAAGCTCAACCATGCCGTCCATAGCACTGCTTCCTCCAGTGATTACTACTCCCGACGATAACAGTTCCTCAAGGCCGCTTCTTTTAATCTCGGCCAGAACTAAAGCATAGAGCTCTTCAATACGAGGTTCTATGACCTCAGACAACATTTGGCGGGACAACTTCTTAGAGGGACGATCGCCAACACCAGGCACCTCTATCGTCTCATTCGAATCGGCAAGCCCTCGAAGAGCGCAACCATAGCGACGCTTAATATCTTCAGCCTCCTTGGTAGGCGTTCTAAAAGCCATCGCAATATCACTCGTTATTTGATCCCCAGCAATCGGAATGACCGCGGTGTGCCTGATCGCACCCTGAGTATAAATCGCAATATCACTAGTCCCACCGCCGATGTCTACCAAACAAACACCTAAATCCTTCTCATCTTCAGACAACACCGCCACAGCAGATGCTAACGGCTGTAAAATCAATTCACCTACGTCTAAACCACATCGTCTTACACATTTGAGTATGTTCTGAGCAGCAGACGCCGCTCCCGTTACGATATGCACTTTAACCTCCAGCCGCATTCCAGACATTGCTAGCGGCTCTCTTACATCCTCTTGACCGTCAATCGCGAACTCTTGATTCAACACATGAAGGATTTGTTGATCTGTGGGGATAGGTATAGCGCGCGCAGTCTCGACCACCCGGTCGATATCTACTTGAGTGACTTCTTGGCCTTGCACGGCTACCATTCCATGCGAGTTAAAACTTTTAATATGGCCACCTGCGATTCCAGTCCAGACCTCTTTGATCTTACGGTCAGCCATCAATTCAGCCTCTTCTAACGCTCTCTGTATAGCATTAACTGTTGACTCTATATTAACTACCACACCCTTTTTCATACCCTGAGATGTTGAACTACCAAGCCCAATGATCTCGAATTTACCGTCTTCTTTTAGTTCTGCAACAACCGTAGCGATCTTAGATGTACCAATATCCAATGCAACAATAATATCTGCATATTGCGATTTAACTTTGGTGGAATTTTGCGACCAATCAATATTTTTCATTTCTAAGACCCGCCCTTCCCATTGACCGATGAACTTACCGAAAATCCATTCGCATACCTTAAATCAGCGAATTTCACGAGTGACTTATACCGCTTCTGAGTCTCAGGTAAAAACCTCATAAACCTCTCAATTCTAAAAGCGGCGTTCTTCTCTCCGATAGCAAGAACCGTTCCGATAGACAATCGTCCATACCACGAACCTTGTTTCGTTAATTGCAATTGATCAATGGAGACCTCATAGGGCTCAAGCCTGTCCATCAAACTTAAATACTGCGCCATAACGACTCCGTGCTCGCCTATTGGCCCATCTAAAATAGGTAATTTTTTGTCTACAGCACCGTCAAAAAGCTCGCCAGCAGCATCCAGAAGTCCGCCACGCTTCCAGCGGGCCATTGAATCTCTCTCAGAAACTATTACGTCAATCGTATTGGGCCAATTTCTTTTAATTTCTACGTTTTTAATCCAGGACAATTGCTCTAGTGAATCTTTTGCTTCACGCAAATTTAGATTAAAAAAGCCACCTTTGAAGTTTTTTGTCACAACCGAACTGAATTGATCACGAGAAACATGGTTAATATCGCCAACAAAGTTAATACGTTCAACCATGAATAATTTAGAATTAAAGGTCACCTTAAAAAAGGCATATGCGAGAAAGATTAAGGAGACAAGTATTAGTCCCAGACTAAGCTTATTCAGGGCTCTGTAGTTATGCCACATCGCAGCCTCGCAAGATCTCAAAAACTAACTGCTCAAAACCAATGCCAGATGTCTTAGCAGCCATCGGCACCAAACTATGGCTAGTCATGCCTGGGACCGTATTAACTTCTAACACCCAGGCACCCCCAACTTCGTCCATCATGATATCCACTCTACCCCAGCCGGAACACCCGAGAACGTTAAACGCCCTTAACGCCACATTCTGAAGTTCGACATCCACTGTCTCCTGCAGCCCGGATGGACAAAAATACTTCGTCTCGTCTGAATGATACTTAGCTTGATAATCATAATTATTATTTGGCGCCAATATTCGGACAACCGGTAATGTCCTTCCATTTAAAATAGCAACAGTTACTTCATTTCCTTGAATAAATTCTTCAGCAATAATAATGGGGTCGTATTCTCTAGCCAATTCAAATGCAGCCTCAACGTCCCCAACCCGCGTAACCTTAGAAAGACCGATCGTCGAGCCCTCCCTTGAAGGCTTCACTATCATGGGAAAGCCAAGCTCCTCACAAGCCATTAATAAGTCTTCAACTGAACGTACCACAGAAAATTTTGGGGTTGGTACGCCAGACCCCTCAAAGACCAATTTGGATCTCCATTTGTCCATAGCAAGCGCACACGCCGGCACACGGCTGCCAGAATAGGGGATCTTTAATGTCTCGAGTAATCCTTGAATTGTGCCGTCTTCTCCACCTCGCCCATGCAACATAATGACTGCTCTATCTATCCGAGATATGAGTATATCGACCGTACTATTTTTCTCAGTATCAATTAACTCGGCACTGAAGCCTTGCCTTATTAGCGCTCGATAAACCGCCTCCCCGGATTCAAGAGAAACCTCCCGCTCTGAGGAACTTCCACCGTAGAGCACTCCGATCACGCCAAAGTTAAAGTTGTTGTCTTTGGTCAACAGTGATCCCCCATGATATGAACTTCTCTTTTCAACTTCACGCCCGAATTTAGCTTAACTACAGATTGAACTTCAAGGATCAAATCTTCAATATTTTTAGCCGTTGCTCCGCCGCTATTGATGATAAAATTCGCATGCTTGTTTGATACGATTGCGGCGCCTCGTTGAAGGCCTTTCAATCCACTTTTTTCAATGAGTCTTGCCGCAAAATCACCGTCCGGATTTCTAAAAACAGAACCTGAGTTCGGTTTACTGAGCGGCTGCTCCTGAACTCGTCGTTTCAAAAGCTCTTTGATCTTAGCTCTAGATTTTTCTTTTTCGCCGACATTAAATCTAAACCATCCACCAATAAAAAATTCCTTTCGTTGCCCTTTTCCGCTGACTTTGCGATATTCGACAATATAATCAGATGGAACTCTTTCCATTATCTCTCCATCCGATGTAATTGTTCTTACCCGCTCAACATAATCCCAGACTTCAGAACCGTAACATCCGGCATTCATTGCCAATCCTCCGCCAACAGAACCCGGAATACCCGCCATAAACTCCGCTCCCTCGAAGCCCATATTCGCGGAAAAACGTGCCAATTTCGGTAGCGCAACTCCTGCGCTGGCATAAAAAAGCGTATCTCTGTCTCGTTCTGTAACGTCAATATCAGATAGACCCCGGTGCGTGAAGATCACGAGTGCCTCGAGGCCACCATCTCGAATTAACAAATTACTTCCTAGACCGACAAAGAACAGAGGTAGATCTGGACGAGAATTGCTTTTAAGAAAAGATGCCAGCTCTATTTCGGAAGAGGGGGCATATCCAAATCTTGCAACCCCTCCAGCCCTCCAGGCTGTCTGACGCTCCATTGCTACATGTTCTAACAACATTTCTTGAGGATTCATGTGTTCCTACTTGATCCAATTAGTTGCTCAGCATTTATGGCGCTGCTTCTAGATACCAAGCTTCCCGGCAAAGCTCCGATGGTCCCAGCACCCATCGTAATAACAAGATCACCCTCCGCAACAAGCTCATCCAGCATCCGACCTGCCTCCTCAATTCCTCGAACACAGATAGGATTTAATTCAGAAATCAATCTAATTGATCGGGCAATTCCAGAGCTATCGGCACCAGCAATTGGCGACTCACCCGCCGCGTAAACATCCGTAATAATCAGCACATCCACCTCGCTTAAAACTCTCACAAACTCGTCAAAAGAATCTCTTGTTCGAGTATATCGATGAGGCTGAAAAACCAACACTATCCGCTCGTCTGGATGCCCCTCTCGAATTGCTGCCAATGTCGGCTCAATCTCACTAGGATGGTGTCCGTAATCATCATAAAGCGTCACTTCTTTGTCGCCAATTGTAACAGCCCCAAAGCATTCTAATCTCCGACCAACGCCTTGAAAGGACTCGAGTGAACTGCATATGATGTCATCGTCAATCTCCAATTCCGTCGCGAGAGCAATGGCTGCAAGACTATTCAAAACATTATGTTTTCCTAAACAATTCAAACGAACTTTTAAAGGAGGAAAAACTCGCGTGCCAAAATTACGCTCTACCGTAAAGTGCATTTTTCCATCTATCAGTCTAGCCGTACTGGCTCTAACTTGAGCCTCACGATTAAAACCATAAGTAATAATATACTTCGAGAGAGCCGGTAAAATATCGCGTATACCTGGATCATCAACACATAAAACTGCGCGTCCGTAAAAAGGGATTCGAGATATAAAGTCGACAAAAGCCTGTTTTAAACGCTCGAAATCATTTTCATACGTCTCCAGGTGGTCACGGTCGATGTTCGTCACAACACACATTATGGGCTGTAGAAGCAAGAAAGACGCATCAGACTCATCGGCTTCGACGACAATAAACTCACCCTCTCCCAATCGAGCGTTCGCTCCCGCTGATTGCAGTCTTCCGCCGATGACATAAGTCGGATCCATTCCTGCCTCCGCTAAGACACTTGCTACAAGACTCGTTGTAGTGGTCTTCCCATGAGTTCCTGCAATAGCGACACCTTGTTTCAAACGCATCAATTCAGCTAACATTGTCGCTCTAGGCACTACTGGAATGCCCCTTCGCTTAGCCTCAAGCACCTCTGGATTTAATGGATCAATTGCAGAGGACGTAACGAGTACATCCGCAGAAATAATGTTACCTATACTGTGTCCAATTAAGACGTTAATTCCTAATTGACGTAATCGTGATAGTGTGGGGGACTCTTTTAAGTCGGAGCCGGACACTACGTAGCCAAGATTAAATAAAATCTCAGCAATGCCACTCATGCCAACACCTCCGACACCAACAAAATGTATGGATCTAACCTTATATTTCATAAGACTAACTCCTCAATATGTTGCCCAGCCAGCCCTGTAGCTCCTCCCAGACTACCCGATTTAGCTCTGACCCCCATCGTCATAAGACGAGGACGGCTCATTTTAAGCAGGTACTTGACTATTAGCTCTGGAGACATCTCAGTTTCAGGCACGATAATCGCCGCACCTAATTTTTCCAAAAACTCACCATTTCTTGTTTGATGATCATCTACTGCATAAGGATAAGGTATGAGCATACTTGCCACCCCGATCGCAGAAATTTCCGATACCGTTAGCGCTCCTGCCCGTGAAATCACCAAATCTGCTCGCGAGTAGACCTCTTGCATATCCTCTATAAATTCGAACAAAGTCGCCGCAACACCAACTCGATCATAGAGATTTTGCAGTTCATTCAAATTATTTTGTCCGGCTTGATGGATAACATAAGGTCTGCGGTCAATCGGCATTTTCGAAATCGCCACCGGTAATACTTTGTTCAAAATGTTTGAGCCTAAACTTCCGCCAACAATAAAAACAGTCAACCGTCCATCTCGCGCCTTATATCGCGCTTCTGGGTCTTCGGTAGACTCAAATTCAGACCTCAGTGGATTACCGACATAGATACCCTTTTTGAGCGCACCCGGAAAACCCAGTAACACTTTTTTGCTTATCTTAGCCAGCAATCGATTAGCTAGCCCAGGAAAAGCATTCTGCTCGTGAATCACAATAGGGCAACGATATAAAGCTGCAGCGATTCCACCGGGAACAGTGATATAACCACCAAAACCGACCACCACATCAGGCTTAATTCTCATCAAGAATCGAAATGTGCTGAAACATGCCCCCATTAACGCGACGGGAAGAAATAACCAACGCCGCACACCATTTCTTCTAACGCCTGAAAACCGTAGAAATAACATTCGAACTGGATCGAGTTTAACTAGACGTCGCTCCAAACCGTTAACACCTCCAAGCCAATATACATCCCAATTCTTTTTTTCAAAATAATCGGCTACGGCCAGAGCTGGAAATACGTGACCACCCGTCCCACCAGCCATGATCAAGATTCGCTTACTCAAAGATTAATCCCCTTCATAAGAGCCCGATTTTCGTAGTCAATCCGAAAAATAAGGCCTAGGGCAAGGCAATTCATCATTAACCCGCTCCCACCAAAGGATAGGAGCGGTAGCGTCAACCCTTTCGTTGGAAGAGCCCCTACATTCACCCCCATATTGATCAGGGCTTGGAAACCAATCCAAATAGCGACGCCCTGAGCAACTAGGGCTGAAAAATAACGTTCTAGCCGGGCAGCTTGGTTACCAATCATAATCATTCGCAAGGTCAGCCATCCAAAAGCTGAAACCGTTAACGCTACTCCCAAAAAGCCCATTTCTTCCCCGATAACAGCAAAGATAAAATCTGTATGCGGTTCGGGTAAATAATGTAGCTTCTCTATGCTCCCTCCAAGACCAACACCGAACAGTTCACCCCGTCCAAATGCCATAAGTGAGTGCGTTAACTGATAGCCTGTCTTCAAAGGGTCCTCAAAAGGATTTAAAAAACCAAAAACCCGCGCCGCGCGATAATCAGAACTGTATATCAATCCGATGAACGCCACGCACAGGAGTAACGTCAACACAATAAGCAGCCTTAAATTCATTCCGCCCAAAAAAAGCACACCCATAGCAATGACTGTAATAACAGCAAAAGCACCAAAATCCGGCTCGCGTAACAATAAGGATCCCGTTAAAACCATGACCCCGAATAAGGGAAGGAAACCACGCTTGAAGCTAGATATGTGTACCCCCTTCCTTATCGTGTAATCAGCTGCATATAAAACTGTCGCAAACTTCATAAATTCTGAAGGCTGGAAACTAAAGCCCGCAAACCGAAACCAACGACGACTCCCGTTTGCTTCGTAACCGATCCACGGCACAAGCACTGCAACCAGCATGATGAGTCCAAAGACGAAAAATACGGGGGCAATTGCCTCCCAATACCGAACCGGAATCTGGATCGCTAACAGGGCTAACATTAGTCCGATTGACAAGGCAAACAGATGCCGGACAAGAAATCTATATGGACTACCACCGAGTACAACTGAATTATCGGCAATCGCTACAGAGGAGGAGTACACCATAACAACACCTAATCCAAGCAACCCTATTGCCAGCCAAAATAGGACAATATCAAAATCATAGGAACCATCGTTGTCAGTCAATTTTGACCAGCTCATTGAATCGAAAAACATTAAGCTAAACTCCTGACCGCATCAGTAAACATATCACCGCGATGTTCGTAATTGTCAAACATGTCAAAACTAGCACATGCGGGTGAAAATAAGACAACTTCTCCAGGTTCAGCTATTTTTGAAGCGATTCGAACGGCGTTCATCAGGTCGGCAGCATCGAATATCTCAACACCCGCCCTCTCGATCCGCTGCTTGATTACTTGAGCATCTTGACCCATCAGAACAACTGCTCGTACTTTTTGACGAATGGTCTCCACGAGGACGTCAAAGTTTTGTTGCTTGGACTGGCCACCGAGGAGCAACACGCATGATGTTGGTATCCCAGATATTGCCGCTGCTGTGGCACCTACGTTTGTAGCTTTTGAGTCGTTATAAAATTGCACCCCGCTTATATCTGCTACCCACTGCATGCGATGATCTAATCCTTCGTAAGAAAGCAGTCCTCTTACCCCCGCCTCATTAACGGGAACAATAGCGCTTGATAAAGCGAGCGCAGCCAGCGCATTTGAAACGTTGTGCTGCCCAGTAACTCTTAAGTCGTTACATTTACAAATCTGTTGCGTACCACAAACTAACCACTGATCTCCCGCAATCTCGCTTACCCCCCAAGATCGATCGGTATCTGGAGGACTCAACCCAAATGTAATAGCTCCATCTAGTCCAGAGGTCGCTCTCAATAACGGTTCGTCCCTATTCACCACCTTGATACCTCGACCAGAATAGATCCGACATTTTGATTGAAGATAGGCATCAAAATCAGGATACCTATCTAGATGGTCCTCGGAGACATTCAGTACAACCGATACATCGGATTCAAATGAGTGCGTTGTATCAATTTGAAAACTAGACATCTCCAACACAAAAACATCTGGTATTTCACGCGCACCTAGCTCAATTTGAGATAACACATCCAAAACCGGAATGCCGATGTTACCAACCGCAACTGCATCGAGGCTACATGCATTAAGAACACTCTCAACCATCCGCGTGACGGTACTTTTACCGTTCGTGCCAGTAATCGCAACTACTTTGCTATTTCGATACTTAAGTGTCTCTTGATAAAAAACTTCGATGTCACCGACTACCGGTATCCCGAGTTTTTTTAACTTTTGTAATGGTATATCCCTCAATGATATCCCTGGACTTGAAACTACTACATCGATGTCCGTAAAAATGTAATCCTTAAAAGGGCCAGTATAAATCTTTATTTCTGGATATTCGTGTCGTATCTGTGCGAAGCCCGGAGCTTCAACACGTGAATCAGCGAGTACGACTATCGCTCCCTTTTGGACAAACCAGCGAATAATCGACAGACCAGTTATGCCGCACCCTAAAACCAGAATGACTTTCCCTTCGACAGTAACGGATAAGGGACCAAACCGATCATCAGCACGAAAAATCATCATAGTTAAACAGTAAAAAGCATCTATCTCAGCTTTAACGTGGACAATCCGATTAGCACCAACATCATCGTAATAATCCAAAAACGCACGACAACTTGATTCTCTTTCCAACCTTTGAGCTCGAAGTGATGATGTAGCGGCGCCATACGAAACACCCTCCGTCCAGTTAACTTAAATGAAATCACCTGGACCATTACCGAGAGCGTCTCAACGACAAATACACCACCCATGATAAACAGAACGATTTCTTGCCGAATAACGACCGCTACAACACCCAGGGCGGCACCAAGTGCTAACGCCCCCACATCCCCCATAAACACCTCTGCTGGATAAGCGTTAAACCATAAGAATGCTAGACCTGCTCCTGCTAGCGAGGCACAAAAAATTGCCAACTCCCCTGCCCCTGAAATATATGGAAATCCTAAATAGCGAGAAAACTCAGCATGACCTGCTACGTAAGCAAAAATCGCCAAAGCGCTTGCAATCATGACCGCAGGCATAATGGCAAGACCATCAAGGCCATCCGTCAAATTGACAGCGTTACTACTGCCGACAATCGCTAAGAAACTTAACAAAATAAAACCATATACCCCCAGGGGAATTGCGACATCTTTAAAAAACGGAAGTATTAAATCTGTCTGCATTCCAAATTCGGTAGCGTTAGCCAAATATAACGATGCAAGAACAGCAACTAAAGATTGATAAGAAAATTTCTCCACGGCAGTGAGACCATAGGGACTTTTTAAAACCACCTTTCTATAGTCATCAATCCAACCAATAGCGCCAAATGCCACCGTAACTGTTAGGACCACCCAAATCCACTTATTGGTCAAATCGGCCCAGAGAAGAGTCGTAACGGCTATCGCAACGAGGATTAACGCGCCACCCATAGTGGGTGTGCCGGTTTTCACTTCATGCGTACTAGGTCCGTCGCTCCTCACCGTTTGGCCGATCTTATAATCCGTCAATTTTTTAATCATTCTGGGACCTAAAGCAAATGAAATCAGGAGCGCGGTTAGTGCGGCCAATACTGCCCTCAAAGTAATGTATGAAAAGACATTGAAACCACTAAAGTGAGTTTCAAGGTATTGCGATAGTAATAAAAACACCTGATGTCCCTTTTAAAAATTGCAGTTAAGCGATTAGTGAGTTACAAAAATATTCCATTTTCATGAATCGAGATCCTTTTACCAAAATATACGTTTGACCATCTAGGTTAGCTTGCAACTTAGCGAGCAATTCACTGCGAGACTTAAAATGGATACCGTTATTACCGAAACTAGCAACAGCTTTTTTCGTAAGATCACCAAAACCTAAAAACAAATCAATATCTTTATTCTTTGCAAACTCGCCTACTTTCTCGTGCAAAGATGGTCCAAATTTACCGAGCTCTCCCATGTCTCCAAAGACAAAAATTTTTTTTCCAGGTTCTGCAGCGAGACACTCCAAAGCCCAGCAAACGGAATCAAAATTGGCGTTATATGTATCATTGATAAGCACATCTCCAGACTTAAGTTTTATAGTCTCCAGCCTACCTTTCACACTATCGAAAGATTCAAGGCCCTGCCTTATTGAACTTGCTGAAATTTTTAGCGAAAAGCAAACAGCTGCGGCGGCAAGGGCATTCAAAATATTGTGGCCACCTCTAACTTTCATATCAACTTCTATCACCGATGACTGATAAATAATTTTCAAGGTAGTTAATCTTGCTGATTGCGAATATTCGGCTAAAACATCTGCATCGGGAGATTTACCAAAGCTTAGGACCTCTCTTCCTGAACATTTATTTATTAGATAATCAGTATATTCTCCTCCGGCCTCAACAATAAGTACCCCATCTTTTGGCAACCCACAGATGATTTCTGATTTTGCTTCAGCGATCGCTGCTTGAGAACCTAATTCACCAATATGAGCAGTTCCAATATTTGTAATAACAGCTATATCAGGACGAACAACACGAGTCAGTTGCTCTAATTCTCCCGAATTGCTCATACCCATTTCGACTACCGCGTAATCATGGTTACTAGTCAGCTCCAACAGGGTTTTAGGTACCCCAATGTGGTTATTAAAATTATCTTTAGTCGCGAGAACTTTATCTACCCCTGCCTCATACCGCAGAATACTAGCGATCATTTCTTTTACTGTTGTCTTACCGTTACTCCCAGTTATTCCAACTATCTTAATTTGCGCACTGAATTTATTTCTCCACCAACAAGATAGGTCTGCTAATCCTTGATGGGTATCATGGGTTATAAGGTAAGTTCTATCGCCCCCTAATATGCATTTGCTGTAATCCACTGAAACCATACATGCGGTCGCGCCCCTTTCAAAAGCCTCAAAAATGAAATCATGGCCGTCAAAATTAAGACCTTTTAAAGCCACATACAAATCGCCTTTGTTAATATCACGACTATCTGTGGATATTCTTGAAACCAGTATCGACGAATCACCAATGAACTGTGTCTGGGTATCCGACGCGTAGTCCTCAATTCTAAACATGCGTGCAGTCCTGGTGTCCGTTAGAATCAGGATGTAACTTTTTTAAATACTCTTCAGCGACTGCGTAATCGTCAAACGGTATCCGTTCACCGCAAACATCTTGATACTTCTCGTGTCCTTTCCCAGCGATACATATAATGTCGTTTTTATTAGCTAACTCTATAGCCCGAAAAATCGCGGACCGTCGGTCCAGTTCGACAAGAAACTGGCTCTCATTACCCCCTGTTACTTGCTCGATGATTTTCTCAGGCGTTTCATACCTAGGATTATCTGTGGTAACAATCGCAATATGGGAGAACTCGAGAACAGCCCGGCCCATTAACACCCTTTTGTCCTTGTCTCTATCACCGCCAGCTCCAAAGACTGTAATTACGCGCCCATTTGATGAAAGAAGGGATTTTAGAGTCGAGAGAACTAGGCTGAGTGCGGCAGGAGTATGTGCATAATCAATATATACACGCCGATTATATTTTTCTCCAACTCGCTGTAAACGTCCTTCTGAATGCCTCAAATCACCAATAGCATCACAAGCCTTTAGAAAATCGACTCCTGAACAAAGTAACCCCCCCAAAACAGCAAGCATATTGCTCACATTAAACTCACCAAAAATATGGGATTTTATTTCTTTGGAGCCCCATGGCGTGACGACGCTAAATTTTGAACCATCAATCGATAAGGCTAATTGACTGACATGAATATCAGCATTTTTTTTTGCCGTGCTATAAGTGATTACGCGCTTATCTTTCCGCTTGAGACTCGCGGCAAGATCGGTACCAAAATTGTCGTCAATATTGATAACAGCATAAGATAATGTATCAAACAAAAACAGTTGCGCTTTTGCAAGTCCGTAAAGCTCGAACGTTCCATGATAATCTAGATGATCATGGGATAGATTAGTAAAAATTGCGACGTTTACTCTCGTTCCATTTAGCCTATTTTGCGTCAACGCGTGGGATGAAACTTCTATAGACACACATGAAACACCCGATTCCGTAAGATCTTTAAAGGTGCGCTGAAGAGCAAGTGCATCTGGAGTTGTTCTAGTATCACAATGGCTTACATCAATCTTTTTACCGGGGATATTTAAACCAAGAGTTCCAATGCATGCGCTATCTCGACCTAGCAAAAAAAAAGCTTCAGCGAGCCAGTTAACACAAGTAGTTTTACCATTAGTGCCCGTTACACCCAAAACATGCATACCGTTCGTTGGGTCACCATAAAAGAGGGCTGCAAATTCACCCATCAAAGCCCTTACGTTATTAAACCCCATGTTGGGTAATTGGTGATTGGCATTCCAGACCCATCCATCACGCTCCCAAATAACAACCGAACAACCTTTCTCGATTGCTTCACTGATATGAGTGCGGCCATCTTGATTGCTGCCAGGATATGCAAAGAAAATATCACCCTTTTTGGTAAATCGGCTATCATTTGATAAACCCGTAGGAGCAACTTTTAGTTCACTCAGTTTTTGTTTTAAGTTGTTGCCATTATTAATATTCGCTCCGGATAACCCAGATTGAAAAAAACGTTCGATAGCGGATGCAGTCATACGGGTCCAGGCAAAGTTTCCTGTTTTGCCTCCTGCTCAATGACAAAGTCATCGGGATCAATGCCTAATATCGTTAAAGCTTCTTCCATGATCTTTCGAAACACTGGGGCCGCTACGATACTCGCGTAATATGAACCCAGGCTTGGCTCGTCAACCATAACCGCCACGATAAGCCGAGGATTAGAAACTGGAGCAATGCCCACGAATGAAGAACGATACTTACCACGAGCGTAAGAGCCTCCAAAGGCAACTTTCGCAGTACCAGTCTTACCAGCCACTCGATAACCCGGAACAGCGGCATTGAACCCCGTACCTTTCTCATTAGTCACCGTCTCAAGCATTTTAAGTACCGCTCGCGCGGTATCCTTTGAAATAACGCGCTCGCCCTCTACCGCCTGTGTGCGTCTCTCAAAAGTAACTGGTATCAACACGCCATCTCGAGCAAAAATACTGTACGCACGGGCCAATTGGAGAAGGCTCGCAGACACACCCATTCCATAAGAGATAGTCGCCTGATCAATTTCTCTCCATTTTTCCGGAGGTCTCAAACTACCTGAAGCCCCTCCGGGGAACCGCAGTTTCGGGGTCTTGCCAAAGCCGGACTTTGATAAAACCCTCCATAAGTCGCGGGGTGCCATCTTTTGTGCGATTTTCACGGTTCCGACATTTGAAGACCTCTGGATAACCTGAGCCACAGTTAACAAACTATCATCCTCGGGATGATCATCCTTTATCGTTCGACCACCGATACGCAACCGACCATCCTCAATATCAATTGGTGTTTTTGGTGTTACAAATTTACCCTCTAGAGCAGCTGCGATAGTAAAAGGCTTCAACGTAGACCCAGGTTCAAACTGATCGATAATCGCACGATTGCGAAGTAAATCTGGAGTGAAAGATGAGCGATTATTCGGGTTATAACTTGGCCAGTTTGCGAGCGCTAAAATTTCTCCGGTTATGGTATCCAAAACAACAACACTCGCGGACTTTGCTTCGTACTCTAGTGCTACGTTTTTTGCCTCGGAAAACGCTAAATATTGGAGGTTACGGTCGATTGATAGTGACAATTGAGTTCCATTCGCAGCCTCCCTAATAGTAGCCACTTCCTCGATCACTTGATTCTTATTATTTTTATTGATTCTACGACTACCGGACCTACCAGCAAGAGTCTCCTGATATGAATACTCCAAGCCTTCTTGCCCTTTCTGATCACGATTTGTAAAGCCGACCAAATGGGCCGTAGCCTCTCCATTCGGATAGTATCTTTTATATTCCGTCTCTAAGGATATTCCCGGCACCTTTAGGGATATTACTTGTTGGGCTAAATTTGGTGCAATTTGCCTTTTCAAATAAACAAATGTTTTCTTTTTACTTAAACGTCGTTTTATAAAATCAACGTCAAGATCCAATAATTCAGAGAGTCTGACTAACTTTTCTGGCGCGACACTTCCAAATTCAATTTGCTCAGGATTAGCAGTGACTGTCTCAACGGCTGTGCTAATAGCTAAGGTCTCGCCATTTCGGTCAGTTATTAAGCCGCGAGTCGCAATCAGTTCTTTTGTTCTTGAATATCTTTTCTCCGCCTCAGCTTGCAAGAAATCTTTGTTGACGCTCTGACAATAAAGAGCCCGCGCGGCCAAAGCCATAAAACCTATGAACATCAGCGTTACCAGAAGTCGTGCTCTCCAAACTGGCAGTCGAATGGTCAATACTGAATGGGGTTTAGACGTCATTGCTTAGTAAGCGCGGGAGGGGAAGGAAGCAAAATTATGTCCTCTGATGTGGGGTACTTCATATTGAGTTTCTGTGCTGCTAATCGCTCTATTCTCGACGGGCTTGTGAGTGTGGCTTTTTCAGTTACTAAGTTTGTATGGTGCCTGTCGATTTTTAATGCCTTATTTCTCTCCAATTCGATCTCATTAACCAGCTTTCTGGTGTCATGTCTAACGGTAACTAATGATATAGCCGATGTGATTAACAATATAAAAAGCACTAGACTTATTTTCACGAGACACACCTCTCGGCTACTCTTAGAATCGCACTTCGTGAGCGCGGATTTTTCTCGATTTCAGCTGGGCTCGGCCGTACCGCCTTTCCAATCGATTTAAATAATGTTTTAGGCAGATCAATTTGTCGGATAGGCAACCGAT
Organism: Betaproteobacteria bacterium TMED22; assembly: GCA_002167745.1. Lineage (GTDB taxonomy): Bacteria > Pseudomonadota > Gammaproteobacteria > Burkholderiales > Eutrophovitaceae > Eutrophovita. Next base: position 59,193 of record NHCB01000014.1, read on the forward strand.
CCGGCACATTCGAACGTGACTCCCTGACAATAAAGTGCTTCACCATTCGATCTTCCAAGGAGTGAAAACTGATGATTACCAAGCGCGCACCGCCTAATAAAATGGAAGCCACCTGGCCCAAGAAGGCTTCTAAATCTTCCAATTCTCGATTAAGGTAAATACGAATAGCTTGAAACGTTTTGGTTGCTGGATTTTTTGTAGAGTGGAATCTTTTAGGTATCGCCTTTTCTACCAACTGACTAAGTTGACTTGTCGTGCTTATCCTCTCCATCGTCCGGGCGGTTACAATGGATCTCGCAATTCGCGGCGCGAATCTTTCCTCTCCGTAGACCTTAAGAACTCTTGCCAATTCTGATTGAGGTACGGAGTTAAGCCATGCCTCTGCAGTTGAGCCGGAATTAGTGTCCATCCTCATATCTAATGGTCCGTCATGCGAAAAACTAAATCCGCGAACAGCGGAGTCAAGCTGAGGCGATGAGACTCCCAAGTCTAGTAAGACCCCATCCACATGAGATACCCCGATCTTATTTAAGATCGTTTTAACGTCACTAAAGGTACCGTGAAAAATTTTAAAATTATCCGACTCAAGTTTTTTACCCTCAATAATAGCCTGTGGATCTTTGTCGATAGCGACTAACAAACCCCGACTATTCAAACGCTTGAGCACCTCTTTAGCATGACCGCCTCTGCCAAAGGTACCGTCCAGGTATATGCCATCGGGTTTTATACTTAGAGCATCTACGGCTTCATGCAACAAAACCGGCATATGAGACCGCAAGCAAGCATCAACTATTTTGTGTTGATCGTCAGAGCGCAAAATCTTCCATCCCAGGCGGAGGACTAGTTGGTCCCTCATCGAACTGAGAAATTTGCTGTTCCCAGGAGGACTCACTCCATAACTCGAAATGGCTACCTTGCCCAACGAGCATGATTCTCTTCTCCAAACCCGCAAAGTGCCGTTGCGAAGTCGATATCAGCACCCTTCCAGAGTTATCAAGCTCCATTTCCTCGGCAAATCCGACCAACAAGCGTTTCCATAAACTTAACTTGGGATCGAAACTTGGAAAAGTCATGATTTGCGCTCTTATAGGAGCCCAGGCTTCAGAAGGATATATTAGTAAACAGCGATGCGGATGAGAAGTAAGTACTAACTTTTTTTCGGGGCCAGAAGTTATCGCCTCCCGATGTTTAGTCGGAATAGCCAAGCGCCCTTTGGCATCCAGGTTAATCCCTACAACCCCTTGAAACATAAACTCACCCCAGCTTGATAGAGCAGTAGCTCCCCTATTTCCCCCACTTTTTGCTACATTTACCCACTGTAGGCGAAAAATCGAAACGGGTCAAGTAACTAAACTAATAAAAACCAATACTTAGGACATACGTTTACAACGCAGCAATCTGCTTTAAGACAAAAACTATAAAGTTTGGAAGTCGGTCTATAAGCCGGGTTCTGTCTTTCGACTGAAAGTCGAGAGGCAATCATTCATCTGGATCAAAAGTTACCCTTTGATTCTAGCGACCTACCCGAGGGCAACGCGAGCAACGTCTAAGCCCTCCTATTTGGTCTTGCTCCGGGTGGGGTTTACACTGCCAACCCTGTTGCCAAGGCCGCGGTGAGCTCTTACCTCACCTTTTCACCCTTACCTCGAATCTTTCGATCAAGGCGGTACGCTTTCTGTTGCACTATCCATCGTCTCACAACGTCCGGTCGTTAACCGGCACCCCGCTCTTTGGAGCCCGGACTTTCCTCTACAAATCCAAAGATCATGCAGCGATTACCCGACCGACTTCCGTCAATACTATACTATAAAAATCAATATCTTAATTGAAACGAATGATTAGGTCTCAATACTCCAACCTAGCGTCTGACCAGACCTAAATGGAACAATAGCACCGCCAGAGTATGGATACGTAAGCGGAATCGCTTGTTCTTTACGCACAAGTTTGATGGAATCTGTATTTAAATCTAATTCATAAAACCTTGCCCCAAACGTAGACGCAAAATTTTCTAATTTATCCATTGCTCCTACAGAATCAAAAGCTTCCGCATAACACTCGATGGCGGCATGAGCTGTATACACTCCAGCGCACCCACAAGAGGCCTCTTTCGTATGCCTTTCATGGGGAGCGCTATCGGTCCCCAAGAAATACTTAGGGCTACCGGAAACTGCGGCCCTTAAGAGCCCCAATCGGTGTTCCTCTCTTTTGAGGATAGGTAGGCAATAGTGGTGGGGTCGAATACCACCATCAAATAAATCCCCACGGTTTAGTAATAGATGATGCGCAGTAATTGTGGCTGCAACTTTATCAGAGCACGAATTCACAAAATCAACGGAATCGCGGGTAGTTATATGCTCAAGAACAATCTTAAGATCTGGAAATTCTTTAACCACGTGCGAAAGCACCGAATCTAAAAATACTTTCTCGCGGTCAAAAATATCGACATCCTTACCGGTAACCTCCCCATGAAGCAAGAGCGGGACACCGTAATTCATCATGGCCTCAAGAACGTTAAACCGACCCCGTAAGTCAGTTACTCCTGAGTCAGAATTAGTCGTAGCACCTGCCGGGTAATACTTCACTCCATGGACAATACCTGACTCTTTAGCCAATAAAATTTCCGCAGGCGTCGTCCGATCGGTCAAATATAACGTCATCAACGGGTTAAACAGCTTACCATTGGGTATCGCTGCCATGATTCTTTTTCGGTAATCATTCGCCATCGCCGTCGACACAACAGGAGAACGAAGGTTTGGCATAACAATCGCCCTACGAAACTGCGTTGATACATGTCCGACCGAAAGAGGCAACATCTCATCATCCCTGAGGTGGATATGGAAGTCATCTGGCTGACGAATTACTAGCTCATTCATGATTTTTTCGAAACGCCTTCAACATTTCATTCATTTTTAATATCCAACGCAATACGATAAATTGTTTTGCGAGAAGTATCAGTATATTTTGTAACGATATCAACCGCCTGCCTCAAAGGTAACGACACCAACAGTTCACGCAACAATTGGTTTACATTAGCTGGAATCTGCTCTGGAGTGTCCAATTCGACTGGTAAAAATAAAACAAGGACAAACTCACCTCTTGATTGGTATACCCCCGATGCAACCCATTCTAAAGCCTCTCGAATAGAAAATGAAACTGTCTCTTCATTAGCTTTCGTAAGTTCACGACCGATGAATATCTGTAAATCCTCACCCAAACTTAGTGCTATATCGCTCAAGCTATCTTTAATTCGATGCGGACTCTCGAATAAAATTACCGGGATATCATAGGTTTTAAGACTCAGCAAGAATTGCTTTCTCTCTCCAGCTTTAGGAGGCAAAAAACCCCTAAATACGAAGCCTTTTTGATTCAAGCCGCTAACAGATACGGTAGCCGCAAGTGCGCTTGCCCCTGGGATTGGCTCTACGCGATATCCAGCATCACGAGACTTCGAAACTAAAATCGCACCGGGATCAGAGATCCCAGGCGTTCCTGCATCCGAAACAAGCGCGACTGAATTACCCTCAGACAATAATTGTATGATGCCGTCAGAGGATGCGACTTCATTATGTTCTCGATGAGAAATCAACCGACTTTGAATATTCAGTTGAGATAACAAGCCTTTGGTAACGCGAGTATCTTCCGCAGCAATAACGTCTACCGAGCTAAGAATCTTAATCGCCCGGAGCGTTATGTCACCCATATTTCCAATAGGGGTAGCAACAACATAAAGTGTAGCTGGTCTCACCCCATTGCCGGTTTCATCGCTCATCGCTCATCGCTTTGGACGAGTGTAGTGCAACAATATGGCGAGACGAATTGAGTCATACTTACAATATATTTTATTACCAATACCGACATTATCCCAATAAAAAATACATTGTCAGTTAAAATGACGTGATAAACAAACAACACTCACAATTCAACATCGAATTATGAAGGGTATCGTTAATTAAATGAGTCTTGAAGCAAGAATTACATCCCACTTTATGAATAGCATTCGGACCAAGCAGGAATCCCAAGCGGCGTTGCTTGATCCCCTCACCAAGGCTATTAAACTGATGTCTAAATCTTTAGTGGCAAAGCATAAGATAATGACATGCGGAAATGGTGGCTCCGCAGCAGATGCACAACATTTTTCTGCTGAATTATTAAATCGATTCGAACGCGAACGTAGCCCACTCGCCGCCCTTGCATTGACAACAGACACCTCGACATTAACGTCCATCGGAAATGACTATCATTTTAATGACGTTTTCTCGAAACAAGTCATGGGCTTAGGCAAACCCGGCGATGTCCTCTTAGCGATATCAACAAGCGGAAACTCCGAAAATGTTCTCGCGGCCATAAATGCGGCGCATGAACTAAAAATGCACGTAGTTGCTTTGACTGGCAAAAGGGGGGGACGAGTGACACAAACATTGGCAGAAAAGGACGTTCACGTATGCGTCCCGAGCGAGCAGACAGCGAGAATTCAAGAAATACACTTATTGTGTTTGCACTGTTTATGTGATGGAATTGATTCACTTATCTTAGGAGACGAACAGAATGTATAAATCAGCGATTTCAATGGTTCTTATAGTTTCACTCTCAGGTTTACTTCAAGGCTGTTTGGGTCCGGCAGTTGTGTCTGCAGGTATTGGAGCGACAATGATGGCTGAGGATCCAAGGACTGCTGGGACGATTGTTGATGATCGAATTATTGTTAGCAAATTGTCATCAAGAATTAAGGATAAATACCCAGACCAGGCAAAGATTCATGTCACGTCATACAATAATGTTGTTCTTCTTACAGGACAGGTGACAGCAGAGGCCATCAGAGATGATCTACAACTAATGGTCCTTGAAACTCAATCTGTACGGGATTTTAAAGATGAAACTATGGTTCGAGAATTTAGCACATTTCGTGAATTCACCAAAGACGGCGCTATCAAAACTCAAGTAGTCAGTCTGTTAACCCGGAGTAAGGATGTACGCATTGTTAGAGTCAGCACTACTGTAGAAGCCGGCACCGTGTATCTAATGGGCTTGGTAACTCGGGATGAGGGCGAAACAGCGGCTCAAATTGCAGCTTCAGTAAAAAATGTGTCGAAAGTTGTGAAAATTTTTGAATACGTCGACTAATTATGAGTCAGGTCGAACTTGAGCGTCCTAACCAGATACAACTCCTAACGTGATACAACAAAGTTAGGCACTACAGGTTCTCGAGCCGATTTGTAACGCTAAGATCGACTCGGGAACTTAAGTTAGCATTCATACACCAATTGGGTCGTGTTCAATCGGTAACGCCATGCGAAATAAATATATACTTCCCAACGAGCTCGAAACAAGGCTGCAAGGTGCACCCCGACCATTGGTGTTTACCAACGGTGTTTTTGACATACTTCATCGGGGCCATATAACGTATCTTGCCCAAGCAAAAGCACAGGGAGCCTACCTCGTCGTTGCATTAAATACCGATAGCTCCGTAAAGAGGTTGGGGAAAGGCGCAGACAGGCCGATTAACAACACGGACGACCGAATCGCAGTCATAGGTGCTTTAGAAAGTGTCGACGCAGTTACAAGCTTTACGGAAGACACTCCTTTGAGTCTCATCATGCAGATTAAGCCTGATATTTTGGTGAAAGGCGGAGACTGGACAGAAGATAAAATAGTTGGAAGCCTTGAAGCGAAACATTGGGGTGGAAAAACGATGTCCATTCCATTTCAATTTGAGACTTCCACCAGCAACACAATCGAACGCATACGCAAAAGATAAGAGAAATGTATAGAGTCGCTTTGATCTTAATTGCATTCTGTTGCTCCTTAGCTCAAGCTGAAAATATAAGGTCCCATGGAATGGCGATGCATGGGAGCCCAAAGTATCCGTCAAATTTTCAACATTTCAATTACGTTAACCCTGCCGCCCCTAAAGGTGGGCAACTTAAACTCGGCGCTGTTGGCACCTTTGATAGCTTCAATCCATACATCCCAAAAGGTAATGCCGGCGCCGGCGCGACGATGGAAACTTTAATGACGACAAGCGCGGATGAGCCATTCAGTGCCTACGGTCTGATTGCAGAGTCCATCGAGGTGCCAGAGGACCGCAGCTGGGCTCAGTTCAAAATTCGAAAGGAAGCCAAATGGCATGATGGACAACCCATTACCGTGGATGACGTCATCTGGTCGCTAAACACGCTCAAAGAATTTGGGCATCCGTTCTACCGCTTTTACTATGGCGATGTATCTTCCGCAATCAAGGTAGCTGAAGACACCGTGAAGTTCGAGTTTTCAGATAAAACAAACCGCGAACTACCCCTTATTGTTGGGCAGATGCCCATCCTTCCCAAACATTATTGGAAAGGAAAAGATTTTACCTTGACGACGCTTGAACCGCCCTTAAGTAGCGGACCATATCGTATTAAAAGTTTTGAACCAGGACGGTTTATCACCCTAGAGCGAGTAAAAGATTATTGGGGGCTAAATTTACCTGTCAATATAGGTACAAACAATTTCAATAATATTCGAATTGATTATTACAGAGACGAAACAGTCATACGTGAGGCGCTTAAATCAGGGGATATTGATTACAGGGAGGAAAATCAAGCTAAAGCTTGGGCGCTTGACTATGACACACCAGCGGTGGCACAAGGCCGACTAAAAAAAGTCAATTTACGACACTATAATCCGACCGGCATGCAGGCATTCGTGTACAACACGAGACGGCCTATCTTCAAAGACGTAAGAGTCAGGCAAGCGCTCGCGTATGCTTTCGATTTCGAATGGACAAATAAAAACTTGTTTTTTGGTCAGTACACGAGGACAAAAAGCTTTTTTTCAAACTCTGATTTAGCCGCTAAAGGTCTGCCCACTGGGCTAGAACTGAAAATTCTTAAAAAGTACGAAAATAAAATCCCAAAAAGTATTTTCACAACACCTTATGAACCCCCCGTAACCGACAGCCTGGGTTGGCCTCGAAACAACTTAACTACGGCTAAAGAACTATTACAAGACGCGGGATGGAACGTAGAGGACATGATCCTGACTAACAGCGACAGTGGCGAGTTGTTTACCTTCGAAATATTACTCTACAGCGAAGGGTTCGAACGAATAGTTTTACCATTTGCACGAAACTTAAAAAAACTCGGTGTTGATGTGAGAGTTCGAAGAGTTGACCAAACCCAATATATCAATCGAGTTCGCAATTTCGATTATGACATGATCGTATCTGGGTGGGGGTCATCAGAATCCCCAGGGAATGAGCAATTTGGTCATTGGTCCTCAACTGCTGCGGATTCTCCTGCCGCAAGCAACTACGCGGGAGTGAGAGATCCGATTGTTGACGAGCTAATCAGCGGGCTTGTTCAAGCGAAATCAAGAGAGGATCTCGTTGCTCGCACCAGAGCTCTAGATCGATTGCTACTCTCCGGGTATTACGTAATACCTCAATGGCATCTAACCTCACAAAGAATCCTTTATTGGGATAAGTTCGGTTTGCCTAAAGTCACACCCAAATCAGGCACATCAACCAACTTGTGGTGGTTCGACAGCGATAAATTTGAACAACTGGATCTGACAACTTCAACTCAGCGCAGCGAATCGAACGCCAACTGGCTAGCATACGGCTTATTAGCTTTAGCTCTTTTATTTGGCGCCCTCACCTTCAACCGAATCAAACGGAAAAAATCGTGACACCCTATATTTTCAGGAGATTACTACTCATCATCCCGACATTACTAGGGATCATGCTGACCAACTTCCTAGTTATTCAGACAGCTCCTGGTGGACCGGTTGAACAAGCAATCGCGCAGCTCTCTGGGCATTCCAATGCGATAACGGAGAGAGTGACGAAGACTGGTAGCCAGGAAACACTGAGTGAGGTATCCACATCAAACAACCTTGATAACAGTTCGTCGACTCCTTACAGAGGGGCACAAGGCCTAGATCCAGAATTCATCAAAGAGCTTGAAAGCCGGTTTGGTTTTGATAAGCCGCTCCATGAGCGATTCTTAAAAATGATGTCCGACTATCTTACATTCGATTTCGGAAAAAGTTTCTATCGCGATACTGATGTGGTTGACCTAGTGTTGGAAAAACTACCTGTCTCCATCTCTCTAGGGCTCTGGACAACGCTGATTGTTTATCTAATATCAGTCCCACTTGGTATCCGAAAAGCTGTGGCAGACGGGAGTCAATTCGATATGATTTCGAGCTTCGCGATCATAATCGGCACAGCGATACCTGGTTTCTTGTTTGCGGTTTTCATGATGGTCATCTTCGCTGGTGGCAGCTACCTTGATTGGTTTCCTTTAAGGGGTTTGCAATCAGAAGAGTATTTATCCAAAAGTGCATTTGAATGCGCAGCCAGTCTTGGCTGCGTGAAAGATTATTTCTGGCATCTTGCGCTCCCCATTCTTTCCATGGTGATCGGAGGCTTTGCAGGCCTAACCATGCTTACTAAAAACTCATTCATGGATCAAATACATCAGCAATATGTATTGACGGCTAGAGCGAAAGGTTTGACAGAAAAACGAGTGCTTTATGGCCATGTTTTCAGGAATGCGATGCTGATTGTCATTGCAGGGTTTCCATCCGCTTTAGTCAGCATCTTATTTACGGGTTCCCTTCTCATAGAAATTATCTTTTCTCTTGACGGTTTGGGACTACTCGGATTTGAAGCAGCATTTAGCAGAGACTACCCATTGATGTTTGGATCATTATTTTTCTTTTCATTGCTAGGATTAATAATGAACTTGATTGGAGACGTCATGTACATGGTGATTGACCCTAGAATCGATTTCGAAGGTCAATCGTAACGGCTACTGTAATTAAAAAATTATCATGACAAATAATCCCATCACTCTCAGGCGACTCGAAAACTTTAAGAAAAGTAGAAGAGGATATGTGTCGTTCTGGATTTTTTTAGTACTTCTGGCGCTCACTTTACCAGCGGAATTTATTGCCAACGATAAGCCGATTGCCGTCTCCTATCAGAGTGACCTTTTTTTTCCAATATTTAAAGACTACAAAGAGACCGAATTCGGAGGGACCTTTGAAACAGCGACTGACTTCACTGACCCGTTCATTATTAAAAAAATACAAAATGAAGGTTGGATTATTAATCCTCTAGTCCCTTTTGATCATCAGACAGTGGCTTGGGATTTAACTATGCCTGCCCCATCTGCTCCAGACGCTATTCATATTCTTGGAACAGACGATCAAGCGCGAGATGTCCTTGCCCGAGTCATATATGGCTTTCGAATATCGGTACTTTTTGGATTTACCCTGACGCTAATCAGCGCAATCATTGGAGTTTTGGCAGGAGCGCTACAAGGTTACTTTGGTGGCTGGGTCGACCTCATAGGGCAACGGTTGATTGAGATCTGGTCAGGCATGCCGACTCTTTATCTGTTAATCATACTTGCCAGCATAATCGAACCTAATTTTTGGTGGTTATTAGGGCTGCTGCTTTTATTCAGTTGGATGGGTTTTGTGGGCGTCGTCCGCGCAGAATTTTTGAGGGCAAGAAACTTTGATTATGTTAGGGCCGCCCGAGCACTTGGCTTAGGTGACTTTAAAATTATGCTCAGGCATGTTTTGCCTAACGCGCTGGTGGCAACAATGGCATTTATGCCCTTCACCCTAGCAGGGTCTGTTACCGTTCTAACTTCTCTGGACTTTCTTGGAATTGGTCTGCCAGCAGGTTCAGCGTCACTTGGTGAACTCCTAGCGCAAGGAAAAGCAAATTTCCAAGCGCCATGGCTCGCATTAACAGGGTTCTTCGTTATCGCAATTATGTTGAGTCTATTGATTTTTATCGGTGAGGCAGTTCGGGACGCCTTTGATCCACGAAAACTATTTACTAACCAATAAAGCTGACGCATTCGTAGGCTCTGATTAATAATGACATCACCTCTTCTTAGTATAAAGCAGCTCGACGTCGACTTTCACCAAGGAGAGAAACGTACCAGTGCGGTAAAGAAAGTAACATTGGATGTCCATCATGGAGAAACGATTGCCCTGATTGGGGAGAGCGGATCTGGAAAATCCGTAACAGCACTGTCCGTACTCCAATTACTTCCTTATCCCACTGCACGGCATAGTCAAACCAGCTCAATTCAATTTGACAAACTCGAACTTATTGGCACTTCAGAGACAACGCTGAGAAAGATAAGAGGCAACAGAATATCCATGATATTCCAGGAGCCCATGACCTCGCTCAATCCATTGCACACCGTTGAAAAACAGATCAGTGAGGTCCTGCTACTGCACGAAGGACTAAATAAGAAGCAAGCTAAAAATCGTGTCGTTGAATTATTGGAACTAGTTAAAATTCCTAACCCCATCGAGCGGCTAGAGTCATATCCACACCAACTGTCTGGAGGACAAAGGCAACGGGTCATGATTGCCATGGCTTTAGCTAACAAGCCAGATTTGTTAATTGCAGACGAACCTACTACCGCCGTCGATGTAACAGTTCAAGCGCAGCTTCTTGAGTTACTACAATCTCTGCAAAAAAAACTTGGGATGGCGATACTGCTCATAACTCATGACCTAAGAGTTGTCTCCAAAATGGCGAGTCGCGTATATGTCATGAAACAGGGTGAAATCGTAGAGTCAGGGACGGTTGAAGATACATTTTCTCGACCCCGACATGAGTACACACGTATGCTCATCGACTCTAAGCCATCCGGACATCCAGAACCTGTTAACTCCAATGCGCCAGAAATAATCCGCGTAAAAAATTTACGTGTTTGGTTTCCGATAAAGCGAGGTTTTTTTCGTAAAACAGTAGGTCACATCAAAGCTGTGGATGAAATCAATTTTTTTATTAAGTCCGGTGAAACACTTGGGCTTGTTGGCGAAAGCGGATCAGGGAAAAGCTCGCTAGGAATGGCTTGCTTGAGATTGATTGATAGCAATGGAGAAATAATTGTTGCGAACCAGCGCATTGACCATCTAAATCAAAGGTTACTTAAACCCTACAGAAAAAATGTACAAATTGTTTTCCAGGACCCCTTTGGAAGCCTCAGTCCGAGGATGACGATCGGACAGATCATCTCGGAAGGGCTGGTGCTGCATGGCGTAGCTCAAACTACTCAGATTCTGGATCAAATTATTGGCAAGACCCTTGAAGAAGTTGGTTTATCTGGTGAAATGAAGAATAGATATCCCCACGAGTTTTCCGGTGGTCAGAGACAAAGAATATCGATTGCACGAGCGATCGCATTAAAGCCTAAGCTTATCGTATTGGATGAACCAACGTCTGCGCTAGACCTGTCAATTCAAGCACAAATCATCGAGCTGCTTCGTGACCTGCAGAAAAAATACGCCATCTCATATCTGTTCATTAGTCATGATTTAAACGTCGTTAAAGCTATGTCTCATCGGGTCATGGTCATGAAAGATGGACAAATAGTAGAGGAAGGGCAGGTTGATGAGATATTTAACGCTCCGGGTGATGAATATACAAAAACATTGCTCGCGGCGTCAGTTGAGCTCTCCACTACATAGCTTCCACTAGCTGAGAGACACTTTTAGAGCTCCGAGATATTCAATGTGAACCGTCAGCTTCGCCTAAATCTGATGTGTCAATCGCTTCAAGCTGAAGATCTTGAATAATTTGTATACGTTCGGGATAAATTTCGTTTTTCTCAGGCATTGGGTCGATTTCAGATAATGGTCGTAAATAAAAGACGTAGGCCGCCATCACCACGTTAAGAATGATCAAAAAATAGCCTAATTTTTTAGCCATATTAAGAGACTTCTTTCAAAAAAATATTTGAACTTACATTTTTTTCTTGAGGCTTTTAGCGATCTCTCGAAGACCTAACAAAATTACATCATCCTGTTGTATAACAGGTCTTAAGAAACCATCGCGAATTTTGGCGGCGGCTCCGCCAGCTAAAATAATTTTTACATCATCGTATCCCGAAGCTTCCATATCATCACAAAATGATTCTATGGTTTTACATGTTGCCCTGATAGCTCCTGAAGTAATTGCATCACGGGTAGTAACAGGGAAATTACTAAATTGCCCCTCAGCATCCGACAAATGTGCCGCATTAGAACCAAGAGATTGATGAATTAAATCGTAACCCGGAATAATAAGTCCACCAATGAACACCCCACCTTCAGTCACGCCATGTATTGTCGTAGCTGTTCCGGAACACACGGTCACAAGATTACCCATTTGCAGAGTTTTCGCACCAATAACCGCCGCCCAACGATCAGGGCCTAACTGGTTTGATTGAGCGTATGAATTAATTACCCCACACTGCTCTGGCTTCGCCTCCACCCAGTAAGGCTCGATATTCCAAAGGCGAATAGCCTTATCAACAGCCGATCCGGCCTCTTCACCTGCTACATTCGAAATCACTATCGAATTAGGAGCAGTCAAGTCTGACCAATATAAAGATAATTTATCCATAGCGGACAAAGGACACTGCCCTTGAGTCACCCATATATCTCCAGACGTTGTCGCCCATTTGACTTGTGTATTGCCAATATCAACAACTAAGATCATTAGAACGTCTTTACCCCGTCAGTCGAATATCATTTACTTAACTATATACGATGAATGCTAATCAATATATTTGTACCTCTCCAGAAATATAACGCTCAGCCTTTCCGTTAACACTCACAATCAAAGCTCCGTTGGAGTCAACGTCCAAAACATCTCCTTCTACTTGCCGGCCACCAGGTAAAACAAAAGAAATCCTTCGATTATGATAAGCATGCATGGCACACCAATCCGAGCGAAAAAAATCAAAACCATCAGCGAAGTATCGCTCCAGAACATTATCTAATTCTAAAACCGCACTGCCGACCAAAACATTACGGTCGATAGATGCGCCTAGGCTATGCAGATCGATAGCCGGTTGATCAATATCTTTAATTAATGTTTGCGGAAGACAGATATTGACTCCTATCCCGATAACCACGAAACATTGCCCGCTTATTGATGTGGATTCAATTAAAACTCCTGCTAATTTTTGCTTATCAAACAGAATATCGTTAGGCCACTTTAAACGACAGTCGACATCAGCGAGTGCGTTTATCGAGCGAACGAGTGACAACCCAACAACTAGGGGTATAGTGGCGATGCCCCTCAGCATGGCGGCAGAGGAGACACTGCGTAACATTGAAAAAGTCACAGATCCGCCAGGAATGGAGATCCACTGTCTGCCTTTAGTGCCTCTGCCGGCTGTCTGCGTCTCCGCAATTCGAATTAATCTATCCTGAGCTTGACCCGCTCTTATCAAAGCCAATAAATCATCATTGGTTGAAGCTGTCTTCGCAGTCACCTCAAAACTAAATCGATCAGCGTCCAATCCCGCTACTGCGCGAATTTTTTCGGCGCACAACCTTTCAGAAACCTGACTCAACATGACCATCTCGCCCTCCAGTCGAGTAATAAATGTGGGGCCTTGGTTAATCTGATGAATCGCCGCTTCTACGTCTCTTAAGTTAGCCCCAAGCTTTCGACCCAAGTGCTTTATAGAGGATATCCCTGTCACAGATAAAGTGGACAGAATTTCTCTAGCTAAACTCATTACTAATCAAACACCAAGAGTTGATATAAAAAAAATGCTTTAACGTAAAATATATGTATCCAATCAAAAGTTTGATTCCTCGCTAATAACTGATGTAACTAACATTCAAATGAAATTCATAAGTAATTTAACATCTCAGCATATTGCCAGATATCCAAACCTAGAACTAAAAGATCTTTATAAGCTTCTGCATCAAAGTGCATTAGGCGCAAACCACGCCAACGCCACGGATGACGTTCTGGAGAAAGCATTCAATCTCGAATTAAATAATTTAACAGAGACTCACGTCGAGCCAGCCATTGATCCCATATCTCCCGACGGAAAAATCGCCAGAATTCACCTCCGATCATACCTAGCTCAAGACTATTCAAAAGAAAATCTATTATCAGCCTTTATCCAAACCACTAAAAATGAAACTGGATCTAGAGAGAAATTAAAGAAGTTTTGTAGTTGTCTCAAAGACTTGTCAGCTGCCAACCAATTGCCCTTTAGCCCAGAAGAAACTGAGATATTTGTCAATGACATTGAGAGCAAAAATTATCCAATTTTAAGGCATTCAGATGGATTTAAAAAAGAATACGAACCAAGTTACCGAATCGTCCACCTCGACTTTTTACAACTCACTAAACTCGGCAACCCTTAGAAATCAACTCCTGAGGATAAGAGTTGAGAAGATAACCGTATTTTGGGCAACTGATGTAAAATTCACGGCCAATGGGTTGTGGTAAAAACCTTTTGAATCGGAATGCAACAATTGTCATAACAAATAATTGATTAGATCCACTCAAACAATATCAAGACACCAGTGAAAGCTAAAAACCCACCATCAACGAGTAACTTCGTTAAAGTAGCCATCGAAAATGATCTCGAGTCTGGTGCATTTAACAAAAGGCGGTGGAATGGGAAGCCTGGCACCTTGTCAGAACACCAAGAAGCCAGCCTCGATGAAGCAAAAATACGTACCCGATTTCCTCCAGAACCAAACGGCTATTTACATATAGGACATGCAAAATCAATCTGCCTAAACTTTGGTTTAGCTAAGGAGTATGGCGGTATTTGCCACCTGAGATTTGATGACACAAATCCTGCAACAGAAGAACATGAATATGTAGATTCAATTCGCGAATCCGTGAAATGGCTTGGTTTTGACTGGTCTCATCACGAATATTTTTCGTCTGACTACTTTGATAGACTCTACGAATTCGCAAAAGCATTAATTTGCGCAGATCTTGCTTACGTTGACTCGCTAGATGCAGATCAAATGCGCCTGTACCGTGGAACACTAACGGAACCTGGGAAAAATAGTCCATTTCGCGTACGGCCAAAAGATGCAAACTTAATGCTCTTTAGCGAGATGAAAGAGGGTAAACATCCAGATGGGGCACACGTGCTGAGGTTGAAAATTAATATGGCAAGTCCGAATGTCAATCTCAGAGACCCAGTAGCGTATCGAATCAAGCATGGCTCGCATCACCGAACAGGGGACACTTGGCCGATTTATCCGAGCTACGACTTTACCCATGGAGTTTCAGACGCGCTTGAGAATATAACCCACTCTATATGTACGCTAGAATTTGAGGACCATCGTCCACTTTATGATTGGCTAAACCAAAAACTACTGGAACTAGGGTTTCTACAAAAACCGCTGCCTCAGCAAATAGAATTTGCTCGACTAAACCTTTCCCACGTAATTCTATCGAAAAGAAAACTTATCCAGCTGGTTAAAGAAAAACATGTCGAAGGATGGGACGACCCACGAATGCCAACCCTGGTAGGTGCCCGTCGCCGAGGATACTCACCAGAAGGTCTTCGTCTTTTTACTGATCGTATCGGAGTCTCGAAGGCCGACTCTTGGATTGATTACACAATTCTTGAAGATTGTATGCGTGAAACGCTCAACGAATCATCACTTCGTAAAATTGCCGTTTTAAATCCTATCAAACTCATCATTGAAAATTTTAAGTCCGACTATACGGAAATATGTCATGCCCCTAACCATCCACAAAAAAAAGAACTTGGAAAGCGTGATGTTTCTTTATCTAGGGAATTATGGATCGAAAAAGAAGACTTTTCGGAAAACCCATCTAAAGGATACTTCCGACTATTTGTTGGAAATACTGTTCGTCTACGCTACGGTTATGTAATCAAGTGCACTGGTTTTGAGCGAGATAAACAAGGATCAGTAAAAACCGTGTTGTGTGAATATTTTCCGGATTCAAAATCTGGATCTCCTGGCGCTGATACGTATAAGGTGAAAGGTAATATCCACTGGGTTGACGCTAATAGCTCAATTAAAGCTGCTGTAATTCTTTACGATCGGTTGTTCGCGACAGAACATCCCGGAGAAAATGGAGATTTTATTGCCGATTTAAACACAAATTCGAAAAAGACTATTGAAGTTCAAATTGAGAGTTCAGCTGCCGAGGCTAATAAAGGTGAGTGCTTTCAATTCGAACGGCACGGGTACTTCACGGTTGACTCATCAAGTGAAACAGGAAATTTAGTCTTCAATCGAACAGTCACGCTCCGGGATAGTTGGAAAAAATAAGACAGCGCATAATACGTTTCAGCGTCACCAATCACGCATGTCTTAGCAGAGGGTCCCTGGCAAAACAGGACTACTTCTAATAAACACCATTATTGTCAGGATTGATAATTCATTAAGACGCCTATCTACTCCAAATCGAGAGATGAGCTAATATCTTTATTTTTGATAATTATCAAGCTTAGAAACATTTTATAACCACACTCAAAAATTGGGAGTCGTAATGATGATTAAAGGCTATGACGCTTTCCTAGATTGCCTCTCCTCGGAAGGCGTTGACTATCTTTTCGGCAATCCCGGGACCACTGAGCTAGCCATCATGGAAGCCGTTGGCAAACAAAGTAATATCGAATACGTACTCGGTTTACAAGAAAATATCGTTGTAGCAATGGCAGACGGCTACGCACGCGCATCAGGAAATCTGGCTGTAGCTAATGTTCATGTCGCACCCGGTCTAGGTAATGCGATGGGCTCGATTTATAACGCAAAATTTTTTGGATCTCCCGTACTCATCACAGCAGGACAGCAGGAACAAGGACACGGACTTACCGAACCCATGCTCTATGACCCGTTGGTTCCTATTGCGCAACCCCTCGTTAAGTGGGCTATTGAGTGCACGAGAATTCAAGATTTACCGCTTATCATTCATCGCGCAGCCAAAATAGCACTGACTCCGCCAATGGGGCCGGTTTTTTTAAGCTTGCCAGGAGATGTTTTGGATGATTCGGCTCAAATTGACATCGGTAAACCAACCCGAGTAAACACTCAGGTCCTACCTAATCAAGAAACGCTCAACTCCCTCGTACAAGCCATCCTTAATGCAGAAAACCCGGCGATTGTCGCTGGTCATGAGGTGGCGTCTAGGGATGCATTGGACGAGGCTGGTGATTTAGCGCTAACCATGGGAGCCGCTGTTTTTCAACAAACGGTTCCTTACTCCGCGCAGTTTAAAAGTGAGCATCCGACGTTTTTAGGCGCACTGTCACGCAATCAACAAGTATGTCGACAACAATTAGAATCGCATGATCTTGTTATTTTTTTAGGCTCAGATGTCCTAAGGATGTCTGTATTTAGCGAAACTGATCCTTTACCTCCACACATTAAAATCATACAAATTGGAGAGCGAGACTGGGAACTCGGTAAAAACTACTCCGCTGAATTCGCAGTTTGCGCCAACGTTAAAGAAACTGCATACGCGTTAAATAACGTGTTACAGACCATGATGAGCGATAGTCATAAATCTCTAGCGACAAAACGGTTAACAGATATTCAACGTCGTAATTGGTCATCTAGAAGGACAGAAAGGATCATCCAAGCAAAATCATTTGATAACACTAAACCAATAAACACACTAAAGCTCATGATGGAACTGGCCGGATCAATTCCAAATGATTGCGTCGTTATTGAAGAGGCTTTGAGCTCATCAGTAAACCTTCTGAATTACCTATCACTAAAAGATAACCAAGGGTATTTTGGGCTTGCATCGGGTGGCATTGGTTTCGCAATGGCGGGGGCAATTGGGATATCGCTTGCACTGCCAGATCGTCCTATAGTGGCATTAGTCGGCGACGGCAGCGCAATGTACAGCATACAAGCGCTATGGACAGCAGCTCATCTAAAACGTCCGATTACTTATGTTATCCCTAACAATCGAGGTTACAAGATTTTGAAACAACGTCTAATGTCTTTCAGGGGAACAGATAAATACATTGGTATGAATATTACTGACCCGGCGATAGATTACGTCAAACTTTCGGAATCAATGGGAGTGCCTGCAATTCGCATAGAGGATCCGGGTGACTTAAAGGATGCGCTGACACAAGCGGCTCGGAGTAATAGAACAAATCTTATAGAGGTGATGGTGTCTACAGATATAAATAGTTAAAAGTAGAGATATGCCAATCAATATACGTAAACTAACGGACAATCTTGGAGTAGAAATTTTAAACTTAGATCTCGCTAGCGCGCTCGACGACCGGACTATTCAGGAAATTGAAGATCTTTTCCTTCAGTATCAGATCCTGTATTTTGGACAGCAGACAATTAATCCAACAGAGCATGTGCAGTTTGGTCAACTCTTTGGCGAGCTTCAAGTTCACGTGATGAAGCAATATCATGACAATGAAAATCCGGAGCTGTATCGGCTGTCAAACATAGGTCAAGATGGGAAGCCTAATGGCATAGTCCCCGACCAAGGAACCCATGTTTGGCATACTGACGCGTCATGGCAAGAATACACAGGCCAAGCGACAATTATCTATTGTGAACGTCCCACCTCCACGGGCGGGGATACGCACTTCAGCGATATGTATGGCGCCTATGAGCGGTTGCCTCATAAATGGAAGAAAAGACTCCAAAACAAAAGAGCAGTTCATAGTCTTGATTTCTCAAGAAGCCGTCGTCACGGGCATCAGCCGATGACGAAGCAGCAAGTTGATTCGACACCCAAAGTAGATCACCCTATTTTAAGGACACATCCTGATACCCAAAGAAAGAGCGTATTCCTAGGTGATCACGCAGAGCATATTGTCGGCCTACCCTATCAAACAGGTAGGCAATGGATTGATGAACTAAATAAGTTAATCGTGCACGATGATTTGTCTTATAGACATAAGTGGAAAAAAGGAGATTTATTAGTCTGGGATAATCGCTGCCTTATGCATCGGGTGGAACATTACGATGCCTCAAGAGAGGGCAGGACTATTCGACGTTGTACAGTTATTGATCCCAGAAAACTAAAATAATTTTTGAGAGGAGTAATAACGATGACCTCACTGATCAACGCTGCAAAAGAAAGGCTAATAGACAATCGGCTAGCGATTGGAATGGGCGTCCGTAACGTTCGAGGATCAGAAATTGCCTCTATTATGCAAAGCGCTGGATACGATTGGTTATTTATTGACTTAGAACACGGACCGACCTCTATCGAGAGTGCAGCCTCCATATGCATAACCAGCCTAGCAAATGGTATCGCGCCAATCGTTCGGGTGCCTCAAGGAGATTTAAATTTAGGCACGCGCTGCTTGGATGCGGGAGCACTTGGAATAGTAATGCCGCACGTAGACAATGCCAAACAAGCCGCAACAATGGCGGAAGCCTTTCGTTTTAAACCGCTGGGACGACGGTCTATTGCTGGCAACTACCCTCATTTTGGTTTTAAATCACAATCAGCAAAAGAGACTACTACAATGCTGAACGATGCCACGTTATTGGTTGCGATGATAGAAACACCTGACGCAATAGAAAATATTGATGCAATCGCAGCGGTTCCGGGTATCGATGTTCTATTAATGGGAACAAATGACTTATGTCTTGAAATGGGGATTCCAGGTGAGATTGATCATCCAGAAGTTTCAACCGCGATCGATGGATTAATAGAAGCTTGTCAACGCCATGGGAAATGGGCAGGCCTCGGCGGAGTTTACGAACCCGCGCTCTTAACTCAATACATTGACCGAGGCTTCCAGATGATCATAGCTGGAAATGACGTTACCTTACTACTCGATGCCGCAACAGAACAAGCACAATTTATTAGAAACTGCGACAAACGTTAGCTGACTTGATTTTCGATCCCCAGACTATCTAAGTTCATTTAACGCCATCTCATTATTTATATGCAATGTTCGGGTTGGAAATGCGATTTCTGAATTATTACGCTCGATAATTTCATTAATCTCAAACATCACTCTCTCTTTGACCTGGTGATACTCAGCCCAATTCGTTGTATGAGTCAACACATAGATAAAGAAGTTTACCGAGGAATCCGCAAACTCATCTAGGTTAACCATTAGAGTTTGATCTTGATCGATATCTTTATTTTGTTTGAGATAAGCTTTAATTTCTTCCAAAATTTTAGGTAGCGAACCGACGTCACTATATCGAACACCAATGTGTTCATAAATCCGACGATGAGACATTCGTGAGGGATTTTCTAACGCGATAGTAGTGAATACTGAATTAGGTACGTAGAGTAAACGTTTATTGAAGGTGCGTATTGCTGTTACCCTCCATCCGATCTGCTCAACTTTACCTTCTATGTCCCGATCTGGAGATCGTATCCAATCTCCTACCGAAAAAGGTCTATCGAAGTAAATTGTAAAGCCGCCAAACATATTTTTACAAATATCTTGCGCAGCAAGTCCTATCGCGATACCACCTACCCCACCAAAAGCAAGTAACCCACCAATATTAACCCCTAGATTTTGTAGGACTATTAGTGTCGCAGTAATTGCCACGGCTCCGCGCAATAACTTTCCTAGGCCATGAACAAGCGTTGTATCTACCGACTCTCCTCGAGATACCTTTAAGTCAATGAATAGCAAAATATAGCTACGAATAAAACGCTGAAGAAACCAGGTCAACATCAATACTATACCTACGTTCCTAATCATGCCTACAGACTGAAATATAATCGAATCAGATTGTGCTGCAACGATATGAACTGCTATTGAAAAACCTATTATCCATACTAACCCTATTGCAGGAGTAACCAACGAGTCAAAAAAAGCATCATCCAGAACATTTTCCGTTGACCGCGACCGACCACTCAATTTAGCAATAATTCGCCGAACAAAAATGCCGGTAATAAGTGTCATTAAGACAACCAGAAACACCTGAAGTCGCCAATCCATGTTGCCGCTCAATAAACCTGTCATATCACTCCAATTTTCCAATGCACCAAGCTCCTAAACATTCAATTAAATATTGCTCAATTAACTCTATTGAGAGAACAATCTCGACTGATCTTTAAAAGCCTTAAATTCGAGTGCGTTCCCGCTAAAATCTCTTATAAACATCGTAGCTTGCTCCCCACCAAGTCCTTCAAACCGAACACGAGGCTCGACTAAAAATTGCATCTCAGCCTGCTTCAATTTTTTTGATAATGCCACCCATTCCTTCATGCCCAACACTATCCCAAAATGTCGAACTGGGACGTTATCTCCATCAACGTCATTTACGCTACTGTCTTCTCCGTAGCCCTCAACCAAATGCGCCACGATCTGATGTCCATAAAAATTAAAATCAACCCAATCCTCACTAGACCTGCCTTCAGAGCAGCCTAAAATGTCGATATAAAAATGTCGCGCCTCAATAAGCGAATGAACAGGAAATGCCAAATGAAAAGGATTAAGTGCGGCCATGATCAAATTGTAACGCTTAAAATAATAATTGGTGTGTTAAAAGTCCCTTATGCACAACCGCAGCGCACGTGGAATCGCTCTACCTATTCATGCTAGAGTGCCTTCGTAAGCCAGATATCACAGTCTTAATTAGAGGAGTAATTAATGTCCGTTAAGGAAAAAGTTGCCATTGTAACTGGAGCTGGAAGTGGAATTGGTAGGGCGGTAGCCCTAGAATATCTCTCAAACGGTTACCATGTCACGCTAGCAGGTAGGCGCGAGGATGCATTAAGTAAAACGATTGCACTCTCAACGGAGTTTCACCGAAATGCTACTGCTGTACCAACTGATGTTTCTGATCCAAATGCGGTACGTGCGCTATTTAACGGGGTAAAACAGGAACACGGACGAATCGACGTACTCTTTAATAATGCCGGAATGAATGCTCCTCCCGTTAATCTAGAGGAACTGACCGATGAGCAATGGACAACAATTGTAAATATCAATTTTAATGGGATGTTTTATTGTATTCGTGAAGCTTTCAAAGTAATGAAAGATCAAGACCCGATGGGCGGGCGGATTATTAATAATGGATCGATTTCAGCTCATGCTCCTCGACCAAATTCGATTCCATACACCGCCACCAAACATGCAGTTACTGGTTTAACAAAATCGGCTTCTCTGGATGGACGGAAATATAATATCGCTTGTAGCCAAATAGATATTGGTAATGCTATGACTGAATTGGCTGCCAAAATGGCCACTGGTGTACCCCAAGCAGACGGGACCATAAAAGCCGAGAGCATGATGGATGTTAATGAGGTTGCAACTGCTGCTCTATACATGGCCCACCTACCGCTCAACACGAATGTCCAATTTATGACGATAATGGCCACCAAAATGCCCTTCGTGGGACGCGGCTAAGGGATCTTCGACAAAATACGGATTTAAAGCCATTTAACTTTAAGATCTCACTCGGTAATTCAAGTCCTATATAAGATATAAGACTTGAATTACCATTTTAAAATAAAAATAAAAATAACTTTTATTCAATGGCTTATCTGATACTAATAGTACTGTGAGGCCCCTCTTCAAGAATGAATTCCAAGACCTTTGATTCAATTTCGGGCAAACTTAAATCCTCGTCTCGCGCCCACTCAACAAGACTTAGGATGTCCTCATCACTCACCCGCGGTCGCCATTCCAATTGCGCCATCGGCCCATGACATCTAGCACAACCGCCATAACCTTTGATCGCCCAACGGGTTCCAGTCGCGCGAAGCAACATGAAAGTTAGATTTGCGTCCGCCAAAGGAACCCCTTCCGCCTCCATTGCCTCATGCAGCATATTTTGCGCCAACTTCCATGGGTGATGCTTACTTTTAGCTGCAAAATCATAGGCAATCGATGACTTGAGAAAAGCGTCATTCAACCCTGATCCAAAAAGATCGTTAAAAAGACGGGAGAAACCTCGCCCATCAATAAGGCTACCCTCAAGAACAACCCAAACACGACCGTCTTTTTACCGATAAATGAGCTCGGCGGTAGTTCTGTACTGATCTATAAATGAGTCCTCTAATGGCGTTAGTGCAGGGCTACCCTCAAACCCACTCTCAGCCTTGACCGAACAAACACCAACGATTATTAATAGCATTCCGAACGAAGCTAGATTCTTCATCCTCTTTCCCCAAGTAAATGCAGATTTATACTAAGCAATAGGACAAAGAAGCCTAAACGCCATGAATATATAAAGGGCTGAAAATTATTTCAAAGACTTATACCGTATACGTTTAGGTTTTGCGCCCTCTTCCCCTAGTCGCCGGCGTTTATCTTCCTCATACTCCTGATAATTGCCGGCAAAGAACTCCGCATGCGAATTCCCTTCAAATGAAAGGATGTGCGTTGCGATACGATCCAAAAACCATCGATCATGCGATATAACAAGAGCTGATCCAGCAAACTCTAAAAGCGCACCTTCGAGCGCCCTCAGTGTCTCTACATCAAGGTCATTTGAGGGCTCGTCCAATAGCAGAACATTCCCACCCGCAATCAACGTTTTCGCCAAATGTAATCTACCACGCTCCCCACCTGAAAGGTTACCAACAATTTTTTGTTGGTCCGACCCTTTAAAATTAAAACGACCAAGGTAAGCCCTTGAAGGCATCTCAAACCTTCCCACGGTCAGGACGTCTAAACCTTGGGAAACAGCTTCCCACACTGTTTTATCGTTAGGCAGAGAGTCGCGCATTTGATCTACAGCCACTATTCTAGCGGTTTCCCCGATAACCACCTCACCAGAATCAGGCACCTCTGCTCCGGCTATCATCTTAAATAATGTCGATTTTCCGGCTCCATTTGGCCCAATCACGCCAACAATTGCGCCGGGCGGTACCGCAAAGGACAGATCATCAATAAGCAGTCGCTCACCAAAGCCCTTCGAGACGGATTTAAATTCGATGACTTTATCTCCTAACCGTTCGGCCACAGGGATAAAGATTTCTTGGGTCTCATTTCTCTTTTGGTATTCGTGAGAAGAGAGCTCTTCGAACCGCGACAAACGCGCTTTACTCTTTACCTGCCGAGCCTTCGGATTAGAACGAACCCACTCTAGCTCCGTTTTAATCGTTTTTATGCGGGCAGACTCTTGCTTGTCTTCCATTTCTAAACGCTTCTCTTTTTGCTCTAGCCAAGAAGAGTAGTTACCCTCCCAGGGAATTCCTTGCCCTCGATCCAGTTCTAAAATCCACTCCGCCGCATTATCTAAAAAATATCTGTCGTGTGTAACAGCAACCACGGTGCCGGTAAACCTTTGAAGGAACTGCTCAATCCAATTCACACTTTCTGCATCTAGGTGATTGGTCGGCTCATCAAGTAACAGCATATCTGGCTTTGATAGCAGCAATTGACAAATTGCTACTCTTCGCTTCTCTCCCCCGGACAGAGTAGAAATACACGTGTCCCACTCAGGCAGTCTGAGCGCATCTGCGGCAATTTCAAGTTGCAAATCAGAATCAGACCCAGCTGCAGAAATAACTGCCTCGTAACGCGCTTGATCCTCGGCAAGTTTGTCAAAATCAGCATCTGGCTCTGCATAGGCCGCATAGATGTCATCAAGCTTTTTCTTGGCTTCAAGCACTTCCCCTAAACCCTCTTCAACCGCTTCTCGAACTGAGTGCTCTGGGTTTAAATCGGGCTCTTGAGGCAAATAACCGATGCGGATTCCAGCCATTGGGGTTGCCTCTCCCTCGATCTCCTTATCTTCGCCGGCCATAATACGAAGCAAACTAGACTTACCTGATCCGTTAAGACCTAAAACACCGATCTTAGCGCCAGGAAAAAATGAGAGGGAAATATTCTTGAGAATTTCACGCTTAGGAGGAACAATTTTACCAACCCCCATCATTGTATAAACGTACTGTGCCATATTTTAAATTACTGTTTTTATTGTGTTTTTAAGTATTTAACAATACTTGTTTTATTACTTACACCTTACATCACAAGGTCCTTGATAGCTTTCCTGAGGATTTTTAGTGTATCGAGTAACCGTTATAGTAATGCATTCGGACCACTAAATTGAGGAGTTTTTTAATAGTTTCCTCAATTTTTGCTTCGGAGTAATCCGGAATCGATTTAATCCTCAACCCAACACTTATATTCTTCCTCGTCCTCCACCACACAATAAACAAGCTCGCCCCTCCATCTCAATGCAATACGCAGTCTTTCATCATATCCTGACGCAATCGTCTCCCCATTCAGTAAAACCTCACGAGATTCAGACTGTGATAGTTTCTTAGCATTTCCAGACATAGAAACAGATAACCCAAGCACCAAAACGATCACATTAAATAATTTTTTCATAAATTCTCCTTTTTTTATCATCGAATGTTGGTAGCACGTAAACCGAGACCACCATCTCTTCCACTAGGCGAGAACCGGCAGCTCTTGTGAATCATTATTGTCAAACGCGTCCTGAACGAGAAAACGCAATCTATGCCCTCGCATAATGATAATTAGTTTTAATTAGCGCCCTACCTTGTTCTAGATAGGCAGTTTTACCCTCAGCTCCACTAATAACGGTCGGGCTATCTGGCTCCCATTGGAAGAACCTACGTTGACCTTAATTCAAATGCGCGCACGACGACAACATTTACGAAAAACCGAAATGGAGTTTCTAATTCAACCCGGGGCAGAGGAACTAGCGTATGTGGACTCCATCTCGCGACGTACCTTTATCGCAATATCATTTGAGTCAAAGTGCACATCATCCCAAGTTAATGGCTGCCCCTGAATCTTCACATTTTTTAATTTAAGCCCATGCGCTAAACCTAATGGAAGCGCGCCCAGTTGTAACGACTTTTCAGCTGAAGCTAATTGCCCAACGACGGTATATCCACCCTCACCGTCTAATACCTCACCCACTTTTAGATCTCGCTTCGCCGCCGCCATTACATCCGCTCGGAATCCTGTTGGAGCACCTGTCGACTCACCACGCACTCCCACCGAAGCAACCGAAATACCGACTTCCAAACCGATCATATGCCATCGTTTATATAGCGACGCATACCGCCCGGTATCATCAGTCTTTACACCATACTCTTCAAAACAATTTTGAATATAAGAGGTATCTCCCTCGAAAACGACCCAGACTCCGTAACGGATATCATATGGAATAGGAGTGCCTGAAGAGTCCAGAGACGAAACAACTTCAACCTGACCGTCATGATGCAAACACCCACCAATGGCTTTGGGTCTCATTAAATTTGGAATGTCGTCAATACTTCCCGACGGGTACTCTAGACCATCAGGCGGCGCCACGAGTCCTGTTGCATTGCATACAGCAACACTTTCAATCGCAGGTTTTGATCCATCCAAAAATGAATTAAACATTTTTGGATTCAGACCACCTCTCTCAGCCTGTTCAGGTGTTAATCCATAGTGACCCCAGACAGTTTCGGGGGTCGATTGCGCAAAATGTGGCATCCATTTGTGGCCTCTACCAGCAGAGACGACCTTGAATCCTGCAGCTCTTGCCCAGTCAACTAAATCGCAAATCAGCGCCGGTTGGTCTCCGTATGCCAAGCTATAAATTACGTCATTTTGTTGCGCGCACTGAGCGAGATAGGGGCCGCAAAGTGCATCTGCTTCTACTGTAACGTTAACAACGTGCTTTCTCTGCTCAATCGCGCTCAAAATATGTTCCACAGCAGCCGGAGGGTTACCGGTAGCCTCGATAACAATGTCAATTCTAGGGTCAGAAATGACTTTAGCCCAATCATCGGTCACCCATGTTGCGTCGGAGCGAATGGCATCATCTATTGATGCAGCCTGATATCGCTCTTGAGCCCAGCCAACTCGCTGCAAATTAGCGAACACATTTGCGGGATTTAAGTCCGCTATAGCAGCAACGTGTATCCCTGGAGTTTTATGTACTTGCGCTAAATACATTGACGCGAATTTCCCTGCACCAATAATCGCTACACGCAATGGGTTGCTACTGGCAGCTCTTGATAATAATTTGGAATATAAATTCACTCGTCAGTTCCTTGTATCTAGCGTACGTCGTTTAAATACCCTGCAACTCCTCAGCCGGAATTCCATCACTCCAAGGCAGGGAAACCTCATAGTCCTGCACCAAACAGTCGTCAGGTAGGCACTCAATTGGAGCAAACTCCCTGCCCGCTATGTAACCTGGCCGCTTAAACCGCTTGATATGATTTGAGACAGCACAAAGGCTCAAATACACCGCCTTTCGATCCCAAGGTGATAAATTTGAGCCAGAGGCATGCACGAGACAAGAATGAAACAGGATCATTGATCCGGCGCGCCCTTTAGGAGAGACGATCCCGCCCTCGCGCACCAAGGACGAGATGGTTTTGGGGTCGAGAGTCCACAGAGGATAACTGGTTGTTTCAGTATCGTGTCCTGCCTCCAACACACCCTGCTTATGGCTACCTGGTATAAACATGAGGGGACCATTGTGTTCATTAACGTCATCTAAAAATATTGCGATATTCATCGCTCTGGGCTCAGGCATTAAGTCGTCTGCATGCCACGTTCCGAAATCTTGGTGCCACTGCCAAACGTCCCCATCAAATGCCGCCTTCGCATTTACCTTGAATTGGTGCATATAGACCCCCTCGTCAAACAGCTGCTCGACAGGTTTAATCATACGAGGGTGACGTGATAGGCGTGCAAACGCTGAATTATAATTATGGGCAGCCCAATTAGTGCGCACAGCTTTTTTGCCCTTCTCCCTTAAATTACAGACAATATCTAACGCAAATAGATCATCCAATTGTGAAGTGAGCGAGTCCATTTCGGCAGTTTCGAATAGCGACGGAAAAAATAAAAATCCCTTTTCGTCAAATTCTTTTAACTGCTCTTGGCTTAGTTGTTCCATGGATGCGATTCCTTTCTAAAAAAAGTACTCAATTAATTATTTACTATTGACGATTCAAGGCGCTGGCTAGCGCTTCTCCCGCGGACTCGCCATGCGCTCGAGCCAATTGTTCCGCCAACAAACAATTTCCTTCATTTATAGCCTGTAATATCCCCTCATGCTCGTCCCAAATGCTATCGACGTCGCTCAGTTGTGCGACCACAGCACCCATCGCTCTTCTAATGTGCTGCCAATGAAATTCGGCTGAGTCCTTAATCATCGAGTTTCCTGATGCGTGATAAATTGACTGATGAAAATTTAAGTCTGCCTCGATCAGGGATGAGATTTTTCCAGTTAAACCAGCCTGCCTCCCCCGTGCTATCAGCTCAGAATCAAGTACAAGATGCTTCCTTGCGGCCTCTCTGGCTGCCAAGCCATCTAGCACTGATCTGACCTGATATGTTTGACGAATTTCGTCTGCATTGATCGGTGCGATCATGAGGCCTCTCTTGCCTGCGTCGACAACAAACCCGTCTTTCCGAAGCAACCTAAGGGCCTGCAGGACAGGCTGCCGAGAAACATTTAAAGACTCTGCCAACCCCTGCTGAGTCACTCTAGTCTCAGGGGTTAATTGCGCAGTACAAATGGCCTCAAGTAAATTTTCATATACTTGATCGGTTAGATCTGGCAAGGCGTCAATTTCTTGCAATGGCTGCAAAGGTTTCTCTCTAATTTAACAGTCCGTATACCGTATACCAAAAAATAAATAAAGTACAATAAAAAATTTGGATCTCTGCGCCAATTTGTTATACGGTATCGACCTTATGAAATCACTAGGCAAGACAAAAACAGCATTTCTGCTTTTAGGTGCGGCCTTAGTGACTGCAGCATTTCTAGTCCCCACTAAAGAAACCCCAACATCAATACTTACCCCGGATATCATATGGGGCCAGCTCTCCATTTCACCACGCCCTGATATCAACGTTACCGGGGTTCACCCAAACTCTATTGTTTTTGTATCAAATATCGAGCCCCAGGCGAGGCTAACCATCGCAAAAAACGGAAACTTCAGCAAGACCCCAAAAGATATTGTTACATCACTTTGTCGAAACGACCGATGCACCTACGTTGCGTATAACAATCCCGACGTTGACGGCGCCATTGCAAGATTTCAATCTGATGATGACCTTCAATTAGTACTCATCCGCTCACAAAAAGAACAAGTCTGGATGGAATATAAAGGCCCAACTGCGGCTTTCGTCTTCTTCGAACCACTAATCAGTGAGGTTCATCAACAGATCGAATCAAAGAACCAAGTCATCTAAAAAAATACAAACCGTAAATTATTGGTGTGTCTTCCGTAAAAACGCGCTGGACAAACGAACGAGGCAAACACGACATTGTCGTAATATTAGTCTTTAAAAAAACAGAGCAAAAAAAATGGAACAGCCCTCACTTCAACCAACACTACTAAAAGATTACACTCCATCAGCCTTTCATATCCCAAAGGTAGATCTAGAGATATCGATCGAAAAAGACTTTACCGAGGTCCATACGAAGCTATACGTTGAAAAAACTATTGAAGCCGTTGGCACATCCGATCTTTGTCTAAACGGAGAACAACTTGAATTAATAGCACTCAAAAAGAATGGCTCTATAGTTGAGAAAAATGGCTACCGATTAAACAAGCACTCTTTAATTGTCATAAACCCTGGTGACTCATTTACCATCGAAACAACGGTGCGTATTCATCCAGAGAAAAACTCTCAACTAATGGGACTGTACGCATCAAAGTATGGATACTTTACTCAATGCGAAGCAGAGGGCTTTCGCCGAATTACATACTTTTTGGACCGACCTGATGTTTTATCTCGATACACAACTAAGATTATCGCACCAAAAGATAAATATCCGGTCCTTCTATCCAACGGAAACTTAAAAGACAGCGGCTCATTAAAAGACGGAAAACACTTCGCCCATTGGAGCGACCCTTTCCCAAAACCGTCTTATCTTTTCGCTATGGTACTCGGACGACTGGAGAAGAATGAGGAGGAGTTCATCACAGCCTCAGGAAGAAGTGTTGCCTTGCAGATATACGCGCCCGCTCACCAAATTGAACAAACCAGCTTCGCGATGGAAGCACTAAAGAGATCCATGCGTTGGGATGAAAAACGCTTTGACCTCGAGGTAGACCTAGACCAATACATGATCGTGGCGGTTGATGATTTCAACATGGGGGCAATGGAAAATAAAGGTTTGAATATTTTTAACACGAAGTACATCCTTGCCAATCAAAACCTTTCCACCGACAGAGATTTTATGCTGTTGGACAGGGTTGTTGCTCACGAATACTTCCATAACTGGACAGGAAATCGCGTCACTTGTCGAGACTGGTTCCAGTTGAGCTTAAAAGAAGGGCTAACTGTCTTTCGAGACCAAGAGTATGGAGCAGACACCTACTCCAGAGGCGTGCAGCGTATTC
Source organism: Betaproteobacteria bacterium TMED22 (assembly GCA_002167745.1). Taxonomy (GTDB): domain Bacteria; phylum Pseudomonadota; class Gammaproteobacteria; order Burkholderiales; family Eutrophovitaceae; genus Eutrophovita. Next base: position 89,251 of record NHCB01000014.1, read on the forward strand.
AAGAGGTTCGTGGACTTAGAACAACTCAATTTCCTGAAGATGCAGGGCCTATGGCACACCCGATAAGACCAGACGCCTACGTCGAAATTAATAACTTTTACACCGCTACTGTATACGATAAGGGGGCCGAGGTTGTTCGAATGATTCACACCTTATTGGGGGAAGAAACGTTTCAACTCGGAATGAGGACATACTTCGAACGACACGACGGGTGTGCCGTAACAACAGAGGAGTTTGTCTCTGCGATGGAACATGCCTCAGGCCAAGATTTATCCAATTTTAGACATTGGTACACTCAGGCAGGCACGCCAACGGTAAAAGTATCGGGCAAATATAATGCGTCGAGCCAAGAATACATACTCGACTGTCACCAATCATTCGCGGGAGAAAAATTTAAAACAAATAAGCCCGCACACATTCCGATCAAAATCAAACTTCTTCAACCGAATGGGCTCTCACAAAAGGAGCAGACCATATCACTGTTAAAGTCGCGCGAATCTTTCACCTTCAAGAACATAACGCAACCACCCATTCCTTCATTATTTCGAGAGTTTTCGTCTCCAATCATCCTGGACTTCGAGTATACCGATGAGGAGTTACTTTATTTACTCGCTCATGATGATGATGCATTTAACCGCTGGGAAGCAGGACAGCAACTACAAAGTCGCTTGATGCTGAATTCCATGTCCTTAATGGAGAGGCATCTAAAGCCAACCTGGAATTCTCAATTTACTGACGTTTTATCTACATCTCTAAATGAGGTTAATGATGATCCAGCATTAATCGCGGAACTCTTCTCGACCCCGGCTGAGAGCCACCTAGCTGAATCGTGCATATCAGTTAAACCTGACTTGTTACACGCAACTCGTAATGCATTAAGAGCAGAAATAGCAAGTGCGCTCGAAACCCAATTACTGCAAGTCTACCGCGATCATTCGAATGCTGGTCGCTACTCTCCGGATGCGAGATCTGCCGGACAACGTACTATCAAAAATGTCTGTTTGCAATTACTTGTTGAAACAGAAAAAGATGAATATGTGGACTTATGCCTTCGGCAAAGTGAGACGGCAACTAACATGACAGATGAATATGCCGCTCTTCAATCTATTGTTCATACGGATAGAGTCGACCGAGAGGGCGCATTAACGAGCTTTCATCGCAAATGGAAGTCGGAGCCGCTCGCCATGGACAAGTGGTTCGCTGTGCAAGCCGGTTCACGCGTAAAAGATACCGTAGAGCGAGTTGAAAGACTGATCCACCACCCGTCATTCGACATAAAAAACCCAAATAAAGCATTCGCCCTACTAAGAACTTTCGCGTCGAACCATGTTCACTTCCACCGTCCAGACGGAGCGGGCTACAATTTAATTTCCAATGCGGTCATAGAAATTGATAAACTCAATCCACAAGTGGCCGCTCGAATTGCGCGTAGCTTTGACAGATGGAAAAAATTTGATAACAAGCGCCAATCTCATGCGAAATTGGCGTTGGAAAAAATTATCAATCAACCTAGGCTATCAAAAGATACCGGTGAAATTGTTTCTAAAACCCTGAAAGGATAAGGTGCAGGCTCAATGGTAGAATCTAAGGTTACTCTCTATCACAATCCAAGATGTAGCAAGAGCCGCAACACGTTAGCTATACTTCAAAAGAACGGCGTCAAACCACTGATCGTGGAATACTTGAAGGCGCCTCTCAACTCTCGACAAATCTCTGAGTTGTGCAAGAAGCTAAAAATGAGTCCCACAAAATTACTGAGAACAGGTGAGGCTACTTTCAAGGAATATTATTCGGGGCAAAGTCTGGATGACAAGGACGCGATTAATGCAATGGTTAGCCATCCCATTTTAATGGAACGTCCCATCATCGTGTGTGGCGACCAAGCTATTATTGGCAGACCACCGGAGAACGCACTCACTATTTTGAAGACGTGAAATCTCCCCAAAGGTCCTAAACACTTTAACAGCGGGCGAATTTCAATCTAAAACGTGAGAAACCAAACCATCAGCCAGTTTCGGCTCAAACCAAGTTGATTTAGGCGGCATAACTTGGCCTCCATCAGCAACACGCATCAATTCCTCGATTTTAGTTGGGAAAAGAGAAAAGGCGCACGCCATTTCTTTAGAATCGACTCGCTTCATCAATTCCCGAGTCCCTCGAATACCTCCCACGAAGTCTATTCGCCTGTCCTGTCTCAAGTCGTGTNTCCNGTCNNAAGTCGNGNAGTCCCGAGAATCGGAGCTAATACCCGGTTAGATAAAATACTGACATCCAGATTTTCTACCGGATCCTCAGGCATTGGCGTGGCGCGGGCCAACAAAATATACCAATGCCCATCGAGGTATAAACCCATCCGCCCCTTCTCCTCTGGAATCACAGGCTCCTTAGATGAATGGACTTCAAAATCTTTCTTTAAAAATTCCAAAAAATCGTTTGGGCTCAAACCATTTAAATCGGTGACTACGCGGTTGTATGCAAGAATTTGCATCTGATCCTGAGGAAACGCCACCGCAAGAAAGTAATCATAACTTTTTTGACCCGAGCTTTGATCTTGGTCTNTGTCTGCCATGAGTTTTTTTACCCGTGAAGCAGCAGCAGACCTATGGTGACCGTCTGCAATGTAAACCGCTGGCAAATCATCAAACAGAGAAACAAGTTGCGCTAATTTATCAGCTGAAGAAATAGTCCACACCTCATGCCGCACTCCATCCGCCGCCAAAACCTCCATCTCTGGTTTACCATTCAACTCGGACGCAATGATGGCGTCTATGANAGTCGAAGACGGATAAGCGAGGAGCACGGGCCCAGTCTGCGCGGAGAGGGCATCAATATGTCGGACGCGATCGTCCTCTTTTACTGGTCTCGTGAACTCATGTTTACGAATTATATTTTGATCATATGCATCAACCGATGCGGTTACTACGAGCCCGGACTGGGACACACCATGTCCAGTCAATCTATAGACGTAAAAAGATGCCTCATCATCTCTAGCCAAAACTCCCTCTTCCAAAAGAGCTCTTAAATTAGAACTCGCTTTTTCGTACACCTCCGATGCATAAGGATCGGTGCCTTCTGGCAGATCTATCTCGGGTCGGGAAATATGAAGAAAACTATTTGGCTTGCCTTCAGCCAATGAAACAGCCTCTCGATACGACATCACATCATACGGTGGAGCTGCCACCTCAGTCGCTTTACCTGAAGATGGACGTAACCCTTTAAATGGACGAATTAGAGTCATACAAGATAAACCTTTAATGTTAACTGGCAAATAAAAAGGGCGGCCCGACGTAAACCGGACCGCCCTTGGTGAGATCTAAATTAGGACAAATGATTACTTACTAACTTTGTCATTTCAAACATTGATACCTGTTTCTTACCACCGAAAACCGGCTTNAATTTATCGTCAGCGTTAATATTTCTTCTGTTCTTAGCATCCTGAAGATCATTTTTCTTGATATAAGCCCAGATTTTTTTGGTCACCTCAGTCCGCGGGATCGGCTTTGCTCCCACCACTGCCGCTAATGCCGCGCTTGGCGTCATTGGCTTCATGAATGCTGGGTTCGGCTTTCTCTTTACAGCTGCTTTTCTCGCTACTGGCTTTTTCTTCGCTGCAGGCTTCTTAGCAGGGGCCTTTTTCGCTGATGGCTTTTTCTTCGCTGCAGGCTTCTTAGCAGGAGCCTTTTTCGCTGATGGCTTTTTCTTCGCTACAGCTTTCTTTGCCGGTGCTTTTTTTGCCACAGGTTTTTTCTTTGCCGGTGCTTTTTTTGCCGGCTTCTTTTTATTAGCTGCCATCTTCAAGTCTCCTGTTTTAAACCACGTTGTAGGTGGTATGAGTATCAAAAATTAAAGGTCCAGTGCTATCTCCAGCATGCGATTTAGAGAATGCACAGCGTTGCCTACATTGTCAATAGTTTTTCGATTTAAAAATGTAAAGACTGGATCAAACGAAAAAGCATTTATACCTCATTTTTACAATCTACTAACATTGTCCAAAAAGTAGTAAACGTATTTTTATGATTAATTTCTTAGAACAAAGGAGCACAGAAAACATATCCAACTTCTCACTTTTACGGGTAGAGTATCTGATCTTGTAGTTTATTAAGTAATAAAAATATTATGACTATACGCATAGGATCAGGCTCGGCATGGTGGGGAGATCGAATATCTCCAGCGAAAGAGAATGCAGATAAAGGTCAGTTGGATTACTTGTGTTTCGAAACGATGGCCGAAGCAACCATTTCCGCAGCTCAGGTCAGAAAGAGAAGAGATCCGATTTTCCCTGGTTACGACACTTGGTTAGACGATCGAATGACGGCGGTCTTACCCGGCTGCATCAAGAATAAGACGAAAATAATATCAAACCAAGGTTGGATCAATCCTAACGGAGCAGCAGAACGTATCGTTTACTGGCTGAGGGCGATGGGGGTCCATGGAGTGAAAGTTGCAGCCATCAACGGAAGTCTGATTACCGACGACGTGCTCAACTTAACAGATAACATTTTAGAGACAGGAGAACGAACGCAAGCGCTGAAAAATAGAATCGTATCCGCAGAAGTGTATCAAGGCGCAGAGCCGATCGTTCAGGCTTTGAAAAACGGCGCTCAAATTGTTGTCACTGGCCGAATAGCCGACCCTTCAATTTTTGCCGCGCCCATGATGTTTGAATATGGTTGGGGCATGAATGATTTTATGCGACTTGGCTTAGCAAACGGTATCGGACATCTCATGGAGTGTGGGGCGCAGGTTACGGGAGGATATTTCGCAGACCCTGGGTTCAAAGATATTCCAAGACCATGGGATTTAGGATTTCCAATAGCTGAGGTAGACAATGATGGCACCGCGATCATCACGAAATTGGAAGGTACAGGCGGCGTTATCAACGCCATGACCATCAAAGAGCAGCTTTTATACGAGGTGCATGATCCATACAACTATATAACCCCTGATGTCGTCGTTGACTTTTCAACCACACGAATAAGGGAAGTCGCAGAGAATCGGGTTATGGTTTCTGGTATTTCTGGAAAGCCGCGCACTCCAACCCTGAAAGTATCAATCGGTTGCGAGGAGGGCTTCATCGGAGAGGATATGTTTTTTTATGCGGGAGAAGGTGCGCTGCAACGGGCAAAACTTGCAGAGAGCATATTAAGAGAGCGCTTCAAACTCGTAGAATTAAAAGCTGAGGAGCTGCGGATAGACTATCTAGGGCTTAATGCTATACATGGTGATATGACTCCTGAGGTAGACCATGAGCCCTACGAAGTCGCTGTTCGGGTCGCAGCCAGAACCACAACTCGTGAAGAAGCCATGAAAATAGGTAGAGAGGTTGATGGTATGGCTGTGTCAGGAGTGGGTATGACAGGTAAGCGAGTTCCCCACCAAGACAGAACAAGAGAAATAATTGGGGTTTGGTCATCACTTATTGATCGAAGTAAGATCAGTCCATCCATCAAGATGTTTGAAAGCTAAGGAATACAAATGCTAACTAAGTTGGTTCAACTCGCACACTGTAGATCCGGAGATAAAGGTAACACTTCAAATATTTCGGTAATTGCCTACCATCCAGAGTTTTATGCTCCAATAAAAGAGCAATTATCAGCGGAGAAATTTAAGAACTTTTATTCCGGAGTTATTAAGGGAAATGTCACTAGGTACAACTTAGACGACCTGCAAATGCTTAATTTTGTTTGTGAAGGCGCTCTTGGAGGAGGAGTCTCTCGCTCACTATGTCTGGATAATTACGGCAAATCATTAAGCTCAAGAATCCTCTCTTTCAAAATTGACATCGACGATAATCTGGAACAATTGCTTCAATAAACTTTATGGACGGTTGCTAATATCATGTCTTCTCTTAAATTTAATACGATTATTAAAAACGCGACCATTTACAACGGCACTGGTGAGGAATCATATTGCGCTGATGTAGGCATCTGTAGGGATCAAATTGCAGCCATTGGAAATCTAAATGCCGATGGTGCAAACGTTGTTGAGGCGCAAGGACTATCGTTAATGCCGGGTATCATTGATGTTCATACCCACTATGACGCACAAATCACATGGGACCCTACGCTATCACCCTCCCCTTCGATGGGAGTAACAACAGCCGTGATGGGAAATTGCGGTTTCGGCATCGTACCGTGTCCGCCAGAGCACCAGGACATCATGCTTAAAAATTTGTCAGTCGTTGAAGGCATGAATCTAAAAACACTTCTTGAAGGTACTCAGTGGAAATTTGAGTCATTCACAGAATATTTAAATTATATTAAGGAGCAGAGACCCCACGCAAATGTCGCAGTACTGATTGGTCACTCCGCCGTTAGAACAGCAGTGATGGGAGAGGACAGCTCTGTAAGAATCAAGCCAACGGCGAAGGAGTTGGATGCTATGCGCGCAATCGTTGATGATGCCTTAGCACACGGCGCTATTGGCTTTGCATCTTCTTTTTCTCCAAATCATTCAGGTTATGGGGGCCGGCCTATGCCCTCTACAATTGCAGACGATGAGGAGCTCTACGCGCTACTCGAGCCGATCAAAAAGCGAAATGGCGTGTTTGTTACAGCTGGTGGCCAAAGGGCTACGCCTGAATACTTAGAGACTATAAGTAAAACATTTAACTGTCCGACTTTCCTTGTTTCTATTCTAGCCATGCATAACGACTCAGATCCATCCGCATCCGCCGATTACTACGAACGATGCGAGGCAGCTCTTGGGCGCGGCCACGAGGTATACATTCACGCGAATCCACACCCTCTATCTTTTGATTTTACATTACGCAATCCATATATATTCTATGCCCATGACGCTTTTAATGCGGTGAAAGTCGCTGCACCCGAACAACTAGCTTCCATTTATAAGAGTCACACCTTCAGAGATGAATTTAGAAATAATCTCTCTGAAGATAAAATTGGGGCAATCTTTAATGGCACTTGGGACAAAATCGAGTTAGACGAGGTGCCCATCACCAAGTTAGCAAAGGAAGCTGATCAAGATCCTCTCAATTGGCTATTTGATCAAAGTATTGAAACCCAATTTGTCGGAAAAATGTATCAAAATAACGATGAGGGTGTTGCTAAACTGCTCTCTCACCCTAATGCAATCATTGCGTTATCCGATGCGGGGGCGCATGTTGAGTTTCTTTGTGACGCTGGATTTGGTCTTTATTTTTTGCAGCATTGGGTAAATGATACAGGCACTTTTTCCCTGCCCCATGCAGTCCATAGGTTAACCTCAGAGCCTGCTACCAGGTACCGTATTAAACAAAGGGGACAGATAAAAAAGGGGTATTTCGCCGATCTCGTGCTTTTTGACCCAAAGAACATCGGCATATCAAAACTCTACAAACTTAATGACCTACCAGGACAGGGATCTCGACTCATGAGAAACCCCAAAGGTATACACGGTGTTTGGGTCAATGGCACAAAGGTTATCTCCAACGCAAATAACAAGCCAATACAAAAAGGCCCGGGTCACATCCTCACCGAATTTGATTTTTAAGGCGTTGCCTTTAGAAATTCACGCCAAGAATGACCTAATTTCTCGATTTTAGGGTCGATGACATATTGACAGTACGGTTGTGAACGATTCGCCTCATAGTATTGATGGTGGTAGTCCTCAGCCGCATAAAATATGCCTAAAGGTTTAACTTCGGTAACAATAGGTGCCCTCCAGGTGTCCGCGGCATCCAGCTCTTTAATGTATTGTTTTGAGGCGGTTAACTGCTCGGTTGTATGAGTAAAAATGACAGATCTATATTGGGAGCCTACGTCAGCTCCCTGCCTATCCCGTGTTGTCGGATCATGTATAGAAAAAAAGATTTGTAAAACATGTATAAAGTCAATCACGCTTTTATCGAAAGAAACCTCTACTACCTCTACATGGCCAGTAGTCCCAGAGCAAACAGCCTCATAAGTGGGATTCGGGCCCGTACCTCCCATATAGCCAGGGATCGCCGATTGAACTCCATTCACCCTTAAAAAAACTGCATCTAGGCACCAAAAGCATCCACCACCCAGCACTACACGCTCAATAGATTCCATAAGACCTCAATCAAAAATTAAAGTTACCACTATTAGTTTAACCTCTCTACCCGACAATAGTTCGGATTAACACCATTTATTGTTCTAATCAGGATAGAACATTCACACCGTCTCGCAGACGAAAAAAAACCCTCGTTGAATTACCAACGAGGGGTTAATTGGGAGCCTGGCAGTGTCCTACTTTCGCACGGTATACCTCGCACTATCATCGGCGCTGAAGCGTTTCACGGTCCTGTTCGGAATGGGAAGGAGTGGTACCACCTCGCTATTGCTACCAGGCAAAGCTTTAAAATTCTTTGCCTTCAACACATGGAAGAAGTATGAGTCATCAGATTGCACTCTGATCGTCTTATTTAATTTCGTACAAGCAACCTACTGCCTTGATACACAAGGCTATAGGATCAAGCCGCACGGGCAATTAGTATCGGTTAGCTGAACGCATTACTACGCTTGCACACCCGACCTATCAACGTTGTAGTCTGCAACGACCCTTTAGGGAGGTTAAACCTCCGGGAAGTCTCATCTTGAGGCGAGTTTCGCGCTTAGATGCTTTCAGCGCTTATCTCTTCCGTAGTTAGCTACCCGGCAATGCGACTGGCGTCACAACCGGTACACCAGAGCTACGTCCACTCCGGTCCTCTCGTACTAGGAGCAGGTCCTCTCAAACTTCCAGCGCCCACGGTAGATAGGGACCAAACTGTCTCACGACGTTCTAAACCCAGCTCGCGTACCACTTTAAATGGCGAACAGCCATACCCTTGGGACCGGCTACAGCCCCAGGATGTGATGAGCCGACATCGAGGTGCCAAACCTCCCCGTCGATATGAACTCTTGGGGGAGATCAGCCTGTTATCCCCGGCGTACCTTTTATCCGTTGAGCGATGGCCCTTCCATTCAGAACCACCGGATCACTTTGTCCTGCTTTCGCACCTGCTCGACCCGTCAGTCTCGCAGTCAAGCTCGCTTATGCCAATGCACTATCAGTACGATGTCCGACCGTACCTAGCGAACCTTCGAACTCCTCCGTTACTCTTTGGGAGGAGACCGCCCCAGTCAAACTGCCTACCATGCATGGTCCCCGATCCCGATAAGGGACCTAGGTTAGAACCGCAATACAATCAGGCTGGTATTTCAAGGTTGGCTCCAAACAAACTAGCGTCTGCTCTTCAAAGCCTCCCAGCTATCCTACACAAATTCCATCACAGTCCAATGCAAAGCTGCAGTAAAGGTGCACGGGGTCTTTCCGTCTAGCCGCGGGTAGATTGCATCATCACAACCATGTCAACTTCGCTGAGTCTCAGGAGGAGACAGTGTGGCCATCGTTACGCCATTCGTGCAGGTCGGAACTTACCCGACAAGGAATTTCGCTA
>NHCB01000015.1 GCA_002167745.1 Betaproteobacteria bacterium TMED22
CAAAAAAATCTCCGGTCAAATGGCCTAACGTCCCAGACGTATACAATTGGCTAGTGCTTGATGAACGTGGGAACTGGCTAATTAAAAAAGAGAAAATATTTCATAAAGGTTTAATAGACTTTATCAATGCTCAATATACAGTGGACGACAAAGGAAGGTGGTTTTTCCAAAATGGTCCTCAAAGAGTTTTTGTTACGCTTGAATATACACCATACGTCCTTACGCTGGCTTCACACGATTCAGTAATCTATTTCAAAACTCAGACTAACGAAAATGTTGAGACAATCGATAAGTTATGGATAGATAACAAAGGTCGTCTTCTCGTCTCTTGGGAAAGTAATATCGGTTTAGTATGTGACCGTGATCTTCCGCTGCTAGCTGATAAGCTAAGCCATAACAATAAGTCCATAGATCAAATGGATCCGAATGAACTGGCATCGATTAGGCATCAAATACCATCAGGAGGCGAAACATCCCTAACGTTAATGATGAATCGAAAAACATATAATATTTTTTTTATCGATGAGGTGGAGGTTAGTAAATTATTTAGTTTCAATTTAAAACCTAATCCACCCGATGGCGATCCGGATTGCTAAAGAGCAGTAGTATGTCGTTTATCGTCTGAAGTTAATAAATCGCTTAAAGAGCGGCCTCTTCGGCAATGGTCATGAGTAGATCATCAATTTGTTTAAGTACTTCTCTAGTTTCTTTGTTTTCAACTCCTCTCGCAATGCGTTTAAAAGCCACAAAGGTCACCTCAGGTTGCCCATGTAACGTATAAACAGAGATTGCGTAAGGACAGAAAGCTAGAAGATCCGGCGAATGTCGAGCCATACGTCTCGAATACAGTGCGCTACAGAACTCAAGTACCTCTGCATTCTCATAGATCAGCTGAGTGTCTCCCAAATCTTTACCTGTTCGGGCCAACATACCACCCACGTCCGACGTGTGATCAACGACAAGCCCTTGGCTCTCAACGGCAAATATGACCCGTTCTTTAACGTCCTGAAATGTACTGTCAATAGCAATAACCTCTACCAACTCTGACGAGTCGCTCGCGCTGGATCCATTAGGAAAAAACGTTAAAGAGCAAAGACATGAAAAAATTAAATAGAGTTTTCGTCGCATGATTTGAATTGCTAAGATTGATAGACTGATAGGGTAGCGTGAATTAAACGGCAACTCAATAAACAAGAAACAATCCACCAAAAACCGAAAATAAATTCTCAGTAAAAATAAACTCGCAGATCAGCGGTCGAATGAATATCTATCCGCCAACCCGCGAGTATTGAGGACTAGCCAGGCCGGTTACCAGCAACCGGAAATGGCCAAGCTGCGGGCGCAGCCAAGGGGCGAGGTGCCGCTGCAGCTCGTCTGACTGGCTTCTNAGCTGGCGCTTTTTTAGCAGCTGGCTTTCGAGCTGGCGCTTTTTTAGCGGCTGGCTTTCGAGCTGGCGCTTTTTTAGCGACTGGTTTTTTCTTAACTGCAGGTTTCTTTTTAACTGCCATTTCAATTACCTCCTTCTTAAGTTGAAAAACTCAGCATAAATATAACTTTGATTATTGATATGCTGTTACTGATGAAGTGCGCGCTAGTGCGTGCGCGCATCGGTCAGTTCGTGACAAAAAAGCCCATGAAAAAACTTTTAAGCTTATGAGCTTTTTTTTATTTGAAAGGATAGAAGGCCCTTGAGTGGCCGAAAGAAGATCGGCACTCACCGGTGAGGGAAATAAAACATCCCTAATGTTATATAAGCAAGTGTTCATAATTCAAATAACTCTTGCTTACTGGCCCACCGTTAGGTGAGTACGTTTTTTTCTCGGACTACAAGAAAACGTAGATCTAGTCATTCAGCTCCGTTTTGCGCCATTCAGAATTCGACGCTTAGTGCTACTAAATTACTTTGTGGCGAGATTATTATTGTTTAAATCTCTTCTCGCAAATTTTTTTCATACTTTATTAAGTACATGTGTTTTTTTTACAACGGTAATTTTAGTTAATCCCAACTCAAAGCACCACCGGTTTGGTATTCCGTGACTCGGGTTTCGAAAAAGTTTTTCTCTTTTTTAAGATCGATCATTTCAGACATCCATGGAAATGGATTGTTTGCATTTTCATAAAGCATGTCTATACCGATTTGCTGACAACGTCTATTCGCAACGTAACGTAAATATTCTTTAAACATTGGTGCATTTAATCCGAGCACACCCCGAGGCATCGTATCCTCCGCATACCGGTACTCAAGCTCAACACCTTTTTTCATGAGGCCTTGAATATCCTTTTTAAATTCTTCAGTCCATAGATGAGGATTCTCTTGCTTAATTTGGTTGATCATATCGATACCAAAATTACAGTGCATCGATTCATCACGAAGAATATATTGGTATTGTTCCGCAGCACCCATCATTTTGTTTTGTCTGCCCAAGGCCAATATTTGCACGAATCCGACATAGAAAAATAAACCTTCCATAATGCATGCGAATACGATCAAACTTCTCAAGAAGTCTCTATCTGCTGCTGGGGTTCCTGTTTTAAAATTTGGATCAGACAGCACGTCAATGAATGGAATGAGAAATTGATCCTTATCGCGAATGCTCTTAATTTCGTTGTAAGCGTTAAAGATTTCACTCTCGTCTAGGCCTAGACTTTCGACAACGTACTGGTAGGCATGCGTATGAATTGCTTCCTCAAAAGCTTGCCTTAATAAGTACTGTCGGCACTCAGGTGCGGTTATGTGTCGGTACGTTCCGAGTACGATATTATTAGCAGCCAACGAATCGGCCGTAACAAAAAACCCCAAATTACGTTTTACGATAAGTCGTTCGTCATCGGTCAGGCCTGCTGGGTCTTTCCAAGTGGCGATATCCCGCGTCATGTTGATCTCTTGCGGCATCCAATGATTCGCGCATCCCGCTAAGTACTTATCCCAAGCCCAGTTATATTTAAAAGGCACGAGCTGGTTAACATCAGCCGTACCATTAATCACTCGTTTATCTTCAACTCTTACCCTTGCACTGGTCGTAGTTGGTACTGAATCAATTTTATCCGGCACATTACCAAGTGTACTGGTATTAACTGGTGATGAATCTTCAAACTGGAGCATGCCTATTTCCTTATCAATACAAAAATCTCATTAAAATAATGCCGACTTGAAGCGGCGTCCATGTTTTCTCAATCAAAAAGAAAAATCGCTCTGTTTTTTCTTTTTGGTAACGGTATTTTTTAAATTAACTACGCTACTTTGATCTTCTGCTGCGTTTGAGTGCCTTCCTACAAAAAAATTTGCTCTTCTTCTTGCTGCTGATTGAATTTTTTTTAATAACCTCATTGACACGCCTCGCATTCTGGATCGTCGATTGCACAAAATTGAGGTTCTACAGCTTCCACATTAGAGGAGACTGCATTAAGTTGTCCCGCCGCTACCGTGGATTTCTCTGCAGAAGTCGCCCCCATAGTTCTCAAATAATAAGTTGTCTTGAGACCTCTGTGCCAGGCTAGCTTGTATATATCATCCAATTTCTTACCTGATGCCCCGGCCATATAAATGTTTAATGACTGCGCCTGGTCTATCCACTTCTGTCGCCGAGATGCGCACTCAACTAACCATACAGGATCCATCTCAAATGCTGTCGCGTAAACCGACCTCAGCTCGCTCGGTATACGGTCAATTTTTGAGAGCGAGCCATCAAAATATTTGAGATCAGAAATCATCACGTCATCCCACAAGCCATATTTCTTTAGGTCTTCAACTAAGTAACTATTGGTCACCGTGAATTCGCCGGATAAATTCGACTTTACATATAAATTTTGGTAGGTCGGCTCAATCGATGCCGATACTCCGATTATGTTAGCGATTGTTGCCGTAGGTGCGATCGCTACACAGTTTGAATTTCGCATACCTACCGTTTTAATTCGATCACGCAATTGATCCCAGTCTAAGGTAGCGCTTCTATCAACCTCCAGATATCCGCCTCTTTCTTTTTCTAAGAGCTCAATCGAATCGACGGGAAGAATTCCTTTGGACCAAAGTGATCCATCAAATGTTGAATATCTTCCACGTTCCTCCGCTAGATTTGTCGAGGACCAATACGCGTAATAACAAACTGCCTCAGTCGATGCGTCAGCAAATGCTACAGCCTCGTCTGATCCATAAGGAATGTTCATTTTGTGCAGGCAATCCTGAAAACCCATCATGCCCATACCAACTGGACGATGTTTTAAGTTTGAATTTCTCGCCTTACCAACAGCGTAGAAATTGATGTCAACAACGTTGTCCAACATTCGCATGGCTGTAGAAACCGTTTGCTTTAACTTTTTATGGTCCAGCTTTCCGTCTTTCAAATGTGCGACAAGGTTAACCGACCCTAGGTTACAAACTGCAATTTCACTCTCAGAGGTATTCAGTGTGATTTCTGTGCACAAATTGGAGCTGTGTACGGCACCGATATGATGCTGCGGCGAACGAATATTACAAGGATCCTTGAAGGTAATCCACGGATGCCCCGTTTCGAATAACATCGATAGCATTTTTCTCCATATTTGCACTGCTGGTATCTGCTTAAACAGCTTTATCTCACCCGCCACCGCCATTTTTTCATAGGTTGTGTAGGCCCGCTCGAAAGCCTCACCATAAATATCATGCAGATCTGGTACCTCTGATGGCGTAAACAAAGTCCATTGTTCATTTTGGATCACCCGTTTCATGAACAAGTCTGGAATCCAGTTCGCTGTATTCATATCATGAGTTCTGCGACGATCATCTCCTGTATTTTTTCTTAATTCCAGGAATTCCTCTATATCCATATGCCAAGTTTCCAAATAAGCGCATACTGCCCCTTTTCGCTTACCGCCTTGATTTACAGCGACTGCAGTGTCATTAACCACCTTTAAAAAAGGCACTACCCCTTGGGATTTTCCGTTAGTACCTTTGATGTGCGACCCCATTGATCGCACAGGAGTCCAGTCATTTCCAAGTCCTCCGGCATATTTTGACAACAACGCGTTTTCTTTAATCGCCTCATAAATACCGTCCAAGTCATCATCGACCGTAGTCAAATAACAACTGGATAATTGAGGTCGAGTCGTTCCTGAATTGAAGAGCGTCGGTGTTGAGCTCATAAAATCGAAGGAAGAGAGTATGTTGTAGAATTCTATCGCTCTAGCTTCGCGCTCAACCTCGCCGAGGGATAGCCCCATCGCTACCCGCATAAAAAATGCTTGCGGCAACTCAATACGACGATCCTCAATATGCAAAAAATATCTATCGTAAAGTGTTTGAAGCCCTAAATAACCGAATTGCTCATCTCGCTCTGGCTTTAAAGCCGCCCCTAAAGCTACCATATCGAACTGAAGCATTCGCTCATCCAGTAGCTCTGCTTCCACGCCTTGTTTTATAAATTCCGGAAAATAGGTTGAGTACCGGTCCGCCATTTCCTCTCTAGTAAGCTCTTCTCCTATCACCTCCCGCCGCAAGTCGTTAAGAAGTAGTCGCGCGGTCACAAAACTATAGGCTGGATCTTTTTCAATTAAGGATCTCGCAGATAGGATCAAACTTTTATTGACCTCATCAAAAGGCACTCCATCGTAAAGATCGCGCACTGTCAGGCTCAAAACATTTTCAGCGCTGACTGCCGCTTCCAGCCCCGAACACGAATCTTCTATTAACCTCTTCAAATTATTGATGTCTAAAGGCTTCGATACACCATTCACCACCATTGTTAATTCAGGCGGAGATTCATTCTGATTAACGTCAGATTCTTTTTTTGCGCGCGCTCGCTCCTGATTTCTTTGCTCTCGGTACAACACATAAGAACGAGCAACCTCTTGCTCGCCGTGCCTCATTAACGCAAGCTCAACCTGATCTTGAATGTCTTCTATATGTACCGTTCCACCTGTCGGGTTTCTTCTTTTAAGAGCTACCGTCACATTTTGCGTCAATTGGGATACAAGCTCTCTTACTCTCGCTGATGCTGCACCCTGGCCTCCACTTACAGCAAGGAACGCTTTAGTCATCGCTATTGAGATCTTTGATGGCTCAAATCCAACAACTGAACCATTACGACGTACAACCTTCATCATTGCACTATCAATTCGTCCGCTTTCCTCTTGAATCTCACTCACGTTCTCTGCGCTCAAACCAGTCGTTTCACTCACATTAGCCGTTAATTGCATTTAGTCTCCTCACGCCTTAATCCGTTTATTTTTTCGCTTTTTACTTACTTCCCACATTCCCTAGGGTTCTGTTTCCGATCCTTTTTGTGCATAACATTATGATTCCAACTGCCTTAAACCCTTAATACTGACAAAACTTATCTAAAGCACCCACAAGTTATACACAAGTAATACACAAGATGTTGTGTTATCCAGTGGATATTAATACTAATTCTAGTGGTGGGACGATCTGTGTCAAGCGTTTCTTATATTAATTTTGAGTTGATCCCTCATGCTGTTATGACAAAACATGCTCTATCGTCCATGCATGACCCAAGTCATAACAAGTTCTGCTTCCAAGAGGACCAAATCAAAACACTGAAATAAATGCTATCGAGGCGTATCAATCCCGCCCAGGCTCGACAGCTCAGACCAGTCAAAATTAGCACCAGGGTCTTGTTTACGTCCCTTAGGGATCGCGATATGAGAATGCCCCAATGCGGCTTCAATTGGGTAGCAATCAACCAAAGCGACGCACAACTTCTTCAAGCTCGCGTACTGATCAACCTCAAAGATCCCCGTTTCAGTGCCTTCCAACTCAATTCCAATCGAGTAGTTATTGCAGTTGGGCTCACCTCGCCATGTTGACTCGCCCGCGTGCCAACCTCTTTTGAGACAAGAGACAAATTGGATGATTTCACCATGCCTATCTATGAAAAAATGGGATGAAACTTTCAGCCCTTTTATTTGTGAATAAAATGGATGTTCATTGAAATCAAGCTCGTTCATAAATAACCGTCGGACGCCTGAGCCACCAAACTCTCCAGGCGGCAGACTTATCGAATGAATAACAATAAGCCGAGGCGAGGTATTTTTCGGACGCTCATCTTGGTTCGGCGAATGACAGAACTCGACACCACACAAATAACCATTTTCTATTCGAAAATGCGATTCAGTCATCGAGACGACTTGTCCTTTTCTTTCAGATGGTCTTTGCGATGCTCATTCGAACAAAAAACAAGACCACCAGAACGAACACCCTCATTCAACGGAAAATGGATACCGCAATACGCGCAACGAGCCATATCCTCTACGGCCGGAGTTGAATGGTCTTCATTCGACCGCGTTTTTTCTAGCTTCCGTGCTTTGGTTTTAACAAAAGCATAGGCCAAAGCAATCACCACAAACAATAAAAGATACTTAAGCACAAGCCTCTCCATTACTCCTAATTAAAACCTTATAACGTTTGCTCACGTTTAGCTTAAGGATTTACTCGCTTAAGTCTATCGATTAAATACAAAATATATTTTTCATCGGTTTAAAGTCAAACACGCATATGCTCCACACGCTATCACAAAAAACTAAAGAGCAATTAACACAATAGCTACCACTAGCGGTAGTTCTATTTAATCCTCGATAAAGAGTTTTCTGCCAGTTCAATCAAGCACTCCTTATAAGATGACTGAGGCAAACTAGCGATGCTATGTTCAGCTGAATTTATCTCTAATTTGGCTAATTGACGAGAATAACCAAGCGACTCTAGCCTGCGAAAAATATCGATAACCGAGTCTAAATCAGGAGTGCCGTCTGCAAAAATGGCAGTCTGTATTTTCGCAATATCCTCACTGGACCCATGCTCCAATGCATGAATCATAGGCAGGGTAATCTTACCTTCAGCCAAATCATCGCCTAACTTTTTGCCAATGTCGCCCTCATCACCGTCATAATCCAGTATGTCGTCAACGATTTGAAACGCAGTCCCTAAATGCACTCCATATTTGCCGAAATTTGAAATTACCTCTTGTCCTCCGCCAGCTACAATACCCCCGAGCATCGCCGCCGCTTCAAATAACCGCGCTGTTTTAGCACGAATCATCTCAAAATACGAATCAACAGTTAAATCAACATTTTTTACATTTGATAACTGCAGCACCTCCCCCTCGGAGATATCGTTAGTCGCATCTGCCATAATTCTAAATACGCGAATTTCACCGACATCAACCATGATTTGAAATGCTCGTGAATAAAGGAAGTCCCCAACTAACACAGCCGCGGCATTACCAAAGCGCTCATTTGCAGTTCGCATCCCTCGTCGAACAGCGGAGTTATCAACAACATCATCATGTAATAAAGTCGCTGTATGCACAAACTCAATCGCTGTAGCCAACTGTACCGCCCGACGGTCTTCATATCCAAGGCTGCCGGCGGTCAATAGCAACAAGATCGGCCTGAGTCTTTTTCCGCCGCCGCCAATCGTGTACCTTGCCACCTCGCCCACTAGCGGCACCTGAGAGACCAGCTGCGTCGCAATCTCATCGTTGAGTCGCACCAGCAGTTCGTTCGTGATTGTAGTTGAAACCTTCATCATATAAAGGGCCCGCTTATTCTTCACGGCGTTATTGAGATACCGCTTATCGATTGGACGATGTTATGGACCACTCATGCGAGTGTCAAATAAGTTTATGGATTATTGCGTCATGCGGCGAAATCCTGTAAGCTACCCTCCCTTTTTAGTGAGAAATAACGGTTAAAAGTCGGTCAAACCTGGGGAAAACTAAAGCCATGTATGCTGTGATTAAAACTGGTGGAAAGCAGTACAAAGTTGCCACTGGAGAAAAATTGAAAATTGAATCTTTGGGCGTAGAGGTCGGCGAACAAGTCACCTTGGACCAAGTTCTTATGGTTGTAGACGGCGCGGATGTTTCAATTGGTGCGCCTATGGTTGCAGGCGCCAAGGTTCAGGCAACGGTATTGAGCCACGGTCGCGGAAAAAAAGTGAAAATATTTAAGCTTCGTAGGCGCAAGCATTACAAGCGGCAACAAGGACATCGACAAAACTTTACCGAGGTTGTCATTGGAGACATAACAAGCTAGACATTCACGTCTACATGTATTGAAAGGTAATTGATTTATGGCACATAAAAAAGCTGGCGGCAGCTCTAGAAATGGTCGCGATTCAAATGCAAAGCGACTCGGTGTTAAACGGTTTGGCGGAGAACTAATTTCTGCGGGCAGCATCATCATTCGTCAACGTGGCACTCAAGTACATCCGGGTGACAATGTAGGCATAGGTCGCGATCACACTCTATTCGCAAAGATCAACGGTCATGTGTTATTTGGAAAAACAGGACGATTAAATAAGAAGATTGTTAGTATTGTCCCAGCGTAGGGTTAATCTGATTCGATAAAACCCTGCCTAATAGGTGGGGTTTTTTTTTACCTAACCGATTTAAAATCATTCATGAAATTTGTTGATGAAGCCAAGATAGATCTGCACGCTGGCAAGGGTGGTGATGGTGTTGCGGCTTTCAGGCGAGAAAAATATGTCCCGAAAGGAGGGCCGAGCGGCGGCGATGGCGGTCGTGGAGGATCGATCTTTATTCGGGCCTCAAGAGATATCAATACGCTTTTGGAATATCGATACAAGCGAACATTTCGGGCAAAAAATGGAGAAAATGGGCAAGGAAAGGATTGTTACGGAAAATCAGGTGAGGATCTCTTCCTGGAGGTACCGATGGGAACGATTATTTACGATGCAACCGATAACTCAGTCTTATTTGATCTAAGTAGAGATGGGCAAATAGAAGCACTATGCAAAGGCGGAAAGGGCGGTTTAGGTAATCTTCATTTCAAGTCGAGCACAAATCGCGCTCCAAGACAGTTCACTCATGGTGAAATGGGCGAGAGTAAAAGCGTCCATATGGAGCTGAGCGTATTGGCTGATGTGGGATTACTAGGATTTCCAAATGCGGGAAAATCAACCTTAATAAGCGCGGTATCAGCCGCAAAACCAAAAATCGCAGACTATCCGTTCACTACACTTCACCCCCATTTAGGGGTTGTTCGTTCAGGTTTTAAAGGTAGCTTTGTCATTGCAGACATTCCCGGACTAATCGCAGGGGCATCCGATGGCGCTGGGTTGGGCCATCAATTCCTTAAGCATTTACAACGGACTAAGATACTCGTGCATGTCATAGACGTCGGCACTGACTATCCGGATACCGAAGCTATTACCAACGGTGCTCATCAAATCTGTCAGGAATTACAAAAATACGACGAATCACTATTTAAAAAGCCTCGATGGATCGCTCTAAATAAAATAGATTTGATTCCCAAGGAAGATCGAATACGATTTTTTGAGAAAATATCTGTCATCCTTAAAAAGAGAGTCGCACAAAGCGAGCAGATTTTTCCGATATCTTCCGTCTCATCAGACGGTACAACCGCATTGATCAATGGCATCATGGAGTATATGAGTAAACTCGAAGAAGCCGAAAAGAAGTAAATAAATACCCAGCTAAAAAAGAAAAAATGAGTCCCAAGATAAATCGCTTCAAACGAATCATCGTCAAGATTGGTAGCAGCCTGATCACTAGCAATGGTCAGGGACTGGACTCAAACGCCCTTAAAGAGTGGACGCGGCAAGTGGCTGAAATCAAGCAACAGGGCTGTGAAGTGATACTTGTATCAAGTGGTGCGGTTGCCGAGGGCATGCTTCGCTTAAGGTGGAATAAGCGGCCTTCAATGATTCATGATCTGCAAGCAGCAGCAGCTGTAGGGCAGATGGGATTGATTCGAGCGTATGAAGACGCATTCCAGACTTTTGGTTTGCACACCGCTCAAATTCTGCTTACCCACGACGACCTAACGAACAGAATGCGATACTTGAATGCTCGATCAACGCTTCGCACACTTATCGATATGGATATCGTGCCCATTGTGAATGAAAATGACTCGATAGCTACGGATGAAATTAAATTTGGTGACAATGATACGCTAGCGGCATTGGTCGCTAATCTAACGGAAGCCGATACGCTAATTATTCTTACCGATCAAGACGGACTTTTCACCGCGGATCCTAGAACATCCTCTAAAGCCATTAAAATCGATATCGCAGATGCGGGAGATCCCTCATTAGAAAAAATGGCAACCAACAATGGATCAACTTTCGGCAGTGGTGGCATGATCACCAAACTGCGCGCTGCTAAACGAGCTGCCCGAAGCGGAACGCACACGATCATAGCGAATGGCAAAGAAAGTAATGTCTTACTGAGAATCGTTGCTGGAGAAGCCATCGGAACTCTACTTAAGACATCGAAACCAGTTATGGCCGCCAGGAAACAGTGGCTTAGCAATCATTTGCAAGTCCGGGGATCGGTTACCCTAGACGACGGTGCGATACGCGCTATAACGACGAATCATAAAAGTTTACTGCCCATAGGCGTTATAGCTATAGAGGGAAATTTCGACCGTGGAGACGTGGTAACGTGCACCAATAAAGATGGAGACGTTATTGCCTATGGACTAATCAACTACAACTTTGAGGAAACCGACCAAATCAAAGGAGTCACTTCCGAAAAAATAGAGGAAACTCTTGGGTACGTTGACGACTTAGAACTGATTAGCAGAGACAATTTAGCGTTGGACAACTAAGAGTAAGGGCCAAGACCTAAAACCCCTTGCCTTTTATCCCTTGGGGCTTGTTCATTTTTCCTTTCTTGAATAACGCCCTTAAACGCCTTTCGTCCAAAATGCTTAAAGTTCCATCACAAATATAATACTCCAACAAATCACTCCTGTAGCTATTAGGCGTCTTGGGACTTACTGATCTCCATTTTGCCCTCTTAGCCGGCATCCATTTTGCATCAAATGCCCAACTGGACGCATACAATTTATTTTCTCTAGTTTCGCACCTAAAACCCTCGTAAGTAATGTTTTCGCTTCCTTTAGGAGAAATAGCGAGCAAACTCATACGTACCACCCCGTCACCTCCAAACTCGATTGAAGAGATGTCAATATAAAAAGTAAACCCTGTCTGACTTCTTGTTTGATATTGACTGAAACTACTTCTCGGAGAAAGCACAGGTAAATCAATAGGCGACTCTCGCCAAACATCTGGAGTTTCATATTTATAAGCTCTGGGGCTGTTACGCGGATCGTTATCTTGGGCAAGCGGCTCGCCTTTAATGGCTACTGCCAATGAGACAAATACGAACACAAATCCGATGCAGTTTAATATCGTCACGTACGAGCCCTCTAAATACTCAGTCGTTTCAGTTTTCAAGGATAGACATGCTGCCTAGTCAATGGATACGAGACTTTACCCGAACCTAGAGGCTTTGTACCCAAAATTTGGAAAATAGAAATCCAACCGCGCTCAAATGCATGAGCCGACCCGGCCATGTAGATTCTCCATATTCTGTAGCGTTCCTCACCAATGATGGATTTAGCTCTGGCTTCATTTTTCTCTAAACGATCAACCCAATGCCAGAGCGTTTTTGCGTAATGCGGCCTTAAGCCCTCAGCGTCCCAAACTTCGATACCAGAACGAGCCAACTCTTTAAGTACCGTGGAGACGTGAACAAGCTCACCGCCTGGAAAGACATATTCGTCCACAAAGCTACCTATGTCGCTGCCCAATGCGTGGTCGTCAGTTGAATTAGTGGTAATTCCATGGTTCATCACTAACCCCCCCGGCTTAAGCAAAGAACATATTTTTTTAAAATAAATAGGAAGATTACCCTTTCCGACATGCTCGAACATCCCGACACTCGAAACTTTGTCAAAATAACACTCGTACGATAAATCCCGGTAGTCAAGAAGCTCGACTCGGCAGGAATGCTGAAGCCCAAGACTTTTTATCTTATCCTTCGCGTATGCATGCTGCTGATCAGACAAAGTAATACCCAAAGCCTCTACGCCGTAGTGCTTCGCTGCCCAATTGATCAATGCGCCCCAACCGCAGCCTATATCCAGCATTTTTTCACCTGGCTTTAAATCGAGTTTTTTACAAATATGGTCAAGCTTTTGCTCTTGGGCCAAATCTAGGCTGTCACTCTCTTTTTTAAAGTAACCGCAGGAATACACGCGCTGTTGATCTAACCATAAAGCATAAAATTCGTTTCCAACATCATAGTGACTTCGTATCGATTGACGATCAGCAGGCTTCGTGTGTCGCCACCGCTTAAGGAAATCCAAACGCTTTTTGTACGTTGCAGAGGTCCCTGCAACAAGTTTTTCTCCAAGCGCCAGTGTTTGACGCGCATCACCCTCAATATCGATTGTCCCACGCACATATGCTCGTGCGAGCTTTCCAAGCGTTGGGCGGCTGAGCGCGAGCGCTGCCATCTGCGACTTGAGCGAGAGCCTTACCTCGGGATTGCCGACCGCATCGATGCGCGTGCCATCCCAGAGCACAATTTCAATGGGTAACTCTAACGCCTTGAGTTTCTTCTCGATATTACCAATCATAAATCGTCATAGAACTCATCCACGATATAGATTAGTTTATAACAAAATTGTTGGTTTAGGACTACATCAATTTGACGCTTACTATTGTGCGCTCAAATCTCCTGCTAACGAGTCACGCAGATTTTCAGGCACTTCTTCTATCTCCACCGTGTAATTCGGATGATCTACACCAATACTCAGCGCTGAGCCATGCAATAACGACTTTTTCATGTCATCAGTTAATTCGAAGCGAAGAAAATGAACTGAGGAGGTTTTCTCACCATTCTCTCTGTCCAAATCCTCATCAGCATGTGGAAATACCTTTCGAAACCCAGGAACACGCACCCAAACCATATCTTCCAAATCAATAAGTTTTGAAAGCGCAATCTTTCTCTCGACCTCATCGGGATATTCAATCAAAAGAGTCGCCTTCCAATTACTTCCGTCAGGAACCAGAGGTAGATACGCATGAAGCTCCTCCTCAATGGCCTCTTCTTCAAAAATGCGCTCGATTCGCAACATCTCTTGGATCTGATATTGAACGGTTAGCGCATCCTCAAATAACAACGTTACATGCTCCCCAAGATGAACCTTTCTCATCTTCTTGTGCTCCATCACCTCCGCACGAAATGACGATCTGCGTTTTGAATATTCCTCTAATGACATCAAACTTGTTCTACTTAACATTTATTCCTCTCCGATTCTTATAACCCGTAAGCAATCCTCAACAATGTGATGGGATGACGTTTTTCCACATCATTCAGATCCTGCTTCGCTTCAATGCCTTGCACGATGTGCGTGGCCGCAATGGCACAGTCTGAGCTGATGTAGCGTGGTGTTTTCTCACCCATTTGACGGAATACCGGTCGACCAATTTTCATTGAGTCATCAAAATACTCCTTCTTAACACCCCACGTGCCATCATGACCCGAACATCGCTCTACCGTACTGACCACCGTATCTGGCACTCGTTCCAACATTTCCTTGGTCTTTAAACCAATGTTTTGCACGCGCAGATGACAAGGCACATGATATGAAACCTGACCTAGCGATTCCTTAAATTCCGTATTAAGTAGCCCGTCGCGATCACGCATTACTAAATATTCAAACGGATCGACCATAGACTTCGCTACCAAACGCACTTCATCATCATCGGGAAATAGCAGCGGCAGCTCTTGCTTAAACATCAACGTGCATGACGGGACAGAAGTCATCAAAGCGTAGCCATCACGGGCATACTTCACCATTTGAGGAATGTTTTTCTCTTTTAAGCTCTTCACGGCATCAAGATCCCCTAATTCCAACTTTGGCATGCCGCAGCAGGCCTCTTTTTGGACCGGTAATGCAGGGATCTTATTATGTTCGAGGACCTTGAACAGATCATCGCCGATGTTTGGCTCATTATAATTGATATAGCACGTAACAAACACGGCGACCTTCCCTCGTGTTCTCTGCCCGTCTTGTGGCGTTACATCATCAACTTGAGGCATTCGCGACCGAAAAGTCTTTCCCGCGTATCTAGGTAATTTTCTATCCTTGTGAATACCAAGCGTTTTCTCCATCACATTCCTCGTGAGCTTGTTTGAATTCACCGCGTTAATCGTTTGAACAACGACAGGAATAGAGGATAACTTGCCTAAAGCGTCAGTACTCGACAGTAATTTATCGCGAAATTTGGTTTCCCCGTTTTTGAATTTTTGTGCCTTAGCGCGCAACATCAAATGCGGAAAATCAACGTTCCATTCGTGTGGCGGAACATAGGGACATTTACTCATGTAACACATATCACACAGGTAACACTTATCCACCACTTTCGAATAGTCCTCCTTCGCAACACCATCCACTTCCATGGTGGCACTCTCATCGATCAAATCGAACAGTGTCGGAAACGCCGTGCATAAATTTACGCACCGACGGCACCCGTGACAAATATCAAAGACACGCTCGAGCTCTTCGTTTAGGGGCTCTTCCTTATAGAATTCCTCGTCTTGCCAGTTCAGGGGATGCCTCGTAGGGGCCTCCAGACTACCTTCTTTCATAAACCTTCCGCCATAAAAACACAGTCAACAAAAAAAGCGTGAGCGAAATCACTTTACGCTCACGCTTATTCCTACCAAAAACAATGGATCTCGAATTAATCTTCTAGAGCGTCCAAAGCTTTTTGGAAACGATTGGCGTGGGAGCGCTCAGCTTTCGCCAGAGTCTCAAACCAGTCAGCGATTTCATCAAAACCCTCATCGCGAGCAGTCTTTGCCATTCCTGGGTACATGTCTGTGTACTCATGAGTCTCACCAGCAACTGAAGCAGTCAGGTTATCCCGTGTTCCACCAATGGGTAAGCCAGTGGCTGGATCGCCGACTTGCTCAAGGTACTCGAGATGACCATGAGCGTGCCCGGTCTCTCCTTCAGCGGTTGAACGGAACACTGCCGCCACGTCATTTTGACCCTCGACATCTGCTTTATTTGCAAAATATAAATACCTTCTATTTGCTTGCGATTCACCAGCGAACGCATCTTTAAGACTTTGCTCAGTCTTTGATCCTTTTAAATCAGCCATTGGAAATCTCCCTTTTCGTTGTTCAATTGCTCTTAACTATTGTCTTCAATCCGCATTTACTGTTGTAAATACAAAACGTCGTGTACTTCTAGACCATCAAACTTTAGACAAGTTCTAAATTTTTGATACACGAAGTGTATTTTTCCACTCGAGCCATGTCAATGCACAGAACAATAATTAATGGACTTAAGTGCTTCCAGTTAACGGCTCTCTACATTCTTTTTAGGTCGAAAATATGACTCATTGAGATAAAAATCTAATTTCTCATTTTCATTCCAACAACCAGGCAAACCGAGCATCGGTAGGGGCGAAAGTTCGCGGCCAGACATGAAAGCCTTTTGGTCGGAAACCAGCATCAAAAGTGCATTGTCAACATCAGTCCGTTGCTCATCCAAACTGGTATTGAGTCCATCATCTACCTGATTGATAATCACAGCCTTACCAGTCATTCCGATATAAGGATTGATCGTTTTTTCTAAAAGCGCGTGCCCAAAAACGTAAAAGGACATGTGCGACCTGACCTCCTCTCGACGCTCGTAAAAAAGCTCAACCCATCGAAAATCAATCAAGAGAGTGGTTAATTCCGCATTCCGAGACAGTACAATTACCCCTTCCTCATCAAATAAAGTTAGCGCATCGCCCTCTGGAGAACGATCTTGGTACTGATCAGTCCTTAAGACCCTGTAGTGTCTGGCGTTGAGCGCTGCTTTAGACTTAGGAAATAACAACCAAGTGAAAGCATTTAGCAAATCATGCCAATTTTCAGGTCGAACTTGGACCTCTCCAGACAAAAAGGCGCGTTGCTCAAAACCTGTCTCGAAAGTTTTTGATCGCTCATATTGAGTTACAAATTTAATGTCGATCCCATTAGCATTTACAATAGTGCCGGTCTGCTCGTTGGCCAAACGATTAAGCACGTCGCAACTAGGCCAACCGGACGAGTCGACAACGCGAAGGTACTGTTTTACCTCTTGGGAAAAATTACTCGCTAATAATCTTTTTCGACCTTCTTGAAAATCCACTGGGTTACGGCGTTAAAATAGGTTATGACTATACTATCTCAGATGCGAATAATATTATTTAAGGATTTATAGTAGAAGTGGATCAAATCGAATGTGTAATTATCGGCGCAGGCGTGGTAGGTCTATCCATCGCCCGTGCATTGGCACTCGAAGGCAGGGACATCCTCATCATCGAAAAAGAGGATGCTTTTGGCCTACACACCAGCTCGAGAAACTCAGAAGTTATTCATGCTGGAATTTACTATCCAAAAGATTCGCTTAAAGCACACCTATGCGTCAGGGGGAAGGAAATGCTTTACGAATATTGCGATCTCCGTGGCATTCCCTATAAACGCATTGGAAAATTAATTGTTGCAACAGAGGATTTCGAGATCGAAACCGTCAAGCAATACATCACTAAAGCGAGTGATAACGGTGTTGAAGACCTCATATACCTTAGCCACAACGAGGTGGCGGAACTAGAACCAGAGGTGATTAGCGTGGGCGCAGTTTTTTCTCCGTCTACTGGCATTATCGACTCACACGCTTACATGCTCAGCCTTCTCGGAGACACAGAAAATGCGGGCGGTGTCGTGGTCTATCAAACTTCCATCGCTTCAATTAAACCTGAGGAAGACGGCTTCAACGTCAAAACCGAAGGTCTCAATGCCCACGAAATAAAAGCCAAAATAGTAATTAATGCCGCAGGACTATACGCATGCGATGTAGCTAGGACCACTGCAGACTTAGATGAAAATTTAATTCCACAACCGTACTATGCGAAAGCCCACTACTATTCACTGTCTGGCCATAACCCTTTCAAACACCTTGTTTATCCGGTCGCGCGTCAAGCCTCCCTTGGAGTTCATGTCACCGTTGATATGGCAGGTGCTGCTAGATTTGGGCCAGACATAGCTTGGATAGAGGGAATTGACTACTCTTTTGATAATTCAAGGGAGGAGCTCTTTTATGACGCCATTCGTCGGTATTGGCCGGCAGTCAATCGAGATCAGCTGCAACCCGGCTACACGGGAATTAGACCAAAAATATCCGGTCCGAATGAACCGGCTGCTGATTTTTTAATCCAGTCCTCCAAGGATCATCAGATTAAAGGGCTCATTAATCTTTTTGGGATTGAGTCTCCAGGCCTCACTTCTAGCTTGGCCCTTGCTGAAATGGTAAGACAACTCATCGAGTCCGAAGCGTAGAATATTACAACTCGCCCACTTTTTTTTGTTCGTTTAACAAATCAAGCGCTACATCAACGATCATATCTTCTTGACCACCAACCATTCGTCTTCGACCAAGCTCGACCAATATGTCGATAGTCTTTAATCCATATTGTTTAGCAGCTTTCTCGGCATGTAACAAAAAACTTGAGTACACCCCCGCATAGCCCAAAGCTAAAGTCTCTCGATCAACCCGCACGGGACGATCTTGCAAGGGTCGAACAATATCCTCTGCAGCGTCGATTAACTTGTATAAATCACAACCGTGATTCCATCCAAGACGATCCGCGGCAGCGACGAAGACTTCTAATGGCGCATTGCCCGCCCCAGCACCCATGCCAGCCAAGCTCGCATCGACACGATCACATCCCTCCTCCACCGCCACGATAGAATTAGCAACTCCCAGGCTGAGATTATGATGCGCGTGCATTCCCGTTTGAGTCTCAGGTTTTAGAATATCCTTAATTGCTTTAAAGCGATCGCGAACATCATTCATGTTTAGCGCTCCGCCCGAATCCACGACATAAACACAAAGTGCCCCATAACTTTCCATTAGTTTTGCTTGTTTCGCGAGGCCAGAGGGACTATTCATATGACTCATCATCAAAAAACCCACAGGCTCCATACCAATATCTCTTGCATACTCAAGATGTTGCTTTGAAATGTCAGCCTCCGTGCAATGGGTCGCTACACGAACAACGCGAGCGCCGGCATTAAAAGCAGCCTTTAGATCGTGCACTGTTCCAATCCCTGGTATCAGTAACGTAGCGACCTTAGCAACAGACAATTCTTCTGCAACGGCAGCAATCCACTCGATATCTGTATGTCGGCCAAAACCGTAATTAAACGATGAGCCTTGCAATCCATCTCCGTGTGCGACCTCAATCGAATCAACATTCGCCTCATCTAAGGCCCTCGCGATACTTTTAACATGATCGATTCCGTATTGGTGTCGAATCGCATGTGACCCGTCACGTAACGTAACGTCTGAAATATATATTTTTTTATTCATATATCGACTCCATTACTCAGACGACAACCGAGGATGCTTGATCTAAAGCTCTCTCGGCAAGCTTTTCACCTGTAGCGAGCGCCGCGGACGTCATAATATCCAAATTTCCCGCGTACGACGGTAAATAGTGAGCGGCACCCTCGACTTGAAGAAAAACCGTAGTTTTAATTCCACTTAATTCACCAACGCCAGAAATTCGACAAGGTCTATCGGGACCGAACTCCTCAAATTGAACTCGCTGCTTCAGACGATAGCCCGGAACATAAGCTTGGACATTAGCAACCATTGCCTCAATCGCTTGTTCTATTTCTACCGTATCAGCCTTTGCAGACAAAACATACACCGTATCTCTCATCAACATTGGTGGCTCTGCTGGGTTCAATATAATTATCGCCTTACCCTTTTTGGCTCCTCCAATAACCTCGATTCCCTTCGAAGTCGTTTCTGTAAATTCATCAATATTAGCTCGCGTGCCGGGTCCGGCTGAACGACTAGAAATGGAGGCGATTATTTCCCCATAATGTACCTCAGTCACACTTGACACTGCTGCCACAATGGGAATGGTTGCTTGACCACCACAGGTCACCATATTCACATTACGAGCATCAAGGTGTTGCTCCAGATTTACAACGGGTACGCAATAAGGGCCAATTGCCGCAGGCGTTAAATCAACCACCTTCACATCAGGCTTGATCGAGCGAATCACTCGGTCATTTTCTATATGAGCGCCCGCTGAGGTTGCGTCAAAAACCACCTCAATATCGGACATGATTGGGTCTTTGCTCAGTCCGATAACCCCTTCAGCTGTAGCTACAACTCCGTTTTTTTTAGCCCGCTCCAAACCGTCAGATTGTGCGTCAATACCGACTAAAGCACCCATCTCAAGAAACTGCCCCTGCCTCATGATCTTCATCATTAAGTCTGTGCCGATATTTCCCGAACCAATAATTGCGGCCTTGACCTTTTTCGTCATCTCTGTCCCCCATCTTTAATCTTGCTAAAACATACTTGGAATACCGGGCGGTTAACCCTCTTTACTCCAGATTCATGCAAAGACCTGCGTTTTCAGACATTATAATCACCTAAAATGATTCGCGTAGGCGAACCAAACGATAACAAATACTAAAGATAGAACACACTATTTTCTAATAACATCAAACTAAGGTTATCATCATGAATCAGTTAGATCTGAACGGCAGAACAGCAGTTATTACGGGAGGAGCCTCTGGTATTGGCGAGGCGACAGTGCGTAGAATGCTCGATTCGGGCGCGAATGTAGTAATTTGGGATGTGCAAACTGAAAAATTTGAAAAATTTGAAAAAGAAGCACATTGCATCCGAGTGGACATGGCAAATGAAGAAACTGTTTATCAAGCTCTTGATGAAACACTAAAGAGGCAGCCTAAAATTGACATACTCGTTAATTCAGCCGGCATTAATGGGGTAAATGAACCTTTGAAAGATTATCCTACTGACGTTTGGAGACAAGTCATAGACGTCAATCTCGTTGGTGTATTCCTAGCATGTCGCGCAGTCGTTCCGCACATGCTCAATAATTCATATGGTCGAATCGTCAACCTATCCTCAGTTGCTGGAAAAGAAGGAAACCCGACTGCGTCGGCTTATTCTGCTGCTAAAGCAGGAGTTATTGCATTAACGAGATCACTGGGCAAAGAACTTGCAACAACTGGCGTCTTAGTTAATGCGGTTACACCGACAACTGTCGATACTCCGATTCTGGAACAAGTCTCACAAAGCCATATCGACTACATGAAATCAAAAATCCCTATGGGTCGCTTAGGCACTGCCGAAGAACTTGCATCATTAATCGCTTGGCTATGCACCGAGGATTGTTCTTTCAGTACCGCCGCGGTATTTGACGCCTCAGGCGGCCGAACAACTTACTAAGCAATATTTGGATTAAGGACACGATATGAAAATGAAAGCAGCGGTCATTCGCGAAATGGGAGCTGACCAACCTTACGCGAACTCAAAACCCATGACCATTGAAGAAGTAGAAATCGCAGCGCCTCAAGAGCGAGAGCTGCTCATACAAATCAAAGCAGCCAGCCTATGTCACTCCGACCTATCTAGCGTAAATGGCAACAGACCAAGACCGATGCCCATGATTTTAGGTCATGAGGCAGCAGGTGTCGTGGTTGAATGCGGACTAGGGATTACCGACATCGAAGTAGGAGATCACGTCGCGTTGATCTTCGCGCCAAGTTGCGGAGAATGTATCGCGTGTAAAGAGGGCCACCCTGGTAGATGCGAGCCAGGACAACAGGCTAACGCTGCAGGAACATTACTTGGCGGAGGAATACGTCTCAGTCAAAAAGGTCTACCGGTATACCACCACGTAGGTGTCTCTGCGTTTGCTGAGTTCTGCGTAGTTAATCGAGGATCTCTTGTGAAGATCGATAAAACTCTGCCCTTTGATGAGGCGGCTTTATTTGGGTGCGCAGTTCTCACCGGAGTTGGTGCGGCACTAAATACAGCCGGTGTATTTCCTGGCTCCTCGGTCGCCGTAGTTGGACTTGGAGGTGTGGGCCTGAACGCTTTACTCGGCGCAAAGGTTGCGGGAGCCGAACAAATCATTGCTTTAGATGTTCATGACGATAAGCTGAAAATCGCCAAAAGATTAGGCGCGACCGCAACAGTCAATGCTAAAGACAATGACGCGATTGAAAAAGTTAAAAAATTAACCAACGGAGGCGTAAATTTTGGCTTTGAGATGGCTGGTTCGGTCCAGGCAATGGAATTGGCATACCGCATAACCCGGAGAGGCGGAACCACTGTGACGGCAGGACTACCTCATCCTGAAGCACGTTGGGAACTTCAGCACGTCAATCTAACTGCAGAAGAACGAACAGTAAAAGGTAGCTATGTGGGCTCGTGCGTTCCATCAAGAGATGTGCCTCGCTATATCAATTTATACAAAAGCGGCATGCTTCCAGTAGATCAATTGATGAGTGACCGATTAAAACTAGAGGATATCAATGAAGGTTTCGACCGCCTGCAATCGGGACATACAGTGCGACAGATCATCATGATGTAACACCATAGAGATTTAAAACACGACCATCCTTATGAGGCGCCGCTATACTTATAAAGCACTAAAAGCATTTGCAATCTCCCTTTTAAATCGTTCGGGAATGGATCCAAACAAGTCCGTAATTATTGCGGATGTGCTCATCGAAGGGGATCTACTTGGGCATGATACGCACGGCTTACAACTTCTCGCTCCTTACTTGTCCGATATTAAATCAGGGGCTATGGCCACTACTGGTGAGCCGGATATAATCAGCGACCTTCCTGCTGCGGTTGCTTGGAATGGAAAGCGACTACCAGGGACCTGGCTAACGTCAACGGCAATGGATCTTGCAGTTACCCGCGCAAAAACTTGTGGCACTTGCACAGTCACAATCGCGGGCGGGCACCATATCGCCTGCCTCGCAGCCTACCTTTTAAGGGCTACCGAAAAAAATATGGTGGCAATAATTATGTCGTCCGCTCCTGAGAACAAATCTGTTGCACCGTTTGGTGGTAAGACCGGAGCCCTAACTCCCAATCCAATTGCTGCAGGATGGCCAACAGATGATCTACCTGTATTAATCGATGTTTCTACGTCCATTACCACTAACGGTATGGTTACCCGAGCAGGACAAGCTAAGGAGAAGCTCGCAGGTCCATGGCTTATAGACCATAACGGTAAACCTACCAATGATCCTAACGTTATCAAATCGGATAAAAAGGGAGCATTATTACCCGTAGGCGGATTGAATTATGGTCACAAAGGATTCGCTCTCGGATTAATGGTTGAAGCCCTAACTCAAGGTTTAACCGGACATGGGCGAGCGGACAACGTAACAGAATGGACTGGAGAAGTTTTTCTCCAGGTATTAAACCCAGATTTGTTTGGTGGTATTAATCAATTTACAAGACAAACGAATTGGATCAAAGATGCATGTTTAAATTCGGAGCCGATTGACCCAAGAAATCCCGTCCGCATACCTGGGCAAGAAGGAATCAAGAAACGACAGCACCAATTACTGCACGGCATAATGCTCCACCCTTCGATTATGCCAGCCCTGAATCAATGGGCTTCAGACATAGGTATACAGGCACCTAAACCGATAGAGTAACAACTGACCAACGAATAAGACACTTTGAATACTATTAAATAAGGATACGTTTCATGGAGAGCCGAACACTGACACATAGACTATCCCAGTTGCATGCATCTGCCATACATGACGTTCTCCGACAGATTGGCTGCAAAGACTTCGTCCTACCAAATACCATCAAGCCATTAAATCCAAAGCATAAATTAGCTGGTCAAATCTTCACGATTGAGGGTGAAATCACTACCAGCCATACTCCGCACGAAACTCTCATTGAGTGGACATCCCTTCTATCAAGTATTCCCGAGAATCATGTTGCTGTCTGTCAACCAAACACAAAAGAAGTCGCGCTTATGGGTGAGCTGTCGGCTGAAACATTACAAAAACGGGGCGTCATCGGTTATTTAGTAGATGGTGGTTGTCGTGACGTCTCAATTATCAAAGAGCTGAATTTCACCGTATTTTGTTCATTCAATACTCCGAAGGATGTTGTGGGTCGATGGATACCAACAAAACTAGGAGCTCCTATAATCATCGGTAATTGTACGATCCGGAAAGACGACTATCTTCTCGCGGACTTAGACGGAGCCGTAGTCATCCCTCATGAGCGCGCTGAAGAGACAATCACCCAAGCAGAATTAGTAATGAATACGGAAAATGCCGTGAGGAAAGCAATTATGGCTGGAATGGACCCTAAGGAAGCCTATTTAAAATTCGGAAAGTTTTAACCGGATTTAAAGCGAAATCCTCATGTCATCGTGAATCAAATCAATGACACCACCAAAATGGTTCGCTGCTTTGGTGGGCATAATAGCAATTCGTGACTGCTCCATAATTATTTATAATTTTTTAAAATCAATGGATTAACGATACCCCACAAATCTTACCTGAAAAAAATATTTATAAAATTTCATAATGCGAACATGCGATTTAATGCGAACATGCGATTCGCTGCCCGTAGGGTAGCTATTGAAGCTTACTTTGACTCAGCTCAAAGAACGGGTATAAAATAAAATTATGGATAGAGATGCATTCTGAATACAAAAAAAATCATCGCCGTCCAAAGCGCTTTAATTTGCAACCCAAATTAAAGTCCATGTATTAATAATTCTTCGGGAGGAGATTCAATGGAACTCAAAATGTCACTCGGACGTTTCGGGGTAGCATTAGCTGGCTTAACGCTAGCTGTTTCAGCAATTGCTGGAACCGTTACTACCGATCGTCTCGTTAACAGTGAAAAAGAGCCTGGAAACTGGCTGAACCACCATGGAAACTTGGAGGCTCACCGTTATTCAGGACTTGCTCACATCAACAAAGATAATGTTCAAGATCTTAAAGTCGCATTTACTTTTGCGATGGGTGGAACACAAGGCGGCGGAAAAGAAGTTATTGCTTTTCCATTTGCGGGCTTGGAGGGCACACCAATTGCTGAGGACGGATTCTTATACCTCACCACCGGCTGGGGTGTTGTAACTAAGCTTGATACAAACGGCGGAAGCCCTCGTATCGTGTGGATTTATGACCCAGCTCCAGATAGAGACTACGCTACCACTGTTGCATGCTGCGGTATTAACAACCGAGGTGTTGCTCTTGCGGATGACTATGTCATTGCTCCGGTTATTGATGGTCGAATCCTAGCGCTTAACAAAATTGACGGCACCCTTGTTTGGGAAGCTCAAGTAGCTGATCCAGGGAACGGTGAGACCATCACAGGCGCACCACTAATTGCTGGTGATAAAGTTGTTACCGGTATGGCCGGCGCTGAATTTGGTGTTCGTGGCTACCTAGAAGCTATGGATATCAAGACTGGTGAGCAAGTATGGAGAACTTATACCATTCCTGCACCAGGTGAGCCAGGCTCAGAAACTTGGAAAGATGATTACGGCGCTTGGAAAACAGGTGGCGGTACAACTTGGGTTACAGGTTCATGGGATCCAGAACTAAACATCATTGTTTGGGGTACAGCAAATCCAGGTCCTGACTGGGATTCAGCATATCGTCCAGGCGATAACCTTTGGACAGACAGTACTATTGCTGTGGATGCGGACAGTGGAGAAATTGTTTGGGGTTTCCAGCACACACCAAACGATCCTTATGATTTCGACTCTATCAACGAAAACACTTTTGTTGACACGAACATCGAAGGTAAATTCGAGCGCGCTACTTTGCACGCAAACAGAAATGGCTATGCGTATGCACTTGACCGCGTAACAGGTAAATGTTTGTGGGCAACTCAATTCGTTGAGGAGATAAACTGGAGTGGTGGTCTTGATGAAAACTGCAGACCTAACACTTATGATCCCAACAAAGACGTTCAAACGTACGTTCCTGGAACTGCTGCTATGCGTGGTACAGCTACTGAAGGCCGTGGAACCATCGAAGGTACTTTGAAACCTGGACATATGGGTGGAAAAAACTGGCCGCCAACAGCGTACAGCCCTCAAACTAACTACTACT
Organism: Betaproteobacteria bacterium TMED22; assembly: GCA_002167745.1. Taxonomy (GTDB): domain Bacteria; phylum Pseudomonadota; class Gammaproteobacteria; order Burkholderiales; family Eutrophovitaceae; genus Eutrophovita. The sequence goes on from NHCB01000015.1 coordinate 25,761, forward strand.
ACATTCCAACAATTGATGGATGTAATAAGGCGTTTACTGAGGTAACTATTCCTGGACAACATAAGCCACGGCAGTTGTTCCTCGGAGGGGCACCTTACTCAACATATGAAGATCCAGATTGCGGACGTATTTGGGGAAGCATCACTGCGATTGACGTACAAACCGGTAAAGTCGTAGCGAAGCATTCAACAAAGTATCCTCAGTTAGGCGGGCTACTAACCACCGCTGGTGGACTAGTATTCTCCGGTTATGCTGAAGGTGCAGTAGTTGCGCACGATGCGGTAACCTTAGAAGAGCTATGGAGATTCGAGACCGGATCCGCAATTAATGCGCCGCCAATGACCTACATGGCTGGTGGTAAGCAGTACATTGCGATTGAGGTTGGACTAGGTGGTGCTTGGCCTCAGTGGTTCGTTAGCGCTACACCTGAACTTAAAGCTCAGGTCCCTAGTAATGTCCTTTATGTCTTCGAGCTACCAAATTAATTTAAATCGGTAGTTACGGAAGATAGAGGTAAATAGTACGAACTTACGGGACCTTCACGGTCCCGTAAGTTTTTAAATCTGGGATTCGTCCCAAAGATATTGAAACAACGAGATATTAGGCTTTTTAATGATGATGAAAATATTGCTTAAGCGAACGATAACAGGGCTAATTGGTTCTTTTATTGCGTTCAGTTTAGTGCTCACACTAGACATAACCACCGACGTTACAAAAACCGCTCAGGCCGAACGACCTAAGATCAAGAAAAGAGGGCCTGGAGGACGACAACTATTTGACCGCTACTGTATTACCTGCCACAAATATATGGGGCAAGGAGGACATAGCGAGGGCGGATGGGGTAAAAATTTAAGGAAGACACCGTTGCCGCGTGAAATGTTAATGGCCACAATCAAGTACGGGCGCACCGCGTTAGGAATGCCTGCGTTTGAGGGGGACTTCAGCGACGAGAACTTATACGTAATGACAGACTTCATCTTGAATGAACTGAGATGTAAAGAGCCACTCGAGGATAGCATCGAATGGAAAATCGGTTGCCAAGAGCACCAGTAAGTATAGAAACTAGACTTATATTAGTCTCATAAAAAAGGCAGCTCGAAGAGCTGCCTTTTTTTCTGTTTCAGTTAATTTACTGGGTATGACCCGGCGCCAAACGATTAATGAGCACCGGCAGATAATCCAGGTCACGCTGATCTCGATCCTCTTTTAACCAAGCTAAGGCCTGGTCTCGATCAATATGATTTCCCCAACTAAGTTGAAGATGAATCATCTTAAGTAAACGTCCACCATTCCTTTCATCCATACCCACGAGCTCGCGGCCCATCATTAAGGCCTGGGTAAAATCAGCAAGGCCTTGCTCTTTAACTTGCGCATAAGCTAGGTCATAGGAATCACGAGCAACGACATATATAGCAAGCACATCACCCTGAGCTGCCCGACACTCCATCCATAGTTCATCTTTAGGGCATTCGGAGATTTCCTCTGCGAGCGCTATACCACCAAAAACGGTACTAGAACAAAATGCTGCCGAAGCTAAAAAAGATGACACTTTTAAAAAACTAATATCTCTCATTATTTATCCTCAATTTACTCCCGGCGCATCCTTAAAATATTTCGCAACCGACGCCGTATCAAAATAGAAATCTAAATTCTTGACCTTGCCACTCATCCCAAGTTCAAAAATAGCCACTCCGTTAATCTTAATCTTATCACCCGAGGATTTGTGAGTCGCAGACCACTCGTACTCCATAGCTCCGATAAGGTCTTGAACGGTGACTCGCTTGGTTGTCCACTTCGCCTTGAAAGTTTCAAACTCCCACTTATAGTAAGCCTCTATGGCTGAAGCACCTTCAATTAAAGAACCCGGCATAGAGCGACGTGATTTCGACTCAAAATATTGGTTCCACTTGTCAGCATTTCCATTACGCATGCCCATGTTATAGGCCTGAGGAGCCAACTTCATTAAACTTGCCGCTTGCATTGCAACGGAACCTGCAGCATCTGCGGTTCGCAAAGATAAGATATTAAACAACCCGACCAAGCACAAGCCAATAGCTAGGGATTTTAAGGAGAAAAATCTATAAGACATAATGGTTTAGATCTCTTTTAATAGAATTAAAAAAATATGTGTAAGTATAGTAAGTACGTTGATAGTATACACTGCGCGGAACTTGATATCCTCTGGAATCAAGTTGAGCCCGCTTCAAAAAGAGCAGGAACATCAGAGGGGACATTTTGATCTTACTTTTTAATAAACCGTTCGGTGTTCTTTCTCAATTTACCGATGAAAGTAATCGAGAAACACTGTCGGACTATATCGACATCAAAAAAGTATACCCCGCTGGTCGTCTTGATTTAGACAGTGAGGGCCTACTTATTCTTACCGATGATGGCCAATTGCAACGACGATTGTCTGATCCTAAATTTGAGAAAAAGAAGACCTATTGGGCTCAGGTTGAGGGCGAACCAAACGATATGGCTATTGCACAACTTGAGCAAGGCGTAACAATTGCAAGGCGCATGACACGTCCGGCTACCGCAAGACGCATCAGTGAACCGAAAATATGGGAAAGAAATCCACCGATTCGATACCGTAAGGCCATTCCAACTGCCTGGATAGAATTAGGGCTCACTGAAGGCCGAAACCGACAAGTACGTAAAATGACTGCAGCGGTTGGGCATCCCACTTTACGACTCGTGCGTCGCTCTATTGGTGAACTCTCTATCGATGGGCTATCGCCTGGCGAGTGGCGAATTATCGAAAACTATTCGAGATATGACCTGTAATACTTTAAACTACCGCTTATTCGCCCAATTATGTATCCAGACCAATGAACGCGCCACAAAGCATATTCCAATATAAAAAATATTGGGCCAAACGATTTGGTAGCGCCCCATTCCTGCCCATGTCGAAAGACGAAATGGATGCATTGGGGTGGGATCAATGCGACATCATTCTCGTGACAGGTGACGCTTACGTCGATCACCCCAGCTTTGGAATGGCAATTGTTGGACGACTTTTAGAAAATCAAGGATTCAGAGTCGGCATCATTGCGCAACCAGACTGGCATAATCTCGATGCGTTTAAGGTTCTCGGAGAGCCGAAATTATTTTTCGGCGTTACTGCAGGCAACATGGATTCAATGGTAAATCGGTACACCTCCGACAAGAAAATTCGGACCGATGACGCGTACACTCCAAATGCAGCTCCAGGCAAAAGGCCGGATCGAAGCGTCATCGTCTACAGCCAGAAAGTCAGACAAGCCTACAAAAAAGTCCCTATCATTTTAGGGGGGATCGAAGCAAGTCTAAGGCGTATCGCCCATTATGATTACTGGTCAGAAAAGGTTCGACGCTCTGTCTTAATGGATGCGAAGGCGGATATCCTGCTATTTGGAAATGCCGAACGAGCACTTGTTGATGTGGCGCACCGCATTGCCTCTGGCACACCGGTCAAAGAAGTCACTGACGTCAGAGGTACTGTTTACATTGTTGATGCGATCGGACCAGAATGGGTTGAACAAGACTCCACGACTCTGGATAAACCTGGCAAGCTGTCTCCACCGGTAGATCCTTACCAAATGGTGACGCCAAACACATCGAAACAAAATGACGACAAACCTGCCGTTATTCAAACAAAAAATATTTCTCGAGAAAAAGTGGTTGTTCGATTGCCTTCGTATGACTCCGTGCGCGATGATCCGATAATGTATGCGCACACCTCACGAGTGTTACATCTCGAATCGAATCCCGGTAATGCGCGAATTCTTGTACAACGGCACGGTGACCGTGATGTATGGATCAATCCGCCACCAATTCCCCTCGAAATGGCTGAAATGGACCAGCTCTATGAACTACCGTATGCACGAGAACCTCATCCTAGCTATGGCAAGAAAAAAATTCCCGCCTTTGACATGATTAGATTCTCCGTCACGATTCAAAGAGGCTGTTTCGGTGGATGTACGTTTTGCTCTATCACTGAGCACGAAGGACGCATCATTCAAAATAGATCAGAAAATTCTATCGTTCGGGAAGTGGAGCACATTCGAGATAAGGCACCAGACTTTACGGGTGTGATATCCGACCTAGGTGGCCCAACGGCCAATATGTATCGACTCGCTTGTAAGAGCAAAACTATAGAATCCTCATGCAGAAAGCTGTCCTGCGTATACCCTAGAATTTGTCCGAATTTAAATACGAATCATGACTCCTTAATCAATCTGTACAGACGAGTTCGATCGTTGTCTGGAATTAAAAAAGTACTGATAGGCTCAGGTGTTCGTTACGATTTAGCAATCGAATCGCCCAACTACGTAAAAGAGCTCGCGCAACATCATGTCGGTGGCTATCTAAAAATAGCGCCTGAGGCAATTGGAGACGCCCCCCTATCCAAAATGATGAAACCGGGGGTTGGAACTTATTACCGTTTTAAAGAACTTTTCGACCGCTATTCGAAGCAAGCTGGTAAAGAACAATACCTAATTCCATACTTCATCGCTGCCCATCCGGGTACGACCGATGAGGACATGCTTAATCTAGCCATTTGGCTTAAAGAAAATGGTTTTCGAGCGGATCAAGTTCAATCATTTTTACCCTCACCTATGGCACTCGCGACGGCGATGTACCATTCAGAAAAAAATCCGCTTCGAAAAGTTACTCATGATAGTGAGGATGTAACCATTCCAAAGGGATTACGTAAACGTAGACTTCATAAAGCATTCTTGAGATATCACGATCCAGAAAACTGGCCCCTGCTTCGGGATGCATTAAAGAAAATGGGGAAAGCCAGTCTCATTGGCCCAGGTAAAAAACATCTAATTCCTCAATACCAGCCGAAAGGTACTGGATTTAAACCGGAGGGGTCAAGAAGGCCCAAGAAATATCAGGTTTTTCGTACTACTCATAACGGTCTACCCAAAAACCCAAAACCCAACTAAAAATCACTTTCCGAGAAAATTGGCATCTCGTTTTTGCTGAAAGCTTTTAAGGCCCTCCTCAAAGTCCTCTGTATTAACAAGCATTCTCTGAGTTGAGCCAAACGCAGCATGCGCTTGAGTTTCACCATCCATCAATCCAATTTTCGCATTTTCAATCACGGCCTTGATAGCCAAGGGTGCGCATTCACTTATCCTCTGTGCCAGTGCTAACGCTACCGAGCGCTCTTGGCCCGGATCCACAATCTCTTGAACGAAACCTAGCGATCGTGCTGTCTCTGCGTCAAATTCGTCTCCAGTTAACAAATAACGCATCGCATTACCCCAACCCGCTCGAGATACCATCCGGGTAGTCGCACCACCTATAGGCATAAGTCCACGCTTAACCTCAATCTGAGCAAATCGGGTATCAGAGGCAGCAACAACAAAATCTGCACCCAACATCAACTCAATCCCTAAAGTAAAACAAACGCCTTTAACTGCGTAAATAATCGGCTTGCTTCGATAGGGATGCCGGAGGCCGAATAAATCAATTTCACCCTCTTCCGTCATCATATATTCATCTGATAAATATGGTTTCATTGCTGGAAGATCGAGACCCGCCGTAAAGTGTTCACCTTTTGCAGTGACCATCGCACAACGCGATACGGGATCATCTTCAAAATCACGATAAGCCTTGATTAACTCTCTAAACATCTTAGGTGTGAATCCATTTAACTTGAGAGGACGATCAATAACCATCTCGAATACACCATCCTTTACGTGAGTGTGGATACAACCTTCTTCAGCACTCATAGCGACTCCTCATTAACGTTGTTATCTCTATTTTTTAAATACACCTTGATAGATAGATATTAAGCCTTGACCAAGATTATCGACGACGTTTTTCCTCATAAGTCTAGCCTCGCTCCCCAGCATAAGATGTGCGCCCATTTTCGACGCATTTTCAGCGTTTCCCGTATTTGCGGCAAGTATTCGATACTCTTCAAGATATTGATTCGTCGCATTTTTCCAAATAACCTCCATAAAACCCGCGCCCAAGACTGCATTCCTAATTGCGTCTGATGTCCAGAGAAAACTCATATCAGCCTCTCTTGCCCAAGGCACCGGTAGCGCTATCGATCCACCTTGATCACCTGCGAACACCTCCTGAAATACAAAAGTACCTCCGGACTTTAGTACACGGTATGCCTCTGCGAACATTTGAGGTTTATTCTCAATATTCATGCATGACTGTTGCGTCCAAACAACGTCATACTTATTTGAGTCACTCGGCAAACTTAAGGCATCACCTTGAAAAAATATCGCTTTATCCGTGAGCCCAGTTATGCGGGTTAGCTCATTAGCAACTGCACAAAACTCATGAGTCAAATCAATACCCTCCACCTCAACGGCGAATTGCTCAGCCAAAGTGCGCGCTGGACCACCTAATCCAGAGCCAATATCGATCACCTTATCGCCCAAAGATAATTGAGCCATTTTTGCAAGGTCAATAGTGGCAGCACGTCCGCCGATATGAAATTCCGCAACAGGCGAAAAATCATCGGAACAAGCGCCATCTAATACAACTCCGTTATCACGTGCCGTGGACAGGATTCTATCCAAAAGACCTTTTGACCCGTAATGCTCATTGACCATTTCGTCTAACGATTGACTAGCCATCACTCCTCCTAGACCTAAAAGTACACAATTAATTGTTAGTATGCCGACACGCCACCATCAACGGTATATACCCCGCCTGTACAACCACGAGCTTCATCTGAAGCTAAAAATGTAATCATATTTGCGACTTCTTCAGGCGTACCATAACGACCTAAAGGAATGCCTTTCAAAACCTCTTTCTTGACTGTCTCGGCAGCACCTGGAGACCTATTCTCCTCAATAGACCGCATCATTCTCGTTTCAGTCGGTCCCGGTAAAACACAATTAACACGAATATTACTCGAAGCATTTTCTATTGCTGCAGTTCTCATTAATCCTATTTCCGCATGCTTACTCGCAACATAAGCCGAGTTCCCAAGACCTCTCGCCTTAAGCCCAGCAATAGACGAGGTGATGATGATACTTCCACCCCCAGATGACATTGATGGTAGCGAATACTTTAGACCCAAAAAGACACCTCGCACATTAGTTGCAATCACCTCATCAAAAACAGCAATAGGATAATCTGGAATCAATGCCGCCGCGCCCTCTATACCAGCATTGATCAGTGAAATATCCGGATTGCCAAAGCGACTACAACATGCGTTCATCATATCTTGGTTTGTCTTTTCTGATGCAACATCTCCAACCATCACATCACATCTTTCGTGTCCGAGTTCGTCTTTTAACGCTAACAAAGCCTTTTCATTCCGACCAACCAAGAAGACCTTCGCGCCTTCGGCGACGAAACGTCGAGCAGCCGCCGCTCCAATGCCATTACTAGCACCAGTGATGATGGCAATTTTATTATCTAATCGAGACATGTTTACCTCTCTGGAATAACGCTCTAAACGTAGTTTTTATAAAAAAGACTTTAAATAAATTTTAAAAATTCGAAAAAAAACCCCACCAAAATGATGGGGTTTTTTAATTTACCCTGCACTACTGCCATACAGAATCTAGACTGCCCACCGATTTCGGATAAGCAACGATGCCCCACGGCATCGCAAAACCGCTTAACCTTTTAATCACTGAGAGGTCTGACGCATCTAAGATAACGACCTCGTCAGATCTACCACACGCCACTAAGATTTTTGAGTCATCAGGCGTAAAGGTAAAATGCCAACAACGCTTGCCAGTTTCTCCACGACCCAATTCTTCCCAAGTCGTCGTATCAAAAACCTGTAACACCTTCCCTTTCGCTAGCGCAACATATAGTTTGCTGCCATCCCGACTAAAAGATAGCCCGTATGGCACCTCTCCAGTTTTAATGGAATTAACGACCTCAAATTCGCTATCCATAACAACTAAACTGTTGCCGTACTCAATACTGCCAACGTACATACTGCCGTCCGGAGACGCTTTGATCCCTCTGGGCCTATGACCGTACTCTATTGTGCTGATCTCTTTTATCATTTCACCGGTGTCTAAATCATGAACAGTGATGTTCTCATCGGCCTCATTGGTAATAATCAGCTTGGTTTTGTCATAAGAAAGCTCAATACCCTCGGTCTCCATACCTCCAGTAATCTCTTTTTCCACCATACCGGATTCAATGTTGACGACTGCTATTTTAGCTGGCTCAGCATCATCTTCCTCTCGCTCCTCTTCTAGCTTCTGAGCTGCTTCAGATCCTGGAGTAGGTGGAGGACCGCCAAGAGAAGCCGGCTCAAATGAGATATACGCTCGGTTTCCAATCACACGCACAAACTCGGGATTCTCCCCAATCTCAATATGCTTAGTGATTTCACCGCTTTCTCGATCAATCAGCGTAATGTCGCCCCCATCCACGTTGGCAACAACAATTGTTTTGCCATCAGGCGTGATACCAATACCACGAGGCCCTTTACCCTCCACATCGATTTCAGAAATAGGCTCTAAACTAGCCAAATCAATAACTGTAATATTGCCCTTCTGGTTGGTAACGTAAGCGACGCCCGCATCTGTCGCGCTGGTCGAAGATTCATTGGAACATCCCGCAACCAAGAAGACCGTCGCCACCGTTAAGAAAATTGAAGCTCTAAAACCTTTTGACACGTCTAAACTCCTTAAATTTTATAAATACACCGAGAAATAATTCAAATTACGCAAACAAATTTCAGTAACCCGTTATTTTAATACATCACACACACTATTATCCTGGAACATAAGCAGAAAACTCTTTCTCAACTGCCTTCGCATCCTGTGCATGCCCCTGACTCACTGCCTGAGCCATGTCTCCCGGATACACATCCTCAAGATCGTCCTCAACCGCTTGTAACGCAACTTCGGCAACATCAAGTGGCTTTTCTTTTGGGCCCTCAAAGCCCTTAGCCATATCCGTGTCAACGGCACCTGGCATCACACCAATAACCGTTGTTTTTTGCGAGGCCAACTCTGCTCTAACACCCTGATTCATTGAATACGCAGCAGCCTTAGAAACGCTATAGGAACCGCTCGCGGGAAGATTCACGAGAGACAATATCGACAATACATTTACAATCGTACCACCACCATTATTTTTTAATACAGGCGCAAATGCTCGACACATCGATAACGTTCCGAAGTAATTAGTCTCCATTTCGCGTCTTGCGTTATCCAATCCCTCCATCGCGATTAATGCTGTATTACTGTTTGCACCTGCGTTATTAACTAACAGATTAACGTCGACAGCCTCGCTAGCAACCATATCAATTTGGTTCTGATTGGTAATATCCAACGTCACCGGATGAACCAATCCAGGATGTAATCTCAACAACGAATTGACGGATGAGATGTCCCGGGCCCCGACGTAAATTTTCTTTACCCCCCTTAAAATCAAACGCTCAACAAAAGCTAATCCAATACCTCGGTTAGCACCAGATACCAATGCAACCGCGTTATCTATTTTCATGTCTCACGCCCCCTTGAAGTGATACGCCAGATTTGAAGTGTATTCAATTTCATTCTTTTACGCTCTGGTTAACATAGCAAAACCCTCAACTGACTATTCGATGAACGTAGATTACTGGGATCTAATCTCCTGAGGCAAAACCTCACCACCCGAATGCGGTGTAAAGTGCAGATCTTGCGTATGCGCGACTGTTTGAAAAAATTGTAATAAGGGGATAATCATTCCCTCATCCGCGATATATCGATCAATCTTTTGGTAACCTCGTATCCGCTTACGCTCATCAGACTCTTTCAATAAAGGCACTATTAAACGGTCAAGCTCTGCACTCTTAAATGCAGAATCAGGAGAATTGCTGAGCATTGCTAGTCCCGTAGACATAAATGGGTCACCGGTTGAATTACTCCAGTTAAAAAAAGATGCTGAAGCCAGTTCGTGCTTTGCGCGCAGCCGCAAATGTTCCGTCTCCGAATGGATCTGAATGTTTGCCTCTATCCCGACCTCTCGCCACATTTCAGTGATCATCTTGACCATTTCGTAATCTTGGGGTCGGTATCCTTGCGTCGTCTGAATCGTTAGCGCTACAGGTTTTGATCTTGAATATCCTGATTTAGACAAAAAATTTCTCGCACGGTACGGATCAAAATCGGTTTTAATGGAAGGATCATATGCATCAAATAATGGGACTTGAAACGAATCCATTGGTCGTCCAAAACCAATAGAAGGGTCATATGAGTCATATCCTGGCACTTGCAGTGACTCCATTGGCCGTCCATAACCGAGCATCAACTCATCGATTAATTTTTGTTTGTTAATCGCATGATGCATAGCCAGCCTGACATTTCTATCCTTCATGACTGCATCTTTATTGGTGATAAAGATAAGTCCTAAATCTGTCACAGGGTAGGCATTTCCACTCAAAGACGGATTACCAATCACTCGATTAAACTCATCAAAAGGTAAACCCACAGCCAGATCACAGCTGCCATTTTCCAGTGCTATCACACGCGCTTGAGCATCTGGAATCATCTTGATCAAAACAGTTTTAAATTCAGGTTTAGGGCCCCAATATTGAGGAAATGCCTTCAATGAAAACGAATTATTCCGTTCGTACTTATCAACCATATAGGGACCACTGCCAATCGGTGTCCGCTCCCAAGCATCTGCGCCTAATCGAGTGTAGGCATGTTTCGGCAAAATATATCCGGTCAGATGGACCATCCACTTAAATATCGTCGGATCGTACTCGCTGACATCAGCAGTGACTGTGTTGCCAGACACACTAAAGTTTGTAATCTTGCTCCAAATAAAGTGCATTGGATTGCCACCAGCCGAATTGCCGGCCCGCTCTAACGACCACACAACATCATCAGCAGTAACCGGCGACCCATCATGCCAAAGCGCGTCCTTTCTAACCGTCATCTGAATCTTGGATCGATCCTCGCTCCAACCCCAATCAATCAATATGCCCGGACGTAGGCTACGATCAGGACTTTGTCCTATAAAAGAATCAAATACCGACTTGTAGAATGACTGAATTGCAGGATTCAAAGACGATAACCCTGTCGTTGGATCCCAAGAACTCAATTTTGCTCCATAGGCTATTGTGAGCGTTTCTTTATTGAAAGCGCACCCATTTAGAGTTAAAGACGTTGCTATCGGAAGCGCGACCGCTGTCCCTGAGGCTTTAAGAAATTGCCGCCTCGAAAAACCTTTCATGAAACATCCTCTCTGTGCGTTGCCGCTACACTAGAGACAAACTACTTAGACTTCGAAATATCGAGTTCAATTTAAGGACTGGGAATTCATTTGTCAAGGATATAAACAGTGCAAAAAACGATAGACTATACCCTCAAGGAAACGGATTCGAATTTAGTGCAGTTGATCAAGGGGAATCATCATGACAGGACAATGGATTCAGGTCGAGGCACAAGACGGAGGGTCATTCAGCGCTTATCTTGCCTCGCCGGAAAGCGGTAAAGGCCCAGGCATCGTTTTGTGCCAAGAGATTTTTGGGGTAAACGCGTACATTCAATCTGTTGCTGATCGCTACGCGGAAGAAGGGTACGTTGTGCTGGCGCCGGACCTGTTTTGGCGAATTGAACAAGGGATACAACTCGGTTACACAGAAAAAGACTTCGAAAGAGCCTTTGAACTTTTCAAAGATTTTGATACTGACCGAGGCATGGAAGACATCTCTGCATGCGTAAAGACCTTAAAAAATAGATCAGAAATTATTGGGAAAGTAGGTGCTCTCGGATTTTGTCTCGGCGGAAGACTCGCTTACTTAGCAGCCGCACGTTCAGATGTTGATTGTGCGGTCGCTTACTACGGAGTAACCATAGACGATTATCTGAACGAAGCGAACGACATTTCCGTCCCGATGGTTTTACACTTTGCCGAGAATGATCAATATGCGCCACCCGCAACGGTCACTAAGATTCGGCAAGCATTAAAGGAACACGAAAATACAGAGATTCACATGTATCCCGGAGTAGATCATGGCTTCTCAAGAACGGAATCTGGGCATTTTCATAAAACAACAGCGGACTTCGCTCATCAACGCTCTATTTCACTGTTTCGTAAGGCAATGGGACCACACTATAATTTTTCTGATTTATGGGATAAACATTGCGAGTATGAGTTCGCCACGCGTGACGTAGACGCAACAATGGCCACCATGGTGAGCGAGCCCTACGTGAACCACATCCCAACGATGACAGGCGGCGTTGGACATGCTCATTTAAAACGATTCTATGAGCACCACTTCATTCCCAAAACACCCAAAGACACAATGCTCATTCCCGTCTCGCGGACAGTCGGCGAGGGAATACTCGTCGATGAAATGGTTTTTTGCTTCACACATGACATCGAGGTTGACTGGATGCTCCCTGGCATAAAACCCACCGGCAAGCGGGTCGAGATCCCTCTGGTAGCTATCGTCAAGTTTCGTGGAGACAAACTCCACAATGAACACATTTACTGGGATCAAGCCTCAGTACTTGTTCAGATTGGTCTTCTAGACCCAGTTAGCCTTCCTATTGCGGGCGTTGAGACGGCCAAGAAGCTATTGGATGAGCAATTGCCGTCGAATCAACTAATGAGCAGTTGGAGTCAGAGCGAAAATAGGTGATTAAAGCTATGCTTAGCCACAAACTTGCCACAGCCAATCATCTTCTCGACTACCCATTGCTGGCTTCTTGAACTCTTCCGCACCGGGAGGAACCATGATCATTTTCAATGATTTGCCTTCAACATTCCGCAGATCAATCACGTAGGGTGCTAATTCCTTATCATCACATCTAGCCCGGTATGTGATGCGTCGTGAAAATAAAGCCTGCGGTGCAACAGCCTCCACATCAACGAGTCGGATCATGACCTCGAAGTAGCGCTCACCGAATTTGTCCCTGACACTATTTGGATAAAATTTAGCAATTTCACCCTCCCTAACTTCGGCAATTGAATCAACCGAATACTCTACAGCGTAAACAGTTGCGCATAAGAAAAGTCCCATAAACCATACCAAGCTTCTTTTCATAATCACGGCGCCCTTTTTCAGAATGAACATGTTTGTTTGACTTTTACAGACGATAAAGTTTCACAACAACAAAATAAATCCTCACTCACCAAACTTTGGCTCTCGGCCAGTCCCCTGATAAAACAATTTAAATGATTCGTCAGCGATCTGCGTATGCACGTTTCTCTCTGTTTCACCTAAAGATTGCTCAGGACTAGGTTCGTGTTGGAAATTTCGATGGTCGTCAAGACCTCTAACAAGAGTCGCATAATCTTTAACGCCATTCACTTGGCTCACATCTGTTGGCACAAAGCGAATTGCTAATCCTACACGCCGATCTGGTCCTATATTGGGCTCAGAACCATGAATAATCCTTACGTGGTGTAAAGATACTTCTCCAGGTTCTAATTCAATCCAAGCAACATCTTCTTCAACAACTGTATGCTCCACGTGTTGTCCTCGGGTCAGCAAATTACCTTCTTCAAACGTATCTGTATGCGGCAACTGATCCAGCTGATGGCTTCCGCGGATCATTTTCATCGCGCCATTAGAGCGCCGACTCGGACTCAAAGCGATCCATACGGTAAGAACATCAGGTCGGGATAAACCCCAATAAGTTGAGTCCTGATGCCAAGAAATAAATGTGCCATCGCCGGGCTCCTTGATAAAAAAATTAGTCCCCCACACCAGTAAATTTGGGCCGAGAATACCTTCAACAAGATCTAATATTTTAGAGCTCCGAATAATCTCTGCTACCCATGTAAAAACAAGATGCGGTTTGTTACGGTAAGGCGAATTCATTACCGATCCATGCGCCGACTCATAAACCTCAAGTTGTAATCTCAGCGCCTCCGTCTCTTGTTCCGAAAAAACTCTAATCGGCGACAAGAACCCATCACGCTCATATTGGTTCAGCTGAATATGGGATAAATGGTTTATATCTGAGTGAGTAGTCTTCACGAAACCCTCTTCATTTAAAAAATCGATCCGTCAACATAGTTTGACTTTCGTAAATAGAGCCTTGTTTTTTTGCAGGTGGAAACGGCATACGCACGGGTACATTAGTTGCTCTAGGCTCTACAGTAGGACGACCAGCTATCATCCGGCTATTGAACTCTTCCAAATCTGAAAACCTAAAATACGGCCAAGCATCAGCCGCTGCACATTCATACAACATGAGTCGGCGTGAATCTTTTGAAACGTTTTGAGCAGATCCGTGTACCAAGCGAACGTGATGAAATGAACAATCGCCAGCCTTACCAATACAAGGCACCGCACTATCAAAATCAAGATCTTGATTCAAACTGGGGGAAATCGCACCACAAAAATGACCGTCTTGATGATGATCCCAAACCTTTTCCACTCGGTGACTGCCCGGCACAAGCATTAACGGTCCGTTGTCCATAGTCATGTCATCAAGCATCAGTCCTACTGCAAGCACATGATCATTGGAATGCGGATAAAAAGCCCAGTCTTGATGCCATTCAACGGCAGAACCATCATGGGCTGACTTTAAATTTAACTTTGATCCGTGCAATCGTACATCTGCGCCAAGCAAACACGTCAGACAATTAACCATATTCTTGGTTTGAATTAACTCCCAAAAAATCGAATGCCATTTATGTGGTGTTTTAATTCGTCTCACTTTAGGCGACGATAAGCTATGAGATGGCTCTAGATCAAACTTTTCATCGTGATCGCGCAATCCTTGCGCCTCGTTGAGCATCTCGGCAACCACATTCTTAACTCGGCCGAGTAAGTCTTCGTCAATAACGGACCGTGCGATGACGTAACCATCCGTATGGTATTGGCTAATTTGCTCTTCGGTTAACACCTCAGCTCCCAAATAAATAAATTAACTAGTCGCCCATAAACACCATAGGTGAGCGTTACGTTACACGATAATTAAGTTCTAAACTCAAATTTCATCATTTGCGCACGTGGATTTAAAGTGAAGTATGGCTATTCAACCCCAAGAGTTACCGAACCCAAGGAATCAATCTCAACCTCTGCCATATCTCCCGCCTCCAGCCATTTTGTCTCAACAACACTGCCTAGCATGACAAATTGATCCTTCTTTAAAGATAAACCTCGACTAACTCTAGACTTAATAAACCAATCAAGCGCCTTTAGAGGCGACCCCATTATCAAAGAACCTTTTCCCGTCCCTAAAACAACACCATTGACACGGGTAGTGCCCAACAGGTTATTTAAATCTAACTTTTGCCAATCACAAACCGCCTCACCCAACACACACCCACTATCAAAAAAATTATCAGCAATTAAGGTAGGAACCCCTAATGATGCGTAATCCTTATAGCGGTCATCCACAATTTCCATTCCGACCATCATAGAGTCAATCACATTTAGAGATGAACATGCTGCTTCAGAATAAGTATCCGGTGTAATCGTTTTAGAAATTGAGACCACAATTTCACACTCAATCCCAATTTTCCTAAAACCCTGGCGAGGCACACGCCCGTGAGCTTTCAATACTGTGCGAGCAAAGATCTCACCAGCGCAAGGTGTCGGTATACCTAAAAATCGCTGCATCACGGATGTCGTACAACCAATTTTATGTCCAACAACCGGCCCTAACGATCCCTCTAAGATTCGATTCACACGCTCCTGCAAACGGTAACCTGCGCTCTCATTAGTAGGCTCTAAATCAGAAGGCAGCGCGCCAATTAAAGTAAGATTTTTTCGCTGCTCCGATAAAATTTCAGCGGCATTCATTTTTCTAAAAGACTCTTTCATTCAGGCTTCTAATACTGACTGATTCGTTATTAACGCTTAAATAGGAACATAGAATACCTTTAATTAAAAGACTGTATCACCTCAAAGTAGCCTCAAGTTAGAGGTTTAAGAAGCACANTAACCTGATGTGTAAAAACAAACAGCGCTTAAAAAGCGNNATTTGAATTTTCGCTACCNCTATGCAGAAGCAANGAAAGGGGAGTCTTAAGATTTATTTAGAACATCCAACCGATACCAATGTTTGTCGAGTCGTTCTGGCCATTATTGTCAAAATCTTGTACGTCTAGTTTTAGAACNACGTCCNGGTCCAAATAAAAACTAATACCATAAGTCATTACAGTATCGGCATTATTGGGATCCGTTGTGAAACCAGCAGCAACTTTTTCCTGTGTGTTGTAATCGGCATATCTGTAAAAAGGCTGAATATTGTAATCCCCCAACATTAATCCTTTGTAACCAGCCTCTACATACCAACCAGAAAACTCCTCTGGAGCCGCATCGTCAGATCCTGCACTAATACTCGCTGAAGCGTTAATTGCTTCGGTATCACCAAGCGTACCTGCAGCATAGAGCGCGCTTAGTTTCCAATCGTTAGCATCGTATTGTGCGTGTAAATCCCATATGGTTAATCGAGCATCTACATTAGCCAGCTCAGCAGCATCAGTACCCTTCCCTTGACCATCTTGAGCAGTATTACCAGTCCAAATTGTACCGCCCCACTTCAAGCCTGGGAGCCCTGTATAGTTGAATCCAGCGTAATAGCCCATATCGTTAGCTGTGACTTGCTTACCACTAACGCGCATTTTCTTAAAACCTGTCGATGCAGATGAAGCCGTAAACTTACTTGCATCTGGTGTCGTAGTTGTCCCAGCAAAATAGTCTAGACCACCAATAGTGCTACCGGCAAATCCAAAACCAATCTCCCGCCAGGTCGATGGAATAATTTTGGTTTCAATATTATTTCTCTCCATTCCATAGAATACTGGCGGCTCATGGTATTCATTAATCAAACCAATGGGAACAATCTGAAGGCCAGCTCGAAAGTTAAGACCATTCTTAAGAGTGTGCTCGATATAAGCTTGTTCCATCGCGACTTCACCGCCGGACTCACCCCCCTTGACTTGAGCGTGCTCAAATTCGATCTCAGACATCATTCGTGTTCGATCACTGAACTTATGTCCCAAGAACATAATGAATCGCTGAACGTCGAATTCATCTTTTTTGTCGCCGTCGAAGTTGGCGTAATTCAACTCACCGTAACCACCGATAGAAGTGTCTCCGGTACCAGCAGTTTTTTGCTCTATTGTTCTNACTGTTTCTTTCTGCGCGTTAACCATATCTTTGAGGTCCATGAGCT
Organism: Betaproteobacteria bacterium TMED22; assembly: GCA_002167745.1. GTDB lineage: Bacteria > Pseudomonadota > Gammaproteobacteria > Burkholderiales > Eutrophovitaceae > Eutrophovita. The sequence continues at coordinate 42,836 of NHCB01000015.1, forward strand.
CTTCTTCTAACGCTCTGATACGCTCATTCAGATCTTCTTGTGCCCAAGTTGGCTTAGCGACCAAGAGAACTACGGCGGATACGACGCATAATATTGTGATTTTTTTCAAACTGAATAATGNTCGCATTTAATCNACCCCTGCTTGTTAATACTTTTTTCTTGATGTTGGGATTATTATAAATGCAAATGATAATGATTCGCAATAACTTTTTAAATTAAATTACTTCAAATAGCCGATATTGAACTTAAATTACTGAATTAATGAGATTTATAGTGGNTTTGAAGCGAGTCAAAGAGAATATTTCAGCAAAATCTTCNCAATTCATATTCGCAGAATAGCAACTACCAAAGGTTTTCAAGCGCTAAATGNCCNGGCTTTGANCGACGACTTACNGTNTANCCNTGNTCAGTNAACCAACCNCGNGTATCNTCCACCATNTCAGGNTTNCCGCAAATCATGATNCGACTTCNCTCNNNATNCAATGANAAACCNAGCTNTTNCTCAAGCTCNCCATTTTCNANAAGAANNGGTATCCGNTTNTCTAAAGCNCCNGGAAACTTCTCNCGCGTCACNACAGGNAGAAATNNNAANTTNTGNGCNAANTCNCCNAANTANTCATGANTTTTAAGNCCNTCNATCGCCTCNATATANGCNAACTCATTNGCCTCTCNNACNCTGTAGACCAGAANGATNTTTTCGTANGCATCCCAAGTNTCNANCTCNTACANNATNCTAATGAAAGGNGCCAAGTCCAGTACCAGTNGCNAGCATCCAAAGNTCNTTACCNTNCTCAAAGCGNGCNGTCGTCANNAANCCATAGTTCATTTTTTCAACAAGAACTTCNTCNCCNACTTCAAGCTTNGATAGACGNCTCGTGAATTCACCATCNGGCACTACGATTGAGAAGTACTCTAAGAATTCATCGTAACTCGCGGATACGATTGAGTATGCTCGCCACACAATCGTCCCGTCCTCTTTCCTGATACCAAGACGCGAAAATTGTCCTGGTATAAAGCGGTACCCCGGATAACGGGTTAACTTGAAGCTGAATAAATTCGGCGCCCACGTTGTGATTTCGGTAATCGTTTCCGCCGTGTATTTATCTTCTTTGGACATTATGTACCGTGAGTCATTGAAACAAGAAAGAGAAACTAAAGAGGTAGTGTGCGCATTTTAACGCATAAGGATATTGACATGTATAAAACCGTTAAATTCCATAACCCTCCAAAAATCGATTCTCCACCCGAAAATTACATTGAAATACTAAACCCCCCATCCATGGTCAAAACATGTCCATTTATATAAGCTGACTCATCGGACGCCAAAAATACCGCAGCAGCACCAATTTCATCAACCTGGCCCCAACGCCTTAAAGGAACTCGCGAACATACCCAATCGTTAAAGTCTTTATCTGCTATTAAATGTTCATTCATCTCTGTTGCAAAATATCCGGGCGCGATCACGTTTGTAGTGATGCCTTGACCACCTAATTCAACTGCCAACTGTCGCGCTAAAGCATGCACGCCCCCCTTCGACGCAATATACGCAGATATTGTGGCGCGTCCTAGATCGGCGGTAATGGAGCCCGTAAAAATAATACGCCCCCCACCCGATTGAATCATATGCCTTGAGGCCTCTTTGGCCATTGACCAGACACTGGTTAAGTTGGTATCCATAACACGCCGAAAATCATCCTCATTAAAATCAACGATTGGCGAGCGGTGTTGTATGCCCGCATTTGCAATAACAATATCCAACGCACCATGTGACGCAACAATCTGATCAATGGTCTGTTTGACATTCTCGGATCGAGTCACATCAAATGCCACCACTGTCGCCAAGAACCCATTACTGGTTAACTCCACAGCGCGTTGCTCCAGGCTAGCCAAATTCCGACCATTCAAAAAAACGTGCGCGCCTTGCTTTGCTAACGCCTCAGCCATACCCCAACCGAGTCCGCGCGAGGCTCCAGAAACCAAAGCTGTTTTTCCGTCTAAACGAAACATACCCCTCCCCTTTGATCAATTAAATGAATTTTAATATTATCTATCTCGAAAACTAACCTTATAGCTAATAGAATCCGAAGCGATCAGACAAAAAAAAACGCCGCATACGCGACGTTTTTATTATTGCCAACAATCAGGGTAAGAGAATCGTTGACCCCGTAGTTTTTCTAGCCTCAAGATCTTTATGAGCGTTAGCAGCATCAGTCAATGCGTAGCGTTGGTTAATATCAATTTTTACTTTACCAGACTTAACCACACTAAAAAGTTCTTTCGCACTGGCTTCTAAGTCAGCACGCTGAGCCGTGTAAATCATGATCGAAGGGCGTGTAACATAAAACGAGCCCTTCGCTAAAATGTTTATATCAACATCTTTAACCGGACCAGATCCATTACCAAACACTGTCAATAATCCTCGTGGTTGCAAGCAATCCAGTGAACCATGGAAGGTATCTTTACCAACCGAATCATAAACCACAGGCACACCCCGCCCTTTAGTAATTGCGCGGACACGCTCAGCAAAGTTTTCTTTGGAATAATTTATTGTGTGATGGCATCCGTGTGCCTCCGCAATCTTCGCCTTTGCATCGGAACCCACTGTGCCAATCACCGTAGCGCCAAGAGCATTAAGCCACTGACACGCAATTAAGCCTACCCCCCCCGCAGCGGCATGAAACACGACAGTTTCACCTTTTTGCACTCGATAAACACGCCGGATAAGCATTTGGACTGTTAACCCTTTTAGCATCATCGCAGCCGCGTCCTCATCAGACACGCCAGAGGGCACTTTAACCAACTTTGCCGCAGGCATATTACGTTCTTGAGCATAAGCTCCTGGAGGTCCTCCAGCATAAGCTACGCGATCACCGGGCTTAACATTCGTAACACCCGTCCCAACCGCTTCTACAACACCGGCACCCTCAAGACCAACACCACTAGGCAACGGTAGCGGATAGAGACCAGACCGATGGTACGTGTCAATATAATTTAACCCGATAGCAGTATGGCGGACTCTAGCTTCTCCGCGCTTAGGTTTACCTACAGTCACTTCCTGAACGGACAAAACTCCTGGGCCACCTGTTTTGTCAAATCTTACTACTGTTGTCATATCTGCCTCCAATATATCAATTACCGAATAAAAAATCTCACGCTTTACAATCCGTCGATCATGATCCCTTCGTACTTTCGCCCCACAATTAAACGTTTGCCTACCTTACTACTATGATGCCAGTTTTTTTGTTCTTACATGCTGATGAACAAACTTTGATATTTGCGGATAGATCATTGTTCTAAACTTTCTACCACTGAATATACCGTAATGTCCAACACCTCTAGCCAATAAATGTTGACGACGAGTTTTAGGAATGCCAGAGCATAATGCCTGGGCCGCTTCTGTCTGACCGTTTCCAGAAATATCGTCTAACTCGCCTTCAATAGTAAAGAGTGCAGTTTTTTTAATCGCAGATGGATCCACTCTCGCTTCTCTTATATCCCATAAACCTTTCGGCAACAAAAAGTCCTGAAACACAATACGAACCGTGTCTAAGTAATATTCAGCAGGCATATCTAGTACAGCGTTATATTCATCGTAGAACTGTCGGTGCGCCTCAGCACTATCTTGGTCACCTTGCATGAGATGCTTATAAAACTCCCAATGCGCATTAAGATGTCGATCAGGATTCATCGCCATAAAGCTTGCGTGCTGCATAAAACCTGGGTAGACCATACGTGAAAACCCGGGATAGTTTTGTGGCACTCGCATGATCATTTGATTGGTAAACCACTGGTGGGAATGTTCATCGGCAAATTGATTCACAGCTGTTGGACTGAGTCGCGCATCTATTGGACCACCCATCATGATCATCGCATCTGGTACATGCGGATTACGTTCAGAAGCCAACAAAGAAATTGCGGCCAGAACAGGAACCGTTGGTTGACAGACAGACATAACATTAAGATTTGGCGCCAAAGAGCAAATAAACTCCTTAATGTAATCAACATAGTCATCAAGACAAAACTGTCCGTCAGATAAAGGCACCATCTTTGCGTCAACCCAATCGGTCACCCAGACATCGTGTTCGGCTAAAGTTGTTCTAACCGTGTCACGTAATAAAGTTGCGAAGTGCCCGGATAGCGGCGCCACAATGAGTAACTTAGGACCCTTAAACTTCGCATCTTTTCTAAAATGTATTAATTTACAAAATGGCTTATCAATTACAATTTCCTCATGCACCGCAACTGCTTTACCCTCAACCTCAACCGTTTCAATGTCCCAGCTAGGCTTGTGGTACCGCTGCATTACGCGTGTGAAGAGTTCACTGTTTGCGCCGACGGCTCTGACAAACGGTAGATCCCTTAACGGATTGAAGGGGCTATGAGTAGTTTCTTTCAAAACATTCGCTGCGGTCACTATTGGTGAAAGTAGCGAGCGTTGTAATTCATGTAACGCATACAACATCAAAGGATCCTTAAAATAGATTTACTTAGCTTATTCTGTCAGAAAAACAAAAGTGAAACAGATAATTTGAAATTCGAAAACGTTGGACCAAGAATGCGTTCACGACTAAATCGAAAATCCCTCTTGCATCAATCCAATTTGTTCTCTTATATGCCCTAGATGTTCTTCCCAATATCGTTGGGAACCGAACCACGGGAATGCCACCTTAAAAGCCGGATCATTCCACCGCTGCGCCAACCATCCAGCATAATTAATAATGCGCAATGTCCTCAATGGCTCTATCAATGAGACCTGCCCATAGTCAAACTCCATGAATTGCTCATAGCCCATCAGGACTTTGCGTAATTGTAACGCCATAGCATCTCTATCTCCGGACAGCAACATCCATAAATCCTGTATCGCTGGTCCCATCACAGCATCATCTAAGTCGACAAAACTTGGGCCATCTTCCATCCACAGAATGTTACCTGGATGACAGTCCCCCAAAAGACGAATGAGCGCACTATCTTGATTTTGATCGAACGCACCATCAATCGTCGTTAATGCAAGATCTACAAGACCTTGATAAGGCTCTCTTAATTCGACAGGGATAAATTCATTTTCCATAATATATCTTGTAGGCATTCGGCCAAATTGCTCGATGTTAATAGTCGGTCGATATTCGAATGACTGCGTTGCAGACACGGCGTGAATGCGTCCAATCAATCGTCCGATCCAGCTTAGTACCGAATCGTCCTCTAAATTAGGCGCCCGCCCGCCCTTTTTTTCAAAAACAGAGAATTGAAAATGCTCTGCCTTAAATAGAGACCTTTGATTCTTCCTAATAGGAGCGATAACTGGCAGTTCGAAATCAACCAATTCAAAACTAAATTGATGCTCCTCGACTAATTGGTTTTTCGACCAACGACCCGGCCTATAGAATTTCGCTACCACTTCGAATTCTTTATCCTCATCGTAGACACCAATTTGGTAGACCCGATTCTCGAAGCTATTCAATGGCATTAATGTTCCTGTGGTTTTCCAACCGACGTTATCAAGAGCGTTAAGAATCAGGTCCGGGCCTAACCCGAAATAAGGTGTCTCTTCTGCTTGAAACTTCACTGGGCTGGCGACCAACCGGATGACGCGCCTAAATACGCATTACAGGTCATCTTGGATAAGACCCGTTATTTACATCAACAGTGGTTCCAGAAACGTAAGCGGGACTTACTGCTCCCAGCCAAAAAACTGTTTCTGCCACCTCATCGGGTAAACAAGGTCGTCCGCTATATACGCTGCTCATCACTGAATCCTTTCGAGATTCAGGCAGGGCTTCATACATCTTGGTTAATGTTGGGCCAGGCGCAACTGCATTCACAAGTACATTGTAACGAGCAAGATGCGAAGCATAACTCTTTGTAAGATTCAACAAAGCGGCTTTTGTCGCCCCGTACCATAGATCAGGATGGCCAGTGAATGCGGACACTGACCCAACGGAGACAATACGACCACCGCCTTGAGCTTTCATCCCTTTAGAGACAGACTCGATAAGCCTCGCCGGCGCTAAAAGGTTTACATCTAAGATCTCTTTAATGTGATCCTCCGGTATCGCATCTACAGGATCGCAAAACAAAACTGCCGCATTATTAATCAGCGTATCAATTGGCCCTAAACCATCAATCAGGTTCGGTATTTTTTCAAGCTGCCTGAGATCGAAATCTATAGATTCGCCAACAAAAAAATCGTCAAATTTTTTATCCAAAGACAGTACATGCCAGCCCATCGATGAGAATTTTTTAGCAGTAGCCAACCCAATTCCTCTGCCTGCACCAGTCACTAATACTGTTTTCATGAAAACTTTCTATAAATATTTTTATACGGCCCGAATGCGCACGTAACATCCAAGACATCAAATTACATTGTATTATGCTTCACAATTCACGAACCTCTGCTCACCTTCAGCAACTTTTAATTCGTAACGTTGAATCCCGATTTCTCTCAGAAACTCATCTATATTAGCTAACACTTGATTATGGGATTCATAAGGCGCAACGGGAAAACTATAAGTTCTATCGAATGAATCATCGAACAACGACGACAACCGCGTCAGCACCTTATCGCCAGCACCTGAATCTATAAAAACATCCGGCTCTCCAAACTTGAGGCGCGCATGATTAAGCGCATTACTCGCAAATAGTTGAAAACCCACCTCCCGAGAAGCCCAATACCCCTCCTCCAAAGATTTAATAAGAGGTCTGGGTGCTCTCGGTAGCGCCAGCACCGAACAATCCGGTGTAGATAACTGAGCGCTCACAGTCTCGGTAAATTTCATTCCCCATCTTCCAATGTCTCCAGCAGACTCAAAAATGGATGGTGCCGAGGCGGGGTTTAAAGCCACTCCGCACAGAAATCGCAAGTGAGCAGTCTCTGCCCTTGATGAACTCTCTATCGGATATTCTGGAAAATCTAACGTCGCGACACTCTTAGACTCATCATACCGGCTAGCGAATCGCCAAGACTCGAGCGGATATTGATTTAAGGCTTCGTGATCGGTTAAGCAATTTGCTAACCCAAAGTTCCTACAATGACCGAGCACACCGAGACTCTCAAAAACCTCTTTGAGCGCATTCACGTCATGAATTACAGTAGATAGCATAGTCGATTTCTGGGCACCCACGACCAAAATTACAGGCATCACAAATATATCCATCCGAAAAGATGTGTCCTCGTTATTCGCCGTCAATATCGCATCCGTAGCCTGTCTTACGAGCTGCCCTGCGGCAATATCGCTCGGATGCCAGCAAGCCCGCTTGACTGCGTCTCCAAGCCCAGAATTAATTAAAGAATCTACCAAATGCTTTAATGAAATGTCCGGGCTTGAGGACTTATCCGTTCCTGTCTCATTAGCGAGACTCATTAATTGCTCATAGGAACTTACGATTGAGGTCTGGTTATTATTCATTGAAAGAGGTTCCGATTTTCATTTTAGACGTGATTATAACGAGTGTGTATTCTTATAGACTCGTCTATGAGTTCGATAAATAAATTTAGTTGTACGAAATTTTTTAAAAACAGAATACTTATACCTTCTATAACCATCGATTGGATCATGAATTACCTCGCCCATCTTTTTTTATCGCCACATCACGAGGATTGGCAACTTGGCAGTCTCCTTGGAGACTTTATTAAAGGCCCCATAAATGAGCAGCTAAAGACCGTTCATGGTTGGAACGTTGTTAATGGCATCAAACTCCATAGAAAGATTGATGCATTCTCAGGTCAATCAAATATTTTTAAACGTAGCGCTGCTAGGATCAACCCTACATATAAACGATTCTCTGGAATCCTGATCGATATGTATTTTGACCATATTATTGCCAAACACTGGTCGCAGTTACACGAAACAGGCTTGAGTGAATTCAGTGATTACGTCTACGAAGTAGTACTCAAAGACCGTCCCGAGAACCCACAAAATTTTAGGCGAGTCGCTCAGCTTATTATAAGTGAAGATTGGTTTCGAGCTTACACATCCATAGACGGCATTACTCGACAAATTGAACGACTAGGCTCCAGGCTAAAACGCGGTAACGCGTTATTAGGTGGCGCAAAGGATCTATCTAACCAATTAAGTTACTTTGAAACAGATTTTTTTGACTTCATTAGGGAGGCCGAAGGTTTTACCAAAGATTACATAACGAAATTGGAGTTGGCCCCATATTCACGCTAAACAAGAATTAACTCTCGTGCGTTTCAAAATTTCCTGGCATAACAATTTCTATGAGCTCTAAATCGTCACTGTGAGCGACTTCTTTATGAACGATACCTGGTGGCTGATGGACACATGTTCCTGCAGTTAACCGTTTTCGGCCAACACCCTCATATTCAAACTCCGCCCACCCCTTCAAGATATAAACCATTTGAAAGCTCACGTCATGATGATGCCGACGAGGAACTGGATGCTCGCCAGGCACTGCTCTGATCACGTGTGCAACGACAGCCCCATTCGTTGCATCTTGGATGCCCAAGTCACGATACTCAAAAAACGGTCGCAACCCATCCCGCTTAAATTTGGATTCACTTAAATGATTACATGAAAATTTTGTTGTCTCGTTCACGACTCCCCCTATGAAATGCCTACACGTAACTCACTTCCCAAGATTGCTAATCTTTACATTAATTATTGCCTATCATTGCTTTGAGCGCGTCAGACTTAAATTCCCTGTGATAAAGAATCCCTATAACTACAACCGTTGATGCTATAAATAACCATGAATTAAGAAACCACGGTAATACCGACAAACCAAAGTAATACGCTCTTAATCCATCATTAAAAGTATCCGAAGCAGTACTCGCCATTCGAGCCCCACGCCGCACAAAATCCTCTCGCACCTGACAGTCAGCATCCGTATCAGGCGCGGCTCCTACCATTACGGAGCAGAAAAAATGTTGTCTTAAAGACCAGGTAAATTTAAAAAATGCATAAATAAAAATCGCTAACAAAACAACAATTTTGCAATTCCAAGCAAACGTGTCATTTTTCACTGCAAAAGGCAAGTCTGCGAGGATCTCTATTGCTCGATCAGTAGTGCCTAGCAGGGCTAGAAGAGCTCCTAATATAAGGATGGTCGTTGAAGCGAAGAAGGTGGCGCCGTTTGACAACGTAAGGATAATATTCGCATCGACAATTTTCAGATCTCTACGAATAGTGCCACGCCACCAATCCTCACGAAAACGCACCATGACACTCATCAAGCTCGGCATCCCATTGGTAGCGGCACGCCGGGCAAATTTAGCATAGCCCAGCCACCCAAAATAAAATATCGCTATTGCAAAGTAGTCAATGACAGTAAATGTAGAGCTATCAAACGTCATAAGTGATCCATATTCGTTATCGGCATGCCTAACTCATTGTTTCAATGAATTAATAGAAATACAATATAATCATGTTTCAGCGCTATACTACGCTAAAGAACTAGGTTAGGAGAAGGATGATATGGCTGCAGAGAATTCAGCAGAACGCATTGTTGATGAGACAGTGCTACTGAGGACGGACAGTGACGGTGTCGCCACTCTCACACTGAATCGTCCTGATGCTTACAACGCGCTTTCTGAAGAATTATTGGCAGCACTGCAAACCGAATTAAACGCCATATGTAACGATTCAGCAGTTCGTGTTGTAGTCCTTGAAGGCAACGGTTCGGCATTTTGTGCTGGACACGATTTGAAGCAAATGCGTGCGAATCCATCCAGAGAATATTACGATTCATTGTTTAACACTTGCAGTCAGTTCATGCTAACGCTCATGCGGATTCCTCAACCGGTAATCGCCAAAGTGCATGGTATTGCGACTGCTGCAGGCTGCCAACTTGTAGGAACTTGTGATCTCGCTATTGCATCTGACAAAGCACAGTTCGCCACGTCTGGGATAAACTACGGTTTATTTTGTTCAACACCTGCCGTTGCTGTCTCGCGAAACATTCATCGGAAAAAAGCGGCTGAGCTCCTGTTCACCGGAGAGTTCATTGATGCGAGTACAGCTGAATCTCTCGGCTTAATCAATAAGTCTGTTGCTGCAGAAAACTTAGATGCAGCAGTGCTTGAGATGGCTGAATCAATCATCCGTAAGTCGGCCATTGCCGTTGCGACAGGTAAAAGAATGCTTTACCGGCAAATGGAAATGGGCATTGATGATGCGTATAAATTTGCTGCGGAAACTATGGCTTGCAATATGATGGCATTTGATGCTGGCGAAGGAATAGACGCCTTCATTGAAAAACGTTCAGCGAACTGGAAACACGTCTAATTAAACCGTTCTTTCGGCGCGAATGCGACGCCACTCAAGACAATATACGACACTAGTAATACACAGCGTACCTAGCAAAATAAGCCAAATCAGATGAGCCAGCCATTTGCCGGAAAAGAGACCGGCGGCCTGTCCTATGGCAAGACCAATAGCTAAAAATGCGAGGAATGCATGGAATTTCCCCCATGAGTTAGGCGCGACAGGGGTCTCCCTCAGTTTGCCGTCGAGCAACCCTACACTTAACATGACAATATCTCTTAACACGAGTGGCACTCCGATCCACATCGCCAGGAGGCCATCCCACGCGAGCATAGACGCAGACGTAATAACCAATAGCTTATCGGCCACCGGATCAAGTAATACTCCTGCTGTGGAAATCGCATTAAATCGGCGAGCAATATAACCATCTAGGCCATCCGATAAACCTAAGCCTAAAAAGATCCAAAACGCGAGTTGATAATCATGACTAGACAATAGAATCGCAAGCAAGGGGACAGACAGTAGTCGTCCAAGAGTAATGGCATTCGGAAGTGCACTAATCATCGCGACTCCTAAATAACAACGCAAACAATCACGCCTAAACAGGGCTAGATACTTATCCTATTCGCCTGAATGTATCCCCAGTCAATCCCAGAATCAAGTGTTTTGCGATAAATCTAGAATCAAGTTATTTAACTTACCCACAAACGTCGCTGGATCTTCCAATGTTCCACCATCGGCTAACATGGCTTGATCCAAGACAATAGAGCTCCAGTCCGAGAAACGACCTTCATCTTTTTCACCTGCCATTTTCTTTACGATAGGGTGATTGACGTTAATCTCTAGAATCGGCTCAATAGCAGGCACCTCCTGCCCCGCTGCCTTGAGCATTCGCGATAAATTCATACTCATCTCATCTTCATCTGACACCAAACATGATGGAGAGTCTACGAGTCGATTTGATACACGGACGTCCTTGACCTTACCGGCTAATGATTTCTTAATTCGGTCAATCAAATCGCTACTTTCCGAACTATCCTCATCTTTCTTAGCCTCTGCAGCATCATCAATTGAGCCTAAGTCGAGAGAACCTTTAGCCACCGATACGAGTTTTTTACCATCGAATTCCTGAAGATTAGACACAGCCCATTCATCGACACGATCAGAAAGCAAAAGAACTTCAATATCTTTTTTCTTAAATATTTCGAGATGAGGACTTGATTTCGCTGCAGCATGAGTCTCTGCAGTAATATAGTAGATCTTATCCTGGCCCTCTTTCATGCGACCGATATAATCGTGCAACGCCACCACTTGATTAGCGTCACTGTCTGCGGTACTTGAGAACCGCAATAATTTAGCGATACGCTCTTTGTTGCTCCAATCTTCTCCGACTCCTTCTTTAAGCACAGAACCAAATTCAGTCCAAAAAGTCGTGAACTTGTCTTGCTGATTTTCAGCCATGTCTTCGATCATGCCTAACACCCGATTGACGCATCCCTTACGAATCGCCTCGACATCTCTAGATTCCTGCAATATCTCCCGCGACACATTTAACGGCAAGTCTGCAGAGTCCACAACACCTTTAACAAACCGAAGATAGCCTGGCAATAGTTGTTCCGCGTCCTCCATAATAAATACGCGACGAACGTATAACTTCAATCCACGCTTATGCTCTCTATTCCATAGATCATATGGCGCCTTACTTGGCACGTACAACAGTTGGGTGTATTCACTTTTACCTTCTACTCGAGCGTGAGCCCAAGCTAAAGGATTCTCCGTATCATGGGAAATATGCTTGTAAAAATCCTGATATTGCTCGTCTGTGACTTCACTCTTTGGTCGCGCCCATATTGCTGAAGCTTGGTTGATCTGATCAGACTCGTCTTGAAGGACATATTTACTTTCTTTCTCATCCCACTCTTCTTTCCGCATGAAAATCGGAAGATTAATATGGTCAGAATAACGCTGAGCGATTGTTTTAAGACGATACCCCTCTAGTAAGTCATCCTCATCCGGCCTCAAATGAAGAATGATTTGCGTACCCCGGCTGTTTTTTGGAACAGTTTCAACTGTAAAATCGCCCTCCCCCGCAGACTCCCAACAAACTGCTTCGGACTCCGGCAATCCTGCTCGTCGTGAGATTAACGTCACTTTATCCGCCACGATAAATGATGAATAAAATCCCACCCCGAATTGCCCAATCAGTGTGGCATCTTGCGCCTGATCTCCGGTAAGTTGATTAAAAAATTCTTTCGTCCCAGATTTAGCAATCGTTCCGATATTCTGAATCACTTCATCTCGAGACATTCCGATTCCATTATCTGAGATGGAAACGGTTCGTTTTTCTCGATCAACAGAGATATCTATTTTAAGATCGGCATCATCACCCATGAGCGAAGCATCCGTGAGTGATTCAAATCGAAGCTTATCGCACGCGTCGGAAGCGTTTGAAATAAGCTCCCTTAGAAAGATTTCCTTGTTGGAATACAAGGAGTGAATCATAAGTTTTAATAGCTGACTTACTTCGGTTTGAAACCCGAGCGTTTCCTTTAAAACAGAATCTGACATTGAATCTCACTCCATTAAAATAAATTATGTACTTTATAGACAATCGAGATGGGGGCAAGAATACAGAATTCAAGCCCTATGAAGCCCCTTGGACTTAGTTTGCAGTTTCTAAACAGATTTTTTAAGGAATTGCTCAGTCCATAACAAGGCGATAATAGTTTTCGCATCCTGTATCTGCGCATTGAGAGCCTGTTGCAACAATCTCCCCTTAGGTACTTTAGAGGTCTCCAAAAATTCCTCGTCATCCAATTTTTGCTCGCAATACGTCAAGTCGCGCGCTAAGTAGACGTATATCAACTCATCAGAGTAACCGATACATGGCATTAAGCTCCCAATAAAATCCCAACGGAGAGCTTCATAACCTGTTTCCTCCAGCAGCTCTCTTTGCGCCGCAATTTCCGGGTCTTCTTTTTTATCGATTTTTCCAGCAGGCAGTTCAAGCATGTGCTGTTTGACTGGGTAGCGATACTGTCTCTCGACTAATACCGTTCCATCTTCAAACAAGGGGACAATGACCGATGCTCCAGGATGAACCACGTACTCTCGGGTTGCCTCAGCACCGCTGGGTAACGTTACCGCATCCTCGCGCAGGTTAAGCATTTTTCCGGTGTAGACTAACCGAGAATTAAGCTGCTTTTCAGTGAAGTCTTGAGCCATTAATCAAAAAGTTCTAACCGAACTCTCGATGAGTGATTGACAAAGAGCAAGCAACCACCCAGGAAATAGACCCAACCCAAGTAATAACAACCCATTTACACCAAATATGGCCAGCCCTGTCCGATAAGTCACCGCGTTATCTAATGGCTCCGTCGCGTCGAAATACATGATTTTTACGACCCTCAGATAGTAGAATGCTCCGATCAGAGATGACATAACAGCAAGCACAGCAAGTCCCACATAACCTGAATCTACAATCGCCTGGATTACAAAGAGCTTCGACCAAAAACCTATCGTAGGCGGTATCCCCGCCATGGAGAATAAAATAATCATTAAGAGAAAAGCACACCAAGGATTGCTTTGGCTCAGACCGCTCAAGTCGCTCAGCTCCTCTGCCTCAAAGCCATCTCGAGATAACAACACAATTACCCCAAACCCACCCAACGCCATCAAAACATATGTCAAGACATAGAACAGTGAGGCACTATAGCCGGTAATAGAGCCGGTCATGAACCCAACCAGCAGAAATCCCATATGAGCTATAGTTGAATAAGCTAACATTCGCTTAAAGTTCGTTTGCGCGATGGCTACGACGTTGCCAATCACTAGGGATGCGACCGCGAGAACGGTAAGCATTTGACTCCAATCCTGCTGTAACGATGGATGCCCTAACGCTTCAGCGAGCAAACGTAATACAAAAGCGAAGGCTGCAATTTTTGGTGCGGTCGCTATCAACAACGTCACTGAAGTAGGGGAACCTTGATAAACGTCGGGCACCCACATATGGAACGGCACAGCTCCGAGCTTAAATCCAATACCAACGATCAAGAAGACCACCCCAAGCCGAAGTAAAGTTTCGTCGGCATCATTCGCAAGAATCGAAGATACAATCGCCTCAATATTCAAATTACCAGTCGCGCCATAAATCATCGACATCCCATAGAGCAACATACCAGAAGCTATAGCCCCTAAAATAAAGTACTTAATAGCAGCCTCAGAACTGCGTGCAGAATCACGCTGAAGCGCAACCATCGCATACAAACTTAAACTTAAAAGCTCAAGACCCAGGTATAGACTCAGTAAATGATTAGATGAGATCATCACCATCATTCCCAAAGCAGCAAATAATGTCAGGGAAAAGTACTCGCCTCGATGAAGCCCTCGAGATTGCAAATAGTTTTTAGAATAAACGAGACCGACCGCAATGAGTACGCATAAAAATGATTTTAAGGCCGCGCCAAGCGCATCTGAAACGATCAACCCGTTCATAATCACGTTTGGCTCTGCGTCATAAAAAACCCATGGCAAGATGCTCGTCAGAATTAGAACTATCAAAGACAAGAAAAATGTAACGTCACGCCGCTGCTCACTTAAAAATAAGTCGAGTAACAAAATAACACTCACCCCAATGAGTAGAAATATTTCGGGTACAAGCGTATATAAATCTAATAATTGAAAGTCCATGTATGGCGTATATATCTATTAAATTCGACTGCTCTATTAGTTCTTAGTTACTGAGGTAAGCTCTAAAATTGTAGCCACCGACACTCCGATCAACTCTGTAAACGGTTTGGGATAAAGCCCTACCCCAATAACTATTAACGCTAAAACAAATAACATAGTGAATTCGCGGACATTAAGATCCTTCAATCCCGCTACTTTCTCACTTCCTACATCCCCAAATACCACCCTCTTATACATCCACAGTGTGTACGCAGCGCCCAGTATAAGCGTCATTGCCGCAGCGAATGCAAACCAAAAGTTACTGGCCATTGCACCCATGATGACAAGAAACTCGCCAACGAACCCGCTTGTCCCCGGTAAGCCTGCGTTCGCCATCGCAAAAACTAGAAAAAGTGCTGCAAACATCGGCATCGAATTAACTACCCCACCGTAATCTGCTATTTCTCGTGAGTGCAACCGATCGTATAAAACACCAACACACAGGAATAAGGCTGCCGAGATAAATCCATGTGACACCATTTGGATAACCGCTCCTTGCATACCTTCAGAATTAAATATGAAAATACCGAGCGTAACAAACCCCATATGGGAAATAGACGAATACGCAATTAGCTTTTTCATATCCCTTTGAATGAGCGCCACGAAACCAATATATACGATCGCGATTAAAGAAAGAGCGATCACAAATGGGGCTAACTGCTGCGCAGCGTCCGGCACGATGGGCAATGAAAGTCGTAAAAATCCATACCCTCCCAGCTTCAACATTACAGCTGCCAGTACAACAGATCCTCCAGTAGGCGCTTCAACGTGCGCATCTGGCAACCAAGTATGAACTGGCCACATAGGAATCTTGACCGCAAACGCCGCGAAGAGCGCAAGAAATATCATTACTTGAACACTTTGCGGAATCGAAGTCGCATAAAAGTCCGAAATGGCAAAACTACTGCCACTAGCTCTGTACAAGTAGATTAGCGCTACTAGCGTTAACAGTGAGCCCGCAAGCGTATAAAGAAAAAATTTAACCGCTGCATAAACTCGATTGGGGCCACCCCACACGCCGATAATAAGAAACATTGGAATAAGGGTGGCTTCAAAAAAGACATAAAACAACATTGCGTCGAGGGAACAAAAAACTCCGTTGATCATGCCAGAGAGAATCAAGAATGCAGCATAATAATGAGAAACTCTCTTTGTAATGACTTCCCAGCCAGCGACAACAACAAATATTGTAGTCACCACATTTAATAAAATAAGAATCAGTGATATCCCATCTATCCCGAGATGGTAATTAATATTAAATGTATCGATCCAAGGCAAAAACTCCACAAATTGAAAGGCAGTCTCCGAACGATCAAACTGCAGCCATAGGGGAATGACAACCAACGCTCCAAGGATAGAGCCCAGCAAAGATAACCACTTAGTTATAACCTCTCTGCCCTCTCCACCAACGGCCAGCACAAGGATGCCGAAGACTATAGGCAACCAAATAATGAGCGACAGAGAACCGGTAGTGTTAGTCAACATATTTTCTTTTTATTTTCCGAAGAGCCAGAATGTGACTAGACCAAAGGCTCCTAATATCATTACAAATGCATAATGAGAGACAAAACCCGTTTGCATACGACGAAGTAAGATCCCCGTCATACCTACTAACTTTGCCGATCCATTGACTAACAAACCATCAATGATTTTTTGATCGCCCAATCGCCACAGTAAACCACCCAGTGACCTCGACCCCAATGCAAAGCACCATTCATTGAATTTATCTAAAAAGTACTTCTCTTCAAGTAACCGTGTAATCGGAGCAAACACTGAGAGTCTTGCTCTCGCGCGATGCGAATAAAGAAAAAGAAACCAAGCTACGAAGACCCCACCCAGCGCTAACCAGAAAGGCAATGTTTGGAATCCGTGCAGCCCCATGGCCAACCAACCGTGGAAATGCTCTCCAAATTTTTCGACCACATCATGAGAACTTAAAACAAATATAACGTCATCAAAATAACCTCCAAAGAGAATAGACTCGATCGAGATTGCTCCGCTGACTATTGAAAGAACCGCTAAAACGACCAGAGGCATCCAGACAACCATTGGTGATTCATGAGGATCGTGGTGTTGGTGTCCAGCATGATCATGCTGACCCGAACCGCCGCGGTATTCACCTTCAAATACCAAAAAATACATCCGAAAACTATAAAGTGCAGTAATAAAAACCCCGATCAAAACTGCGGCATATGCAAATCCTGAACCCGGGATGGTAGACAAATGTACGGCCTCAATGATGCTATCTTTTGAATAGAAGCCCGAGAAAAAGGGAAATCCAATTAATGCCAATGACCCGATTAAAGACACCAACCACGTGATGGGCATTTTACGTCTTAGACCACCCATGTATCGCATATCTTGTTGATGATGCATTCCGATAATCACGGACCCCGCCGCGAGAAAGAGTAATGCTTTAAAAAACGCATGCGTCATCAAATGAAACATCGCGGCAGAATATGCAGACACACCTAGAGCAACGGTCATATATCCCAGCTGCGATAATGTTGAATATGCAACGACCCGCTTGATATCGTTTTGCACCAAACCCAGAAGTCCCATAAAAAGAGCAGTGATAGAACCAATCACCAACACAAAGGAAAGCGCTGCCTCTGAATACTCAAACAAGGGAGACATACGTGCGACCATAAATATGCCTGCTGTCACCATCGTTGCCGCGTGAATTAATGCAGAAATTGGTGTCGGGCCCTCCATTGAATCAGGCAGCCATACGTGGAGCGGGAATTGAGCCGATTTACCCATCGCCCCTACGAATAAACAAATACAAATAACCGTAACCAACGACCATCCAACCCCATTAAATAATTCAATTTGTTGGTTAGCTAAATTCTCACTTTGATCAAATACAGCAGCATAATCGAGGCTCCCCGCGTAATGCAGCACCAATGCGATTCCTAGGAGAAATCCAAAGTCGCCCACACGGTTAACAAGAAATGCCTTGAGGTTTGCGTATATCGCAGAATCTTTTTTATACCAAAACCCAATAAGCAAATAGGAAACCAACCCAACCGCCTCCCAACCAAAAAACAACTGAAGGAAATTGTTACTCATAACCAGCATGAGCATGGCAAACGTAAATAAGGATATGTAGCTGAAGAATCTTTGATAACCAGGATCTTCCCTCATGTAGCCGATGGTGTATATGTGCACCATAAGTGACACGCTTGTGACGACAATCATCATGAGCGCGGACAAACGATCAATCAAGAATCCTACCTCAAAACTCACATCACCAATCAATGCCCAGGTATAAACAGTGCCATTGAAAACATGACCACCTAGAACGTCTCTGAAGATTATTAATGACGTGATCAAAGAGACTGTGACGCCTACAATGGTTACAGTGTGCGAGCCAGTCCGACCCATCTGCCTCCCCAAAAAACCCGCCAATAACGCGCCGAAAAGAGGAGACAGCGCTGCTAGGAGATATAAATTCATACTTGTCATAAGGCCATTAGCCTCTCATCTCGCCAATGTCATCAACGTTAATTGTTTTGAGATTTCTAAATAAAACAACCAAAATGGCGAGTCCAATCGCCGCTTCAGCTGCAGCTACAGTCAGAATAAAAAAAACAAAAATTTGACCCGATAGATCGCCCAAATAATGTGAGAAGGCCACAAAGTTGATGTTAACTGCGAGTAACATTAACTCAATAGACATGAGGATAATAATGATGTTTTTACGATTCAAAAATATACCAGCAATGCTGATTGAGAAAAGAATGGCAGCTAAAACCAGATAATGAGACAGAGTAATCACGAAGGATCCTCTCGACGTCCACCTTCTGTCGGCATTGACACGATTTTCAAGCGATTCTCTCGGTTCGCTGAGAATTGCTCATCTGTGCTCACGAGCTTCATATCCTTACGACGCCTAAGCGTTAAGGCAATAGCAGCGACAATAGCTACGAGTAATATCACCGCCGCCAACTCAAAAGCGTATAAATACTCCGTGTATAACAGACGTCCTAATTGGAGCGTATTACCCTCAACCGTAATCGCTGCTGGAACCTCTAGAGGCTTACTAAACGAAACGCGGCCGCCGATCAACACAATCAACTCGGCCAGAAAAATTCCAGACACAACTAACGCTGGTAACAAATAATTCCAGTACCCTTCCCTCATTCGATTCAAATTAATGTCTAACATCATCACAACAAATAAGAAAAGAACCATAACGGCGCCGACATAAACCAATATGAGGGAAATAGCCAAAAACTCTGCCTCGAGCATTAACCAGATACCTGCTGCCGTAAAAAAGGCTAGAACCAAAGACAAAGCTGCATGGACTGGGTTTCTGGAAAATATGACGCTTAGCGCAGCCCCAATTAACACTGTAGCAAACATATAGAAAGAAAAATTTTCAAAGCTCATTACGTTTGTATTTATTTTTTATTAATCTAAGATGTCTATCGATATTTCGCATCAGATTCTCGATCCTCAGCGATTTCATCCTCGTAACGATCACCGACCGCCAGCAACATCTCCTTCGTGTAGACCAAATCTCCTCGCTGCTCACCGTGGTACTCAAAGACTCTGGTCTCCACAATTGAGTCCACGGGACAGGACTCCTCACAAAAACCACAAAAAATACATTTTGTAAGGTCAATATCATAGCGGGTGGTTCGTCGACTTCCGTCGTCACGTTGCTCAGACTCAATAGTAATCGCTAAAGCCGGACATACCGCCTCACATAATTTACATCCAATACAACGCTCCTCACCGTTCGGATATCGTCTCAAAGCATGAAGACCACGAAATCTCGAGCTTTGGGGTGTCTTTTCTTCTGGAAACTGAACCGTTATTTTTGGCGCAAAAAAATATTTCAATGTAAGCATCAAACCCTTACGCAATTCAGTAAGTAAAAACGTCTTTGATGCATCACGAATAAATCCAAACATATTTATTGATACCTATCTGTAAAAAATTACCAAGGCCACCAATCCATCCTCATTAGCACACCAATGAGAACTAGCCACACAATGGTTACTGGAATAAACACCTTCCATCCTAACCGCATAATCTGATCGTAACGGTACCGAGGAAATGTCGCACGAAACCACAAGAAGAAAAAGAGCATGAACGCAACCTTAGCAGCCAACCACCCAAAGCCGTCTGGAATTCCTGGTATTGGCGATAGCCACCCACCTAGAAACATGAGTGACGCAAGCGCCGCAATTAAAATCATATTGGCGTATTCCGCTAAGAAAAATACCGCAAAGGTGGTGCCAGAATACTCCACGTGAAACCCCGCAACAATCTCTGACTCGCCCTCAGCAACATCGAAGGGTGCCCGGTTCGTTTCGGCGACGCCCGATATGAAGTACACAACAAACATCGGGAACAACGGAATCAAATTCCAACCCAGAAAACCTAAACTGGTTCGTTGCGTTTCAACGATAGTGGTTAAATTCAAACTCCCAGACATCATCAATACACAAACTAACGCAAAACCCATAGCAATTTCATAAGCAACGATTTGCGCTCCGCTTCTCATCGCACCGATTAGAGCGTACTTTGAGTTCGATGCCCAGCCAGCAACAATCACGCCATAAACACCCATTGATGTTATCGCCAAAACATAGAGAAGTCCTGCATCAATATTCGATAAGACCAAACCATCCGCAAAAGGCATTACCGCCCAAGCGGCTAGAGCAGGCATTAACGACAGCATAGGTGCGATAACGAAAAGAAACTTATTCGCTCCATTGGGAATAATAATTTCTTTTGTTAGTAGCTTTAATACGTCAGCAAACGGTTGCAATAACCCTTTTGGACCCACACGATTAGGGCCTAAGCGCAGTTGAATAAACCCAATGACTTTTCGCTCAGCAAGAGTGAGATAGGCTACACAAAGAGTAACTGGGATAAGTATTGCCAAAACCTTTATTAGGGTCCAACTAAAATACGCTAGTTGATCACCAAGGTAAGGAGTTAAGAAATCTACAATCACGCCGCCGTACCAACTGACTGGAGCTTGGTAAGCCGGACTGTGCCGGTGACGCCACCAATTACCTTAGATGCTCGACTATTCATTGGAACACGGACCACAGAAGACATCAGATTCGAATCAACTTTAGCAGGCAAATCAAAATGATTTCCTCCCTGCTCCACTCGCACGATATCTTGATCCGATATATCGAGTTCACTGGATAAATCCGAGCTCACCCACACAAAGTCATACATCGCCTCTTTGGTCAATTGCAGTGCTGGCGCTCGCCTAACAATCGAATCAACGCTGTACATCGGAACATCTGATAACCGTTCAATTTCATCCTTAGCGTTACGAGTCGCATGAATTTGCATTGACGAAGGGTCAAACTTGACTTGTAATTTATTGGGTAGTCCGTCCAAATGGCGTTTCAATTCGGCACGAACATCTTCGATTGACTGATATTCAAAATCAGTGAAGCTAAATAACTTCCCAAGAGCGGCGATGAGTCTCCAAGCCGGTCGACTGAGCCCCTTTGTTGGCGCAACTGGCCCAAAAGTCTGAGGCCTACCTTCTAAATTGATGAACGTACCGGCAGTTTCTGAAAATGGACTGACTGGCAACATCACTGTGGCATATTCACATACTTCGCCCTTGAATGCATTTAAGGCTACGACTAACTGTGCCGACTTCAATGCCTCAATAGCAAGGCCCGGCATACATGAATCTTCACTCATCTCTGCATGTAATAAAAAGTACGCATCCATTGGAGTAGCTATCATCGCCCCGGCATTAAGTCCATTCGATCCAGGCAAGCTATTAACGATTTCTGCGCCCAACGAATTAGCGCCCTCGGAGAGTAAGCCTACTTTCGCGTCAACTAATTGACCAAGTAAGTGGCTCAACTTCTCAATGTTTGATCGGTCCGGATGATTTCGACACAAAGCGCCAAGTAGGATCAATTTCTGCTGCCCCGACATAAGCAATTGCGCAATCTGGTCCGCATCATTTCCGACCGCGCAATCATCTAATTCTTCTGGCAGCGCGCGACCAAGAACAACGCTAACGGCTTTCAAAATCTGACACATAAGATCCGTTATTTGGCTAGGCGGTACTAAATAATCCTTTGCGGCTGAGGCCAATGAATCACTATTCATTGAATTGACAAATGCGAGAGACGTACCATTTTTCTTTACCGCTTGCCTTATTCGATGCGCGAGGAGCGGTTGCTCTTTTCGGATATTGGATCCAATAACTAAAATACGGTCTAAATTCTCAACGTCTGTAACAGACATGCCTAACCATGGCATTAAGCCATTTGAAGACGCCTCGTAATCGGTTTGCCTCAGTCGATAGTCAATATTTTCCGAACCTATAGCTCGAATGAACTTTTGAAACAAATACAGCTCTTCTGTGGTCGCCTGCGGCACTGCGAATGCGCCAATGCGCTCAGGCTTTATGTTTGCAGAGGCCAATTTTTCTTTAATGTGATCTAGAGCAACCGCCCAATCCACCTCTTCCCACCGACCATCGGTTTTGATCATAGGTAAGAGTAAGCGATCGGAAGCATTCAATCCTTCATAAGAAAACCGGTCTCGATCTGAAATCCAGCACTCATTAATCTCAGTATTTTCATAAGGAACCACCCTAATAACTGTATCCCCTTTAATCTGGGCAGTTAAATTAGACCCTAGAGCATCATGCGGACTAACAGTCTTTCTTCGGGCTAGCTCCCAGGTTCGCGCCGCATATCTAAAAGGTTTCGACGTTAGTGCTCCTACTGGACATACATCAATCATATTGCCAGACAGCTCAGAGTCAACGGTAGAACCAACAAATGACATAATTTCCGAATGTTCCCCACGACCAGCCATACCTAGCTCCATGACTCCCGCAATTTCCTGACCAAACCGAACGCAGCGGGTACAGTGAATACAGCGCGACATCTCAGAGGCAGACACGAGAGGACCAAGCTCCTTCGTACTTACTGTCCGCTTTGCCTCCTTAAATCGAGAGCCCGACCCTCCGTAACCAACCGCTAAGTCTTGCAGCTGGCACTCTCCCCCTTGATCGCAGATTGGGCAATCCAACGGATGATTAATCAACAAAAATTCCATTACTCCCTTCTGAGCAGTTTTTGCTTGCTCAGAACGGGTGTGCACTTTCATATCCTGTGTGGCAGGTGTTGCGCAAGCAGGCAAAGGCTTAGGCGCTTTTTCAACCTCAACTAAACACATGCGGCAGTTCGCGGCAATTGACAATTTCTTGTGGTAACAAAAATGTGGCACATGAACACCAAGCTTGTTTGCCGCGTCCATCACGGTGCTACCGCTCTCTACCTCAACGGTTTTACCGTCGACCTCAAGGGTAATCATATTGCTTCAACCTGACTTTTTTTATGTTTGATAAGGTATTCAAACTCCGGGCGAAAGTGCTTTATGAAACTCTTGACAGGTAGAGCCGCCGCATCTCCTAAGGCACAAATAGTCCTGCCTCCGATGTTATCGGACAAAGACAAAAGTTTATCGATATCATCATCCTCACCGGTTCCATTTTGAATACGCTTAACCAACCGATATAACCAACCCGTGCCCTCTCGACATGGCGTACATTGCCCACAGGACTCTTCATGGTAAAAATAGGATAAACGCAATAAACAACGAACCATACATCGCGTCTCATCCATTACAATGACTGCTCCAGAACCAAGCATCGAACCAGCTTTAGCTATCGAGTCATAATCCATATCGGTAGCCATCATCACTTCCGCTGGAAGAACAGGCATCGAAGAACCACCTGGAATTACTGCCTTAAGACGCCTCCCGTCACGCATGCCTCCTGCCATTTCTAACAGTTCGGCAAAAGGAGTTCCGAGACGTACCTCATAATTGCCTGGTTTTGCCACATCGCCAGATACAGAAAAAATCTTTGTTCCGCCATTATTCGGCTTACCCAAAGACAAGTATGTCTCAGCGCCCTCAAGGATCAAGGAGGGCACAGCAGCAAATGTTTCCGTGTTATTGATGGTCGTAGGGCATCCATATAACCCATAAGATGCCGGGAATGGAGGCTTAAATCTTGGCTGTCCTTTTTTGCCCTCGATAGACTCTAATAAAGCAGTTTCTTCTCCGCATATATAAGCGCCAAAACCATGATGTGCGTGTAGCTCAAATGAAAACTGCGAGCCCAGTATATGACTCCCTAGATAACCCGCCGCTCGTGCCTCTTCTAAAGCCTCCTCAAAGCGCTCATAAACTTCCCAAATTTCCCCATGAATATAGTTATATCCCACGGAAGCCCCGATCGCATAAGCCGCAATTGCCATCCCTTCGATCACTATGTGCGGGTTATATCTTAAGAGATCACGATCTTTAAATGTTCCGGGTTCGCCTTCATCTGAATTACAAACGACGTACTTTTGGCCTTCCCCCTTTGGCATGAAGCTCCACTTGAGCCCCGTCGGAAAACCCGCTCCGCCACGCCCGCGAAGCGCGGACTTCTTTACCTCGGCAATTACATCTTCTGAAGATATTCCTTCACTAAGAATTTTTCGAAGCGCTTTATAACCACCTCTTTTCTCATATTCTGTGAGGGTCCAGTTGAGGCCATCAACCCCCTTCATAATCACCGCATCCGGACCGTAACTATCAATGGGGAATGGAGGATTTGACGTTATCATCTCGCTTTCAACTCCTCAACTAACGAATCAACATCGGCTAAGGCAATTTTCCCTCGCATCTCTCGATCATTAATGATCACCACGGGAGCATCTCCACAAGCGCCCATGCATTCGGCCTCCTTCAAAGTCACCGAACCATCCGGAGAGGTCTGATTAAAATCGATCCCAAGTTTCGCCTTCAACTGATCAACCATCTTATTCGCACCTTGCAATGCACACGGCAAATTAGTACAAATTGCTACCTTTGATCGACCGGGTTTTTCCAAGTTATACATGCCATAAAACGTTGCCACCTCCCAAACCGCAATCGGTCGCATACCCAGATATTGTGAAATATCTTCAACGACTGACTCAGAGACCCATCCGACCTCGTTTTGTGCTATCGCTAGCGCAGCCATTACAGCTGACGATTTACGATCCGCGGGATACTTCGCGATCTCTTTGTCAATCGCACGATAAGCTTCTGAGCTTAAAAGTTTTCTGTCGCTCACCGGTCAATCTCCCCAAACACAACATCCTGAGTCCCAATTATAGCGACCAAGTCAGCAATCATATGACCTCGAGTCATCTCGTCTATAGCTGACAAGTGAGCGAATCCAGGCGCTCTAATTTTTAAACGGTATGGCTTATTAGCACCATCGGAAACCAAATAAATACCAAACTCACCCTTAGGCGCCTCCACTGCACAGTAAGTCTCTCCAGGTGGAACATGCATACCTTCCGTAAACAACTTAAAGTGATGAATCAGATCTTCCATGTTCACTTTCATGTCCTCTCGCGAAGGCGGCGCGACTTTGGTGTTACCGGTAATCACTGGTCCCGGGTTACCTCGCAACCAATCAATGCATTGTCTAACGATACGATTTGACTGTCGCATCTCTTCAATTCGCACCAAATAACGATCGTAACAATCTCCGTTCGTTCCAATCGGAACATCAAAATCTACCAGATCGTAAGCATCATAAGGTTGTTTCTTTCGCAAATCCCAAGCAACGCCCGAACCACGAATCATTGGTCCGGTGAACCCCAAGGCCGCGGCCCTTTCTGGAGAAACCACACCAATACCCACAGTTCGCTGTTTCCAAATACGATTGTCCGTCAAGAGGGTCTCGTATTCATCCACCTTTGTGGGAAATTTAGTCGTAAAATCCTCAATAAAATCGAGCAATGAGCCCTGTCGATTTTCGTTCAACCGATTAATTTCTTTTTGGTTACGAAATTTTGATGCTTCGTATTTGGGCATGAAGTCTGGTAAATCTCGGTAAACGCCACCCGGCCGATAATAGGCCGAGTGTAATCGTGCTCCTGACACCGCCTCATAACAATCCATGAGATCTTCACGTTCACGAAAGCAATAGAGGAACACTGTCATTGCCCCAACATCTAACGCGTGTGCACCCAGCCACAATAAATGGTTCAATATACGAGTCACCTCGTCAAACATAACTCGTATGTATTGCGCTCGAATCGGCACATCGACACCGAGTAACTTCTCGATTGCCATAACGTAAGCGTGCTCATTACACATCATCGAGACATAGTCCAATCGATCCATGTAAGGCACCGACTGCAAGTATGTTTTGTGTTCGGCTAACTTTTCCGTTCCGCGATGAAGCAACCCAATATGGGGATCAATACGCTCAATGACCTCTCCATCCAACTCAAGCACTAAACGCAGAACTCCATGCGCAGCGGGATGCTGTGGTCCAAAATTCATTGTGTAATTCTTAATTTCAGCCATCTTTTGGCCCTCTACCAGAGAAGCACTTTATAACAAGCCTAAACGTCGCCATAAGAATCCTCCCTGATAACTCTCGGCACAATTTCACGGGGTTCAATCGTTACTGGCTGGTACACCACTCGCTTCTCTACCGGGTCATAACGCATCTCTACATGACCTGACACCGGAAAGTCCTTCCTGAGCGGATGGCCAACGAACCCATAATCAGTCAACAAACGCCTAAGATCAGGGTGCTCATCAAAAACAATTCCATACAGGTCAAAAGTTTCACGCTCGAACCAATTAGCACTTGGCCAAATATCTACGACAGAGGGAACAGCAGGTTGCTCATCATCCTCGCAATAGACACGTATTCGAAGGCGATGATTTAAATTAGTCGACAATAAATGATAAATTACTGCGAATCGATAAGGCGTTTGGTTGTTTGACGGATAGTCAGCGTAATCCACACCGCACACATCTATCAGTTGGTTAAAGTTAAGTGCTGGCGAATCCCGCAATGCAAGCATGATTGAAGACAGCTCTCCTGCCGACGTGACAAGGGTAACTTCATCGCGCCCAGAACAAATCGCCTCGTCCGTCACTTTCAGACTAGACTTGAGTGACTCGACCAAATTTGTATTAACTTGATTCACCTAATTCCTAAATATTCTGTTGTACAGATCAACGGGCAATCGTGTTCGTCCTTTTGATCTTATTCTGCAGTTGAACAATCCCGTACAATAACGCCTCTGCGGTAGGCGGACATCCCGGGACATAAACGTCTACGGGAACAATACGGTCACATCCTCGCACCACAGAATACGAATAGTGATAATAACCGCCGCCGTTGGCGCATGACCCCATCGAAATAACCCAGCGAGGCTCAGCCATTTGGTCGTAAACCCTTCTCAGCGCTGGCGCCATCTTATTACACAACGTTCCAGCTACAATCATGAGATCGGATTGACGCGGGCTAGGCCGAAAAACAACACCGAATCGATCTAGGTCATAGCGCGAAGCTCCCGCGTGCATCATCTCAACAGCACAGCAAGCTAAACCAAAAGTCATGGGCCATAAAGATCCGGTCCGCGTCCAATTCACAACCGCATCGACACTGGTCGTTACAAAACCCTTTTCTTGTATTTCCTCGATAATCATATTTGCAGTGGCCTAATTAATCCCAATCCAGGGCTCCCTTCTTCCATTCATAGACAAATCCCACAACCAACAAAGCGAGAAAAATCATCATTGCAATAAACCCCGCCAATCCAATTTGATCTAGCGCGATGGCCCATGGAAATAAGAACGCGATTTCAAGATCGAAAATGATAAATAAAATAGCCACGAGATAATAGCGAACATCGAACTTTGTACGCGCGTCTTCAAACGCATCAAAACCACATTCATAGGCCGATAATTTCGCTTGGTCAGGATTATGTGACCCGAAGGTGCGACTGAGAACGGCGCCAGCTAAAGGCAAAATCACGCCCACGGCAACGCCGACGATGATAAACAATAATATTGGGAAGTAATCACCTATCATTCAAATACCTTGTACCACATCAAAACATGGCTAACTTACTTATCAGACCTATATTTAACTATTAGTTCGAGCTCAAGAGAATTGATTACTCAAAATATAATTTTGGTGCCGACGGCGAGACTCGAACTCGCACGACTTTCGCCACCGCCCCCTCAAGACGGCGTGTCTACCAGTTCCACCACGTCGGCAATCTCATCCCAAAAACCACCACTGTCATTGTAACGCTCTTCACAAGTGATCAGTTTGGAATCTCATCAACTTTTGACCCTGAACCCTCAATTAAGGAAGAGTCTGGCACCTCTAATTCATCTGAGGAAGTTGCTGGCGCGGTAATCGTTGCTCCTGACATAACACCGACTGATCGGGTTTCCTCAAACTGCAGGAAACTCAGGCTCATACTCGTTATGAAAAAAATAGTTGCAAAAACGGCTGTCACTCGACTCAAAAAATTAGCTGATCCGCTAGATCCAAATAAGCTCCCCGATGACCCACCCCCGAAGGCAGCGCCCATATCCGCACCCTTACCATGCTGCATTAAAACAAGCCCAATCACACCGAGGGCTGCCAGCACGTGCACTACCAAAACAATAGAACTCATAATATTCCGTCAATCATCAAAATGATGCCGCTTAAATTGCTAGACGACAAATTGTCAAAAAATCAATCAGGTTAAGTGAAGCACCACCAATTAACCCACCATCAACGTCTGCTTGCCGAAACAATTTCTCAGCATTATCAGGCTTAACACTGCCACCGTATAAAATCCTCAGCGAGCTAGCAGCGGCTTCGTCAAGCAAGGCAACTTGTTCCCTCAAATACTCATGTACTTCTTGCGCCTGCTCAGGCGATGCAGTCAAACCTGTTCCTATCGCCCATACTGGCTCATACGCCAACACTAATCGCCCTAAATTCTCTAGCCCAATCTGCTCTATGACCGCCTCTAGCTGAGCAGAAATGATCCCGAAGGTCTCTTCCGCCTCTCTTTGTTTTAACGTTTCACCAACACAAACAATCGGCGTAATACCTACACTGAGCAGCTTTCTTGCTTTGATCCCTACTAATTCGTTGGTTTCCGCATAAAAACTGCGACGCTCAGAATGCCCAACAAGTCCAAACGAGACCTCAAAATCGGCGAGCATGCTACCTGAAATTTCGCCCGTGTATGCTCCCGCATCGTGCTCACTGACATTTTGCCCCCCCCAACTAATATTCCCCGCAGCAAGGTGCTCCCGCGTTTGCGCAAGATAAAGATAAGGCACGCACACCGAAACATCTAAACCCGACAAATCATCAGCTGCCGACAAACCAACCAGAAGCGCCTCGTTATCGGAGAGAGACCCATTCATTTTCCAATTACCGACAACAAGTTGCTTACGATTCATCCCTAAAACCACTCAAGTAAAACTACTTAATTTTACCTTTTTACTGGGTTTCTGGTCAATGTCGGCAATTACGGTGTAATCGAATCAAAACTCAAAATGAACTGGCTAAACCAAGAACTACGCATCAGCCAAATCGACCGGTGATGTAATCCTCTGTTAAGCGGTGGGCCGGACGAGTAAAGATTTCGTTGGTTTCGCCTACCTCCACAAGTTTCCCAAGATGAAAATAAGCAGTCCGATCAGACACCCGCGCCGCCTGTTGCATGGAATGCGTCACAATCACAATCGTATATTGTTTACGCAATTCGGAAATTAGCTCCTCTACTTTAGCCGTCGCGATGGGATCCAAGGCAGAACAAGGCTCGTCCATCAATATGACCTCGGGACCAACAGCGACTGCCCGAGCGATACATAATCGCTGCTGCTGACCACCTGATAGACTTGTACCTGGTTGGTCTAAACGATCTTTCACTTCACTCCACAACCCCGCCCGCTCGAGCGAACGTTCCACAATCTCATCAAGCTCAACACTATCCTTGGCAAGACCATGAATTCGAGGACCGTAAGCAATGTTTTCAAAAATAGACTTCGGAAAAGGATTTGGTTTTTGAAAAACCATACCGACTCGAGCTCTTAATGAAACCACATCAATCTTAGGGTCATTGATATCGTCCCCGTCGATATTTATATCCCCCTCCATACGACAAATATCGATAGTGTCATTCATCCTGTTATAGCATCGAAGTAATGTCGACTTACCGCAGCCTGACGGCCCTACGAATGCGATTACTTCGCTCGTCCCTACGTCCAGGGTCACATTATCAACTGCCAGTTTATCCCCGTAGTACACACTGACATTGCGTGCGGTCATTCTTGGATTCTTAACGTGCACCTCACCGACCGTTTCGTCAGGCACCTCTCTATCTTGAAAATCCATTGGCTTAATATCAATCACTTCATCAGTCATATGTTTAATCCATTTTTTGTCATTACCATCGACGTTCAAGTTTTTTACGAAGGATGATTGCACCGGCATTCATCGTAATTAAAAAGGCTAGCAGAACAATAATAGCCGCGCTGGTTTTTTGAATGAACATACGCTCCGCGAAATCAGCCCACATAAAAATCTGCACGGGTAGGGCTGTGGCCGGCTCGGTCACACCACCAGGCACATCCACAATAAACGCAACCATCCCTATCATCAAAAGTGGAGCCGTCTCGCCAAGGGCCTGGGCCATGCCGATAATGGTGCCAGTCAACATGCCTGGCAGGGCAGGCGGAATCACATGGTGCAAGATTGTCTGCATCTTCGATGCCCCTACTCCTAATGCAGCGTCTCGAATACTCGGGGGCACCGCCCTAATAGCCGCGCGAGACGAGATAATGATCGTCGGCAAAGTCATCAGCGCTAAAACAATGCCGCCCACGAGCGGAATCGAACGCGGCATCCCAAAAGCGATGATGAAAATTGCAAGGCCCATAATCCCGAATACAACCGATGGGACTGCAGCCAAATTATTGATATTGATTTCTATAATTTCTGTAACCCGATTTTTAGGTGCAATCTCCTCTAAATACACAGCTGTTGCCACACCCAAGGGAAAGGCAATTAATAAACAGACTCCTAGGGTCCATATAGAGCCAATCAAAGCTCCTTTAATACCCGCGATCTCAGCATCTCGGGAAGCCGACCCAGAAAAAAGATAATCACTAAATTCATAGGAAATTAGAGAAGCTTGATTTAGTCTGTCTACAAACTCAATGATTTGATTGTTGATTCGCCTATCTGACTCTGGCGTTTCCCGAGAAATAAACCCGCGCATAAATGAATCAATATCGTCATCAACCGCAAATTTAACCGCAACCTTTTGCCCAATTAGCTCAGGATGTTTTACCGCAAATTCTGCCAACCGGCTTGGTGAACTTGAGGATAATATCGAACGCGCAGCGCGTTTAGCTTTTCGGCCTTCTGGGTTCCCAAGTGCGCTCATCAACGACTCATTAACAAGACCGCGCGCATCACCAGTATACAATGAATCCGGGCTCATATCTCCTTGCGGGTCCATCCGATTCTTGTCTAAGAAAACCTCTAACGTTACGTAATGCTGGAACATGCCAGGTATGCCTTTAGAGAAAATACCCGTAAACAAAAGCACCAAAAATAAAATCGAGCATGTTATTGCCGCTATACCTAGATACTGAAAGCGCCGCTCACTCCGCCCACGCTTTTTCAATGATGCAGCTACCCGCTCGGCAGCCTCTTGAGAACTCAGTAGGCCGCCATCTGTTGATCTAGTCATATTGCTCCCGATATCTCTTCACAATTTGTAGCGCGAAAAAGTTTAGCGCTAAGGTGACAACGATCAAAACCAAAGCTAAGGCAAAAGCAGAGAGTGTTTTTGCAGATTCAAACTCCTGATCACCACTTAATATAGTCACAATTTGTGACGTCACTGTTGTCACAGCATCCAAAGGATTAAAGGATAAGTTTGCGGCTAAGCCGGCCGCCATCACCACGATCATTGTTTCACCAATCGCACGGGATACAGCGAGAATAATAGCAGCAACGATTCCGGGTAGGGCAGCGGGTAGCACGACCTGACGGATTGCCTCACTTTTTGTTGATCCCAAACCGTAGGCCGCGTCTCGCAAAGATTGAGGGACCGCGTTAATCACATCGTCAGACAACGAGGAAACAAATGGAATTATCATAATCCCCATAACAAGCCCTGCTGCTAAGGCAGACTCTGAAGCGACCTCGATACCCAAGGAAGCCCCAACCGATCTAACAAAGGGGGCAACAGTTAATGCGGCGAAAAACCCATAAACTACGGTTGGAACACCTGCCAAAACTTCAAGTAATGGCTTAACAACTGAGCGCGTCTTCAAGCTTGCGTACTCCGCGAGATAAATAGCACTGAATAAACCAATGGGCACAGCAACTGTAATCGCAACCGCTGATATTAAAAAAGTTCCAGCGAACATGGGCAGCATGCCATACGTTGCAGTGCCACCACCCGAACCAGCTCGCTCCGCTCCTTCGAATTGAGGGTTCCACTCAACCCCGAAAATAAAATCCTGAATCGGTATTAATTTAAAAAATCGAATCGACTCAAACAATACAGAAAGCACTATGCCAATGGTCGTAAATATCGCGATCGAAGAGCACGCTATGAGTGCCCATAAAATAATACGCTCCACGCCATTACGCGCTCGGAATGTCGGGCTGATTTGCCTATAGGCAAAAATTCCGGCGACCAAAGAGCATCCGATGGTAACTGAAGCAATAACCAGATCAGCGACTTTTTGCCACCCGATCCAAGCACTAGCAGCTGCCTCAACCCAGGGCTCTTGAACCCCAAAACGAACACCCTCGACTAGATTCATGACTTTAGTAAACGCTATCGCACGCACTACCACGTCCCCATCGAGCACATCCGATGGGTAGAACTGCTTGAGCATGGATTTAAAGAGGAAATCATCTCCCAAAGACAGGAAAATTAGGAGAAGGAGTGCAGGCACCGTGGCAACCAAACCTGTCCAGAATCCATAATATCTTGGCAGTGAATGCAACTTAACCGAGCCGAGCGCCCATTGCCTTCTACCCCAGTGTTGTCCCAGGTAAAAATAAATCGCGCCAATAATGAGCAACGGAAGAATTAGACTTGTTAACGACACCGTAATGCGTCCTTTAAAATGAGAAAGAGCCAGCTTTCAGCCAAAAGCTGGCTCCTTAACCAAACACCTCTGACCATTTAATCTTACTTGAGGTCGCCCTTCTTGAGAACTGGTAGATCATTCATCCGATCCATCATTTCTTTTCGTTCAACCTTGGACATAGGTATCATACCAGCATCCGCAAGAACGCCATCATCACCCCAATGTTTCGTCCACTCTGTCATGTATTTTTCGATCCCTGGAACAACGCCGATATGAGCGTGCTTCACATAGAAGTATAGGGCTCTAGAAGCCTTGTACTTTCCTGATCCGATCGCGTCAAACGTTGGCGCCACACCATCAAGAACGGCACCCTGAACGGTATCAGTATTTTGATCTAAATAAGAGAATCCAAAGATTCCAAAAGCATTAGGATCTTCGTTTAACTTTTGAACGATCAAGTTATCTTGCTCACCAGCCTCGATATAAGCGCCATCCGTACGCATTGCCCGACATTTTTTACCCTTTTTATCGCCACGCTCCACAGATAATGCTTTCGCGACCTTATCTTTACCACAGTAAGACTTTTGATTAATCAGTTCAGCAAATGACGCGCGTGTTCCCGATGTGGTTGGTGGTCCATAAACTCGGATGGCAATATCCGGATACGCAGCGTTTAATTCAGACCACTTCTTATAAGGATTTGGTATCCATTTTTTGCCAGAAGCATCTGGTACTTCAGCAGTTAATGCCTTACCCAAATCGGCTCTAGAAATCTCTAGAAGGGGTGATTTTTTCGAATTAGACAACACAATCCCGTCGTAACCCACTTTAATTTCGGTAACGGCAACGCCATTCGCATCGCAGTATTTAAGCTCTTTAGCCTTCATTCGAGATGATGCATTTCCGATATCAATAAATTGCGTTCCAATTCCATCACATACACCTTTTTTACCCACAGAAGATCCACCGGACTCAACAATAGGGGTTTTTATGGCAGGATTTTGACCTAGTTTTTCTGCAACAATCGTCGCAAAAGGAAATACCGTTGAAGAACCGGCTAACGATACATAATCACGCGCAACAGCTGGTGCAGTCATAGCGACAGAAACGACAGCTGCGGTTAAAAGACGAAAAGACATTTAAAACTCCTTAGTAAGGTTGTATAACGACAAAATAGGCTTGAAACGTTAAATTACTTTTAGCTCTGGTCTATTTATACCTATGGTGTGTTACACCAAGGTTACAACCTAAATATTCTATTTTTTACGTCAAAAATATAAGATTTAGTAGGTATTGTTTTCGCGCATGATATTCATTGCACTTCTTTAATTATTAAGCCAATAGCGTCGGATAACCCCTTGACTGCGTCCGCGACAGCATCCTTGCATTCACCTTCAACCATAACTCGCAACAAAGGCTCTGTTCCTGATGCTCGGATGAGTACTCGATACTTAGATCCCAGCCTCTCTTCAGTCGCCTTGCCCAACGCCCGCACTCGCATCATTTGCCGCTCATTCAACTTATCCTTGAGCCGAAGGTTATGAAGTATCTGAGGATATAGCTCTACCGAAGACAAGCACTGCCCCAAGGACTGACTGCGTTCGCGCAAAACGGCGAGAACCTGAAGCGAGGAGACAATGCCATCGCCTGTCGTGTGTTTATCAAGACAAATAATGTGGCCCGACCCCTCCCCACCTAACACCCACTGATTCTCGATTAGTTTTTCGTAGACGTAACGATCTCCAACCGCTGAACGTACGAATGGGATATTTAATGCCTTAAATCCATTTTCGATTGCCAGATTGGTCATCAAGGTACCAACTACGCCGCCTTGATTATGCATTTTTCGATGGCTGGCAATCACATACAAAAGTTGATCGCCATCAAAAATCGTCCCGTCAGAATCAATCATTGTTAGCCTGTCACCATCGCCATCAAAACTAATACCAATCTCTGCCCTTTCTGAGCAGACTCGTTCTCGCAAGGCATCGGGGTATAAGGTGCCACAATTGAGATTAATGTTGGTGCCATCCGGAGCATCGCACATGACAATAACCGTTGCGCCAAGCTCTTCAAATACAGCTGGTGCAACCCGATACGTCGCGCCATGCGCGCAGTCCAGCACTATCCGCATCCCGGACAGATCACAGTTTTGAGGGAAAGTGCTTTTACAAAACTCCGTATATCGCCCAGCCGCATCAACCACTCTTTTAACCTTACCTATATCCTCAGAAATGACGCTATCCGCCCCCTTAATCAGGTGCTGCTCAATGTCAAATTCAATAGCGTCTGACAGCTTATTACCTTCGGCCGAAAAGAATTTCACTCCGTTGTCCTCGTAAGGGTTGTGCGATGCCGAAATTACAATTCCAGCATTCAAACGCAAAACTCGCGTCAAATAGGCTACCCCCGGCGTTGGGAGAGGTCCTGCAAGAAGTACGTCAACACCAGCGGCCACCAAACCCGATTGAAGCGCTGACTCGAGCATGTAACCAGACAATCGCGTATCTTTTCCAACCAGCACCTTCGCTCGACCAGACGAATCCGCCGAGGATTGCTTTGAAAAGACTTTCCCCGCAGCAAAGCCCAAACGCATCATAAATTCAGGCGTTATGGGGTCCTCTCCCACCACACCCCTTATACCGTCGGTTCCAAAATATTTTCTACTTCTAGTCACTTACATTGCTCCGAAAGCGTTCCCTCTGAAAAAAACTGCCAAGCCACAAGGGCGTCTCTTGTTTCATTGACATCATGCACGCGAACAATATCAGCCCCTTGGCCCACAGCAAAAATCGCTGCTGCGACACTGGATCCCAATCGGTCTGCAGGATCTTGCTTTTCGGTAATAAGCCCTAACATCGACTTTCGCGATAACCCTACCAGTATAGGGCAACCGAGCTCACGGAACTTGGTTAACTTCGTCAATAAGGACACGTTGTGCTCTAACTTCTTACCGAAACCAAATCCTGGATCAACCACAATTTGACCTGAACCTACTCCAGCCCGAACTAAAGCCGTGACCTTTTTGTTCAAGTAATCGAACACTTCTTCAACAACGTTGCTGTACCTCGGATTATCTTGCATGTCTCCTGGCGAACCCTGCATGTGCATCACACAAATTCCCACCCCAGTTCTCGCCACCAGAGAAGCCACCTCCGGAGTCTGCGCGCCCGAGACATCATTCACCAAACAGGCGCCGCCATCAATCGCCTCTTGCATTACTTCAAGTTTTTGCGTATCGATAGAAACCGGAATATCCAATCGAGATAATTCCTTTATTACCGGAATAACCCTTGACCGCTCTAAAGACAAAGATATTTGTTTTGCTCCAGGCCGAGTCGATTCTCCGCCCACATCTATTATGTCCGCACCAGCAGCAAGTAACTTCTTCGCTTGCTGAACAGCGACTTCAGGATCAAGGTTTTTACCTCCATCAGAAAACGAATCTGGGGTGATGTTCAGCACACCCATGATCATTGGCCGGCTTAACTGGAAGCGACGAGTGCCCCAAGTGACATCATGTTCCATTAGCTTCTCTCACTTGGAGCCCTTCATTTTCAACTGCCAAAGTCGCATAGGACTAAGTGTTTAACAAAACCGATAAACTAAGCTTCCTCTGCCGGTCTCGTTGTTGCCTCCGGACTAGACACGTCAGGCGGGGTTTTCGGCTCCTCTGGCTTTTGGGTCGGCTTAGGCGGCCTTGGCTGGCGCCCCTCCATAATGTCGTTAACCTGATCAGCATCGATCGTTTCCCATTCAAGCAAAGTCTGAGCCATCAATTCAACTTTATCCCGATTTTCCTCGATCAAACTACGAGCTAACGCGTATCGCTCGTCTATTATTTTCTTTATTTCGTTGTCAACTCTTTGCATCGTTGCTTCAGAAACGTTTTTCGTTGTTGTCACTGAACGCCCTAGAAACACCTCGCCTTCGTTTTCTCCAAACACCATGGTTCCGAGTTCCTCACTCATTCCCCATTGAGTGACCATACGTCGGGCCATATCTGTAGCCCGCTCAAAATCATTAGAAGCCCCGGTTGTCATTTGCTTCATGAAGACCTCTTCTGCAATACGTCCCCCAAACAGCACTGCTATATTTTGCAGAATTTGCTCTTTATCCATGCTGTAACGATCCTCCTGAGGCAGTTGCATCGTCAGGCCTAGCGCGCGTCCTCTAGGAATAATCGTAACTTTATGAACCGGATCAGTCCTCGGTAGTAACCTGGCTACAACCGCGTGCCCAGACTCGTGATAAGCCGTATTCTTTCTTTCCTCCTCAGGCATCACCATTGAACGTCGCTCGGCACCCATCATTATTTTATCTTTTGCGCTTTCGAAATCGGACATCTCAACGAGACGCTTGCTTGCTCGCGCCGCAAATAATGCTGCCTCATTGACCAAATTAGCTAAATCTGCCCCTGAAAAACCTGGTGTCCCACGCGCCAAAATATCCGCCTTTACATCTGGGTCCATCGGTACTTTCCGCATGTGCACCATGAGTATTTGTTCTCGCCCGCGAATGTCTGGGAGTGGGACAACGACCTGACGGTCAAAACGACCAGGACGGAGTAAAGCGGGATCTAAAACGTCGGGTCGGTTAGTAGCCGCAATCACAATGACACCCATTCCAGTTTCAAATCCATCCATTTCAACGAGTAACTGATTTAGTGTTTGCTCTCGTTCATCGTTTCCACCTCCGAGACCAGCGCCTCGCTGACGCCCTACAGCGTCAATTTCGTCAATAAATAATATACAAGGAGAATTTTTTCTAGCATTTTCAAACATGTCCCGTACGCGAGCAGCACCAACACCCACGAACATTTCTACAAAATCCGAACCAGATATAGAAAAGAAAGGAACCTTCGCCTCGCCAGCAATCGCCTTAGCGAGGAGCGTTTTACCAGTACCCGGAGAGCCCACCATCAAAACACCTCTAGGAATACGACCTCCGAGTTTTTGAAATTTACCGGGATCCCTAAGGAAGTCCACCAACTCAGAAACCTCTTCTTTTGCCTCATCACATCCCGCAACGTCTACAAAAGTTATCCCGTTGTTTGTGTCATCGAGCAATCTCGCCTTGCTTTTGCCGAAAGAAAATGCGCCGCCTTTACCGCCCCCTTGCATTTGACGCATAAAAAAGATCCAAACACCAATTAACAGAAGCATTGGGAACCAGGAAACAAAAATATTCATCAAAAGGGAAGGTTCCTCTTCTGGCTTCGCCTCCACTTCAATTCCCGCTTTTAATAAGTCAGATACCAACCAAGGATCTGAGGGGGAATAAACGCTGTATCGTTGTCCGTCTGACTTCTGGACCGTAAGGTTACGGCCATCAATGGTAACGCCATCGACACCGCCGGAATTAACGTCTTGGATGAAGCGGGAATATGGGACAGACGACTGTTGCTGTTGACGCGCACTGAATTGATTAAAACCCGTCATTAAAACGAGTGCGATTACAAGCCATACTGCTATATTTTTAAACGTATTATTCAATTTTTACTCCTACCTTCCAATCATTCGGACTTTTTCCGAAACCGTATTAACTCACTATTCTAGACCGATTTCACTCAACTATAGTTCCAATCAGCCTATTTTGTTCAATCCAACGATAAAAAATTCGCTGGATCGATCACGTGACGCTTGAGGCTTTCTTCGGTGAACTTTGCGAAAAACAGATCTAACGCTGTTACAAAATTCCTGACTGCCTTCACCCTCAAAACACTTAACGACTATGCTACCGCCCCTTCTCACATAATTTTGTGCAAAATCTAACGCCAATTCTGCCAAATTCAGCCATCGCGACTGATCCACCGACTTCACCCCAGTAATATTGGGGGCCATATCAGAAATTACAAGGTCAACTCCGCGATTTGTTAATTCCGCTTCAATCGCATCCAGCGTTTTCTGTTCTCCGAAATCACCACAAATGACTTTTACCAAAGGTAATTCTCGTATCTCTAATAAATCAACGGCAACCACCAAACCATCCCCTTGCATTTGCTTTGATACGACCTGGCTCCAGCCCCCTGGCGCAGCACCCAAATCTACAACCACCATACCAGGCTGTGCTAATTCATCTTTTTCTAGAAGCTCAATTAATTTAAACGAAGCTCGCGAACGCCAACCTTCCGTATTCGCCCTTTTAACAAATGGGTCAGATACATGCTCCTGCATCCAATTCTTTTTACGTTTTGGCATTTGTGAGTAACTTATTCAATCCATTGAGATTACAATAACGACTCTAATTCAAACACACTTTAGGAACAGCAGTGAACCCTGTAGCAGAAAAACTTAAACGCGAACTCAAGGCTAAAGCCCACCACCTGAATCCTGTTGTCACGATTGGTGATAAGGGGCTCAGCAAACCAGTGCTGAAGGAGCTCAATCTAGCATTGAACGCGCATCACCTAATTAAAGTACGAATCCACTCTGACGATCGCAACGAACGCAACGCCATCATGTCTGAAATCGCAAAGTCCCTGGATGCAACACCTATTAATCATATCGGAAAGGTCTTAGTTATTTACCGAAAAAATGAAGAAAAGGCTGAGTAGTTACAGATGTTTCGTACAATTTTGATGCTAATTCAAGATTAAGTTTCAAACATATTGTACCGCTAATATCTCGTACTCTCTGACTCCACCGGGCGCGTCAACCTCTGCAACATCACCCTCCTGCTTACCAATTAGCGCCCGCGCGATAGGAGAATTAACCGAAATCTTTCCGCCCTTTATGTCTGCCTCATCCTCTCCCACAATTTGATAAGTCACCTCTTGATCAGACTCTAAATCAGACAAATTTACCGTGGCACCAAAAACGCAACGTCCTTCCGCGTCAAGTTCAGCAGGATCGATAATTTGTGCATTAGATAATTTTCCTTCTAACTCAAGAATACGACCTTCAATAAAACTCTGACGCTCTTTTGCAGCATCATATTCGGCATTTTCAGACAAATCACCGTGGGCTCTAGCTTCTGAAATCGCATTGATAACTGCGGGTCTCTCTTCGCTTTTCAATTGATGCAATTCGTTCCGAAGCTTCTCCGCCCCTGATATTGTGAGAGGTACCTTTGACATACCGACAATCCTTAATAGTTTAGATAAACGAGTACAGAATACTCAGTTAATAGAGGCATGGGAATCTTGAACAGAATAAACCTTCATATCCGTCATCTGACTGATTCCATAGCTCGCCGCTCTTGCCCCAGCAACGGTTGTGAAGTAAGTAACACGGCCCTGTAACGCTGTTCTCCTTATTGAATAAGAGTCTCTAATAGAGGTCTGACTATCATCTACAGTGTTAATAATCATTGCAATCTCGCCGTTCTTAATCATATCCACTACGTGCGGCCGCCCCTCGGTTACCTTATTTACTCGTTCAGCACGGAGTCCATGTTCGGCGAGTGACTTTGCGGTGCCGTTTGTAGCTATTAATTCAAAACCTATTTCGGATAGCCGGCGAGCTATATCAATAAGATTATTCTTATCTTGATCGCGAACGCTCATGAACGCTTTACCGGAGGTAGGCAACAAAACGCCAGCGGCTAACTGTGATTTTACAAAAGCTTCAGAAAAAGATTTACCTACACCCATAACCTCTCCAGTAGACCGCATCTCTGGACCGAGGATCGT
This sequence comes from Betaproteobacteria bacterium TMED22, assembly GCA_002167745.1. GTDB lineage: Bacteria > Pseudomonadota > Gammaproteobacteria > Burkholderiales > Eutrophovitaceae > Eutrophovita. The sequence continues at coordinate 83,360 of NHCB01000015.1, forward strand.
ATCAACGCCGGGAAATTTAATAAAGGGAAATACCGCCTCTTTCACGGAATAATACGGTGGTACGATCTCGGATGTTGCTCCTATTTGCGCCAATGTTTTGCCTGCCATACAGCTTGCTGCGACCTTAGCTAGAGGACGACCAATAGCTTTTGACACATAAGGTACTGTTCGCGACGCACGCGGATTAACCTCGAGAACAAAGACATCTTCATTCTGAATAGCGAATTGTATATTCATCAACCCAACGACTTTTAGCCCCTTCGCGAGCTCAACGGTTTGACGTCGCAGCTCATCCTGAAGCGCTGAAGACAGGCTGTACGGCGGGAGCGAACAAGCAGAATCTCCGCTATGAACGCCCGCCTGCTCAATGTGCTCCATAATCCCGCCAATCACCACATCATCACCATCAGAAATCGCATCAACATCGACCTCTATCGCATCATTTAAAAAACGATCTAAAAGAACAGGACTATCATTACTGACTTTAACAGCCTCTCTCATATACCGTTCAAGATCAGATTGCTGATGTACGATCTCCATTGCTCTACCCCCTAAAACATAGGATGGACGCACGACAAGTGGATAGCCAATTTCCTGAGCCAGTTGTATCGCCTCCTCGGGGTCTCTAGCCGTTCTATTGGGAGGTTGCTTTAAACCAAGATCCGATAGTAACTTTTGAAATTTTTCCCGGTCCTCAGCCCAATCAATCATTTCTGGGCTAGTGCCGATGATTGGAACACCCGCGGCATGTAACCCCGCGGCCAATTTAAGTGGCGTTTGACCACCATACTGAACAATGACACCCTTAGGTCTCTCTACGTCGACAACTGCTAACACATCTTCCAGTGTAAGTGGCTCAAAATACAACCGATCAGATATATCGTAATCGGTAGAAACAGTCTCCGGATTGCAATTCACCATGATCGTTTCAAAACCATCTTCGCGAAGCGCTAGGGAAGCGTGAACGCAACAATAGTCGAACTCAATGCCCTGTCCAATTCTATTTGGTCCGCCACCGAGAACCATGATTTTGTCGCGGCTCGAGGGCCTTGATTCACACTCCTCCTCATATGTGGAGTACATATACGCCGTATTCGTATCAAACTCCGCAGCGCAAGTATCCACCCTCTTGAACACTGGACGTATCGAGAGCGAATTTCGTAAATCACGCACGTCACCCTCATTGAGACCTAACAATTTTGCTATTCGTCTGTCCGAAAAACCCTTTTGCTTTATACGCCTCAGTGTTGTTTTATCGAGGTCTTTAATAGCCGCATTCGCAATTTCACGTTCTTCCAGTATTAAGTCCTCTATAAAAACAAGGAACCATGGATCAATATGCGTTATGTCATAAATTTCATCTGAACCCAAACCAAGACGGAAAGCATCGGCAACATACAAAATTCGCTCTGGTCCTGGCTCTGTAATCTCACGCCTTACGACTTCAATGTCATCTGAACGCTCGTCTAACCCGTCAATTCCAGTTTCTAGCCCGCGCAGAGCCTTTTGGAAAGACTCTTGAAAAGTCCTTCCGATGGCCATCACCTCTCCAACAGATTTCATCTGGGTTGTGAGTCGTGAATCTGCTCGCGGAAACTTCTCAAAAGCAAACCGAGGTATCTTCGTGACCACGTAATCAATAGTCGGCTCGAATGAGGCAGGCGTTTCTCCACCAGTTATATCGTTCTTGAGCTCATCCAACGTAAAACCAACTGCGAGCTTTGCCGCGACCTTAGCAATCGGGAAACCGGTCGCTTTAGACGCTAGAGCTGAGGAACGAGAAACTCGCGGATTCATCTCTATGACCGTCATACGACCGTCATCAGGATTAATTGCAAATTGCACATTTGAGCCGCCGGTATCTACGCCAATCTCACGCAAAACTGCTATAGAAGCATTCCGCATAATTTGATATTCTTTGTCCGTGAGTGTCTGCGCTGGCGCAACAGTAATCGAGTCTCCGGTATGCACGCCCATTGCATCCAAGTTCTCTATCGAACAGATGATAATGCAGTTGTCCGACCGGTCACGGACGACCTCCATCTCATACTCTTTCCAACCGATCACCGACTCCTCGATTAAAACTTCCTTAGTTGGAGAAGCGTCCAAGCCTCTTTCGATGATATCGACGAACTCTTCCTTGTTATATGCAATACCACCACCGGCTCCGCCCATTGTAAAAGAGGGCCTAATAATCGCCGGATAACCAATCAATGCCTGAACTTGAATCGCCTCCTCCAAGCTATGCGCTATCATTGACCGTGGACTATCAAGGCCGATTTTAGTCATGGCCGCCTTAAATTTCTCTCGATCCTCAGCCTTATCGATCGCCTCTTTACTAGCGCCGATCATATCGACAGAGTACTTCTCTAATACTCCATGTTTAGCCAGATCTAGGGCACAATTAAGGGCGGTCTGGCCACCCATGGTGGGCAGCAATGCATCCGGCTGCTCAGTGGCGATAATTTTCTCTAAGACCTGCCAAGTTATCGGCTCTATATATGTTACGTCTGCTAACTCCGGATCAGTCATTATCGTAGCCGGATTTGAGTTAACCAGAATTACTCGATAACCCTCTTCCCTGAGAGCTTTACATGCCTGAGCACCAGAATAGTCAAACTCACAAGCCTGCCCAATCACAATCGGACCCGCGCCTATGATAAGTATTGATTGAATATCTTCTCTTTTTGGCATGAATCGTCCCAACGCTCCCTAAAGCTTATTTTTAATTATTTTTGGTTTGATCAATATTTTTCGTAAAACGGTCAAACAGGTAATCGACATCATGAGGGCCAGGACTCGCCTCAGGATGACCTTGAAATGAAAAGGCAGGCGAGTCAAGGTGCTCAATGCCTTGTAAACTTCCGTCAAATAAAGAGATATGCGTAGCTTGAATCTCATTCGGTAGCGAATCTTGATCAACCTCAAACCCATGATTTTGACTAGTGATCAGAACCTGTCCTGTGCGAAGATCTTTGACTGGATGATTAGCGCCATGGTGACCAAATTTCATTTTTCGAGTTTTAGCGCCACTCGCGATCGCGAGCAATTGATGCCCAAGACAAATCCCGAATATTGGTACGCCGTCGATCAATAATTGCTTAATCGCCTCAACCGCATAAATACAAGGTTCTGGATCACCTGGGCCGTTTGACAAAAAGACACCGTCGGGACTCAATTTGAGGACTTCTTTTGCACTGGTCGTCGCTGGAACAACGGTCACACGACAACCCCTCGAAACCAACATCCGGAGTATATTACTTTTTACGCCGAAATCGTAAGCGACCACATGTCTCTTTGCTTCGGTTTTGCTAACAGCCTCTGGATTTAATGACCACTGCGGCTGATTCCACTCATAGGGACTATCACAAGTCACCTCGATCGCCAGATCACTTCCTCCTAGCCCAGGAAAAGAGCGAACACGTGCCATGAGCTCCTCATCGTTGACCACTCCAGTTCCTATCGCTCCTCGCAAGGCGCCCTTCTCGCGGAGCAATCTAGTTAACTTTCGAGTATCAATGCCGGCGATCGCTGGAACATTTTGCGCTTTCATCCACTCACTCAGCGAACTCGTGGACCGAAAATTACTTGCTCTCAAAGGTAAATCGCGGATAACGAGTCCCGCTGCGCGCGCGCAAATTGACTCCATGTCCTCGTCATTACAACCAACACTCCCCACATGAGGATACGTTAGTGTCACAATCTGATTTTGATAGGAGGCGTCAGTAAGGATTTCCTGATAACCAGTCATCGAAGTATTAAAAACAACCTCACCAACGGCGGGTTTATCCGCTCCAATAGACAAACCCTGAAATACGGTTCCATCCTCGAGGACCAAGATCGCTGGATCACATTTTTGATACGACAATCGACCTCCAAGGATAAATTTTGAGTGGGGGACGCCGTGCCCTTGGGACACTTGCAAAAAGCGGGTGGAATCGTTGAACGTTCCCCCCGCTGGGGTCCCATTATACAGGCGTATAGAACAATCGATCAATCTCTATGACCGGCTAAATGCTTAAAATAATAATTCCCGACAAAGTCAGTGTCATTATTTTAAAACGTCAAAAACCTTATTAACCGTCTAAAACATCCTGCATATCGAAAAGGCCATCTTTTTTCCCGGATAAAAACTTCGCAGCTCTCAAAGCACCCACCGCAAAATTACTCCGGTCAGAAGCTTTATGAATGATCTCAATTCGTTCTCCCGTTCCAGCAAATACAGCAGTGTGCTCTCCAATAATATCTCCAGCTCTCACCGTAGAAAAACCAATTGTCTTTGACTTACGGGAGCCCGTATGGCCCTCACGCGCATAAACTGCACAATCGGAAAGGTCTCTTCCCAACGATTCTGCGATAACCTCCCCCATCCTTAACGCTGTTCCAGATGGTGCATCAACTTTATGCTTGTGATGAGCTTCGACAATCTCAACGTCATACTCATCACCCAAGGCAGTTGACGCTATTTTTAATAGTCTCAACAACACGTTAACACCAAGACTCATGTTTGGCGCCATCACAAGAGGTATGGTTGCCGAAGCCGTGCTTATAGATTCTTTCTGAGCGCTAGTAAACCCTGTTGTTCCGATAACCATCGCAGTATTGTTGGACATGCACACGCTCATGTGATCAATCGTTCCTTCCGGCCGAGTAAAATCTATCAATACATCCGCGCTACTCGTGACAGCATCGATATCTGAGGATATAACCACCCCGGAGTCAAACCCAAGTAGTCCTCCCGCATCCTTACCTAAGCAAGAATTACCTGGGACCTCAAGAGCGCCAACTAAGGCCAGGGCGTCATCATCTCTAATACAACCAATTAACGCGCGCCCCATTTTCCCAGATGCGCCGCAAACGGCAATTTTCAGTTTATCCATAACAAATCTCCGCTCTCCGCCCCTGGCAGTCTATAGATAGTCGATACAATTTACGTCTTGCTTATTGGTCCGTCCAGCCCTCTACTGTCACATCACCTTCTAATCGTTTCAGTTGATCTTGCTCAAAGACAACGACAATTGTTCGCTCTCGCCTAACATCGCCAGCTGCTCCAGCTAAATAAACATAATTCCAATTATCAGGCGTCAGGGGATCAATCACCAGCGGCGTACCTAAGATAAAGGTAACCTGGTCCTTTGTCATATCCGGCTTTAGCTTCATCAACATTTCTTCATCTAGATAGTTGCCCTGCCGAACCTCTAGTTTGTAAGGTGACAAGAAGCATGATGACAAAGTGAGCACAAGAGCTAAAGCGCTCAAACACTGGAGGATAGCTACATACATCCGATTCATATTATTTTTAGACCTGAAAGGTTAGTCAATAAGTAACAAAGACGTTATGATAGGCTAAACTCAAAGAAATTACACTGCGATGAAAACACCACTAGATCTCAAAAATATGGGGCTCAAGGCCACCCTACCTCGCCTAAAAATTCTAAATGTATTTGAGACGTCATCGGCAGGACACCTTTCCGCAGAGGACGTATACAGAGTGCTCCTAGATGACGAGATGGACATAGGACTAGCCACCATCTATCGAGTACTCACTCAATTTGAGCAGGCAGGCATTCTCATTCGACATCACTTTGAATCCGGTAAGGCTGTTTATGAACTTGACCAAGGAGAGCATCACGACCATTTGGTGTGTAATCAATGTGGTCGCGTAGAGGAGTTCTATGATGAAGAAATCGAACTCAAGCAAACTAAAATTGCTAAAGATAGGGGATTCGAAATCATCGGCCATTCTTTGCAGATATACGCCGACTGCACAAAACTAAACTGTCCTCATAAAGGAAAGACGTAAGAAGAAACAGAAGTAACGAGTTACGATAATGACGAATTAATAAGTTCGCGAGCATGGGCTTTAGCTTGCTCTGTAACAACCTCTCCGGCTAACATTCTCGCGATTTCATCAACGCAATCTTTTGGATTAAGTTTTTGCAGCAGCGTACTCGAAGCTGTTTTTGACTGAGTTTTGGAGACCTTCCAATGCGAGTCGCCTAGGGCCGCCACCTGAGGTAAATGGGTCACACACAGCACTTGAGCGCGGCGGCCAACTGTTTTAAGCATTCTCCCAACCGTTTCAGCCACTGCACCGCCCACCCCCGAGTCTACCTCATCGAATATTACCGTTGGAACGGCAGAATCTTGATGGACTACGGATTGTATCGCCAAAGAAATTCTCGACAACTCACCGCCCGATGCCACTTTACCCACTAGCTTAGCTTCAGCACCAGGATTAGTAGACACATAAAAGGCTATTTGCTCAAGGCCCGTAGCCCCGGGTTCGCCTTTGGGAATTAGTCGAGCCTCAAATCGAACCCCAGACATTGCTATATCTGCAAGTGCGTCATTAACCTTTTGCGTCAATTCAATAGATGACCTTCCTCGATCCGAGCTTAATTGACGAGCCGTCTCAAAATATTTCTCTCTCGTTTGAGCCTCTGCCCTACGAAGCTCCTCTAAATTAGCATGTGAAGACACCTTTTTTAGCTCAGCCTGAACACTCAAATTCAACTCATCTAACTCATCCGGCTTTACACTATATTTACGCGCATACCTCTGTACTTCAGCAATTCTTCTGTCAAGGACATCGGCTAAACCGGGATCAAAATCCAACGATTCCGCGTACCGACGTAGGTCTCGGTTAAGTTCTTCAAGTTGGATCTCCAGGCCCTCCAGGTCTTTCAGCATTGCATCAACTTGCGGATCTATCTCTACCACTCGAGTGAGGCTAGATCGAATATTAGTCAGAATAGTTAGGATATTTTGCTCGTCGTCACCGAGCATATGAACCGATTGATTTGCTGCGTCGATCAATTCACTCATGTTGCTGACCTTACGATGCTGGTCCAAGGTTTGAATCCATTCCTCGCCAGAAAATCCCAAAGCATCCAGATCCCTTTGCGTCTCTAGCAACTCTTCAGTTCTTTGTTTTATGGCTTCGGATTGTTCTAAACATTGATTCAACTTAGTTTTTTCAGATTGCCAGCTCCTCCAAGCTCCTTCGACCGACTTAACTGCGTTCGACAAATGGCCAAAAGAATCTAAAACCTGACTATGTGTGGAGGAATCAACCAAAGAGTAGTGTTCATGCTGGCCATGAATATCGATTAGCAGGCCTCCTAACGTTCTAAGTTGTTTTACCGTAACGGGTATCCCGTTAATCCAAGCTCGCGATCGGCCTGCCGTATCAATTACTCGTCTTAATACACAATCTTCATCGCCTAAATCACCCTCTTCCAAATACGAACAAACATCAGGCAAGTTGGATATGTCGAACTCCGCAACAATATCGGCTCGACTTGCGCCAGACCTGATACTACCCGCATCAGAACGACCACCTAAGATTAGGCTAATCGCGCCAAGTAAAATGGATTTACCCGCTCCCGTCTCTCCCGTGAGCACAGTAAAACCCGGATCTAGGCCGAGCTCAATAGAATCGATTAACACGTAATCCTTGACTGTTAAACGGACCAACATGGAAGATCTTCCCGCAAAATTACGACCCCATTGTCCCAGCCCAGTGTAGCTTCTCTCGAAGCGTACCAAAATAATCGTGTCCACTTGGATGAACCAGCCTAACTCTCGGAGTCGCCACTTCAATCCTTAACCTGCCACCCTCACCAATGTTTAAATGGGTATGACTGTCGATGTGCACACGGGCATCGATAGCCTCTATCAACTCAATCTCTATCTTGGAGGTCCCTGAAATAACGATAGGCCTATTCGACAAAGAATGTGGGCACACAGGAACAAGTAGAATGCAATCCACTCCCGGCGCGATAATGGGACCACCAGCGGAAAGTGCATAAGCAGTGGACCCAGTTGGAGTTGAAACGACCAGCCCGTCAGACCTAAGGTTATAGGCAAACTCACCATCAATAGTTACTTTCATCTGAATCAGACTGCCACTCTCTCCCTTGCCAATTGAAACATCGTTCAAAGCCCAAATCCCGATCTCAGGCTCGCTCTCCGTGCTCACCTCAAGGACAGCGCGGTTATCCGTAATATATTCCCCCCTTTGAACCGCACGCAAACTGGCCACCATCTTATTCAAAGAAATGTCTGCCAGAAAGCCTAGTCGGCCCAGGTTGATGCCTAGCAAAGGCACATTATGCATAGCTACCGTCCGCGCTAGACCGAGCAACGTGCCATCGCCGCCAAGCACCACTACTAAATCGCTACGGCTGACCACATCATCTATCGGTCCGCATTCCACGTTAATTTCAGTAAGTTGCTGCGCAGTCATATCGTCAACTAAACAATCAACGCCCTCTCCTTGCAAAAAACCAATAATCTGGGAGACTGGACGCTGAACCTCAGCACTCTTATATTTACCGACTATACAAACTCGATTAAATTTATTCATATTTACGTTATACACGAGACATGATTCGCATCATCGCAAATTCTACAGGATAAAAAAAACCAAATCGAAGACAAAAAGTTTGTAGAATGAAACCATGATGAACGAAAGATCGCGAATTTTACTGAAATCGCTTATCGAGAAGCACATTTCAGATGGCCAGCCTATAGGATCTCGACAGCTAGCTAAATCCTCGGGTTTAGAACTGAGTCCGGCCAGTATTCGAAACATTATGGCTGATCTTGAAGAAATGGGTTTTATAGCGAGTCCGCACACCTCAGCAGGCCGAATCCCAACACCACTAGGATACCGCTTGTTTGTTGACTCACTGCTCACCGTCCAGCCACTGGACACAATAGAGTTGCATGAGATCGAGGACCAATTCCGACCGGATAGTGCTAATCGACTGATTTCCACAGCGTCTCAGCTACTATCTAATCTCACTCAGTTCGCCGGCGTGGTAAAATCACCAGCGCGCCAAAGTAGCTCATTTCGACATATCGAGTTTGTTTCCCTATCCGACCAACGCATTTTACTGATTGTAGTCACTCCGGACGGAGACGTTCAAAATAAAGTACTCGAAGCTTCCCGCCAATTTACAGAATCGGAGTTAACAGAAGCAACCAACTACCTGAACCAAAATTACGCGGGAATGTCCTTTAGTGCGATCAAATCTCGCATACAGTCGGAGCTGAAACAACTCAAGGAGAACATCTCTCAGTTAATGTCCTTGGCGATATCAGCCGGAGAAGAAAGCTCACTAAAAACCGAAGAATACATCGTATCAGGAGAAAAGAACTTATTAAGCGTCCATGATCTGTCAACGAATATCAATAGTCTGAGAACCCTTTTTGATATGTTTGATAAAAAAACGGGCATTCTTCAACTACTTGACACAAGCGATCAGGCCAATGGCGTACAAATATATATTGGTGGGGAATCTGGCCTAGTGCCGCTAGATGAATGCAGCGTAGTCACAGCACCGTATGAAGTAGATGGTCAGGTGGTCGGAACTGTTGGCGTTATCGGCCCCACAAGAATGGCCTATGAAAGAGTCATTCCCATAGTAGATATCACAGCAAAACTTTTATCCGGGGCGCTGTCCCAACCGTAGTCTTCGATTTAACCGTAATTTCCGAAAAAAAGTCATATGAAACTCCGAAAAGAATCAGAATATACCCACGGCTCTCTTGCACACGTAGGTGTGCTACTGGTAAATCTCGGAACTCCAGAAGCACCCACTAAGCAATCCGTAAAAGAGTACCTCAGCGAATTTTTATGGGACCCGCGAGTCGTTGAAATTCCTAGGGCGATATGGTGGCTTATCCTAAACGGAATTATTTTGAGAATAAGACCAAAAGCCTCCGCAAAAAAATACGCCGTCATTTGGTCTGATGAAGGCTCACCGCTGAGGATCTACACTAAAAAACAGGCGGAATTACTGCAATCAAAGTTTGATCAGAAGTCGTACCCCAAGGTCATCGTGCGATCAGCAATGCGTTACGGTAAGCCTTCTGTCGATGACGGGCTTACCCAGCTGCGGGCTGAAGGATGCGACCAAATATTGGTTGCTCCGCTTTATCCTCAGTACAACTCAAGCACAACCGGCAGTATCTATGATGCAGTTTTCCATAGTCTTAAGACTGTTCGGAACCTTCCTGGGATACGATTAATAAAACATTTTCATGACCATAACGGCTATATCCAAGCCCTCTCACACAAGGTGAAAGATTACTGGGCGACTCACGGAAAGCCTGACAAGTTAATTCTCTCTTATCACGGTGTACCAAAATTCAGTCTTACCAAAGGCGACCCCTACCATTGTGAGTGTTATAAAACCAGTAGACTCCTGGCGGAACAATTGGATTTTAAGCCCGAAGATGTAATTACTACGTTTCAATCCCGTTTCGGCAGAGCTGAGTGGCTTAAGCCTTATACCATTGATGTCATGAAGGATCTGGGCGTCAAAAAATTAGGTAGGATGGATGTTTTTTGTCCTGGTTTCGTAGCAGATTGCTTAGAAACGCTTGAAGAAATCAATATGGAAAATCGAGAAGAGTTTTTAACTCACGGCGGAGGCGAATTCCACTACATTCCATGTTTAAACGACAGTCCAATCTGGGTGCAAGGGCTACACCAAATCATTTCAGAACACCTAGGAGGATGGTTAGGTCAAGCGAAGTCTTCTGATGAAGCCGATGCTGAGGCGACCACGAGCCGGACAGAAGCTCTGAAACTTGGAGCGACGAATTGATCTACTTGGCGTTCCACTGAACGCATTAAACTCACATCAAGCTAAGCCCCACACGACGTCCATAGTTCGTACTAGACTCGTAGTCAGCTTTTAGTGCTCGATACTTCTCTTTGAGATTTCTAACAATAGCGCTAACCATTGTTTCAAGCTCTTCACATGTTTTTTGAGGTGTCATGCCAAGTACAGCCTCCTCAACCTCAGACGCGGCCATCATAGCAAGATCTACCTGGTGCTTTTGAATTACTTTTAACGCGCCCTCAAATGCTTCCCACCGGTCTATTAGCGTCTTGCTGGCTTCGCTCTTATCCCGCCATACGGGTTTCGTGTGCGTGATTCCAAGAGATACCTGCACAGAATCCACAACACACTGCGCATTTACCTCTTTTTGCTTAAATCGCCATTGCAAATCCCATTTGGTCTTAGCTGGGTGGCGTCTCCCGTCCTCACCAAAAGGGCCTTTAGAATCCATTTCGGCGCTTAAAATAAGCGAAGATTGGCCTAGGATACTGTATGAACTCGCCCCGATATGAACCAAGGGGGCTGAAAAAACTGAATTAACACTCCCATAAAACATTACAAAAATTACCGAGATTATTAGATTAAAACTCTGTCGTCGCCACATAAGTCCTCCACTATTGCCTAACCTCACAATAAACTAGGTTATCAGAATATAGCGTCAAATTTCCGTTTAAAACACCCTTGAAATTATAATTTTCACCCTCATTTAAGCGACTTAGAGTTAATGGAGTACTTTTTGATGACTGAAAAAGAAACAGAACATAAAAACGAAGAGATCGAACCCTCAGAAACAAATACTCAATCAACGACCGAACCTGAATCTCCTCCCATCGGCACTGATGAGATAGAAGAATCTGAGACTACAGACGCACCAAAGAGCCTAGAAGAACAACTCGAGGAGGCAATTGCTGAATCTAACAAAAATAAGGACTCCTGGTTGCGGGCGACGGCAGAACTAGAAAATGTTCGCAAAAGATCTCAATTAGACGTGGCTAACGCCCACAAATACGCGCTAGAACGCTTTTCATCCGAGCTTCTTGTTGTAAAGGACAGTCTTGAAGCTGCACTGAAAACCGAAAATGTGACTTTTGAAGCAATTAAAGATGGTGTCGATTTAACTTTAAAACAATTGTCGAAAGTTTTTGAAACCTTCGGCATCAGCGAGATTGATCCACTTGGAGAGACGCTCGATCCGCATAAACATCAAGCGATGAGTGCGGTGGATTCAGATAAGTCGGCAAACACTATTCTAAGTGTTTTCCAAAAAGGATATCTACTTAACGACCGTCTAATCAGACCAGCGTTAGTCAGTGTGGCGAAAACGAAAGATTAAAAGGGTTGAAAAACCAGCAATCGACCCAATTTACAAATAAACAATTTCAGAATTTAAGGATTACAGACATGGGCAGAATTATCGGTATTGATTTAGGAACTACGAACTCATGCATCGCGGTTATGGACGGCGGCGAGGCTAAAGTGCTCGAAAATGCGGAAGGAGGCCGAACAACTCCTTCAATTATTGCTTACACCGAGGAAGATGAGGTGCTTGTAGGCGCCCCAGCTAAAAGGCAAGCCGTTACAAACCCAAAAAACACGCTATATGCGGTAAAGCGATTGATCGGACGTCGATTTAAAGATGCGGAAGTCGCAAAAGCAAAGGAAAATTCTCCATTTTCCATTGTCGGCGCAAAGAATGGGGACGCCTGGGTTGAAGTGAGAGGAAAACAAAGTGCGCCGCCTGAGATCTCGGCACAGGTACTAATGAAAATGAAGAAAACCGCCGAGGACTATCTTGGCGAAGAAGTTACAGAGGCAGTCATCACGGTACCCGCGTACTTTAACGATTCACAGAGACAAGCCACTAAGGATGCAGGAAAAATTGCAGGATTGGACGTCAAACGAATCATTAATGAACCGACCGCTGCCGCACTAGCTTTTGGTATGGATAAGAAACAGGGGGATCGGAAAATTGCTATCTATGATCTAGGAGGTGGGACCTTCGACGTTTCAATTATCGAAATTGCTGAGGTCGACGGAGAGCATCAGTTCGAAGTACTCTCAACGAACGGAGATACTTTCCTTGGTGGAGAGGACTTTGATCAACGCATCATAGATTACCTGGCGGATGAATTTAAAAAAGAACAAGGCGTCGACCTGCGGGGTGACGTTTTAGCGCTCCAGCGCCTGAAGGAAGCTGCTGAAAAAGCAAAAATCGAATTATCCTCGAGCCAGCAAACGGAGGTGAACTTACCCTATGTTACGGCCGATGCATCGGGACCGAAACACCTCAACGTCAAGATAACGAGAGCTAAGCTTGAAAGTCTCGTCGACGATCTAATAAGCCGAACAATAGAGCCTTGCCGCGTCGCAGTCAAAGATGCCGGAGTCAAAACTTCTGACATAGATGATGTCATTCTTGTTGGCGGCATGACAAGAATGCCAAAAGTTCAAGAAACAGTTAAAGGCTTCTTTGACAAAGAACCACGAAGAGACGTTAATCCTGACGAAGCTGTAGCTGTAGGAGCAGCAATTCAAGGCGGAGTGATGCGCGGCGACGTGAAAGATGTGTTGCTGCTTGATGTTACACCTCTGTCTCTAGGAATTGAGACGCTAGGCGGCGTTATGACCAAGTTAATCGAAAAAAACACCACGATACCAACGAAAGCGAATCAAGTATTTTCGACTGCTGAAGACAACCAAACAGCGGTAACAATTCATGTTCTTCAAGGAGAGCGTGAAATGTCCAAAGACAATAAATCTCTGGGTCAATTCAACTTAACAGATATTCCCTCAGCGGCCCGAGGAATGCCTCAGATCGAGGTTAATTTTGATATTGATGCCAATGGAATCCTGCATGTCTCAGCCAAAGATAAGGCGACCGGCAAAGAAAATAAGATCACCATCAAAGCGAATTCTGGCCTATCGGATGAGGAAATCGAAAAAATGGTCAAGGATGCCGAAGCGCATGCCGAAGACGATAAAAAAGCAAGAGAACTAGTTGACGTGAGAAATCAATGTGACTCGTTAATTCACAGCGTTAGAAAAACCCTCGCGGAAAACGAGGATAAGGTTTCGGAAGAGGAAAAAACAAATATTGAAAATGCAGCAAAAGAGGCCGAAGAAGCACTAAAGAATGGCGACAAGGAAGACATCGAAGCTAAGTCACAAGCTTTATCAGCGCTCGCTCAATCTTTAGCTGAAAAAATGTATGCGGAACAAACCGATGCAACTCCAACCGGTGAAAGTCAAAACGGTACACCAGAAGATGAAGGAGATGTGGTTGATGCCGAATTTGAAGAAGTCAAAGACGATAAAAAAGCGTCTTAATAGTGTACAACACATAATGTAGGAAACGCATGGTCGAGAAGGGAAACCTTTCGACCACTTTGCGTGTATAAAAAGAACTCAAAGTAGAAAAGAAACTATGGCAAAACGAGATTATTACGAAGTACTCGGAGTGAACCGGGACGCATCCGATAGCGACCTTAAAAAAGTCTACCGTCGTCTTGCCATGAAATTTCATCCAGATAAAAATCCTGACGATCCAGAAGCTGAAAATCGCTTCACTGAGGCTAAAGAAGCTTATGAAATTCTTTCAGACCCCGAAAAAAGAGCCGTTTACGACCAGTACGGCCATGCCGGTCTTGACCAACAATCTGGAGGAAGGGGTGCAAGTGGTTTCGGAGGTTTTTCCGATTCATTCGGCGATATCTTTGGGGATATCTTTGGCGGTGGGCGCGGAGGCGGACGCTCAAATGTGTATCGCGGTTCCGATTTAAAATACAATCTAGAAATTTCGCTTGAGGAAGCAGCAAGAGGGACGGAAACAAAAATTCGAATTCCCTCTTACACTGTATGTTCAACTTGTAACGGGTCAGGCGCAAAGCCAGGAACGAAGCCAATAACTTGTTCTACATGCCAAGGGCAAGGTCAAGTAAGAGTAACCCAAGGTTTTTTTTCCGTCACTCAAACTTGTCCGGACTGTCAAGGAAGCGGGAAAATGATCGAGACCCCGTGCGAAGTATGTAACGGGCAAGGAAGAATCAGAGACCATAAGACGCTATCTGTCAAAATTCCTGCCGGGGTAGATCAAGGCGATCGAATTAGACTCTCTGCAGAAGGCGAAGCTGGCGTCAATGGAGGTCCCTCTGGAGACCTTTATGTGGTCATCAATATCCCTGAACATGACGTTTTTTCACGAGATGGGAATAACCTTCACTGCGAAATGCCGATCAGCTTCAGTGTCGCAGCCTTAGGTGGTGAAATTCAAATTCCTACCCTCGATGGATCTGCCAAAATAAAAGTTCCAGCAGAAACTCAAACGGGAAAAGTTTTTAGATTGCGTGGAAAAGGAATTAAAGGCGTGCGCAGCAGTGGGTATGGTGATTTGATGTGTCACGTCGTTGTAGAAACTCCTGTCAATCTAACCGAGAGACAAAAAGAACTACTCACGGATCTTGAAGAACTCAATCAATCAAACTCAAATTTGCACAGTCCAAAAGCAAAATCTTGGATGGATAAAGTTAGAAGTTTCTTCGAGGGCTAAGATCTGCGCCAGGTGGTTTTTCCTGAGCTATCTTCCAATACGATTCCGGCATCTAATAAGTGTTGTCTCAATTGGTCTGCCTCTGCGAAATTTCTATTTGCACGAGCCTCGTCTCTCTTTGCGATTAACCCTTCAATATCGCCAGTCGACAAATCAGATACTACGCTGGATTGAAGAAATTCAGATGGGTCACGCTTTAGAAGACCCAAGATCCCTGAGAGCCCTTTTAGTAATCGAGCTATTTCAACACTTCCGCCTCGATTTAACTCACTCGCCAAATCAAATAACACCGAAATCGCCTCTGCTGTATTAAAGTCATCGTCCAATGCCAATTTAAATTTCGCAGCACTGGGATGGATCCAATCAATATCATGAGTTAACTCAGAACCATCAACATTCTTTAACGCGATATACAAGCGACTCAGACTTGCTTTCGCATCGTTCAAATGTTGGTCAGAATAATTCAAAGGACTTCTGTAATGGGCTCTAAGAACAAAATAACGGACCACCTCTGCGTCATACTTCTTGAGGATCTCTCTGACTGTAAAAAAATTACCTAAAGATTTCGACATTTTTTGATCATCAACACGAACGAATCCATTGTGCATCCAATAATTTACATAATCGTGATTATGGGCACCTTCAGACTGGGCAATTTCGTTTTCATGATGAGGAAATTGCAAGTCTTGTCCACCTCCATGAATATCAAAATGTGCGCCTAAATATCGCTCACTCATCGCCGAACATTCGATGTGCCAGCCGGGCCGACCCATACCCCAAGGCGACGACCAAGAGGGTTCCTCTGGCTTGGCTCCTTTCCACAAAACAAAGTCCATTGGATGCCTCTTATCATGGTTTATATCGACTCGTTCCCCAGCTCTCAGAGCTTCCAGCGACTTGCCAGACAAACGGCCATACCGCTCAAATTTATTTACAGAGTAGTACACGTCACCATTATCATTCCCGTATGCAAACCCCTTTTCAAATAGCTTCTCGATGAGTGAGATCATTTGTGGAATATTATCTGAAGCCTTTGGTTCGGCGTCTGGCGGCGTCACTCCTAGTGCTAACGCGTCTTCGTTCATCGCCTCAATATATCGCTCAGTTAACTCTAGAAATGATTCTTGGTTTTCATTCGCTCGATTAATGATCTTGTCATCAATATCCGTGATGTTACGAATGTAAAGAACCTCATAGCCAGAAGCCTGGAGCCACCTTCGAACCAGGTCAAAAACAATCATTACTCGAGCGTGTCCTAAATGGCAAAAATCATAAACAGTCATCCCGCAAACATACATTCGGACGGAATTGTCTTGAATGGGTTTAAAAACGTCCTTATTACGCGTTAGAGAATTGAAAATTTTCAGCATATTGATGTTTCTGTAGATAACAAAGTACTGGAGTTATACTCTCGTTGAAAGACTCACTTTCACTGAGATTTAAAGATGCGAAGTATAACAGAGGGGAGTCATCTTTCTGCTTGAAATCATTTATGCGCTAAATGACAAAACCATTGTATGCAGTTTCTGATATCGTTAGAGAAGCTAGTACATGAAACTAAATTCATCATGCATTGTTTCATGATGGTAGGGTAATTAAAATTTAAAATTCATACAACATCACAGAGAGAAGTTAATGACCACACAAGTCAAATTAAAAACATCAATGGGAGACATTGTCATTGAACTCAACGAAGAAAAAGCACCTAAAACAGTAGAAAATTTTCTGCAATATGTAGATTCTAATTTCTACAGCGGCACTATCTTTCATAGGATCATAAATGGCTTCATGATTCAAGGTGGCGGCATGGACTCAAATATGAAAGAAAAAGATACACAAGCTCCCATCGAGAATGAGGCCAATAACGGGCTTAAGAACGATGCATATACCATTGCAATGGCACGAACGAGCGATATAAATTCCGCTACATCGCAATTCTTCATTAATGTCTCAAATAATGATTTCCTAAATTTTTCCTCGGAGACACCACAGGGCTTCGGGTACTGCGTTTTTGGTAAAGTGGTGGAGGGAGAATCCGTTGTTGATCAAATGAAAAATGTCCCTACAGGAACCAGTGGATTCCACCAAGATGTGCCAAATGAAACGGTCACAATCGAGAGCACCTCTCGAATTTAATGATATCCAATCGCTCACTAAAACAGTGAATGATGGATAGCACTAAATTCATTTTTATTTCCGATCTTCACTTATCTCCCTCAGAGGCTGTAAAAATAGATATTTTTTTGCGATTTCTGAAAAGATGCTCGGAAAAAGAAAGTCACTTGTTTATTCTTGGTGATTTATTTGACTACTGGGTTGGAGATGATGATATTGACAACCCCTTACATCAACAGATTCTGCCGGCGTTACGAGCATTAACGTGTAAAGGCGCGAAACTCAGCATGATGCGAGGCAACAGAGACTTTTTAATCAGCGAAAAGCTATCTAAGCTCACGGATGCAGCTATACTGCCAGATCCATATGTAATTGAGCTTCATGGTCAACGAACGCTCTTGAGTCACGGAGACCAATGGTGTACCGATGACGAAGAATATCAAGCCATTAGATCAACGGTTCGAACAAATAAATGGATCGATAGTTTTTTAAAACTTCCCTTACCAGAGAGACATAGTCGAGCAAAGAACTATCGACAAATAAGCGAGACTTCAAAAGAAGCTAAAGAGTTGGAGATTATGGACGTGTCCGCTAAAACAGTGGAAGACGCATTTAAAACTTACAATTGTCAAAGAATTATTCATGGGCATACTCATCGTCATGCGCACCACGAACACCTTATTAACACTCAATTACGAGAAAGATTTGTTCTCTCAGATTGGAATAATCGAGGACAAGCGTTAATTTTTAACGAATCAGATTACTCTGACCAATTTTTTACCTAGAAAATTAACGATTACCTAACTTTTTCCTAGCCATTGATGACATCTAAATCTAGATCTGCTGTAGCCTGAAGTACCGACGAGAGCTTCTCGTCATTTCGCTCACCCTCGACAGAATTCAAGTAATCAGTTGACACCGTACCTGTGACATAATCACCAGTAAAACAGGATGTTTCGAACTGCGTAATTTTCGGATTTATGGAGGCACAACCTGCTATAAGATCTTCGATTGTCTGATAGATGATACGATCAACACCAATCTCAGCCGCTATCTCCGTTTCATCTCGATCATGAGCAATCAGCTCTTTAGAACTTGGCATATCGATACCATACACATTCGGGAAACGAACAGGTGGCGCCGCAGATGCGAAATACACCTGAGTGGCTCCCGCATCTCTTGCCATTTGCACTATCTCTCGACTGGTTGTCCCTCGCACAATCGAATCATCAACAAGGAGAACATTCTTACCTTTAAATTCTGAGCCAATTGCATTGAGTTTTTGCCGAACGGATTTTTTTCTGACCTCTTGCCCAGGCATGATGAATGTTCGGCCTATGTATCTATTTTTAATAAACCCCTCTCGGTATGGAACTCCTAAACCATCCGCCATTTCCATCGCTGAAGGCCGGCTAGAATCCGGGATAGGTATAACAACGTCTATTTTTAATTCTGAGAATCGAGCCTTTATTCTTCTTGCGAGACTCTCTCCCATTCTCATCCTAGTTTCATGTACTGAGATTCCGTCAATAACAGAATCAGGCCGAGCTAGATAAACGTATTCAAAAATACACGGATATCGGACCGGACTAGCAGCGCACTGTTGCTCACTAACTATCCCATCATTTGAAATAAACAACGCTTCTCCAGGCTCAATATCACGGATATACTTAAAGCCTAGCGTATCTAGTGCCACGGTTTCTGACGCCACCAAATATTCTTTCTCAGAACCTTTTTGTCTTACACCGTAGACTAAAGGTCTGATTCCAAATGGATCACGAAATGCCAACAAGCCATATCCAGAGATCATAGCCACTACTGAATATGCGCCCTGAACTCTTTGATGGACACCGCTAACGGCATCAAAAATAGCGCCAGTGCTCAGGTTCACACCTGCGCTAGACTTTTGTAATTCATGGGCAAATACATTCAGTAGAACCTCAGAATCAGAATTAGTGTTGACGTGTCTGAGATCTTGTCGAAAAAGTTCGACCTTTAGCTTCTGTGCGTTTGTTAGATTTCCATTATGCCCAAGGACTATGCCAAACGGCGAATTCACATACATTGGCTGAATTTCATCGAAAGCGCTTGCCGAGCCGGCAGTTGGATAGCGACAATGTCCAATACCTACACTTCCAACTAGTAAACGCATATTTCTAGTTCGGAACACATCTCGAACCAAACCACCACCTTTATGCATATGAAAGCTAGGGCCATCTGCCGTAACGATGCCGGCGGCATCTTGACCTCGATGTTGCAAGACTTGCAATCCATCATAGAGCAACTGATTAACTGGTGACTTTGCTACCGCTCCAAGTAAACCACACATCAAAACCTCTCCCAATTAATTGCTATGTTGATTATATACATGCTGTCTATGATTTTGGTGGCATATCCCATTCAAGTTCAGGAATTTTAATTTGCAGAAACGAGGCCACAACTTCCAATGGAAACCGCATTTCCGCATTTTGCCACTCAAGTCTTCTTGATAAATCTGTCGAGCTCATGATGATGACCGCTAGAGCCGCAATCAAAACCCCTCGGCCCATCCCGAATAAAGACCCTAAAGCTCGGTCCATCCCTGTAAGTGCAGATGATTTAACTAACCTTGACAGCTTTACCGTTAGAAAATGAAATGCAAACAGGCACAAAATTAGAATCGCAACAAAGACGACAATCAACCTTAATCTCGGACTAATGATTAACTGGTCAAAAATTTCAGAAACAGGACCAACGAAAATTTTAGATATCCAAAAAGCTAAAAACCAAGTAGCAAGAGAAAAAATCTCTCTCGTAAAACCTCGAAAAAAACCGTAAACAGTTGAAATTAATATAACGGTCATGAATCCATAATCAAACCACGTGAGATTCAGCTCCATATTTATTAATTAACCTAACGTTTTGTTTGAGAGATTTGAGCGTCACCGTAAGTCAGCTTTCTCGCGTTTAGGCGCTCGAGCGTTAGCTCCGCTTGACTCTTAGAAGAAAAAACACCTACCAAAACCAACGTTCTTGGACCTTTGGTCGTCTCAATTCTCTCGGTAATAACTGAAAAACCTCCGTTTTCTAACTTCTCAACATAATCTTTGACGCCACTTTCGTTGGAAAAGAGTCCTAATCTAACAACATACCCAGATCGGCCATTACTCGTTCGAGCCGCTTCGGCCGCCTGTTGGTTTGGGACAGAACTTGCAGAATGCTCACCACCCTTCCCCTGATTCACAACATCAGACTCATTGCTTGGTCCGGAATCTCTAACTGTTGTAGGGTCCTGAGATCCAAATGTGGAAATAATATTAATATCCACTTCATCACCAATTTGTCGCGGTTCATTATCAAGAACTAAAGGCACCAAGGTAACAACAAGAAGGACCAACACAATAGCTCCTACGAGACGTCTTCTCGCTCGCTTCTTAAGCTCCAACTCCTCTATTTCATCTATTACTTGCATAAGATAATGGACAGTTATTTTTTCTACAATTCATTATGAACTAAGCTAGAAACATATGGATGCTCCAAAGCAGCCGATACCGTCATGAAAGATCCGCACACGATAATTCTATCATTTGAGTCGCTGACCTCGAGACATTTATCGATAGCATAACCCACCGAGTTGCATGGCGTCACTTTGTCGACGCTAATACTGTCAGAGATTCGTTTGACCACAGCATCCGGATCAGCCGATCGAGCGTCCTCCAACCGACACACGAGCAACTGATCAGCGACCGTATCAAGCAGATCTAACATCTCACCGTATTGCTTATTCCCCATCACGGCAAAAATTACTCTTGTTGTACCTTTAAAAGATGCCCGATTCAGTTCCTCAACTAAAATTCTGATCGAATCTACGTTATGCGCTACATCCAGTACAAATAAGGGCCGCGAAGGCAACACCTGGAATCGGCCCATTCGTTCCGCTACCAAGATTCCTTCACGGATTGAAGAAGCATCGATGGGTAGCCTTCCCTTTAATAACGTAGCTGCCTCAATAGCCAAACTTGCATTTACTAATTGATGCTCTCCTTGCATCAGTGGAAACGTGAGATTCATCCTTACTCCATTGGTCGACCAAAATGTCCAACCCGTTGATTCCCGCACGAAACCAAAGTCTCTGGCGATGACCCGAAGATCACCCCGAACATTCAAGATAACATTGAAAATTGATTCAGGGGGATCTTCATCTCCACATATAGAGTAAGCCCCATCTCCGCGGAAAATACCTGCCTTTTCAAAACCAATGTCTTCCCGCGTTTCGCCCAAATATTCCAGATGATCGAGTCCTATATTAGTGACAATGGAGCAAATAGGGTCCAAAACGTTAGCCGCATCCAAGCGTCCGCCGAGGCCAACCTCCAATATGACTATCTCAACACGTTGCCTCAAAAAAATATTTAAGGCTGCCAGAAATGCGTATTCAAAATAAGTCAGACTAACACCTTGACGAGCCGAATCTACTTCCTCTAGAGAGGAAACGATCACATCATCGCTCATCTCCTCATCATTGACTCTTATTCTCTCATTGAAACGAATAAGATGCGGTGAGGAAAATAGGCCCACTCGATATCCAGCTTTCGAATAAATAGACTCTAGCATGGCACAAGTTGATCCCTTACCGTTCGTACCACCAACAGTAATAACCGGACATTCTGGATGCAAAGACATGTCCTGAACGACTTGAGAAAGTCGGTCTAAACCTAAATCAATTTCTTTATAGTGGGTTGAATTGATTCGACACAACCAATCTGCAAGCGACTTACTCAACGGATCAATAATAGCTAATTAAAATGAAGAACAAACCATTAAATCAATTCGCACGGATACGGGTAAATAGTGACAGTAAATTACCCAATCGATCCCTCATTTCACGACGGTCCACAATCATATCAATCGCCCCATGGTCTAACAAAAACTCAGAACGTTGAAATCCCTCAGGCAAAGTTTGTCTTACAGTTTGCTCGATCACACGGGGACCAGCAAAACCAATGAGGGCTCCCGGTTCTGCAATAACAACATCTCCAATCATAGCGAAACTCGCGGAAACACCTCCCATCGTAGGATCAGTCAAGACGGATATAAATGGCAGTCCTTGGGCAGATAACTGAGATAAAGCCGCAGTCGTCTTCGCCATCTGCATCAATGATGTAAGCCCTTCCTGCATACGGGCTCCTCCACTTGCGGAAAAGCAAATAAAAGGTATCTTCTTTGAACAGCTATATCTCACTCCAACCGCGAAACGCTCGCCAACCACGGAGCCCATCGAGCCCCCTAAGAATGAAAACTCAAACGCAGCACCCACGACATTAATACCCTTGATTGATCCTTGTTGTACAACAAGAGCATCGGTTTCATCTGTAGTCTCTTGAGCCGCAGTCAATCGATCTTTATATTTTTTACTATCGATGAACTTTAAAAAATCAACTGGCTTCGTGCTTTGGCCAATATCCAAGCATTTTTTACCTTCATCAAAGATGGAATCCAGTCGTTGACGTGCATTTAGCCTGCCATGATGAGAACATTTGGGGCAGACCTGAAAGCTCTTTTCCAGTTCAGCCTGATAAAGTACCGCTTCACATCTGGGACATTTACTCCACAATCCCTCGGGAACCGCCTTTCGTGAATTCTTTGTACCATCAAGCTTATTAATCTTTGGTGGTAATATTTTTTGGAGCCAACTCATTATCTAGTCACCTCCGAGGAATAAGCGCTCATTCCTAGTCTATCGCCTTGCGAATAGAGCGAATAAAGCCCTCAACATTCGTTACGATATTTTTAGCATCGGATTGCTCAATTTCCTCAACTAAACGACTACCTATCACGACAGCATCCGATAGTTTTGCTACCGCTTTTGCAGTCGCCTCATCACGAATACCAAAGCCAACGCCGACGGGCACCTTTACGTGCCTCTTAATTTGCTCTACTCGTTTTGATACATCCTCTAAATCTAAATGGCCCGCGCCTGTTACGCCTTTTAAAGAGACATAATAAACATAGCCAGTCGCTAGAGCAGCTACGTCGGTGATTCTTGCCTCAAGTGTCGTTGGAGCAAGTAAAAAAATTGAATCGATTTTATTTTCTTGAAGCGCCACGTTTAAAGCACCGCTCTCTTCAGGCGGATAATCGACCACCAAAACTCCATCAACCCCCACCTCTGCAGCACGTGCGACAAAAACATCAACTCCGAGAGCTTCGATGGGATTCGCGTATCCCATCAATACGACAGGAGTCTCTTGATCCGTTTCGCGGAACATTTTAACTAAATCGAGTACATCGCTAAGGCTTGTCTTACCCGCCAACGCCCGTTCACTAGCCCGTTGAATAGTAGGTCCATCCGCAATCGGGTCAGAGAATGGAATTCCAAGCTCAATAATATCTGAGCCGCTATCTACGAGAGCTGACATCAATTTCAGAGTTGTCCCTAAATTGGGATCCCCAGAGGTTATGAACGGAATTAACGCCTTACGATTATTCTGGGACAGTTCTTCAAACTTTTTTTTGATTCGCGACATAGATGACTTACAACCCCATATTAGAAGCAGTTGCGACAGTTGCCATATCCTTATCACCTCGACCAGAAACATTTACAAGCAGCACTTGATCAGAACTCATTTTAGGAGCAATTTTCATCGCATGCGCCACTGCATGAGCCGTCTCTAAAGCCGGCATAATGCCCTCGACCTTCGTGCACTTATGAAAGGCCTCTAACGCCTCATCGTCATCCGCTGATACATATTCGGCACGCCCTATATCCTTTAACCATGAGTGCTCTGGCCCAACACCAGGATAGTCCAATCCCGCTGAAATCGAATGTGTCTCAATAATTTGTCCATCTGGATCTTGCATGAGATAAGTTCGGTTACCATGCAACACTCCTGGTGTCCCTGATGCAAGGGGCGCCGCATGCTTTCCAGTATCAATACCAGACCCACCAGCTTCCACACCAATCAAACGTACGCCTTCGTCTTTAATATATGGATAAAAAACGCCTAAAGCATTTGATCCTCCCCCAACACACGCAATGACTGCGTCTGGCTGACGACCAATCATTTGTGGCATTTGTATTTTTAACTCCTCCCCAACTACTGAGTTGAAATCACGCACAATCATAGGATACGGATGCGGCCCCGCCACAGTACCGATAATATAAAATGTGTTCTCAACATTAGTAACCCAATCACGCATCGCCTCGTTGAGTGCATCTTTTAGCGTTTTCGATCCACTTTCAACTGGGACTACGTCTGCCCCGAGCAACTTCATCCGGTATACATTACTAGCTTGACGTTTGATATCTTCTGACCCCATGTAAACAACACATTCCATTCCGTATCGAGCGGCAACTGTGGCGGAAGCCACTCCGTGCTGCCCGGCACCGGTTTCAGCAATGATTCGCTTCTTACCCATGTGGCGAGCTAAAAGTGCTTGTCCAACCGTATTATTAACTTTGTGAGCTCCAGTGTGGTTTAGATCTTCGCGCTTAAACCATATCTGCGCCCCACCAAGCATCTCAGATAAACGCTTAGCATAATAAACCGGACTCGGTCGGCCCACGAAATTTTTCAGGTCATTATGAAACTCCTCCATAAAACTCGGAGTATTTTTTAACTTCTCGTAGTTATCTCGTAAGTCTTCTAAAGCATGGATTAATGTCTCAGGAACGAAAACTCCGCCATAAGGACCGAAATGACCTTTTTGGTCAGGAAAATTATAATTCTGTAAATCTTCTTGCATCTGCATTTTTTACCTCATCAATAAAGTCTCGCACCAGCGCAAGATCCTTGACCCCTTTTCGCGCGCCTTCTACACCGCTGCTCACATCGACTGCCCAAGGCCTTACGCAATCAATTGCAGCTGCTACATTGTCTGGACACAACCCCCCTGCCAGAACTATTGGCACATCTAATTCACTTGGAACAAGGTTCCAATCAAACGTCTCACCTGTACCACCACGGACTTTTTCAGAAAAAGTGTCCAATAACAATCCAGATGCTTCTTCGTATACCTTGCCGTATTCTATCAAATCCACCTCAGTAGAAACGTTAGTCGCTTTCAAATACGGCTTTTTGAACTTTGAACAGAAGTCCGGCTTTTCCTCCCCATGAAATTGCAAAAGATTTAAATCAACTGATTCCAAGGTTTTGAAAACCTCATCAACTGAGGGATTCACAAAAAGTCCCACCACAGAAACGAATGGCGGTAAATTTTTTACTATACTTCTAGCAATTTCTAGATCCACATTTCTCGGACTCTCGGCGTAAAATACCAATCCGATCGCACTTACACCCGATCGGGCCACCTCAAGGGCATTATCTACTGATGTTACGCCACAAATCTTAATTGCCGTGGTGATATTCTTCATATTCAAATATGGGCTTCAAGCATCAAAAGAGGTTAATACATTCTCAAAGTCAGAAAACAATCCAGGACCCGGTAGCCCCCAGTGAGGGTTGTAATCAATGGAAGTTAAGTATAGTCCATTCGGGCTGAATGTTGGCGCAGCTAAAGCACGGTTTCTAGAAACAAGGATTTCGTCCATCCATTCGACTGGCTGCTTTCCCGCTCCAATATAGACTAGAGTACCCACGATATTACGAACCATATGGTGTAAAAATGCATTCGCTGTGACTTCAAAAACAATAACGTCTCCGACTGCACGAACACATAATTTCTCAATAGTTCTAACTGGGTTATTCGCTTGACACTCTGAAGATCTAAATGCAGAGAAGTCATTCTCCCCTATTATTGTTAACGCCGCCGCCTTCATGGCATTAACATCTAACTTTTTATGGTACCAACCAACATTTTTAGCAAACAGGCCTGGACGCTGCTCACGGTTTAATAATAAATAACGATATGTTCGACGCAGAGCCGAGTATCTCGCATGAAATTCCGAACTCACCTCTCTTACCCAGAGTATTGAAATATCTTTAGAGATTAATGCATTAAGACCCCGCACCCAGGCGCTGTCTGGACGAATGACTGTGGTATCAAAATGAACAATCTGATATGTCGCGTGAACTCCTGTATCAGTGCGGCCCGCGCAAAAAACACGGATGGGCTCACCCGCAACTTGACTCAACCCTCGCTCTATCTCTCCTTGAATGGTCAAGACCTCAGGTTGAATTTGCCAACCAAAAAAAGATGACCCGTCATACTCTATCCTTAAAGCTAGTCTCAAAATGATCTTCTCTTATATTTTTAGCAGCTAATTGATAGCCTCCTAAAATGGCAAAATCTCATAAATTAGTATGCCTAAAAAAATGATCTCAGCTTAGAGATACACTCATGATTTCGGTGAGGAAGGATTACCAAGATCCAGGTCAATCGAGGATAAATCAACCGGTTTCATCGAGGCTTGTCTTTCACTTGCGAACTTCCCCTCAGCATACCGCTCATCGGTTGGATTGATTAGGTACCCTAGCGCAACGAGTCGCTCCCAATAAGCACCTGCTTTACTCGTAACATTAGCAATAGTCTCTGCAACAGTATCAAAACTAGCTAATTCTTTTTGATGCGAATAAACTTGAGCTAACTTCAACAATACATCCAGTCTATCTGGCTCAAGAGCTAGAGCTTCCTTGAGGATTTTTTCAGCCTGGGGATAACGCCCATAAGCTAGAAAAATATCGGCATCCTCAACTGGATCCTGATTAGGGGAAACATTAGCTTCTCCGCGCTCGTTAAGCGCAGTAGACTCGCTAGAACTAGACTCGCTAGAACTAACTACGGTACGTGTCTCAACCACTGGTTGTGTCCCATCATCCCCACCGCCGTTCTCGTTCATTCGATTCAATCTTTTAGAGACCCATAAACCCATTATGAGGAGAACTAAGATCGGAACCAATAGATATAAGGGTTGATGCAAAACAGCCTCGATTATTTTAGCTTGCCAAGGCCGCTCTATATTCTCCCGAACCACCGTTATTGGGACGCCTACTGCTTGTTCCCTCTCGGGCTGAATAGCCGACCCCAGATCTTGTTTCGACTGCGCTAAAGACGTTAAGTCAGCAATGATTTTCTCTAGCTCATCCGCTCGCGTCTTTTGTTCTGCTAACGCTTTTTCAGTAGCTAATAGTCGCTCCTCTAACCCCTGCGATCCTAAGTCTCCTGAAGCGGTGCCTTTAGATACTTCAACAACATAAGCATTCTCCGCCTGAGGTTTAACATTGACTTGATTCGGGGCCGTCTCCACGACGCCGGATTTAGTTCGATCAGCCTGCTCAATAGTGGTTTGCAACTGAACGCTAGACCGTGCGGCGAGGTTATCTTTATATACTCTCCATTCGGCCATGTGAATTTTAATTTCACTGGTTGCTTCATTTGCAGAAATAGTCTCAAGTTCGTCTTCTATAGGAATTCGAATCACGTTTCCAGCTCTGAGACGATTCATGTTATCCCCAACAAAAGCCTCTCTGTTTTTTCGAAAAACACCTACAAGCATCTGCTCGATAGAAAAATCAGATAACTTTTCACGTTGAGCGATCTTAGTTAAGGTATCGCCGGTGCGCACGATAATCTGCCGACCATAAACGGACGCTTGTGTTGCATCACTCCCCATTTCATCGATGCTACCGGGCGTCGATGAAATGCTCTCTGTTCTTTGTACTAAATCATCAATTACAGGCTCGGCTTCAACTTCAATCGCTTCGGGACCATCCACTAATTCCAAAACATCAATATCCTTTTCAATCAGTAGTTCCTCGGTAGACTCTTCGATACTCAACAACTCGGACTCTAACGCAAAACTGGACAAACGCTCATCAATAAGGAAAGGTGGGTCAATAAAGGCGACATATGTTTTACTGACCTTACCCTCTGGCCCAACAAACTCGACTTGCAGATCTAAAACAACCTCATTTACCGGGTCTTTGGTCGACAATCGAATTAAAGATCCATTGCCTTCATCCTCATATTGCAGATTAATTCTTGAGATAAGATCGTTATAGATCAACCCAAGACTGTCGTAGGTAGATGGAGACGCCATGGAAACTGTCGTTCGACCAATAACAACCTCCCCAAGTTCATAGAGCCGAATAGAGGCCTTCAGTGGCTCCCCAAGGGCGGACTCAACGGATAGCGTGCCCATGCGGACTGCCTGAGCATTTGGTCCAAGTAAGACAAGGACTATCCCAACAAATACTTGAACAAAATATATAAGTCTTTTACGCAAGCTCGTTAACTCCCTCGATCATTCATTGACCCAATAGTTGCAGAATATCATGGTAACGCCTGCCTTCGTTATCGTCAGCGGCGAACCAAAATCTGTAACATTCTCCTCAGAGGCTCCGCAGCACCCCATAATAGCTGGTCTCCGACCGTAAATGCTGAATATATGTTGCCCGGGAGGTTTAATTTACGCACACGCCCCACGGGAATATTCAATGTGCTGGTAACACTCGTTGGGGAAAGCATAGAAATCGTAGAGGGTTTATCGTTTGGGATCACCGATACCCACTCATTCGCATCACCCAGTATTTTCTCAACTTCCAACACAGGAACCGAATTAGACAATTTAAAAGTCAAAGCTTGGCTATGGCACCTCATCGCCCCAATTCGCACACAAATCCCCTCAACAGGAATCGGATCCCCTTGCCTACCAAGGATCTTATTGGTCTCTGCCTGAGCCTTCCACTCTTCCCGACTTTGTCCGTTACCTAAATCAGCATCTATCCAAGGAATCAAACTGCCGGCTAAAGGCGTACCGAAATACTCGGTTGGAAATTCTTTCGCCCGCATGCGATCTAACACAAGGGCATCAATATCCAATATGCCTCCTTTCGGAGATGCGAGGTCATCTTTACTCGCCTCATAAATTGAACCCATTTGTTCAATTAACTCTCGCACGTTTTGAGCCCCAGCTCCTGAGGCAGCTTGATATGTCATGGCAGAAACCCATTCAACTAGCTCATCACGAAACAAGCCGTGCATCGCAAGCATCATAAGGCTGGTAGTACAGTTTCCTCCAATAAAATCTTTTTTCCCATCATCTAGGGCGGCGTGAATGTCATCGATATTGATCGGATCAAGAACGACTAAGGCATTCGAGGCCATACGAAGCGTCGAAGCAGCATCAATCCAATATCCTTGCCATCCTGCATCTCTAAGAGGACCATGAATTTTTTGCGTGTAGTCACCACCTTGACACGAAACAATCGCATCCATTTTCAAAAGCTGGCTCAGATCGTTCGCGTCTTTCAGGACGACCTCTCTACCATCTCGTAGGGTAACGGCCTGTCCAGATTGGGAAGTACTAAAAAAAACAGAAGCAACATTTTTGAAATCTTTCTCCGCAATCATACGTTGCATCAGAACAGAACCAACCATCCCCCTCCAGCCAACCAAACCAACTTGCATATTAATTAGTCCTTAACACTTACATAACTCAAAAGTCGATGACCTGACGACTCGCCTCACTACATTGCTTGGATAACCGCATCGCCCATTTCTTGCGTACCCACACGTTGCGTTGAATCTTGATAGATATCCGCCGTTCTCAATCCTTTACCCAAGACTGTCTTCACTGCTCCCTCAACGCGCTCCGATGCCTCAGTTTCATTAAATGTATATCTCAACATCATCGCAACAGATAAAATTGTCGCCAGCGGATTCGCAACATTCTTTCCCGCTATATCAGGAGCAGAGCCATGTATGGGCTCATATAAACCCTTGCGGTTAACATCCATAGAGGCAGAGGGAAGCATTCCTATTGATCCAGTCAACATAGATGCTTCATCCGATAAAATATCGCCGAATATATTTCCAGTTAAAATCACATCAAATTGTTTCGGCTCTCGAACTAATTGCATAGCTGCATTATCGACGTACATATGTGTCAACTCGACCGAAGGATATTCTTGAGCAAGATTTGTAACGACCTCTCTCCAAAGAATGCTCGTATCAAGAACGTTAGCTTTATCAACTGAACATAATTTATGATTTCGCTGTTCAGCTATGTTAAATGCCACACGAGCAATCCTCTCAATCTCAGAAACAGAGTATTTCATGGTATCGAAACCCTCGTCCTCCCCCGACTCAGTTTGGCGCCTACCTCTGGGTTGACCAAAATAAATATCTCCTGTTAACTCTCTCAAGATCATCAAATCCAGTCCTTCAACCAATTCCGATTTCAAACTTGAGGCCGCTGCTAATTCAGGAAAAACCACGGCCGGACGAAGATTTGCAAACAGTCCTAATTCTTTGCGAATTCTTAATAACCCCTGTTCCGGCCGCATTGCGCGAGGCAGAGAATCATATTTGGGACCACCAACAGCCCCCAGAAGGACTGCGTCAGCTTGCTTAGTCAAAGTAACTGTTGCGCTTGGCAAGGGATCTCCAGCCTCATCATATCCAGCTCCCCCAATAGCCCCCGTTTCCCACTCAATTGGTAACCCGTCATTTTTTAAAATCTTTAGTACACGCAGCGCTTGCTTCATAATGTCAGGCCCAATCCCATCCCCCGGGAGAACTGCTATTTTCATTTTATTCCTCAAAGTAGTTTTGTATTAGAAGGTTAAATTTTAAGACTTAGCTAAATAACCAAGGCTGATTCAATTTATGCCTGTCTTCAAATTTTTTAATTTCGTCAACGTGCTCTAAAGTCAAACTTATGTCATCCAATCCATTCAAAAGACAATGTTTACGAAAAGAGTCGATCTCAAAGTCAAAACTCTTACTGGTATTCTCAGTCGTCACTTTCTGACTCTCTAGGTCAATCGTCAATTGGAACCCCGGAAACCCAAGAACATCATGGAACAAGGCATCAACTTCGGAATCTGTAAGCGCAATGGGCAATAATCCATTTTTCAATGAATTATTAGAAAATATTTCGCCAAAGCTAGGCGCTATAACGACTTTAAACCCGTAATCCGTCAAAGCCCAAGGGGCATGTTCGCGAGATGAACCACAACCAAAATTCTTTCTAGCAAGTAAAACGGACGCCCCTTGATATCGTGGCTCATTCAAGATGAAATCTGGATTTAGCTGTCTTTTATCAAGTGACACTCCTGGTTGCCCGACATCTAAAAATCTCCACGCATCGAATAAATTCATACCAAAACCAGATCGCTTGATTGACTTAAGGAACTGTTTCGGAATAATAGCGTCCGTATCTACATTAGCACGGTCAAGAGGTGCGACGAGTCCTTTATGCAAGGCAAATTTTTCCATGGCTTATCCATTTATACGTTTAAAGTTTAAAAGTTACTTACTCATTATTCCGCGAACATCAACGAATGTACCGTGTACCGCAGCACTTGCAGCCATCGCAGGACTGACTAAATGCGTTCGACCACCCGCACCTTGGCGACCTTCAAAATTACGATTCGATGTTGAAGCGCATCGCTCTCCAGCTTCAAGTCGATCATTGTTCATAGCCAAGCACATAGAGCATCCCGGTTGTCGCCACTCAAATCCTGCCGCGATAAAGATTTTGTCCAGGCCCTCCTGCTCAGCTTGAGCCTTTACCAGACCAGAGCCGGGCACAACCATCGCCAACTGAACACTCGGCGCAACCCGTTTACCTGCGACTACCTTTGCTGCCGTCCGAATATCCTCAATTCTTGAGTTAGTGCATGACCCAATAAAAACCTTATCGATCTCGATGTCAGTCAAAGATGTATTAGGCTTCAGCCCCATGTATTCAAGTGCTTGCTCGATACTTTCTCTTTTAGCTGCGTCCTTTTCTTGCTCTGGATCTGGCACACGACCATTAATACCGACCACCATCTCAGGAGAGGTACCCCACGTAACCTGCGGGATGAGCTCACTGCCGTTTAAAGTCACCATCAAATCAAAGATCGCTCCTGGGTCGGACCTAAGCGACCTCCAATAGCTGACCGCCTGCTCCCAAAGATCCCCTTGGGGAGCAAACGTTCGACCTAGTAGGTAGTCAATTGTGGTTTGGTCAACAGCTATCATTCCAGCTCTTGCGCCTGCCTCAATCGCCATATTACATAGGGTCATGCGTCCCTCTACCGATAGCGATTCAATAGCCGAGCCGGCAAACTCTATAGCGTAGCCAGTACCACCTGCCGTGCCAATCTTACCGATCAAAGCAAGGGCTATATCC
The DNA here is from genome assembly GCA_002167745.1 of Betaproteobacteria bacterium TMED22. GTDB lineage: Bacteria > Pseudomonadota > Gammaproteobacteria > Burkholderiales > Eutrophovitaceae > Eutrophovita. Next base: position 115,722 of record NHCB01000015.1, read on the forward strand.
TTAGCGCTGACACCTGGATCCAAGTGCCCTTCAACCTTAACCAACATATTTTTCATTTTCTTCTGAACGAGGCACTGAGTCGCTAAAACATGCTCGACTTCAGATGTACCAATACCGTGAGCCAAGCACCCTAAAGCTCCGTGCGTACTCGTATGAGAGTCACCACACACAACTGTCATTCCTGGTAACGTCGCACCCTGCTCTGGGCCTATAACATGAACAATGCCTTGCCTTGAATCTAAAAACGGAAAATACGCCTTTGATCCGTATTCTTTGATGTTCTGGTCTAGGGTGTCTACCTGTAGCTTTGAGATTGGGTCTTCGATCCCTTTATCCCAATCAGTGGTAGGCGTGTTGTGATCAGCCGTCGCCACAATGGATTCAGCTCTCCAAGGACGCCTTTTCGCGAGTTTCAAACCCTCGAAGGCTTGCGGACTGGTTACCTCGTGAACGAGATGTCTATCGATATAAATCAACCCGGTGCCATCGTCTTCAGTTCTAACGACGTGACTATCCCAAAGTTTGTCATATAAGGTTTTCAACATACTGATTACACCTATCGGCTAACTAATTAATATTCGAGGACAGAATTATGACATACAGATTCAGACTGATCATTCAGAAAAGCACGCTAATCGATAAAGTGACGACGCACCCAAAGTATCAAAACAACGCCTAATAAGCTTGTTAGAGCAGACATCCCAAAGGTTACCGCACCACCTAAACTCTCCCAAACCAGCCCAGACGCCAGAGTCCCGGAGGCCCCGCCGGCTCCAAAACCGACACTAGAATAAAGAGCCTGCCCCCTTGAACGGTACTCTCCTGTAAAGAGTTTGTTCGTTGCTGCGATTCCAGCAACATGAAACATGCCAAACGTGATGGCATGCATGATTTGGGCGATGATAAGGAGCCAAAGACTACCGTGTCCAACGTAAACTAAAAAGAAACGCAAAGCGGCTATCAAAAAACAAAACAAAAAGAAATCATTAATACTGAATTTCTTAAATAACCGCGGCATTAACAAAAAAATAAAAATTTCTGCGATTACTGCGATCGCCCATAACCAACCAACTGTTGATTTACTATGCCCTTGCTCAACTAAAAAGATCGAGAAAAATGCATTATAGGCGCCATGCGCAAATTGCATAATAAAAAAACAAGACAATAACGCGATAACTCGTTTGTCGGTCAGAAATTGGAAAGAATGGCTAGCTTGGTGCGTTCGCACCGATATTTTGGTGTCTTTCGGGAGTATCAAAATTGCACCCAAAATAATTACCAGCATCACACAAATAATCCAATCAAGATAAACTACATCTAACCACTCAAAAAGATAGCCACCGCCAACCACCGTCAAGATAAATCCGATCGAACCCCAAACACGAACCTTCCCATAAGTCGACATTTCCTCACCCAAGGCTTCGACACACAGCGCTTCCGCAATTGGCAGTATTCCAGACCAAAGAAGTCCCCACAGAATTAGTACGCCCGCGACTGAAAAAAAAGATCCTTTAGCGACCATAAGAGCAAAAAGTAAGGGACTAAGGAGTGCAAGAATTCTTAAAAGCTTGTACTTGTTACCCCAGTGGTCAGCCAACCAAGCCCAAAAAAAAGGAACGACAATTCTTAATGTTGGGCTAATCCCGAGTAAGACAGCTATCTCAATCGGAGCAAATCCCCGACGCTGAAGGTATAAAGAGAAAAAGGGGGCGAACGCACCTACGAAAGCAAAGTACCAAAAATAAAAATTTGACAGTCGACCAAATAAAGATGTCATAAATTGTCGAACGCTATCAACATCTCCAATTTATTAATTCGACAAGTACAGCCTATCGGCGATAAACCAAACCGAATCCACTCAATCAACTGATCTATTTTTAACAGGAAGTTTTGGCGTAACCGTCTCAACATCTACGTTTTGACCGCGATGTCTTAATGCATGATCTATGAGGACCAAAGCCATCATAGCCTCTCCGATCGGCGTTGCTCTAATCCCTACGCACGGGTCATGTCGCCCATAAGTGTTGACCTTAACAGACGAGCCGCTTTTGTTAATCGATTGTCTATCAAGGCGAATACTCGAAGTAGGTTTTATGGCAATCCGTGCAATCACGTCCTGCCCCGTAGAAATGCCTCCAAGCACTCCACCTGAGTGGTTACTCAAAAAGTCTTCAGGGGTCATCTCATCGCTATGTTCCGTTCCGGACTGAGCAACCGATTCAAACCCATCACCAATCTCAACACCCTTAACCGCATTAATACCCATCAATGCGCCCGCAAGGTTTGCATCGAGCTTATCAAAAACCGGCTCTCCCCAACCCACTGGCACTCCTGAAGCCACTATGGTTATCTTTGCGCCACACGAGTCACCAGACTTCCTCAACTTATCCATGTGCCGCTCTAGCTCAGGAACAATATCAGGATCTGGAGAGAAAAATGGATTTTGATTCACGCTATCCCATGTTTTAAAACCGATCTCTACCGTCCCAATTTGAGACATGTAACCTCGGACCTCGACTCCATAGCGTTCGCGAAGCCATTTTTTCGCGATCGCCCCAGCGGCTACTCGAGCGGCAGTTTCGCGTGCTGATGACCGACCACCGCCCCTATAGTCACGCTCTCCGTATTTTTGCCAGTAGGTGTAATCTGCGTGCCCGGGACGAAACTGATCAGCAATATTTCCATAATCCTTCGATCTTTGATCGATATTACGGATCAAAAGCGCAATCGGCACCCCGGTTGTGCGTCCCTCAAAAACACCGGACAAAATCTCAACCTTATCTGGCTCTCTTCTTTGGGTCACATGACGGGACGTACCAGGTCTTCTTCTATCGAGCTCTTTTTGAATATCCTCCACGCTAAGGTCCAAGCCAGGCGGGCAGCCATCGACCACACAACCAATCGCTGGGCCATGACTCTCCCCAAAAGATGTAACGCAGAAGGATTTTCCGATCGTATTGCCAGCCATGGTCAGATTAATAAAGTTATGAATAGATTTCCCTAGGAGTTTAACACACCGTCTGCCTCCAAAGGAGCATGAAAAAGGTGCTGACTATTACATTAGTTGATAGACTTTAACTTAAACATATCGGCCAAATAAGGCACTCATAACAGGAATTACTAATGCGCTCTTATCTAGAACTGTTACGACACATTCGAGACCAAGGTACGCCCAAAGGCGATAGGACCGGGACCGGTACGCTAAGTATTTTTGGTGCTCAATTACGCTTTGACTTAAGTCAAGGATTCCCAATATTAACGACTAAAAAAGTCCATCTAAAATCAATCATCCACGAATTACTTTGGTTCTTGAGTGGCGATACGAATATCAAATATCTAAAAGATAACGGTGTCACGATTTGGGATGAGTGGGCAAATAATAAGGGGGACCTCGGACCTGTCTATGGACATCAGTGGCGCTCATGGCCTACAACTGGTGGCAGCCATATCGATCAGATCACAAACGTCATCAAAGAAATTCATGAAAACCCAAACTCACGGCGGTTAATCGTTTCAGCGTGGAACGTTGGAGAGATAGATAAGATGGCTTTAGCGCCTTGTCACGCCCTTTTCCAATTTTATGTGGCGGATGGTAAATTATCGTGCCAGCTCTACCAAAGAAGTGCAGATTTATTCCTCGGTGTACCTTTTAATATCGCGTCATACGCTCTATTGAACATGATGGTCGCTCACGTGTGCGGACTTAAAGTCGGAGACTTCGTCCATACATTTGGCGATTGTCACCTCTACATGAACCATCTAGAGCAAGCTGACGAACAACTCTCCCGCTCGCCACGAGCACTTCCCGTTATGAAACTCAACACGGAGATCAGAAATATCTTTGATTTTAGTTATGAGGATTTTAAGCTTGAAAACTATGACCCACATCCGCTAATTAAGGCTCCTGTAGCAATATAAAAGGAATCAGATGGGAACCACAATTATTGTCGCCCAAGCGAAAAATAGAGCTATTGGGATTAACGGAACACTACCCTGGCATCTATCTGCAGATCTAAAACGCTTTAAACAGCTAACTTCGGGTCATACGATCATTATGGGCAGGAAGACCTGGGACTCGATAGGAAAGCCTCTTCCGAACCGACATAATATTGTAATCACGCGGGTGCATGGTTTAATTCTTGAAGGCGCACAAACAGTCACAAGTTTGGAAGCAGCAATTGACGTCGCCTCAAATGAGTCAGAAAAATTTATTATTGGCGGAGCCGAAATATACAATCTTGCTATGCCTATAGTCGACACTATAGAGATGACATTAATTCATGAAGATATTCAAGGAGACACATATTTCCCGCCTGTTGATTCGAATACTTGGAGAGAGTCAAACCGCAGCGAACATCAAGACAATAAATCGGGCTTAGATTACTCATTTGTGACATACAAGCGAATAAGCACAGGCTAACTAAAACAGAGTTTGCCTTTATTCATTGACGATTAAAATATTGGGCAGGGGAAACCCATTAAATTCATTGGCATATACAGTCGTATAAGCTCCCGCGTTTGGAAAGTACAAGAGGTCGCCCTCTGACGTTGCAGCAGGTAGCATTTGCTCTCGGCCCAAAACATCAACGGAATCACAGCTTGGTCCAGCAACGTACCAGGGAACCTCATTACCAGATTTATTGTTGACATCGATCTGGTACTGAATTCCTTGCGTGCACTCCATCAAGCCACCAAAAACCCCCGCATCCAAATACATCCAACGTTCATGACCCTTAATCGTAGTACCAATCACTTGGCACACGAAATAGGCGGCATCAGACACCATATATCGACCAGGCTCAGCAGTCACTTGAATATCGGAGTCAACATCCTCTAACGCCTTCTTAATAACCTTACCAATATACTCTATCGATGGAATAGGCTTGCTAAGACGCACCGGATAACCACCACCGATATCTAATAACTCAGGCTTTAAACCCCGTCTCACCATATTTTTAAAAATACTCTTAGCCGAATGAATCGCTTGACTCCAATTATCGATGTTCCGACACTGCGAACCAACATGAAATGTAAGTCCACAAAGGTTTGCCCCTATGTCATTTGCCGCGTCCAAAATATCGTCAACATCTCTAAGCTTCGCGCCAAATTTGCCCGACAAAGGCCAATCGCTGCCGATATTTGGAGTATCAAACCTCAGATATAACTTGGCAGTAGGGACTAAGTTTTGAATCTTTATGAGCTCCTCTTTGCTATCAAATGCAAACCAGCGAACACCTTTAGAGGCAGCATATTTAATAAAGGAAACAGGCTTTACCGGATTACTGTAATGAACTGTAGCGGCATCGACACCAATAGATAAAAGCAAATCTAGCTCTTGAATAGAGGCTATCTCGAACTTACACCCCCTGTCTTTGAGAGCTCTGAGTACACGTATTTCGGGATTCGCCTTCACAGCATAATGAGGAATAATTTCCGGCATTGCTGCTTTAAAACGATCGTATTTGTGTCGCACGATATCAAGATCCAAGATAAGAACTGGCTGTTCATATCCAGTGCGCAAGAGGTCGGTGACATGAGCAATATCGAGCCTAAGCTCCTGATGCGAATCAAACAAATTTTCCAGCTCAACTTGTTGCTCGAGCGCCGCTTGGATCGTCATCTAATTTCCTAAACAAAATAAAATCTTTACAACCGCCAAAGAATCAAAATTTCACACTAAAAACGTACGTTCTTGAGCCCATGATAGCCAGATAGCTCAAAATTCGAGCATCCAATACCATAAAGCGAATCAAGAGGCGCAATTATAGGCACTCTCGATCAAGAATCAAGAAAAATTATGCAGTACAGTTAGAATTAAAAAAAATAATATATACAATAGTTTATATCCTAGGCAACGTAACTCCAGACTGTCCTTGGTACTTGCCACCCCGATCACGATAGGATGTTTCACACACATCATCGGCGTCAGCTTGAAAAAATATAACTTGAGCAACACCTTCATTAGCATAAATTTTAGCTGGTAACGGTGTTGTATTCGAGAATTCTAGCGTAACAAAACCCTCCCACTCAGGTTCGAATGGAGTAACGTTAACAATGATTCCACAACGGGCATATGTCGATTTACCTAAACAAATCGTTAAGACGTCTCTAGGGATACGGAAGTACTCCACTGTTCTGGCTAGCGCGAAGGAATTTGGAGGAATGATGCAAACATCGCCTTGAAAATCTACGAACGAATCCGAGTCGAAATTCTTAGGATCTACAATCGTCGAATTAATATTTGTGAAGATCTTAAATTCTCCCGAACAACGAATATCGTAGCCGTAACTGGATGTCCCGAAAGACACTACTCGTTCACCGTTAACCGCTTTAATTTGTCCGGGCTCAAATGGTTCGATCATCCCCTGCTCCGAAGCCATCTCCCGAATCCAACGATCAGATTTAACACTCATTTATTCACCCTATCTCATTATTTTTTATTAGCGCGCCGATTTAGTTATACCCAACCGTTAGTTATTCTCTACTTTAATTTTTGGAAATGTCTGACTATAGTCACGCTTTCTTCTGGCAAGCTTCAACCCCACAGACCGAGCAATATCTCTATAAGTAACACTCGCGGCACCTTCTGGGTCGGATATCAATGTCGGCGTACCGGCGTCGAGAGCTTCTCTAATTTTTATATCCAAAGGAAGCGCACCTAACACGTCAACTTGATAATCCTTCGACATTTCGCTGGCTCCTCCTTCACCAAAAATATGCTCCGCATGACCACATTTAGAGCATATGTGAACACTCATATTTTCAATTATGCCGAGTATCGGGACATGAACCTTTTCGAACATCTTTAAGGCTTTTTTCGCATCAATCAAGGCAATATCCTGAGGAGTCGTGACAATTACAACGCCTGTAAGAGGCACTTTCTGAGATAGAGTCAATTGAATATCTCCTGTCCCAGGTGGCAAATCAATCAACAAATAGTCCAAGTTAGACCACATGGTATCCCTCAGTAACTGCTCAAGAGCTTGTGAGACCATCGGCCCACGCCATACCATTGGTTGGTCGACATCAACCAATGCCCCGATCGACATCGCCTGGACACCATGAGACTCCATTGGAGTTATAGTCTTACCATCAGCAGACTCTGGCCGACCTTTGAGGCCAAGCATAACTTGTTGAGATGGCCCATAAATATCTGCGTCTAAAACACCAACTCGAGCTCCCTCAGAAGATAACGCTAAAGCTAAATTAGTTGTTGTTGTCGATTTCCCGACACCACCCTTTCCAGAAGCAATCGCAATAACGTTACGCACATTAGGCAGTAACTTTAACCCCGATTGTGCTGCGTGCGCGACAACTCGTAGCTCAATAACTACTGATACCTGTCTGCCATCGTTCACTTTACCGATTTGCTCAATAATCAGTGAGATGAGAGTTGGCCTCATACTTTTCATTGGATAACCAACAAGGAGCGTGACGTTTATTGTTGATTCATTTGATTCGACTACAACTTGCTCACCACATTTACCAATTAACTCTCCACTGACTGGATTATTTATCTTTAAAATTTCTTCTTTAACCGCTTCATTATTCATCATTATGATTTACACTCACTTTCTCTATTCACCATTCTAACCAAAACGCACTCAGTGTTGTACGCTCTTTGCCAATTGGTTTGATAAAATCTTTAGCTTAATTACAGAGAACGGTAGCGATAATAAAAAATGGCCAAAAGAATCCTTGTTACATCAGCACTGCCTTATGCGAATGGGAGTATTCACCTTGGTCACTTAGTCGAATATATCCAAACCGATATTTGGGTAAGAGCCCAGAAAATGTTTGGACATGAAGTGCACTATGTTTGCGCTGACGATACGCACGGCACCCCCGTTATGCTGAAGGCAGAACAAGAGAATATATCACCCGTACAACTGATTAAACGCGTTCACGAGGAACACTCCCAAGACTTTGATAACTTTAGTATTCGGTTTGATAATTACTACACGACAAACTCACCAGAAAATCGACAACTTTGTGAAGAAATTTTTAGCTCACTATCAGATGCTGGGTTAATCGATGAAAAGGAAGTTGAACAGTTCTACGACCCTATTAAGCAGATGTTTCTTCCGGACCGATACGTGAAGGGTACCTGCCCAAAGTGCAATGCTCCCGACCAATATGGCGACTCTTGTGAGGTTTGTGGCGCAACATACTCTACTACGGAATTGATCGCCCCTTATTCAACAGTCTCGGGAGCGAAGCCTGATAGAAAAACCTCGTCACACTTGTTCTTCAAGCTCTCGGATGAGCGCTGCGAAAATTATTTAAGAGAATTCACACAAAATACGGACAGACTGCAACCCGAAGCCGCGAACAAAATGAAAGAATGGCTCGGCGAGATTGGTGAAGCAAAGTTATCCGATTGGGATATTTCCCGAGATGCACCGTACTTTGGATTTCCAATACCTGGAACAAATGAAACAAAATTCTTTTACGTTTGGCTAGATGCTCCGGTTGGATACTTTGGAAGCTTTTTAAATTACCTAACGAGCGACCAATCTCTAAATCTTGCTAACCTTACTCAAGACTTTCTGAGGCCAGGCGGAGAGACAGAACTAATTCACTTTATTGGTAAGGATATTCTGTACTTTCACGCGTTATTTTGGCCTGCGATGCTAAAGTTCTCTGGATTCAGGACGCCAACCAAAATATTTGCACACGGCTTCCTCACGGTGAATGGACAAAAAATGTCCAAATCTCGCGGGACATTCATTACAGCCAGAAGCTTTTTGGAGAGTGGTCTCGAACCAGAGTGGTTGCGTTATTACTATGCAGCTAAATTAAACGACTCAATGGAAGACATAGACCTTAATCTTGCTGACTTTATGGCGCGCGTTAATAGCGACCTAGTCGGTAAATATATCAATATTGCCAGTCGCTCAGCCAACTTCCTGACCAAAAAATTTGATGGTAAGTTAAGCAGCGTATCAATGACTGATGATGAGATAGTGCAGTATTTTTATAGCTGCTCTAAAAATGTAGCTGATGCTTTTGAGTCAAGACAATACAGCAAAGGCATTCGAGAAATCATGTCTTTGGCAGATCGCGCTAACAGTTACATCGATAAACAAAGACCTTGGGAGCTCGCTAAATCCGAATCAGACTCGGAGAAACTCCACGAGGTATGCTCAATAGCAATTAATTTATTCAAAATATTGACCGTATATTTAAAACCGGTGCTACCGACTTTAGCGAGTAAAGTTGAAGAATTTTTAGACGTTGATAGCCTTCAATGGTCGGACAGTAAGAAATGTCTCCCCATGGCGCACGTGATTAAACCTTACAAACACCTGATGGGCCGCATTGATCCCAAGCTGATCGACAAACTTATTTCGTTGAATACGCAGAAGCCTATTCAATCAAAAACCCAATCAAACAAACCAAACTCAAAAAAAATGACAGCTGAAAAAACTACCGTTGAATCCACTACCGACATCACAATTGATGCGTTCAACAACGTAGACCTGCGTGTCGGCAGAATCATTGAAGCCGAACATGTCGAGGGCGCAGATAAGTTAGTGCGTTTAAAAATCGATCTTGGTGACAAGCAAAGACAAGTGTTTGCCGGGATCAAGTCTGCTTATGATCCAAAGGATCTCAAAGAAAAACTTGTTGTCGTAGTAGCAAACCTAAAACCAAGAAAAATGCGTTTTGGTGAATCCCAGGGCATGGTGCTGGCGGCCAGCAGTGAAGATTCTGGAATTTTTTTAATTTCTCCTGAATCAGGTGCTGCTCCTGGAATGCGGGTGAAATAAGGCGAAAACTTAGTACTGGAGACTTACGTCCTCTGGGCTTAACCAATCTCGTAACTCGCTAAAAAGTGAGTCCTCAGGTCTAACGCGCCACTCCTCACCCAAGTCTATTTCAGCCGCTCCGCTCGGCCCCTGATACATGACCGTAACAGGAATAACTCCATTACGATACCTGCCGAGAATTTGTTTCAGCTGCGTCGCATCAGCGCTTTGCCCCATGCGCAACTTCAGCGTCTTACCAAACCGTTCGCGAACGGCGGCTAGACTAAAAACATTCTCCGCAGCGATTCTAGAGACAATCGAAGTCTCACTTGTTTCTGAACCTCGACGATAAGAGCGTATTTTTACCTCAAAAACCACGATCTTATCCTCTTTAACTAAATCTCTAAACCGATCAATAAACTCATCATAGAGCACGACTTCCTCTGAGCCGTATCCGTCCGAAATAGTTACGACCATCATTCTCCCATTGTTCGTCTTTTGTATTCGCACGGAGTCGACTACTCCAGCCAACAAAGTTTGGCGAATTCCCTCCTCTGGAGCGGGAATAGAAACGGAATCCAAGCGAGAAGATACAACTAACGATAACTCTTCCTCAAAACTCTTAAAAGGATGACCACTGTAATAGAAACCTAAAGCTACCTTTTCGTGCTGTAATTGCTCGTAGTCTGCCCAGACACGCGCTTCTGTAATCGCCACATCCGACACAGATACGACATCATCATCAAATAAACTCCTTTGAGAGAGATCACGTTCTTGTTGTTCAGCTGCCATCATCGCTGATTGGACCGAAGCAAGAAGACGAGCTCGGTTTTCATCTAACATATCAAAAGCTCCAGCTTTCACTAATGACTCCACACTACGCTTATTCACAATATGTCTATCAACACGACAACAAAAATCGAAAAAACCAGTAAAAGGACCGTGCGACCGTACATGGAGAATATGCTCGATGGCTGATTCTCCTGTACCCCGAATTCCTCCCAAACCATAACGTATCTGGGAGCTGGATGCTGGGAAAAAACGATACTCAGACGCATGAATATCTGGAGGTAACAGCTCTAAATTATTCTTTTTACAGTCCGCATAGAGCTGCTGAATTCGGTCTGTATCATCCATAGATGCCGACATATTCGCCGCCATAAATGCCGAGATATGATGACATTTAAACCAAGCTGTTTGGTAAGCTATTAACGCATAGGCCGCAGCATGTGACTTATTAAAACCATAGCCGGCAAACTTTTCCATCAAATCAAAAATTTCATTTGCCTTGGTCTCGGTGACCTCATTATTTTTTGATCCCTCAAGAAAAAGCTGACGATGCTGAGCCATCTCGTCTGCTTTCTTTTTTCCCATGGCCCGTCGCAAAAGATCAGCCCCACCAAGGGAGTATCCTCCAATAATTTGAGCCATCTGCATTACTTGTTCTTGGTAAACCATAATCCCATAGGTCTCTTCCAAAATGGTTTTAACTCTCTCATCCGGATAATTCACCTGTTGGCGTCCATGCTTTCGCTCCACAAAATCGGGAATAAGATCCATGGGACCCGGTCTAAAGAGAGCCACTAAAGCAACGATATCCTCAAAACGATCCGGTTGCGCTCTTTCAATTAGATCTCTCATTCCTCGAGATTCAAATTGGAAAACAGCAGCTGTATTCCCTCTAGAAAATATCCGATAAGTCAGCGGATCATCAAGCGGTAAGGTTGCCAGATCAATGACTTTTTCGGGATCTAACCTCGATATAAACTTAAGCGTCCAATCAATAACGGTTAACGTAGTTAAACCAAGAAAATCAAATTTAACTAGACCGATATGCTCAACATCATCTTTATCTAGTTGCGAAATAACGCTATGGGAACCATCTGTCGAGTACAGCGGACAAAAATCGCTAAGTGCAGATGGTGCGATTAAAACACCACCAGCATGCATCCCCACGTTTCGGGTGACTCCCTCCAACTGCCTAGCCAATGCTAAAAGCTCACGCGTCTCTTCGTCGGACTCTTCTTTCTCTCTCAGTCGGGGTTCCATCTCAAGAGCTAAGTCCAAGGTAATCAGCTTGCCAGGCTGGAATGGTATCAACTTAGCTAGCTCATCAGCTCGACCATAGCTCCACTCCATAACACGCGCCACATCTCTTACAACAGCTTTCGCTGCCATCGTTCCAAATGTCACGATTTGGGACACCGAGTCTGTGCCATATTTCTCCCGCACATAGTCAATGACTCGATCCCTACCATCTTGACAAAAATCAATATCAAAATCAGGCATTGACACTCGCTCTGGATTTAAGAAACGCTCAAACAGAAGGTTATATTTTATGGGATCTAAATCAGTAATACCTAGCGAAAAAGCGACCAAAGAGCCCGCTCCCGATCCTCGCCCTGGGCCAACAGGTACGTCATTATCTTTAGCCCAATTAATAAAGTCAGCGACAATTAAGAAGTAGCCCGCGAAGCCCATGTCGACAATCGTATCAATCTCAAATTTCAACCGCTCTCGGTATACTTCACTCTCGGTGATTGAGTCACTATCGATACGAACTAACTGAGTCATTCTTTTGTCGAGGCCAGCAGCTGACTCCTGAGCCAAAAACTGTTCAAGCGACATGCCTGGTGGTGTTGGAAAATTTGGTAATTGAGGGTTCCCTAAGTCAAATTCCAATGAACAGCGCTTAGCAATTTCAATCGTATTATCAATGGCCCCGGGCAAATCGGAAAACAACTCCTGCATCTGCGTCTGAGATTTAAAGTACTGCTCCTCATTGAAAAGGCGCGGCCTATTTTGATCTGCCAACAATAGACCCTCTGCAATACAGTAGCGCGCTTCATGCGCCATAAATTCTGTTGGCGCTAAAAATTCAACAGGATGAGTTGCAACAACCGGTATTCGTTCTTGCTCTGCGAGTCGTAAAATACTCGCCTCTAATATGCTGTTACCCGCTTTGTTTGATCTTTGAATTTCAAGATAAAAACGTCCCTCGAATAAATTGCTCCAATATTTAATCTTTTTAGTAGCTTCTTCCTCATCGTCGTGCATTAAGGACCGCTCAATGTCCCCATCCTTCCACCCCGACAAGGCAATCAATCCATGAGAACCCTCAGCCTTGATCCAGTCGCTATGAATCGCAGCTCGCATTTCACGCTCTTCACCAACATAGGCGCGAGTCAACCAACGACTGAGCTTTAAGTAGCCCTCTGTATTTTGAACCAGCAGTAAAAGGCGAGTGGGCCCCTTACTATCTGACGTACGCACCGAGATATCACAACCAATTATTGGCTTAAGTCCGCGCTTACGAGCAGCACTATAAAACTTAACAACACCAAACAAATTGTCTAAATCACTAAGGGCTAGTGATGGCATACCATATTCAACAGCACGATCACATAGCTCAGGAATGCGAACCATACCTTGGGTAATCGAATATTCGCTGTGTGTCCTTAAATGCACAAAATGAGAATCAGTCATGTCTTTATTGTACGATGGCAACCGGATGGATATCCAACGATTAAGGGTATCTGCGCTGAATATTTATTAATCAAGTCAAGGTGGAAACGTGCAATCAGTATCAAAAAGTCAATTTTTAAATATAAATGGGCTCAGATATCACATTAGGACCTGGGGTAATAACAGCGACCGACATTTGTATCTTATGCATGGATGGATGGATATGTCCGCCTCTTTTGAATTTGTTGTTAAGGAACTCAGTGAGCACTGGTTCATACTCGCCCCTGACTGGCGTGGATTTGGTCTGACAGAGTGGGCGCCATATGGCTATTGGTTTCCGGATTACGTTGCGGATCTGTCAGAAATCATTAACGCCCTTTCAAAAGAAAAAGAAGTAAACCTATTTGGGCACAGTATGGGTGGCAATATAGCAGGCTTGTACACAGGCGTATTCCCAGAAAAAGTTAATAAGTTAATTTTGGCTGAGGGTTTTGGTATGCCGCCAAGAGACGCAAGTGACGCACCTAACCATCTTAAAAAGTGGTTAGACCAAAAGCAGGTTAGTCCCACCCTAAAACCATACAAATCGCTCTACGACGTAGCACAAAGACTGATCGCTAACACACCTCAGCTAACACAGCATCAAGCATTATTTCTTGCAGAACATTGGGCTGAGGAGCAATCCAATGGAGAATTTAAACTCAGAGCGGATCCAAAACACAAAATGGTTAATCCAATTCTTTATCGATCAACGGAAGCATCTTTTTTCTGGAAGCGGATCACTTGCCCTACCCTTTGGTTACATAGCGATAGTGGTTGGTTACGGAAATTTATGAAAGATGACTACGAAACCATTAACGAATATCGCTCTAACTATCAAAATCTAAGTGAAGAAACCATAACTCATTCCACGCACATGATGCACCATGTACAACCGAAAAAAATTGCTGCTGCAATAGAGTCTTTTATGGATTAAGCTGACGCCTCGATAGCTTTGCCTTTATTCACTTTTCTTGTAGAACAATAGGCCACGCCATACAGCAAATGTGCCCAAGACTAAAAATCCCAAAGTGTAGCTTTCGGTCAACACATGAATCAGCCAAAACAAAGTTGGTAACAAAACAACACCAGAGTAAGTCATCGCAAGGGAAGCTCCAGTCGCTGCGCCAGCCCGACCGGGTGACGCAATTCTCGCCACTTCGGCTATATAAACTCCGTTCCATCCAACAGCAGAGGCCCCAAAGAAAAAAGAAAAAATGTAAATTAGCATGACGGAGAACGTTGGATGAACTAGACACATCGCCGCTGCTGAAATGCCCATTAATAACCCGAGAAACCCCAATACGGAGCGAGGTGAAAAACCGTAATCTGCAAGAACTCCCCAGAATAAACGCGCTATAGCACCAGCGATCATAGCAATCGAAAGGGCCGAACCAGCAACAGATACCGTCAGTTGCGCTCGTTCGGTCAACATGACTACCAAATAAGAGCCTAAACTCATCTGCATTCCAGAAAATACAAACGAAGATATGGCTAGTTCTCTTAGCTTCCCATTTGAAAACACAAGTCTTAGGGGTTCGAGTAAGCTCAATGACTGCATTTCAGTCGGTGCATTTAGAGATATTCGATCAACTTTCTTTTGAATGAATTGCGCGAAGAAGATAACAGCTACACCGATCAAACCAACAATAATGGCTGCTTCTTTCCATCCAAACGAATACATTAAATAAGGAACGAGCGCCCCAGCGATAGCTCCACCTATCGGAACGCCTGTCTGCTTTATTGAAAAAATCAAAGAGCGCATATTAGTCGGAGCCTGATCAGCCAGAACAGTCGACGAAGATGGTGTTACTGCGCCGTAACCCAAACCCACTACTAGTGCGCCCAGTACGATAATGAATACATCTCCGGTTGACATTAATACAACACCGAACGACGCGCATAAAACGCATAATTGGCTTACCCGAATCGCACCAAGACGACTGATTAATAAACCAGACAACAATGCGGAGGGTACCGAAGACAGATAAATTAATGCAATTATGAGCCCGACAGACGCTGCGCTAACACCTACATCGCCTTGAGCTACCGGCGCCAGGATAGGTGGTGTAAACACTACCAAAGAAGCTTGAATTTGAACCGCTAATGTGACCAGTAAGGAGGCAATGAACATAGGCATGAAAACCTTTTAGGACGAACAACCCACTAAATCAATACTATTGTTGATTTAGTCATATTTTACGCAGTCACGTGGGAGATGAAGACTTAGCCAAAGCTTGGTCAAGGTCCCAGAGAATATCGTCGATATCTTCAATCCCTATAGATAAACGGATCATATCGGGAGAAATACCTGCTTTTAGTTGATCCTCCTCAGATAACTGTCTATGAGTGGTGGAGGCAGGATGAATTACAAGGGATTTTGCATCGCCGACATTAGCTAAATGCGAGAAAAACTCAAGTGCCTCGATAAAACGCTCACCCGCATTCAAGCCACCTTTAATACCAAACGTCATAATGGAGCCACAGCCTTTAGGCATATATTTTTTTCCCAAATCAACATGCGGGCTCGAGGCAAGACCGGGAAAGCTAACCCAAGATACGCAAGCATGCGACTCTAGAAAATTCGCTACTTTAAGCGCATTCGAAACATGACGATCCATGCGCACGTGCAGCGTCTCTAATCCCTGCAGAAGAAGCCAAGCGCTCATCGGCGCCAAAGAAGGCCCAAGCGTTCTCAACGTCTCCATTCGAGCCTTCATGGTAAATCCGAAGTCCCCAAAAGTTTCATAAAAACGTACTCCATGGTAACCCTTAGATGGCTCTGTCATTGAGGGAAAATTGCCGTTATCCCAGGGAAAGTCGCCGGACTCAACAATCACACCACCCATGGTCGTCCCGTGACCCCCAATGAATTTTGTAGCCGATTGCACGACGATATCGGCACCATGCTTAATCGGTTGGCACAGATAAGGAGATGCAAATGTATTGTCTATTACCAAGGGAATTCCAGCTTCATGGGCAATATCCGCTACAGCTCGAATGTCAAGAACATTGACCTGAGGATTACCCATAGTCTCAGCATAAATCGCCTTTGTTTTAGGTGTTATTGCAGCTCTAAAATTCTCTGGATCGTTGGGATTAACAAAGTTTGTATGAATCCCAAAGCGTCTGAACGTGACGTCAAATTGCGAATACGTGCCACCGTACAAAGTACTTGAAGAGAGAAGTTCATCCCCCTCCTCAAGCAATGTCAAAATCGCACACATTTGTGCTGCCTGACCAGAACTAACTGCAAGGGCAGCTCTACCTCCCTCCAGAGCAGCCACCCGCTCTTCAAGAACTGCGACAGTTGGGTTGGATAATCTAGAATAAACGTTACCGAAAGTTTGTAGATTAAATAAACTCGCAGCATGTTCTGCAGAGTCAAAAACATAAGACGTCGTTTGATATATAGGAGCGGCTCTTGATCCAGTTACCGCATCTGGAATCTGACCTGCATGTAAACATAGGGTACCAACCCCGTATTCTCGATCTGCCATTATTTATTTTCCCTCGTCCTTTAGGGTAGCCATTTGGGCCGCTTTGAGGAAATGACCTTAGTGTTCACCCCAACCCAATTTAAACCCCCAAATAATCTGCCATGCTCAATCTTGACGCAACGATCTTCGACATAGGTAATACCAGCGTTACTCGCGATTCGACTTGCCTCTTCGTTCTTAACACCAAGTTGCAACCAAAGCACTTTTGCGCCGATAGATACTGACTGCTCGGCGATTGGCATTATATCCTCGCTTTTTCTGAAGCAGTCCACCATATCCACCCGCTCTTCAATCTCACCAAGGGATGAATAACAGCGTTCACCCAAAACCTCTTCGCCCTCGTACGCGGGATTGACAGGAATTATTTTATAGCCATGTTCTTGCATATATTTCGCCGCGAAATAACTCGGTCTGTACCAATTTGCAGATAATCCAACGACCGCAATAGTTTTGGACTCTCTCAATATCAGTCTTAGCTCGCTTATCCCTTGCCCATCACTCATTAGTTTCTGTTCCAGATTTAGTTTTGATTTTGCTCATGGAATGGCGATATTTATTGAGCTTGCATTCTAGCATTGTCTAGTCAACGAGCTCTTATTGCTTGGGTTTATCAACCCATTTAATTGTCCAGAAGCACTTTTATACTGGACTTAAGTTTCTGCATATATCGTTCACGAGTCTCACGAATAGAAGCCTGATCCCAATGCCAAAATCCTTTTCCAGATTTCATCCCAATCTCGCCTCGCTTGACTTTATCCCCGAGAAATGAAGGCGGCTTATCCGCATTACTCAAGTCTGAAAATACGCTCGTATTTGCCGAATAGGTAACATCTAAACCAGAAATTTCTTTTTGCATGACTGGGCCAGCAGCAAGAAAACGACATCCGAAACCATACATAACTGCTTTGTCTACATCCTCAGGAGTTGCGATCTCACGCTCTAATATGTGCCATACCTCTCTGATCAATGCTGCCTGAATACGGTTTGCTAAAAATCCGGGAACGTCCTTCCGTACAATTACCGGGACAAAATCACGAGCGGACAGGTACTGTTTAAGTTCGTTTGCTATCTGAAGCTCTGAGCTCTCGGACATAACGATCTCTACCAACGGAACCAAATGGGCTGGCATAAAAAAATGCAGCCCAAAAAAACGAGTCTGTTGACTCAACCCGCTAGCAATGAGCGAAATTCCAAAGGTGGAGGAGTTACTTGTGATGATGGCGTGTTCGTTCGCAAGAGAAACTATCTGTCGAAATATACTTTGTTTAACCGCCAAATCCTCAATGACGTTCTCAATGACAAGATCCACAGAAAGCCAATCTACGGAGGTCAAAGTCGAGACCAACTGCATATCAATATTATCAGAGGACACATCTAGGTCACGAGCTGCGCTTATAGCTCGAGCGGCAAACGTCTCAGCACGTCCACCAGGACGGCCAATCACAGTAACCCGAGCACCAGATGCGGACAATTTGACGGCAAGGTCGGTGCCCATAGTACCTGCTCCGACGATTACGATATGTTTAATGTCCATTGGATATCCGGTATTAGTTTCAATGATACTTTATCGTTTTAAGATCGCCCTAAACAGCCAGCAGTCTCAGATTAATAGTCGAGCGTGTAACGCATCGTAATCAATTCCGACCCCGGATTGTTCGTCGTTAACCCGCCATTAGATAAATGATCAATACTAATAGATAGTGCCGAGTCCCCAGCAAAATGAATACCCAGGCCAATTAATGAACGAAAATGAATGTTCCCACCTAAATCTGTATCTTCTGGGTTGTAGTACCCGGGCATAAAACTAGCCTCGACAAAAAAACGATCCGATAAATCAACCTGCTTGTGTACGCCTACACCCGCCCAAAAATCACTATCGGCATCAAGTCTTAACGCCGTAGCCCATGGCCAATTAGTTACTGCTCCAGAAAATTTGCCACCTTTGTGGTACTCAAGCACCACCCCGCCGCCGCCATCGGGATCAACGCCAGCACCAACGACAACGCTTTGAGCGAGCAAGGTAAGTGGCAAACAGAAACAAACAAACAAAACTAATCGAGACAAAAGCATCCCACAAACCTTTCAAAAAGAGCCTGGTGAAATACAGGAGCGACTAAATTCCCGCTAAACACTACATGAGAAATCCTGAGGCCCTAGGCAACCAAAGTACTAGCTCAGGAAAGCCTATAATCAAACCAAGTCCCGTTAACTGTAGCAACACAAAAGGGATTATCCCTCGGTAGATATGCCCCATATTGATAGAAGGCGGCACAACACCCTTCATATAGAAAAGTGTGAAGCCAAAAGGTGGTGTTAGGAAAGATGTCTGAAGATTCACAGAAAGCATCACACAAAACCAAGTTAGGAATACGATCGGACCACCATCGCCAATATGCGGGCCAAAGTCAATTCCTTGAAGTATTGGCGCAAATACTGGCAGAACGATTAATGTGATTTCAATCCAATCAAAGAAAAATCCGAGCAAGAAAGTCAGCACTAACATGAACGTCAAAATTTCCCATCCCGTATCAATACCGATAGTTTCCAAGAGCTCTACAATCAGATCATCTCCACCTAAAGCTCGGAATACGTAACTAAAAAGCTGCGCGCCAAAAAATATAAAGAAGACCATCCCGTTCGTTAAACCAGCACGGCGTATCACCTCTTTCATCGTTTGCATGCTGAGCTTCTTGTTCATCCAAGCGAGAAATATAGCGCCAAGACAACCTACACCTGCCGCCTCAGTTGGTGTTGCAAATCCGCCAAAAATTGAGCCCAGCACTAATGTGATCAACAATAACGGTGGAAAGAAGCTCTTAAGAACTAGACCGATCAATTCTGCGGTTGAGTCAGGTCCCACATCGTCCGGCAAAGGCGGTGCCCTATCAGGATTTCTATAACTACTAAAGCCAATATAAAAAAGATATAGACCGGCGAGAATCATTCCCGGAACTATAGACGCCGCAAATAGAGCTCCTACTGAGACCGATAAAAGATCACCCATAATCACCAGCATAATCGAGGGCGGGATTAAAATTCCAAGTGTTCCCGCAGACGCGATCGTGCCAGTCGCTAACTCCTTCGCATACCCACGTTCCATCATTGATGGCAATGCGATCATTGTTAGCATCACAACGGATGCACCTACGATTCCGGTCGTTGCCGCCATAATAGTACCCATTAGGGTGACTGACATAGCTAACCCACCGGGGATCCGTCTGGTCACGATTTGGAGTGTGGACAACAAATCTTTAGCGACACCACTTCGCTCAAGCATCGTACCCATAAAGATAAACATGGGTACAGCAACAATGATTGGATTGGAAGCGGCTGTACCCCAAACACGGGGCATCAAATTGAAAAATTGTATTGGATTGAAAATATCAAGCAATATACCAATTCCGCCAAACAATATGGCGACACCACCAAGCACGAACGCTACCGGAAAGCCACAAAAAAGAGAAATCGCCAGAACGAGAAATAAAAACAGAGAAATATGATGCGCAAACCAACTCATGACGATGCCTCCACTTTACTCGCAATCACAGCCGGTGTTGCTCGCCCCCGAAGACTTGGATCGCCATACAAATAAACTACCGAACGCATCAATACGGAAAGAACGCCCGCAAACAGCAAGATCAGTCCAGCGGTTATACAGCCTTTCGGTATCCATCTAAAAGGCAACCCGTTTGAAGACGGTGACGCTTCATTATCGACCCACGCCTCCCATGTAAAATCAGCACTAAAATATATGGCAAGCAAACAATAGGGAATCGCAAAGAACAAACATCCTATAAACTCCGCAAAGACTATCGTTCGTGGCTTTGCATTAATATACGCAATATCAATACGAACATGTGCATTGTGAATATAGGCGGCTCCAAGCCAAAATGAGAACAAAGCGGTATGAAGATGCCACTCAAGCTCTTGTAACTTTGTTGAACCCATCCCCGGCATTTGATATCCAATTTTCCGCGTCACCACATCAAAAGCAATCACGATAGTTGTAAGAATAAATAACCAGCCAACCGTGTCTGCCACACGATCCAGCACACTATCGATACGGTCACTCACATCCAGCATAGATTTCATAAATCACCACACACTAGTAAAAAATCAAAAAGAACGGACCAGCTATCCGTCTAAAATATCAAGCAGGCAACTATTCTTTATCTTAGATATCCATTATCTCGCCAAATAGAGAACTGCTCCCGAAACGCCATGTAATTTTCATATACCCTTTTAAATTCAGGATTCACCGCCATCTCTTCAGCCGCTACTTCATTCCACCCTGCTTGAAACGCAGCTAAGAACTCAGGTTGCCAATAATGAATGTTAACCCCCTGCTCCACCATTGAGGCTATTGCCGCTGGCTGAGAGAAATCTCCTAGGGCCAATCCATCACGTATATTGTCGCCACACGAGACCTCAATTACCGCCTGATGTTGCTTAGATAAGCTATCCCAAACCTCAAGATTAATAAAAGCTCCATTGAAAGATGCCGGTTGATGCCATCCTGGGAAATAGTAATGTTTTGCCACTTGGTAAAGACCAATACCCTCATCAATAGATGGCATAGCGAATTCAGTTGCGTCAATAGTCCCCAACTGCAGTGCCTGGAAAATCTCACCGCCGGCTAAAAGTTGCGTAGAAACGCCCAACTTCTCCATAACCTTAGCCCCCAAACCAAAGAACCGCATTTTCAAGCCTTTGAGGTCATCTAAAGTCTTAATCTCTTTTTTAAACCAACCTGAGGCCTCAGGCGGAATCATATGGCATGGTATGTACTTAATGTTCTGCGCCCCATACAATTCATCAGCAAACTTAGAACCATCGCCGTAGTAATACCAAGCCAAAAATTCAGTAGCATTGGGTCCAAAAGGTAGCGTGGTAAACATACTAAATACGTTATTAATCCCGGCATAATATCCGGAACTTGCCCAGGCCATTTCAACTGAACCTTTTGACGCTGCTGGAATAGCCTCTAAACCGGGGACTAACGCATTAGGTTCAAAGAATTTTATTTCGAGTGTCCCTCCGGACAACCGCTTAACTTTATCAGTCCACTCAACGCCTCCGACGCCCAGTATCGGCAAAGACGATGGAAACGCACTCGCCATCTGTAACTTCACTTTTTTAACAGGTGCCTCGCCAACGTTGGTGGTCGCAACCTCTTCTCCACCACCACACCCAGTTAAAGCAAATATACCAATTAAACTCGAAACCAGAGTGGCTCTAAATTTAATCATAAACTCCTCCAATGCTATCGCAGTATTAATAATAGAGCGGGCCTATTAAGCCCGCTCGACTAACTAAACAATCAAATTGTCTTATTTGAGATATCCATTATCTCGCCAAATAGCAAATTGCTCGCGGAACGCAAGGTAATTTTCATAAACTTTTTTAAATTCTGGATTCACTGCCATTTCCTCTTCTGCAACTTCATCCCACGCAGCCTTGAAAGCAGCCAAAAACTCAGGTCCCCAGTAGTGCACATTAACACCTTGTTCAATCATACGTGCCATAGCTGCCGGCTGAGAGAAATCACCAAGAGCTAATCCATCACGCACTTTGTCTCCACACGAAACCTCAATCACTGCTTGGTGATGATCTGACAAACCATTCCACACATCCATGTTAATGAAGACACCTAGAAACGAAGCTGGTTGGTGCCAACCTGGAAAGTAGTAGTGTTTTGCCACTTGATAAAGACCAATACCCTCATCCATAGCCGGGTTACCGAACTCTGTTGCATCAATAGTGCCCAACTGCAAAGCTTGGAAAATTTCACCGCCAGCTAGGAGTTGTGTCGACACGCCTAATTTTTCCATAACCTTGGCGCCCAAGCCAAAGAATCGCATCTTGAGGCCCTTAAGATCATCAAGGCTCTTGATCTCATTCTTAAACCATCCCGAAGCCTCAGGTGGAATCATGATGCACGGAACATACTTAATGTTGTGATCAAGATACAGTTCATCGGCAAGCTTCTGACCATCTCCGTAGTAATACCAAGCTAAAAACTCTGTGGCATTTGGCCCGAATGGTAGCGTTGTAAACATGCTAAACACGTTATTGATCCCGGCATAATAGCCGGAGGTGGCCCATGCGGCTTCGACTGACCCCTTAGACGCAGCTGGTATCGCTTCCAATCCTGGCACTAAAGCATTCGGTTCAAAAAATTTTATTTCCAAAGTCCCGCCAGACAAAGTATCAACTGTTTCAGTCCACTGAAGCCCACCATCACCCAAGATTGGTAACGAAGAAGGAAATGCGCTCGCCATCTTCAACTTCACTTTTTTGATTGGTGCGTTATTTGGCGCAACATCGCCGTTAGAAGTGGTAGCATCTTCTCCGCCGCCACAACCAGTCAAAACAAATAATCCAATTAAGCCTAACGCTAGAGCGCCCGTGAATTTACTCATAAATTTCTCCCAATGCACTTTTTAGTGCTTTTAATTTCATAAGTTTTTCAATTTCATACCTGTGAATCGAATTATAAATAAGAAAAGTTAAAATACGATTCTTTAAGTTTAGAAACCATACATCCGCTAATTACGAGACCCTATCACGAGTCTGCCTCTCTACCAAGAAACGTTTCATACCGAAGATACCCCATTAACTTGGCCTATCTCATATAACCATGCTCACCCCAAAGTTTGTAATCCTCTCGAAATTTTGTATAAGAATCATGTACTTTTTTGAACTTAGGGTTTATTGCAGACTCTTCTACCACAACCTCATTCCAAGCTTTACGATACGCATTAAGAATTTCATCCGACCAATAATGGATCGTGACTCCATGTTTTTCCACCATTCTGCGCATAGCAGGAGCCTGGGTAGCCTCACCCTCTGCAATCATTTCTTTAAGAATATAACCACATGAAACCTCTACAATCCTTTGGTGATAAGCGGAAAGAGAATTCCATATATCCATATTGAAAAACGCGTGTCCAAGGGCTGTAGCTTGGTGCCAACCAGGAAAATAGTAGTGCTTCGCTACTTGATAAAAACTTGAGCTCTCGTCTACTGAGGGGACTGAGAACTCGGTCGCATCAATGGTGCCTAACTGCAGCGCCTGAAAGATGTCACCACCAGCAAGTAACTGAGTGGCAACACCTAATTTATCCATCACCTTGGCACCTAAACCAAAGAAGCGCATCTTCATACCCTTAAGATCTTCAACGGAATTGATTTCCTTTCTAAACCAACCCGACGCTTCTGGCGGCGTTATAAAACAAGGCACTGCCTTTATATTGTGTTCTGCATACATTTCATCTGCCAGCTCGTTTCCACCTCCATATTGGAGCCACGCCAACAATTCATCGGCAGAAGCGCCAAAGGGAACTGAAGTAAAAAAACTAAACGCTAGATCATTGCCTGCGTAAAAACCAGATGTTGACCAAGCGACATCTACAGAGCCCTTCGATACGGCTGGAATGGCCTCCAACGCTGGCACCAAAGCGCCAGGTTCAAAAAATTTTAACTCTAAAGTCCCCGCCGAGACCTCCTCAACGGTTTTTGAGAAACGCACCCCATTCGAACCAATCAACTCAAGAGATGTTGGGAAAGCACTTGCCATATTCAGTTTGACTTTTTGTTGTACTTTTTGACCGTCCGACCCTGATGAGGGCTGCGATACATCTCCACCCCCATCACCGCATCCACTCATTGCGATTACAATTGCGAGCGTCAGAAGGCTCGCCACCAAACTACCTACTCTCATTAACCCCTCCCAACATATTATTTTTATTAATTTTTTTATAGGCCGAATCCAATTCAGGCCGAATTTCTATCAAACTCTTCTGATTTCATCGTAGCACAGTTAACGCCTTACCAGCGCACCTGGCGACCTACTTTCAACTATGTATGACAGCTAGCGGAACGCTCTAAAGAATTGACGCATATCCTTGACCAAGAGGTCTGGCTGCTCCAAGGCGGCAAAATGACCG
This sequence comes from Betaproteobacteria bacterium TMED22, assembly GCA_002167745.1. Lineage (GTDB taxonomy): Bacteria > Pseudomonadota > Gammaproteobacteria > Burkholderiales > Eutrophovitaceae > Eutrophovita. The sequence continues at coordinate 140,427 of NHCB01000015.1, forward strand.
CCCTGATCGCACTCGGTCCAGCTTTGAATATCAGAGTAAAACAAATCTGCAACTGATCTTGGCGGTGAAATTATTTCTTTTGGAAACTGGATATAGCCAGTCGGCACATCAACAGTTTTACCAATTGGTATTGGCCATGAACTGTGCATTCTCGCGTAATAAGGCCAAAACGAAGAGCCGATAGCACCAGTAATCCAGTAAAGCATGATATCTGTAAGCATTGTATCTCGGCCAAAATAACCATCTAGATCACCCCGATGATCGGTCCAGGTATGAAATTTCTCCACCAACCAAGCTGCCAAGCCGACTGGAGAATCGGTCAAGCCATACGCCAATGTTTGTGGTTTTGTCCCCTGGATCCATTGATAGCCAGTTTCGTCTTTCAAAAATTTATTCAATTGCGTCAAAAAAAACGCTTCCTCATCCGTAGGGTTTTCTACGATGCTTGGATCCCTTCGAACTGCGAGAAAATTCAGGTGTATCGCCTTTAACAAATCCGGATACGCAAAACCCATACGAGAGGTAACGAAGCCACCCCAATCGCCCCCTTGAGCTACAAAGGACTCAAAACCCAAAACTCGCGTCATGAGCTCAGCAAACGCATCGGTGATTTCCTCTACAGAAAAGCGAGCCTGCCCAGGCTCATAAGAAAAGGTATAACCTGGCAACGAAGGTGCAATAACCGTAAACGAATCCTCCGCAGAGCCTCCATGCGACGCGGGATCAGTAAGCATCGGGATGATCTTATGAAACTCATACACTGACCCTGGCCAACCATGCGATAAAAGTAACGGCAGAGGATTCGTCCCTTTCCCCTTCTCATAAATAAAGTGCAAGTCAATCCCTGCTACCTGGGCTTTATATTGTTTGAATTGATTAATAACGACCTCATTTGCCCGCCAATCATATTCATCCGCCCAATATGTACAAAGATCTTTTAAATACCCTAAGTCGGCACCGTACTGCCACTTGTTATCAGGGATTTCATCGGGCCAACGTGTGTTTTTCAGTCGCTGCTTTAAATCACTTAGGACACTGTCCGGGACCGATAACGTAAAAGGGGTGACTTGCTTGTCAGACATGGGGGTTCATCCTGATATAGAAAAAAGGATATTTTAACGAAAAGACTCCTATGAGAATACTCGAACGTCAACAAAAGCAATTCAGTTCATTTGGATCGAGTGAACGGTATCGCAAATCTAGAGCGAACTATTAATCCAAATCAGAATCGCAAGCCTGCCCTTGAGAATACGCCACCCTTATTTGGCTCCCCACAATTTCTAGAAAGCGTTTTTGAACCGCATAAGCCTCTTGTTCACGCCGATACCAACGCTCACACTCCTTTAAATTAACAAGCTCATCGTTCATATCCTGAACGTAATGAACAATCTCATGCAACAACACCGACCGCGCAAAAACGTTAGTCTCGGGCTTAAGGGATTCGTCCAGATAAACTCCTTCCCCTGCCCGATAAACCGCAAGTGCTGCGCACGGCTTTTGGCACGCATATTGCTCAACAACCGAGTGCGTCACCTTTTGTATCGCTGGTGGTGCATCAGGGATGCGATACTTCGTAATTTGATCTAGCGCCTCTAGTAGATTTAAGACAAGTACATCCATCGGGATGTGATGCGTCTTTCCAAGCTTGTAACTGAGATCACGTTCACCATCTGAAGGATAATTGCTGTACACGCCCGGTATTTTAGAAGTTGTCTCTTCAGCGAAAACTAAGCCGTTCAGCCCATTGCAAATGAAAATCGAACCCAGGATCAACCAATAATAACCTTTGAAACAGACTGGGTGTTTCATAACATATCGTTAAATACGAGATTCGCCTTCATCCAAGTTCTGCTCAGCCATTTGAGGGGCTGTAAATTTTTTTAAATATTCGAGTCGAGTGGCAGCTTCTTCTTTTTGTGGCTCATTAAGCTGTCCTTCTATTGATCGCGCCTCACTCTCAGCAAAATTCAAATTTCCAACATCTTGAGGGTCGAGCCTAAGACTAGAAACCTGATACCAAGATAATGCTTCAACAAGGTCTTTTTGGCCTCCAAAACCATCTCGGTAGAAGTCACCCAAGGACAACATTGAATACGGATCACCAAGCTCGGCTCCCCTCATAAACCAATCGTGGGCCGTATCTAGATTTCTGTCGACTCCTTGGCCAGTTTGGTATAGCGCACCTACATTGTAGTGGGCAAGCGGATCTCCAGCGTCAGCCGCGGTTTTGTACCAAGTCATCGCCAATACGTAATCCTTAGCAACACCATCACCGGTCTCATAACAATCACCGACAGAATTCATCGCCCAAGCGTTACCTCCGATCGCGGATTTTAGCCACCAATCAAAAGCCTGTTTGATATCTTGGTCCACCCCTTGGCCATTAGCGTATGCGAGCCCGAGATTATTCATGGCGAGGGGATATCCTCGATTAGCTGCCTCGGTCCACCACTTAACCGCCTCTTCAAAACTTTGCTTTCCATCGTGACCTGTCGCCCAAAGGAGTCCCACATTATTTATTGCCTTGACGTCCCCTCTCTCGACCAGCAAACCGAGATTATATGGATCAAGCATATCTTTATTCGACTCGATATCTGTAAATGTATCCGGACGAGCCTCCGATGACTCTTCGGCAGACACTCCGGTACCGAACCCAAACAAAACAACTGTTAAGCACACGACATAAAAACTGTTCTTCATACCTTCCCCTGATTCAATCTCACTAATAATTTTATAACTAATCACCGAAAAAAAACGGCACAACCTCGCTTAGCAACTCGTCGGGCGCCTCTTCCGGAATAAAGTGACCGCACGGTAGTGATTTACCTATTACGTTATCAGCTTTTTCTTTCCACGTATCCACTACGTCAAAAAGAGAGTCCATTTTGCCAAATTGACCCCATATAGCATAGACCGGGCAAGAGAGTTTAGTTCCTAAGTCTTTCTCATCATCTTCGAAATCGATAGTGGCCGCTGCTCGATAATCTTCTAGCCCGCAACGAATCGTCCCAGGCAACATAAAAGCCCTCAGATATTCCGCGAATAACATGTCGTCAATAGCATTAGGCCTCCAACTGAGCGAGCGAAACATCGTTTGGAGAAACGGCTTTGCACTATTTCTAATCATAATTTCTGGTAAATCTGGCGCTTGAAAGTAAAACCAGTGCCAGTAGGCTGCGGCTAATTCCCGTCCCGTCCGGCTGAAGATCGTATGGGTTGGCACGATATCCAAAACGACGAGCTTTTCAACTCTTTCCGAAAAATCAGTTGCCAGCCGATGCGCTACCCGCGCGCCTCTATCATGACCCATCAAGAAAAACTTATCATGTCCCAATTCACTGGCTAAACACGCAATATCCTTTGACATCGTTTTTTTATCGAACCCTGTCCGAGTTTTTTCCGAATCTCCATATCCTCTTAAATCTGGAATAACCAAGTTGAACTGCGCCATCAAAGCGGGTGCCATTTTGTGCCACATCTGTCCCGTTTGCGGGTACCCATGCAGCAATATCAAAGTGGGGCCCTCACCTCCCGTCCAAACATTCATTCGAACCCCGTTGGCCCGAACGGTGGAGCGACTCATTCCCGTCATGAAATCAGACATATTTAACCTTCTATACAATCACCAAAAAATTACTCAATTAACTCATTATCTCTCATTGATAGAGATGTGCTCGGATTCTCCTCACACCTTCCGTAAGGATAGACACTGGCTTGGGAAAGGAAAATCGAACATGCTGATTCGCCTGATTGAAACCAAAATCTAAGCCAGGCGCGATTGCTACCCCAGCCTTCTCGAGTAAATCCTGACAAAATTGAAAACTATCGTTGGAAAACTCACTGCAGTCTGCATAAATATAGATAGCACCCGTCGGTTCAACGGGAATCCTGAAACCAATATTTTTCAATTCTGTTACCAAATAATCCCTCTGCTCCTGATAACGGGATCGGTACAAATTACATTCCTTAATGCTGTCGGGATGAAAAGCAGCAACCGCGGCCTTTTGAGCGACATCTGGACTCGAAATATATAAATTTTGAGCAAGCGTTTCAAAGGAATTGATGAACCTATCCGGCACTACGGCCCACCCTAATCGCCAACCAGTCATCGAAAAAAACTTAGAGAAACTATTTATTACAAATACGTCGTCGGCAAAATCTAAAGCCGAGGCTGCGTCTTGTCCGTACGTGATCCCATGATAGATCTCATCAACTATCAAAGTCCCAGCATTCGCTTGAACGACCCGATGAATATCTCTCAAAACATCATGTTCTATCATGGTTCCAGTGGGATTGGAGGGGCTTGCAACCATCACACCGACAGTGCGGTCCGTCCAATTTTTTTCCACTAATTCTGCGGTCAGTTGATAACTCGTTTCGGGACCAACCGGAATTAAAGTTGATGCCCCTTCCATTGTAGACACAAAATTACGATTGCAGGGATAGCTCGGATCAGACATGAGGATCTCGTCCCCAGGAGACACCAGCACTCCCATTGTCAGCAATAATGCACCAGAAGACCCAGTCGTTACGGCAATACGTTCTTTGGGAACATGAATTGCATATTTTTGCTGATACCACTGAGAAATCGCCTCACGCAATTCATCTCTGCCAAGGGCTGGTAAGTAGCGCATGCTATCCGCTTTAAGAGCGTTAACAGCGGCGTCAACAATTAAACTCGGCGTCGGAAAGTCAGGCTCTCCAACCGCCAAATTTACAACATCAACTCCAGATGCCTGGATCTCCATAGCCCGAGTAATGATTCGCATAACATGGAATGGCTCAATGTGCTCCAGTCGTTTTGCCTGATTTGCCAGGTTCTTGATGTTTTCAGTCCGCACTGCATCATCCATATTTAATTTATTTTCACTCCATGTTAAAGCGACCATTGTACCTTCTGAGTTATAAATTCCGTTTTCAAATTATTACGATGGTTTTCCCAGCATAGAGGCAAAGCCTAAAAATATTTAGTATACTTGTTGTCTATATAGTTGTTGTAACAATAGTTGTTTAGCATAAGGTTGCATAAACAATTAATTTATGGAGAGAAAAATGCGTATAGCGGTAATTGGCACGGGAGGAGTGGGAGGATACTTTGGAGCAAGACTTAGCGAGGCGGGCGAAGACGTTACTTTCATAGCTCGGGGGGCTCATTTAGAAGCAATGAAAAATAAAGGCTTAGCTATACACTCTCCGCTAGGGAACATGCATTTGGACAAGATCCAGTGCACTGATGATCCGAGCACTATAGCTCCAGTTGACATCGTGATGATTGCAGTCAAATTATGGGCAACAAACGAGGCGATTGAAGCAGCCAGACCTCTCCTGTCTGAAGGCACAGGAATCATCTCGTTTCAGAATGGAATCTTGGCTGAGGAGCTATTACTTAAAGCCTTCACAAAAACTCATGCTATGGGTGGGGTCGCCAATATAGCTGCACTCATCGAGGAGCCTGGCGTCATTCGCCATAACGGGACCATGGCAAGTCTGTTCTTTGGAGAACTGGATAATGAATCCTCGAGTCGATCAAAACTGCTGCTCGAAGCGTGCGAAAAGGCAAATATCACTGCTAGCATACCTGAGGACATTAATCGCGCGATCTGGGAAAAATATATCCGCTTAGTCACCATGGCGGCTATGACCACAATATGTAGAATGCCAATTGGTCCTATCCGGAACGATACCGATACAAGAAGCCTTCTAACCCAAATTTTGTCAGAGATAATAGCGGTCGCAAAAGCTAAAGGGATAAAATTCAGTGCCGACGTTGTAGCCGAACAACTATCAATCATAGATAGTTATCCACCAAGCATGGTAGCCTCGATGTGTGGAGATTTAAGGCGAGGATATAGACTGGAACTTCCTTGGTTTTCTGGAACAGTAACGAACCTCGGCAAGGACTTTAATATTCCCACGCCAGCAAATGCATTTGTCTACAGCGCTTTGAAACTCTTTGAAAACGGGAAACCTGAAGAAGCACAAATTTGAGACGGGACGTGAATTCGAAATAATAAAGGAGATATCCATGCCAGTTACAATTACAGGGTTTCAAGCTCGGGCCGTCGCTGCGCCAATCAAGCATCCACCGCGACCCGCCAGTGGCGTTATTGACTCAGCAGCCCTTATCCTAATTGACCTTCAAACCAACGAAGGAATAACAGGACATACTTACCTGTTCGCCTTTTCACAAAGCATGCTCAAACCAACTGTGGAGTGTTTTAACGCCGTTTGTGAACTCATTATGGGCGATGAAGCATCTCCGTTAGAGACCGATAGTAAACTGAGAAAGCACTTCACCCTGTACGATACGCATGGAATCTTAGGACAAGTACTTGCAGGTATAGACATGGCCCTCTGGGATATCCAAGCGAAAAGGCAAGGGGTCCCGCTTGCCGTTGCTCTGGGGGGCAAACCGTCCCAAATTAGAGCCTATAATAGTTGCGGGCTTTGGGCGAACGAGACTGCCAACACGCTACCCGAATTAGCACACGAACTCATTAATGACGGTGATTACACCGGCGTTAAAATGAGAATAGGTCGTGCCGACTTTAATTTGGACCTTGCTGCTGTCCGGGCAGTCAAAAAGGCGATTGGAGATGGAATAAGTTTAATGGTTGACTTCAATCAATCGCTATCGGTGAATGAAGCACTAAAAAGGTGTCGAGTATTAGATCAAGAAGGGCTTTACTGGATTGAGGATCCTATCCGTCACGACGACTACGAGGGATGCGCCAAAATTCGTGCGACCATCGATACACCAATTCAAATCGGAGAAAATTTACTTAACTCATTGGAAATGAAGAAAGCCATCGATGCGGAGGCGGGGGATTTCTATATGCCAGATGTGCAAAGAATTGGGGGCGTCACCGGTTGGCTGAGAGCCGCCTCTTTGGCACAAGCGAATGCACTGGACCTCTCGTGCCACCTATTCCCCGAGATCAGTTGCCATCTTCTTTCCGTATCCCCCACGAGACACTGGCTTGAGTATGTGGATTGGTTCGCAGGCGTTGTTCAAGAGCCGATTCAAATAGTCGATGGTTTAGCAATTACGCCAGATAGGCCCGGTATTGGAATTTCATGGGATGAGAAAGCAGTCAATAAATATCTGGTATCTTGATATGAATGTCAAAATCTTTGGAATAAAAAATTGTGACACAATGAAAAAAGCGATGAAATGGCTTGACTCAAACAATATTGCATTTGAATTTCACGATTACAAAAAGGAAGGTGTTGACGACGAATGGCTTAAGAGATGGTGCGGCCTGGTAACTTGGGACACCCTACTCAACACACGAGGCACAACTTGGCGTAAACTACTTGAAGATGAGCGGTCAAACGTAAACGAAGAAAAAGCGTGTGAACTAATGAAGGCATATCCTTCATTAGTAAAAAGGCCGGTTTTGGTTGACTGCTCGGGGCAAGTGTATGTGGGCTTTTCTGAAGCTCAATATCAAGGAATAAAATTTTAAATCAGCACTTTAAAAAAACTCGATTACAGGTTTCTTACAAAATGGCTCTTCCAGAAAAAGATTCTCAAACCATTCTCGATAAGCTAACTAGCTTACTCAACGACCGCATCTCAACCAATGCATCGGTGAGAGATATACACGGTAAAGACGAATCGTGGCACCATCCACACCGACCAGACCTTGTAGCATTTCCCAAAACAACCGAAGAGGTCTCGGAAATCGTCAAGATATGTTCAGAATTCAATGTCCCTGTCATCGCTTATGGCACGGGCACTAGCCTCGAGGGCAATGTCATCCCTCACAACGGCGGTATTGTTGTTGATCTAATGCACATGGATCAGGTATTACGCGTAAACGCTGAAGATTTAGATTGCACCGTACAAGCGAGAGTAACTCGAAAACAACTCAACGAATTCATTAAAGACCAAGGATTATTTTTTCCAATCGACCCTGGAGCTGATGCCTCGCTAGGCGGGATGGCTGCCACCAGGGCTTCCGGAACCAATGCTGTTCGGTATGGGACGATGCGGGAGAATGTTCTTGGACTGACCGTTGTTCTCGCTGATGGGCGTATTATCCGCACATCTAGGAGAGCCCGTAAGTCTGCTGCTGGATATGATTTAACCCGATTGTTTGTGGGCTCTGAGGGTACCCTAGGGATTATTACAGAAGTTACATTAAAACTCTATGGTGTTCCTGAGGCGATGGCGGCAGCTGTGTGTTCTTTTGACTCGCTCGAGGGAGCAATTGATACGGTAATACAAACCATACAACTCGGAGTACCGGTTGCTCGTATCGAGTTACTGGACGACGTACAAATGGGTGCAGTTAATTCTTTTTCGCAGCTTGATTATCCTGTAAAAGATACGCTTTTCTTAGAATTTCATGGGAGCGAAACTGGCGTTAAGGAACAGGCGGAGACTGTTCAAGCTATTGCTGCTGAGAACTCTGGAGGGGAATTTAAATGGGCCACCAAACCTGAAGATAGAAATAAATTATGGGCAGCGAGGCATGATGTGACATACGCGACTAAAGCGCTTCGGGCTGGAGCAGAAGTATGGGCAACAGACGTATGCGTGCCAATTTCACGACTTGCTGAATGTATCTTAGAAACCAAAAAAGATTTAGCTGACAGCTTCCTCATGGCTCCGCTCGTCGGCCACGTTGGGGACGGGAACTTCCATCTCGGCTTCGTCATTAAGAGGGAAGAAGAACACGAAACGAAAGAGGCTGAGCGCTTAAATGATCGCTTAGTTATGCGAGCGATCGCGATGGACGGCACATGTACCGGTGAGCATGGCATTGGACTGGGTAAGATGAAGTTTTTAACAGCGGAACATGGTGAAGGTGTCTCTGTTATGCGTAGCATCAAAAAGTCTCTTGACCCAAAAAACATCATGAATCCCGGAAAAATATTTACCGTTTAATTTAACTAAGCTGCGCAATTGGACTCGCTGACTCAAATGGCGCTCGGAGCGTCAGTAGGTGCGGCGTGCGTGTCGCGTGGTGATAAACGCCGCGCAGCAATACTCGGGGCAGCACTTGGGACGCTACCAGATCTAGATATATTGATTAGCTATGCGGACCCCATTGATAATTTCATCGAACATCGAGGGTTCAGCCACTCACTCTTCGTACTCATCCCACTATCGATATTGATTTGGTTACTTGGGAAAAAACTTAGCGATCGAGTCACAAACGCACCATACCCTTGGCTAGCGTCTATCACGCTGGCTTTGATAACCCATCCTATTCTCGATGCTCATACGGTCTATGGGACTCAGCTCTTCTGGCCATTAAATAATCCACCTTTAATGTGGTCAACCATTTTTATAATTGATCCGATCTACACGCTACCACTCGTGGTTATTGCCTTGACCGTAATTATTGTTCCGCGCTGGAAGGGCATACAGAAAACCTTGGCGATTGGCCTTATATTGAGCTCCTGCTATCTTTCCTGGTCTTGGGTGGCCAAAAATCTGGTCGCCCAAGAACTCGCGTCTTACATGGCAGTCAAGGACATGAATTATAAAAAATATTTTACCGTTCCCACGCCATTCAACACGCTACTTTGGCGCATTGTAGCAATGACATCTGAGGGCTATTACGAGGGCTTTTACTCATTACGAAAACCTAATAACCCGATCAACTTTAGGTTCATCGGAATTGAACCCGAGGCGCAAGATATTGCATTAACCGAGGATGCATACAATAAATTAAATTGGTTCTCCCACGGATTCCTGAAAACAGAAATTATCGATGATCGACTGATAATTAGTGACTTACGCATGGGCTTAGAGCCTGATTATGTTTTTCGGTTTGCGATTAGTGAAAAAAAAGATGGTAAATGGCGTGCTATTACACCCTTAAAAGTAGGAACCAGATACGATCAATCAAGATTAATAGAGATATTCAAAAAGCTTTAAAGCTAAATGTTAAAGCCTCACCAATTACACTTAATCAATTTTTTTATGCGCGCCATCACAGAAAGGTTTCATTTGAGAAGCTCCGCAGCGACACAATTTCACTTGGTTACCCTGCCAAATTACGGATCGTTCATCGACGAGGGACACAGGCCCGGATATATGCAAAGGCCCACCCTTGATTCCAGCGACAGCAGTTGATCCATCCTCTGGACTAGGTCTTTCGTTAGTGACCACGTACTCACACTCAAGCTGATCTTGCGTATTAAACGAAAAAGAGTTGTGAGATTCATCGCAAAACGGAGCGCGGCCCGTCCTTCCGCAACGACAGAACGCTAATGAATCATGTTTCATAACACGAGATAACATCTCCTCATTTAGGTAGACAAATGTGCCAAAAAAATAAAGCGGTCCATCTTTGATTACTTTAATCTTGAGCATGACCGATTGTTCTAATGTGCAGTCCAACCACCATCAACCGAATAGGAAGAACCAGTGATCGATGATGCTTGTTCGGAGGCAAGAAACAAAGCTAGCGCAGCAATTTCATTAACCTGTACAAATTTTCTAGTTGGCTGTCGCTCCAAGATTAAATTGCGGATCACCTCAGTCTGAGATATTGATTTTTCACGCGATAAGGTCTCAACCTGAGTTTTAACGAGAGGCGTCTCTACCCAACCTGGACAAATGGCGTTACAAGTAATCCCGGACTCGGCAACCTCCAAGGCTATTGTCTTAGTAAAGCCAATTAGCCCATGTTTCGCTGCCACATAAGCGGATTTGTTTACAGAGGCGACCAGTCCGTGAGCCGATGCAATATTGATGATTCTGCCAAACCCTTGATTACGCATACTTGGTATGAGTAATCGGCTCATATGAAATGCCGAGGATAAATTAACAGCCAAGATGAGGTCCCACTTGTCAATCGGAAAGTGCTCTACCGGCGACACATGCTGAACTCCAGCATTATTAATCAAAACATCGACTTCACCCAGGGCGTCACCTGCGTCTCCCGCGAAGCGCTCAATCTCACGAGGTTTCGACATGTCTGCTCCAGAAGAGAACACCTGAACACCAAAATCCTCTTTAATACCATGTTCAATTTCTTGTATATCTTGCGCATTGTCTAAACCATTCAAGCCAATATCGTAACCGTTCGATGCAAACTCTTTCGCAATTCCTAAGCCGATACCAGAAGTAGACCCAGTAATTAAAGCGACTTTCCTTCTACTCATAGCGATCCTCACACAGGCTATCTTCAACAAATTTCGTTATAGCATCAATCGTGGCACGGGTTTGGTCAACATGCGGAGAATGCCCACACTCCTTTAGGATGACTCGTTGAGTCGGCGCTGGCGATAACTTTTCAATAACTTCAACTTGCGCTAACGATCCATATGGATCGTTAGCGCTTTGAATGAGCAAAGATTCACAAGTAAGGTTTTCAACATACGTTTTAATATCCCAATGCCTAAACTCCTGCGATAACCAAATGTCGTTCCAACCCCAAAATGCGGATTTGACATCCGCATGGTAGCGTTCTAACTTCTTAGGTAACTCTGTTGTTTCAAAGGCAACTCGAGCCTGCTCAATGCTCTCTACCGTTAAGTCTTCTACAAAAACATGAGGCGCCATCAAGACCAGTCCGCCCACGTCGTATCCTCCGCCATTATGAATCAAAGCGATAGAGGCTCCATCACTATGTCCAATGAGTATCGGCCTATGGACGTTTATGTGTTTTAAGAACTCTGGAAGAATATTAAGGGCCTCTTCATGCATATATTTAATCGGTCTTTTCTCGGCAAGAGGAGTGGATCCACCGTAACCATACCTGGAGTAAGTGAATACACGGCAGCCTGTCGCTGAAGCCAAGTCCTCAGGAAAGCTCTTCCATAAACCAACGGAGCCCAAACCCTCATGCAGCAAAACTAACGCATCACCAGTGGCAATTACGTCATCGGACTCGACGCATCGATACTCCAAACGTTTATCATCGAGATCAAAATAACTATCCGTAATTTTCATCCTTAAAGCCCTCCTAAAAAGTGAGACTCAGCAGAGGCATCAGACTCCCAACCAGTTTTTAAGTGCTTCTGGATGCTCAATTAATTTTGGTGAAACATCATCAAATACAATCTTACCTTTAACCATTACGACACATCGATTTGATATTTTTGAAACTGCTTTAAAGTTCTTATCGACAATTAGAGCCGAAATACCAGATTCTTGTACGACTTTAATTATGCCCCATATGTCTTGCGCAATTAGAGGCGCAAGTCCCTCGGTAGCCTCATCCAATATCAATAAATCAGGATTGGTTAATAAGGCTCGGCCGATACTCAACATCTGCTGCTCGCCTCCAGACAATTGCTGCCCCCCATGCATCAATCGTTCCTTGAGCCGAGGAAAACTATCAAGCACTCGATCATAGGTCCACTCTATCCGACCCTCGAAACCCGATCGAGCAGCCAAGATTAAGTTTTCTTTGACAGATAAATTCTTGAAAATCCCGCGGCCCTCAGGCACGTACGCTATACCGCCTCTCGCAAGCGTATGAGTAGGTAAAGTTTTGGTATTCTGCTCTCGGAATTGAATTTCACCAGAGCTAATAGAAACCAAGCCCAAAAGACACTTTATTAACGTGGTCTTACCCATTCCATTTCTACCCATGAGCCCCACCGTTTCACCACGTTTAATTTCCAGATTCACGCCGTGAAGCACATGACTCAAACCATAGTGCGCATGCAGGTCTGTCAATTTAACAAGCGTATTAAGCATCAATAGATGTGCCTAAATAAGCCTCTTGGACTCGAGGGCTTGAGCGAACGACGGCAGGTTTATCACTTTCAATAATCTCGCCATTTTGCATCACTGTTAGCGTATCAGCTAACGCAAACACTGCGTCCATATCATGCTCTACCAATATAACTGCAAAGTCTGATCGGATTCTCTGAAGCAGCGCTATCATGTTTAAAGACTCTTCCGCACCCATACCAGCTAGAGGCTCATCTAACAGTAATACCTTTGGGTCAGTTGCTAATGCTAATGCGATTTCGATCTGTCTCTGTTCTCCGTGAGATAGCTCACTGGCCTTCTTATATGAAAGTGAATCCAGCTGCAATCTTTCTATCACACGCCTAGACCCACTTTCGACATCAGGATAAGCATTAACGCTTCTCATAAATTGCATAGACATATCGAGACGAGACTGAACGGCAATGTTGCAGTTCTCAAGGACGCTTAGACTGGGATAAATATTAGTGCGCTGATAACTACGGCCTACTCCCAGAAGACTCATCTTTGTAGACCCATATCCAGTGACGTCGACCCCATCAACCACTATTTTTCCTTCAGTCGGCCGTAACTCCCCCGACAATAAGTTCATCAAGGTACTTTTACCGGCACCGTTAGGACCTATAACAGCATGAATATGCCCTCGCTCGCAGGACAGGGAAACTTTCGAGACAGCGGTTAATCCAGAGAATTTTTTTGTCAGCCCTCGAGCCTCAATTAGCGCCCCCACCTTAAGATCCTTTTTTAAAAAACTTAAATCCAACCAATCCATGTGGAAAGAAAAGTGCAACAAGAACAATGGCAACCCCAGTCAAGAGCTGCCAATGTTTGGTGACCATTTGAAAGCCTTCCTCAACGAGCATTAGGGTCGTGGTCCCAATCACCGGTCCAAGTATTGCGCCTTTACCCCCTAAAATTACCATCATCAGCGCGTGCCCTGATACATGCCAACCAACCATTTCGGGATTAACAACTCCAAACTGAACTGCAGACAAAAACCCGCTTACAGCGGCGATCATACTCGCGATCACAAAACACACTAATTTAAATTTATAAGTATTGTAACCAAGCGCCTTAGTTCTATGCTCATTAACACAAATACCTGCTAGTACCCGGCCAAATGGAGAATGAATTATTGCTCTAATAACTATTAGCACTATAACTGCTGTGATCAGGGCTAGATAATAAAAGTGAACCACATTCGCCAGATCAAGCTGCCACCAGTCAAAAAAGCTTACGTCAGGTCGACTATTGATATACATACCATCCGAGCCGCCTGCCAAATCCGTATCATGTAAAAAATAGAACAGCATTTCACCTAGCGCCAATGTAGACATGATGAAAAATATACCTTTAGTGCGCAGAACCAGCGCTCCGAAAATTACACCAAGCACACCCGTACAAAGGATACTGGCAAGCAGTGCAACAAAAAAGTTCATAGCTGAGTCCACAGGACTCAAAAGTGCCAAAACGTATCCTGAGAATCCGAAAAATGCAGCATGACCAAGACTAACTAAGCCTGTAAAACCTACTAATAGATTTAAGCTACTCACAAACACAATCATTATTAGGATCTTCGAAGCAAATTGTATATAGAACCGATCGCCCCAAAATGGAAGTAGAAGCAGCGCAAGGAAAATTAATCCAAAAAAAAGTTTTCGAAGTATAGCCCTCAATTAATACTCCTTACCAAATATACCTTGAGGACGAAAGATCAATATCAAGGCCATAAGTGCGAAGATACTCATGCCAGCCATTTCAGGAAAAATATTTATTCCGAAAATATCGAGACTCATTACCTTACCAAAGGTATCAATCAAACCAACCAGCAAGGCCGCAACCATCGCCCCCTTAATTGAACCTAGGCCGCCAATTACAACAACTACGAAACTGACAATTAACACCTGACTTCCCATTCCCGGAAATACGGAGGATATCGGCGCCGATATCATTCCTGAAAAAGCAGCAAGTGACACTCCGAGAGCGAATATAAATCTATAAACCAGTCCAATATTTATGCCCAACGCTTTCGTCATTTCCCGGTCAGACTCGCCAGCCCTGATCATCATACCCAAGCGGGTGTGTTGTATGCCGAAGTACATCAAAATAGCAATAACAACACAAACTCCCGAAAGCCATAGTCGATAAATAGGATAAGCTAAATTTTCAGTTAATTGGATTGATCCATCCAATAATGCTGGGATAGCAACACTATGCACATCATCACCCCATATAACACTCCGCAACTCAGAAAAAATCAGTATCAAACCATAAGTAACCAGTACTTGCTGCAGGTGGTCTCGATCGTACAAGAACCGAATGAACATCCATTCGAGAACTAATCCTAGAAGAAATGCAGCCGCTACTCCAACAAACAACCCAAACCAAAAATTTTCTAACCACCCCATCAATGACCAGGCTAGGTAAGCACCGATCATATAAAAACTGCCATGAGCAATATTAATTACGCCCATAATGCCGAAAATTAGCGTTAAACCACTGGCCACCAGAAACAACAATAAACCGTATTGAATACCGTTCATGGCTTGAATAAAAATTGCGAATGCGTCCATTTTTGGTCTTAGCTCATAACACTTGAGAGATCGTCAATAATATTGTCGACCACTTGTGCCGTAACCAACTGATTCACACCAATCAGTTCGTCATCTTTCCAGTGCATGAGATCGAGCGCCGATGACGGCAAAACTTGAATTGAGCCCGTTTTCAACATACTCACCTCAGACGCCGCCGCAGATAGTGCCGCAAAAATTCCACCACCCGTGGGCCTTAGTACGACTACATGCACATGAGCACCTTTCGCATGTTTCTGTCTCAAGCATATCGCTAAAGTTGAGAGATACTCTGACAAAAGTAAACGCTCGTCGCTTAAATTAGGTGAATGACTCGAGCAAGCGATAAGAATTTTTATGCTCAACACAGAATTTGACAAAGCATTAATCGCAGACGTTAAATCAAGAATAGCTTCAGCATCAGCGAAATAATCGGCGGCCAAAGCGTAAACCGCCATCCCCTCATCAATATGATTATTTAACACTAATAGCGTCGACTTACCGGACCAATTGGTCAGACCACCAATTTCATCGAAATTGATCATAGGGTGAGTGGTTTTTTCATTGTGCTGGCGCTCGGAACGGACTAACCTTTTGTCGGGAAATCTATGCTTCAGTTCGTTTAAAAAACTAATATTTGACATGGTCAACTTTTGCCTAGATGACAAAAAACGATACATGCCTAACTGATACGCCTTTTCATCGTCGTCTATCAACTGAAACCTGCTTGATGTTTTAGCACGAGCCACTCCGCTTAATACACCCTGGATATCATCGAGCGTTACGGAATCGTGGTCAAAATCTTTATTCAGCGCTTTGATTAATTTAGGGCCAGACATTGCAATCTGTGAACCAGCATTTACTAATACCATGTCGCTGATTGCCGCCAGCATACTACCGCCACCGTAACAATGCCTCATGACCAAAGATAACACCGGAAGTCCATCCAATTTAGCCTCAAGCAATTCTCTGTAAAGGAACCTAAAAGCTGCCAAACTCTTAGCGCCTTCCGTGACTCGAACTCCACCTGTGTTAAGTAGCATAACCAATGGAAACTTCGATTTTTTAGCTATTCTTATTGCTGCTCGCAGCTGGCCCGCTTCGCGGACGCCAATTGAGCCACCGTAAAGGCTAAAATCGAATCCTATGACCACTACATTAATCTCTCCTAGAGCGCCTCGAGCAACACGTAGATCTCCTGGAAAATCACATTCAATTTCTATTAGCTCATTAAAAAGCAGCTTTAACTGTTGATCCAGATCAAGTTGAGACAAACGCATATCGATGTCTAAAAACGAAACTTAGTTAACTAAGACGCGACAGCATCGCGATTAACTGTCAATCGCCTAAGGGGTATATTAATAATTTTCTCTAACATCCCAGTGGTCTCGTTAGGATTAAAGATCACATCCTGAGGCTGGATCTTCTAAACCTTCCCACGCTGTGCCCACTACATTATTAATTCCGTTTTCCACTCTGACTGTATAGAAGTTTTGAATGGGATTATGGGCTCGGGACATTATCCAGGATCCGCGCGGACTATCAATTTCTGCCCCCTCCATAGCGCTGATTGCCTCAGCTTTCAGAGATAAATCACCGGATGTCTCCTGTAGTGCTTTTATCAATAATAACCCGGCATCATAACCTTGAACGGCATAGACGTCTGCTTCTTCACTATAAGCCGCTCTGTAGGCTTTTCGGAAAGCTAGATTTTTAGCATTCTGCAATCCATCAGCATAATGAAGTGTCGTCGTAATTCCTTCAGCCGACTCGCCCTGAGCTTCAAGAACTCCCTCCGTTAAAAAGCCTGATCCATAAAGTGGTATCGAGGATTTAAGTCCCGCCGCAGCATAATCTTTGACAAACTTTACGGCGCCACCCCCAGCGAAGAAGCAAGCAACGGCGTCAGGTTTTAGAGAGGCTATTTCCGTGAGAATAGCCTGAAATTCAACGTTCGGGAAAGGCACGAACAATTCTTTAATAACCTCGCCTCCAGCAGCTTCAAAACCCTCCCTAAATGAGGCAAGTGCCTCTTCTCCGGCACCATACTTCCATGTCACAAAAACCGATCTTCTATGCCCTTGCTCCACCATAATACGGCCAAGTGGATGAGTAGGTTGCCAATTAGAGAAAGATGTCCGAAATACGTTTGAAGCACACATTGCACCGGTGGCTGCATTCGCACCAGCATTCGGAATAATCACCAAAGACCCGGTTTCGCGAGCAACTTTTATCATACCCATAGCAACACCGGAATGGACGGTACCAATAACGACGTCAACATTATCTCTAGTCATAATCTTATTCGCGTTATCGGTCGCCTTCGCCGGATTTGATTCATCATCTACCGTGAAAAACTCAATGGTTTTTCCAAATGGACTATCTCCCAGCTCACTCAAGGCCAACTTAAATCCATTCTCAATCGCCATCCCAAGCTTCGCGTAAGTTCCCGTATAAGGCAACATAAAACCTATGCGAATTGCATCATTATTTTTACTGCAACCAGCTAGCGATAAAAACGACAATCCAGCCAAAGCTGAAGTGCCAGCCAGAAATTGACGACGATTAGTGTTAAACATCCTGTTCCCCTTTAAACTTTTTTATCATTTTTTTACGTTCTCTGCCGTAACTTGAACCGTTGAATTTTACCCGTCGCTGTTTTAGGCAACTCATCGACAAACTCAATCCACCTTGGATATTTAAACGGTGCAAGCTTGGATTTAACATACTCTTTTAAATCTTCTACCAATTCGGAAGATGCCTGAGATGAATCCACCAGCACCACATACGCTCGTGGCTTTATAAGTTTATCCTCATCTTCATCGCCCACTACTGCAGCCTCAAGAACCGCAGCATGTGATACCAGAACTCCCTCCACTTCGAAAGGGGAAACGTACAACCCGCTCACCTTGAGCATATCGTCTGATCGTCCACCATAAGTATAAAACCCTTGCGCATCTACACTATACTTATCTCCGGCACGGGTCCACTCACCACAAAACGTTTCTCGCGACTTTTGTCTTTGGTTCCAGTACAAGTTTGCTGCTGAAGGCCCTTTAATCTGGAGCTCTCCCAGCTCGCCTGTAGGAACGTCCTGTCCATTTTCATCAACTAATCGTATTTCGTATCCTGGTACGGGCTTGCCCGTACTGCCATATTGACAATCCCCCGGTCGGTTTGACAAAAATATATGCAACATTTCAGTGGAACCGATACCGTCCAATATTTCGCTACCGAAGTGTGATGTCCATCGCTTTCCGATTTCTGCAGGTAGTGCCTCGCCGGCAGAAGTCGCCACTCGAATCGAGACCTCAGAGCGATTGGGCAAATGATCACTTGCTAGCATCGCTCCGAATAAAGTAGGAACACCATAAAATATAGTGGGTTGATGCTCTTTCAATCTCTTAAATACCGAATCAGGTGTAGGTCTCTCTGCCATTAAGACAGTCGTTGCTCCAACCGATAGAGGAAATGTAAGTCCATTTCCCAATCCATATGCGAAAAATAATTTAGCAGCAGAAAAGACGACATCAGTTTCTTTGATACCTAAAACTGGCTTAGCATAAAGTTCGGCTGTGTGCGCTAAGCTGGAGTGGACGTGAATCGTGCCCTTTGGAGCTCCTGTTGATCCTGATGAATATAACCAAAAACAGCTATCATCACACGAGGTAACAGCAGGGTCGCACTCATCGCTGGCTAGACTTTGAAGCCTTTGTAAGTTGTGATATCCAGATAATTCGTCTCCCGAGACGATAATATGTTGCAAATATTTTGATTTCGAAATTGCTCTGTCCAGTTTTTCCATCAACGACGATGTAACAATTAGCGCCTTAGCGCGACTATCTTCCAACATGAACTCATAGTCGTCTGGCGTTAACAAGGTATTCACAGCAATCGGAACAACGCCCACCTTAATGGCTCCAAGGAATACAGCGGGAAAATCAACCGTATCCGAATGCACAATCATAATGCGATCTTCTATATTGAGGCCAAGCTTCAAAAAGGCATTACCCGATTGGTTCGCACGTGCTATCAACTCCTCATATGTGTAACGTCCAGCGTCATCAATATAAGCTATTTTCTTGGATCGACCCGCAAGAATATTGCGCTCCAGAAGGTCATGTGCCGCGTTAAATGCTCGAGGCATATGAATGATAGGAGGACTCGTAGAGTGATCAGACGAATAGCTCTTCAACTTCGTGGTGTCACTTTTCAACACGCTTTATTCTCTTCACTTTGAATTTAGTTTGGATTTGATCAAGTTACTCACTTTTGGGACCAGACGCTTTCACATAATGTTAACCAACCCTGAGACCAATCAGCGGCCTCCTCCTCTGGCATTGTGCCAGAGCTGGCATCATGCATTAGTATATCGCCTATTCGGACAGCTCCGCACGAGTTTAAAAGCTCATCAAACCGTTTTCCTCCAAAGCAATATGTTTCAGCATACGTTCGGTCACCTAGTGCAATGACGCCATAATACATCTTTCGTAAATCGGGCTTTGCATCATCAATAGCCTCGATGAAAGACCTAGCATTATCTGGAACGTCGCCCTGCCCATAGGTAGACGTACAAATTAAATGAACGTGGTCAGATTCAAATACTTCAGGAGTCAATCGATCCATATCTATCGTCTGCACCGCGATTCCATCGCCATCGAATCTCAACTCCAACTCTTGTGCAACCAATTGGGCATTGCCGGTCATGGTGCCAATCAAGATTTTGATCTGTTTACTCATATACCTACCGCCGCTCCAAACACTTACAATTCGCAATATATAATATGCAATATATTACCTATATAGACATATTTGATGATTTATTATACACTTTTATGGAATTTGTAGTATCATTCATTACTTATCTTTTAAAAAAGCAATATAGTGCAATTAGTAAGGAACTTGACTGCGCCGTCTATGTCTAGGAGTACTGATAGTTTTAAAAAATTATAACGACGTAGGAAGATTAATTATGCTTGGAACAGCGCATCATACTGGGATCAATCATGGCTCGACTCTGCCAACAAATACACGGGAAACGGCCAACTCCGAATTCCTGAGCTTAGTCGGATCCAGAGTTAAAAAAATTCGTAAAGAAAAAAAACTGACTAGAAAAGTTTTGTCCGAACATTCAGGGGTATCGGAGAGGTATCTCGCCTTATTAGAGTCCGGTCAAGGCAATGTATCCATAGCACTTTTACGGCAAGTAGCGCAATCTTTAGACGTCGAACCAGAGATTCTTATCTCAAATACTGCTCCAGTGAATTCAGAATCACGCCTGTTACTAGGATTACTGGGGGGCCTAACGAGTTCCGATCGACTAAGACTCAAAAATCAGATACTGAAAGAACTCCGTAATTCTCCAGTAAGCCGCAGTTATCGGATAGCGCTAATTGGAATGAAAGGGGCGGGAAAAACAACCGTAGGAGAAAGACTCTCGACCATCTTAGACATCCCGTTTGTTGAGATTGATAAGGAAATTGAGAAACTTGCAGATGCTCCATTATCTGAAATTTTTATTACCTACGGACAAGAAGGTTATAGGAATTTAGAGAAAACTTGTCTGGAAAATTTATTACGGAACGGCAGTAACTGTATTATTTCAACCGGCGGAGGCATTGTTCAAGAACCATCGGTTTATGATCTCCTTTTATCTACTTGCTACACAGTATGGTTGAAAGCTTCTCCAAAAGAACATATGGACAGAGTCGTTGCACAAGGTGATCTCAGACCCATCGCCGGAAACAGTAAAGCTATGGATCAATTAAAAAATATTCTTCTCAAGCGACAATCAAGCTACGAAAAGGCAGATTTAACAGTGACGACTGACGGGAAAGCCCCCGGAATTATTGCTAGTCAAATTCTTGCGGATCGAACGCTTCGAAAGTTAATACAGCACACAAATTAAACCGGACACTTAACAACCATGCAGCCATTAGTCCAAAAAGAAGAAAGATCTACTGCTGACGTAGTGCTCTTTGACACCCGGCCCGAACAATACAAACATTGGACGCTGTCAATCGCAGATAACACCGCGATATTGAGTATGGATGTAAACGAAGATGAAGGCTTAAAACCTGGATATAAGCTCAAACTCAACTCCTACGACTTGGGCGTTGATATCGAACTCTATGACGCCATTAATCGAATCAGGTTCGAGCATCCCAGGGTCAAATGCGTCGTGATTACTTCCGCGAAGGAGAGGATGTTTTGCTCCGGAGCCAATATCTATATGCTTGGACAATCAAGCCATCCTTGGAAAGTAAATTTTTGTAAGTTCACGAATGAAACCAGAAATGGCATTGAGGATTCAAGCAAACATGAGGGTCTTAAATTTCTGGCGGCAATTAACGGTACTATCGCGGGCGGAGGTTACGAACTTGCGCTAGCCTGCGATAAGTTGCTCATGATTGATGACCGTTCGTCTAGCGTAAGTCTTCCCGAGGTGCCGCTTTTGGGTGTTCTACCCGGCACCGGGGGACTCACACGAGTCATTGACAAGCGGAAGGTGAGAAGAGACCTGGCAGATGTATTTTGCTCAACGAGTGAAGGCGTCCGGGCCGAACGTGCAAAAAAATGGGGTCTAGTCGACGAAATTGCCAAACCAAACATGTTCGATGAAGCGCGGAACCAATTAATTTCAAAACTAACTTCTCAAAGTAAGCGACCAAACGAAGCCGTCGGCGTGAACCTGACGAAATTAGATAGAACTATGGACAATGATGGAATCCATTACTCAACAATTGATGTTGATATCAACAGAGCCTCACGAACGGCGTCAATAACCATAAAAGCGCCGCCTGCTTCATTATCAGCAGATCTGAATTCCATTCTTAAAGCCGGAGCATCGTGGTGGCCGCTGACATTTGCAAGAGAATTAGATGACACGATACTGCTATTGCGGACTAACGAACTAGAGATCGGGACTTGGATTTTTCGAACAAGCGGTCGCGTGACAGACGTGCTTGAAATGGATCGCATACTTAATAAACATCAAGAAAATTGGTTCGTAAAAGAGACTTTAGGGTATTTACGCCGCACGTTAGCCCGCCTTGATGTATCGTCAAGAACAATATTCTCGCTTATCGACGAGGATTCATGCTTTGCGGGAACATTATTTGAAATTGCGCTCTCTTCAGATCGCGTTTTTATGCTATCAGAAACGGAAAATGGTACTAAACCAAACATTGCTCTTTCAATATTAAATTTTGGGAGCTTTCCAATGGTCAACCATCTCACTAGGCTCCAAAATCGTTTTTACGGCCACGAAGATCAGCTGGAAGTATTAACACCCATTGAGGGTCAGTTGCTGAATGCAGAAGAGGCGCTTGAGTTGGGATTGGTAACATTTGCCCCGGATGATATAGATTGGGATGACGAAATTCGAATAGCACTCGAGGAGCGCAGCAGTTTATCTCCAGACGCGCTGTCAGGCATGGAAGCAAACCTGAGATTCGCTGGCCCAGAAACAATGGAGACACGGATTTTTGCGAGGCTTTCCGCTTGGCAGAATTGGATTTTTATTCGGCCCAACGCCGTGGGTAAGCAAGGAGCGCTCAAGGTTTTTGGCAGTGGGAAAAAACCAGCTTTCAGCTGGCCGAGAATTTAAGCAGATTACGCCATATTTTGTATAACGATAACGGATTGAATAAATTATGAGCATCAATTACAACGATAAAATTCCTAATAATGTGAATCTTGCAAATGATAGGAAACTACAAAGAGCACTAGAACATTGGCAACCACATTTTTTAAAATGGTGGGATGAGCAAGGCCCAAAAGATTATCAATCAAACGACGTTTATTTAAGAACTGCTGTAGGGGTTGACGCAAAAGGTTGGGCAAGTTATGGACATGTAAAAATGCCTGACTACCGTTGGGGGATATTTCTTGCCGACCAAATGCCTGAAAGAAAAATTGGTTTTGGCGACCACTTCGGTGAACCAGTTTGGCAACAGGTTCCAGGAGAATTACGCTCTCAATTTCGAAGAATCATCGTGACTCAAGGCGACACAGAGCCAGCTTCTGTGGAGCAGCAGAGATTACTCGGACTGACATGCCCCTCACTTTACGATCTAAGAAATTTATTCCAAGTCAATGTTGAAGAAGGAAGACACCTCTGGGCAATGGTATACCTACTTCATTGCTACTTTGGCCGGGATGGGAGAGAAGAAGCTGAAGAACTTCTTGCCAGACATTCTGGAGACACAGATAATCCTCGCATCTTAGGCACATTTAACGAACCCATCAGTGACTGGCTATCGTTCTTTATGTTTACCTACTTCACTGATCGAGATGGTAAGTTTCAGTTGAAAAGCCTCAGCGAATCAGCGTTTGACCCTCTCGCAAGGACCTGCCGATTCATGCTGACCGAAGAAGCCCATCATATGTTTGTTGGCGAAACTGGGGTCGGCCGAGTAATTAAAAGATCCCTCGAAGTGATGAAGGAAACTGGCACTGACGACCCGAGCATTATCCGTAAAAATGGAGCCGTTGATCTAGTGACAATTCAAAAATACTTAAACTTTTGGTTTAGCTCCTCCCTCGATTTATTCGGCTCAGAGATTTCATCCAATGCCGCATCGTCTTTTGCAAGCGGCATCAAAGGACGGCCTGACGAGGGCAGATACGAGGATCACATTTGTAATGACGCGACCTACGATATTGATACACCCGAAGGTACTGAACAAGTGAGCTTAAGAAATGCAATGAATGATGTGACCCGAGAAGCCTACGTGAAAGACTGCGAAATTGGTATTAAACGCTGGAACATGATGATCAAACGCGCTAACTTTGACATAACTTTAACGTTGCCAAGTACCCGATTTCATAGAACGATTGGAAGTTGGGCGAACGTTCCAACGGAACCCAGCGGGAAATCTATAAGCCAAACGGAATACAAAAACGGAATCCTCAGCTGGTTGCCAACCGAGCAAGATCGGGCTTTCATCAGAAGCTTAATGCAGCGCGTAGTTGAGCCAGGAAAAATGGCCGGATGGATAGCCCCCCCTGACCGAGGCATCAACAACAATCCCGTTGACTATGAGTACGTTCGACTGAAGTAAATAATCGGAGCATATGCTCCGATTATGAATGGACATCCGCTAGGACTTGTGTCGCCTACGTACCATCCCTGACACGCGGCGTAGTTCGAACGATAAGTGAATACGCTACAGGAATAATAAAGAGGGTCAATAGCGTGCCGATCGACACACCCCCGACAATGACCCATCCTATAGCTCGCCGAGCCTCAGCGCCGGCACCGGATGATAAAGCAAGTGGCAAGGCACCTAGCACGGTCGCTAGAGCCGTCATTAAAATGGGTCGTAACCTCAGAGTTGAAGCCTCTACGACCGCTTCGATTCTCTCCTGACCGGCCCGTCGCAGCTGATTGGCAAACTCCACAATAAGAATACCGTTCTTAGTAATCAACCCTACGAGCATAACCAAACCAATCCGACTATAAACGTTCAAAGAACCACCGTCACCGAACTTAGCATTAAGCCACATTACAAAAAGAGCGCCGAGGAATCCCAAAGGTACCGTAAGCATAATCACAAAGGGGCCAATAAAACTCTCAAACTGTGCCGCAAGCACGAGATATATGAATATGAGTGCGAGCACCAACGTAACCTTCATTTCGTCTCCACTCTCCCTATATTCTCTTGACGAACCATTTAAATCCGTCGTCACATTTTTAGGTAATTCTGAAGCCACAACGGAATCGATGAAATCCAAGACCTCACCTTGGCTTGCCTCTGGACCTACATTTCCATTAATAATCGCAGCACGAAATCTATTAAAATGGTTCAACTCCTTCGGCGTTACAGTCTCTTCGATGGTTACGAGATTAGCTAACTGAACAAGCTGCCCACCCCTAGTACGAACATAAATCGAAGTTAAATCGGTTGGTTGTCGCCTTTTGGCATCTTCCATTTGCAACACAACATCATACTGTTTCCCTTCACGCTTATAACGAGTCACATCACGCCCGCCCAGTAGAGTTTCTACCGTAGTACCAATGGTAGCCATGGATATCCCCATTGATGCTGCCTTATCACGATCGACATTAACTCTTAACTGTGGCTTATTGAGCTTTAGATCCGTATCTAGTCCAGTGATGCCAGGATATACGCTCAGCTTCGCCATGACCTTGTTGACATGATCTTGTAATTCCTCATATGAGTTCCCATAAATCACATATTCTATCTCCTTAGCCGTGAAGCTTTGTCCCAAAGATAGCGGATTAACAGCAAATGAAATAACGCCAGGAATAC
Organism: Betaproteobacteria bacterium TMED22; assembly: GCA_002167745.1. Lineage (GTDB taxonomy): Bacteria > Pseudomonadota > Gammaproteobacteria > Burkholderiales > Eutrophovitaceae > Eutrophovita. Next base: position 165,959 of record NHCB01000015.1, read on the forward strand.
CACCAAATAACTTGGGAGTAATTTGTTTGCTTATTTCAAGTTGATTGCGCTTTCTGGTATCCCAGTGTTCCAAGATGGCAAATCCAATAGCAAAATTCACAGGATTTGGCCGCTCAAGCCCCGGAGCTACGACCTCAAACAATGTATCAATTTCCGGAACATCCGTCCCAAGTATACCTGCGACCTGTCTCATATAACGGTCGGTGTATTGCACCGTCGATCCTTCCGGGGCGATCGCAAACGCCATAAAAAAGCCACGGTCTTCGACTGGTGAGAGCTCTTGCTTTAACTGTGTAAATAAACTAATCATGGCAATAATTGCCACAAAAAAAACTCCTACGACGACAAACCACCACTTCAGAAACTGCCTTAGTACTGACGTATAACCAGTATTAATTTTTTCAAAAATTAACTCACTGGTTTTGTAAATTGAACCGTGATTTTCATCCTTCTTAAGTAAAATCGAGCACATCATCGGCGTCAGAGTTAAAGCCACAAAACCGCTTACCAGCACAGCAGAAACCACCGTTAGCGCAAACTCTACAAATAGTTGCCCAACTCGACCCGTGATAAACACAAGCGGAGTAAAAACGGCAACCAGCGTAATTGTCATCGCGACGACCGCAAATCCAATCTCCTTAGCTCCCTTCATGGCGGCTTCAAAGCGATTCATCCCCGCCTCTATATGACGATGAATGTTCTCAAGCATTACGATCGCGTCATCAACGACCAATCCTACTGAAAGTACAATACCCAGGAGAGTCAGGACGTTAATCGAAAACCCAAGTATGTATAGAAAAAAGAAAGAGCCGATGAGCGAAATCGGTATCGTCACAATTGGGATCAACGTCGCTCTGACGCTTCTTAAGAACACAAAAATAACAAGAACAACAAGGATCAAGGCTTCAATCAAAACCTTATACACAGAATCAATCGCAGCAGATATAAATTTAGATGTATCGAATGCGACCTTCATCGACATGCCATCAGGCAAACCACTGATCAATTGTGGCAACAAGTCTCTGACCGCTTGGGCTAATGCTAAAGTGTTGCCAGTAGATTGTTTCACTACACCTAAACCAAGAGCTTCTTCGCCTGAAATTCTGACGATCTTTCGATTCTCGTATGGCGCCGGCACAGCGTATCCCACATCTTTAATTCTTATTGGATATCCAGAAACTTCTCGGATGATCATATTATCGAATGCTTCTGGGCTCTTTAAGTCAGTTTCAGTCATGACTGTAAGCTCTCGATCATTACTCTCAATTCGCCCACCCGGAGAATCCAGATTTTGCTGTCGCAAAGCAGTCTCTATATCTTGAATCGTTAAGCCTCTGGCTGCAAGCTTCTCACGGTCTATCCATACTCTCATCGCATACCGACGTTCGCCACCAATAATTACGGTGGCAACGCCAGGAAGCGTTTTTAACGGATCAGTGAGATATCGATCGGCATAGTCAGTGAGCTCCATAGGACTGTGTCGATCACTTTTTAGCGCTAGCCATAGAACAGGCCAAGCATCTGCTTCAATTTTAGAAACAACTGGATCGTCAGCACTTTCGGGCAATAGTGTCTGTATGCGAGAAACTCTATCTCGAACATCATTCGCAGCCGCCTCTACGTTCCTATCGGTTAAGAATGTAACCGTGATCTCACTGACTTCTTCTTTACTTTTGGACTTGATAGTATCCACTCCCTCGATGCCAGACAAAACGTCTTCTATTGGGGTCGTAATCACACTTTCTACAACTTGAGCTGTGGCGCCCTTATAAATTGTTCTAACAGAAACGGTCGGTGGATCTATTTTCGGATATTCTCTGACCGATAAACGGTCGAAGGATATGACGCCCAGCAATACAATCAACAGACTGAAAACTGTCGCCAAAACTGGCCTACGGATGGAAATCTCAGAAAGAATCATAAGTCGCTTTAACTAAAAAAAAGTTTTTCCCTACGCACGAAAGTAATGATAATTATTACGTACCACCTAGCACCATCACTGGCGCACCATCTCTAATTTTCATTTGTCCCTCCGATACCACCACATCCCCAGGACTCAACCCATTCACTATCTCTACGTACCCAGGCATTCTTCGACCAAGCTCCACTTTTGTAAGTGATACTTTTCCGTCTATGACTCGATATACAAAGTTTTCGGTTCCCTGAGGCCAGAGTGCCTGCTCCGGAACTGATAATGCATTTTGCTTTTTAGACATGACAAGCGAGACCCGTGCGAACATACCTGAGTGTAATTTCCCTGCCTCGTTACTGACTCGTGCCCTAACAAGCGCTGTTCTGGTTTCTCTATCGATTCCAGTCTCGATAGCATACACATTCCCCTTGAAGACACTATCCGGAAAAGCATCAACAACAATATTGACAACTTGACCAGAACGAACTTTAGCAAGGTAGACCTCAGGTACTCTAAAATCAACTTTTACTGAACTTAAATCCTCTAATTTAGCAATGTCAGCGCCGGCCTCTAGGTAAGCTCCGGGACTAACTTTTCTAAGACCAATAACACCCGAAAACGGCGCAGTAATAATAGTTTTTTGCAGTCTGGCATCAGCCCCCTGAACCATAGCAGCCAACCTAGTTACAGCTCCAGCTTGGATGTCTAAGGCCTCTTTACTGATAAATTTTTGTTGATATAACTCTTTTAACCTCAAGAACCTTTGCTTCTCTGTCCTAAGTTCCGCATTAACAGCTGCCAGTTGAGCTCGGTGCTCCCTGTCATCCAATGACACGAGAAGTTGGTCCAACTCAACTATTTGACCCTCATCAAAATTTAACTTGGTAAGCCGCCCACTAATCTCTGTCCTTATGCGGACTGACTCATTTGCGACCACGGTGCCGACCGCGGAGATATCGTCCACGACAACACCAACAAGCACCGGAGACGCCATAACAGGTAATCCCTGGGGCTTGGCTGGCGCAGCTTGTTCAACCTTTTCGGATGCCTTGTCTACAACTTCAGCGGGCCTATTCAACCAAGCGAATAGCCCCAAAACTATAACGACAATAACCCCCCAAAACGCTAAGCGATTTTTTGATTCTGACAACTTGTCCCCCTAACTCTAAAAACACTTCTTAACTCATCTCTGTGGAGTTTAGAGATATTTAAACCTCTGTGGTAAATAGAGACTTACCGTGACTGATCTCAATCACTCTCCAAGTAAAAATTATAGTCTCGTAAAACGGAGGGGCCACAATCTTACCGCTAAGCCTCTGGCTTAGAGTTTGCCATTTCATCCCTTACTTGCGCCATATCAAGCTTAGCCATTCGATCTAGAAGTCCTTCGAGCGAATATGCTGGAACAGCTCCTGGCTTAGAATACAAGATGATCTGCTCTCGAATAACAACCAAAGTCGGAATGGAGCGGATCCCAAAAGACTCCGCTAACTCTTTCTCCTCCTCAGAATTGACTTTTGCAAAGTAGACACCAGTATACGTCTCTGAGGCGGTCTCGAAAACAGGCGCAAAGGTTTTGCACGGAGCGCACCAAGGCGCCCAAAAATCAATAATAATCATATCGTTTTCTTTAACTGCTTGATCAAACGTCTCACGTGTTAGGTTAGCTACTGGCATTTTCTTATATCCAAAAATTAATTGTCTAAGCAGTCTATCATTTTCCCTAAAACCATAAAATTAAAGCCTACTAATCAAGACTCAGGGCTTGAAAGCGACCGAAATGATGCAAAATTGTAGGAAGTACCAAAAGATTTAAAACGGTTGAGGTAAATAGTCCTCCAACTATAATAGTCGCCATAGGGCCTTCGATCTCGCGACCTGGCTCTCCTGTGCCAAGCGCTAACGGTAATAAACCAAGACCAGTAACCAAGGCTGTCATAAGGATCGAGGGCAATCGTTCAGAAGCCCCACGCACAACCGTATCAAAATTCCAAGGAACCCGCTCTACTTCGACAAGATGTTGATAGTGTGAGACCAACATAATTGAATTTCTAAGGGTGATGCCGAAGAGAGTTACAAATCCGACCAAAGAGCCTAGAGATAGCCAACCGCCTGAAAATATTACGGCTATCACGCCACCAATAAGAGCAAAGGGTAAATTCAAAAACGTGATCGCCATGTTGTGAAGCTGATTAAAGGCAATATAGAGGAATATAAACACACCGATTCCTGCTAATAAAGAATGGACGACTAAATCCGTCTTTGCTTGCCGTTCGGACTCCGCCGTACCAGAAAAAACAAGATAATTCCCGGGCGATAGCGCTACCTCAGAGAGAATTTGCTCTTTAGCTCTTTGCTCAAAAGCAACTAAGTCACGACCAGAGAACTTTGCAGTAACAGTTTGTACACGTCGTCCATCTGAATGGAGGATCTTATATCTTCCCCCCACTATATTTATATCAGCAACGTCCGACAGCTGAATGATCGAGTCACCCATTTTTTTCACCGGCAACTTTGCCAACGAACGAACATCCTTTCTGAGTGCGCCATCAAGTATGACAACAATGTCAACAACGCGATTACCTTTCCTAATCTGCCCAACAACCTCTCCATCATAAGCTGCACCAACAACTTCGAGCACTTCACCAGGAGTCAGTCCCAAAGCAGACACGCGCGAGTGCCTCAGTCGAATATCGAGTTGCGGCGTCCCGGCAGGCGCCTGTATCTGAATGTCCTCAGAACCACGTACTCGATTTAATGCAGCAGAGACTTTGAGCGCGTCCTTGTCTAGACTATCCAGATCAGCTCCATAAATCGTGACGACAAATGGAGCAGCATAGCCGGTAACTGTCTCCTCAATACGCTCTGTCAAAAATGTGTTTACACCAAAGCTTAAACCAGGGAAAGTACCGAATTTTTCTCCACTGAGGACCTCTCGTATCTCTTTAAGCACTCTACCTTGCTCGTCACCGCCAAGGGCGCCAATTTCTATTTCGAATTCACTATAGTGTGTTCCAAAAGTGTCCGCACCATTTTTGGAGCGCCCCACCCATTGAGCGACCGACTCAACGCCATCAATTTCTCCTAACGCCCTCGACACTCGATTGCCAACTCTGAGAGACTCTCGCTCTGATGTTCCTGGAACCGCCGTCATATGGGCAATATAGTGGCCCTCTTTAAGAGCTGGAATAAATTCTCCTGAGAATAACGGGAACACACAAATACCAGAAATTATAAAAACAATAGTCAGCGTCAGATTTCGGACAAACTTTTGTTCAAACCACTTCAATAGGTTTTCATATCTTGGCCGTAACCACGAGACCGCAGGCGGATCGTCCGCCGACAAGCTACGACCCCCCAATAGGAGGTAACTCAACGCCGGAGTTAGAGTCACCGCTGTCACAAGAGAAGCGAGTATCGCAAAAATATAAGCCAAACCAAGAGGCGCGAATAACTTACCAGCAATACCGGACAGCGTTAATAACGGCACGAATGCCAGTACAACAATAAAAGTGGCATAAACCACAGAGCTTCTAACTTCTACTGAGGCTTCCAAAACCACATCACATAGTTTTTTCGGCTCACCCAAAATTTGATTTAACCGCAGCCTTCGAAAGATATTCTCCGTGTCTATAATTGCGTCATCGACAACTTCCCCTAGCGCAATAGCTAAACCGCCGATAACCATTACATTAAGTGCGATATCAAGGGCATCAAGCACAATTACAGCGGAGAGCAAAGAAACCGGCATAGCAATCGCACATATGACGGCCGTTCGGGCGTTATAAAGAAATAAGAACAAAATGCTGATAACAAGGGCAGATCCAATTAAAACGTCACGCTGGACATTTTTAACGGCTGTTTCAATAAAATTAGCCGGCCTAAAGAGATTCTCGTGAAGAGTAACGTCCTCTCTTTCAATTAATGGCGCAAGTTCTGATATCGCTCGCTCCAAATCTTGCGTAACGGCATAAGTGTTAGCACCAAGCTGACCTTGGACCATTAAAAACACACCTTCTTTGGCATCTATGGATGCCGCACCAATCGACGGCGCTGGCGCAGTAACAATTTTTGCCAAATCACCGAGTCGGATTTTAGCACCAGCTCGCGACTCTACGATGAGGGCCTCTAGATCTCGCAGAGCTCTTGGTTGCCCATCCAATTGGATATTTAAATGCTGATTCGGTGTAGTAATAAAACCGGTACCAACCATTCCCGTTGCAGACTGTGCTGCGTTAACTAAATCCTGGAATGAAACGTCTGATTGCTCTAATTTTTGGAGATCGACCTGAATTTGCCACTGTTGTACATCACCGCCGAAAACATTTACTTCGGCAATACCCGGCACACCCATTAGATGCGGCCGGATAGTCCAATCAACAAGAGTCCTTAGATCGGCAAGCGAGCGTTTCTCTGAGGTCACACCAATGCCAAGTACCGTACTTGCAGAAGAAGTCAGTGGAGTCATGGTGGGCGCATTTACACCCCGAGGCATTTCAGATCCTAACGCAGATATTCGCTCCCCAACGACTTGTCGATTCAGATAAACGTCACCGCCATCTTTAAAAATAACCGTAACAACAGATAGTCCCGGGATGGACTGAGACCGAATATTTTCCAAATCCGGTATTCCCATTAATGCATTCTCAATGGGTTGAGTGACCAGCTTTTCAACTGAAGCGGAGGAGTATCCAGGAGCTTCTATTTGGAGCACCACTTGACTGGGCGAGAATTCTGGAAATACGTCTAAGTTTGCGTTAGAGATCGTATATAAACCATAACTGACGATTGTGATTGCAAGGGTTACAACGACTCCAGCATATTTAATAGAATTACGAACAATCCCAGCAATCATTGGTTCATACCCCTAAAGCAATATCAAAGAGTAGCGACACTCACGCGTTACTATCGCGAAATAATAACTTTCAATCCTCATTCTCGTTACGTATTTGATATTTCAATTCTTCCGATAATAAAAGCTGAGCCCCGGATACCACAATTTGGTCTCCCGGCTTAAGCGCCTCGATCTCAAACCACCCAACTCCTAAATCCACAATAGCCTCGATTTCAACCCTTACAAAAACTCCTTCAGCGTGTTGTTTGTATACCCATGGCTTACCGGCGTGCCATATTACTGCCTCATCAGGTATAAAAACACCCGCGGTATCCTCTAGGTTCGCTGATAATGAAGCCACAACTCGGGTGCCTGCCGGTATTTTTGAATTAGTAATAAAAAACTTGTCTACACCTCCCGTGCCTAACTTAACATTCGGCGCATCCCCAATATATTCTCCGATAACTTTTTGGCTTGGCGAAGCTACTGGGGCGATGTTTACGACACTAATACCCAATTCAGATAGCGGAACGTTCCTGATGAATAGACGTATGAGACTCAAGTCTTGATTTGATAAATTGTTAAAATTCTCCGAATTCTCAGTTAACAGCCATTCGCTAATCTTACTGCCCCATTCAGTAACCGCAGCCTGCCTCAACGAAGACAGATCTCGCTGTAAATTTGATCTATGGGTCCGAACGGCCTCAAGTTGATATTCAATATCCAGCAACTCGCGTCGCGATATGCTTTGCCGATCTTCATATAACAAACTGGCGTGCTGGTATGATTCAACGAGATGGGTCTCCTCAACAGCTCTTGTCCGGTCTAAATTTAAGAGAAAAATTAGCTTGCCTCGAATGTCCACGAGACCAGAAACATCAAGGACTTCCCCGAACACTTGGTATTCAGATTGATGATAGGTTGGCGCAAGGGACACAAATTCAATTCCGGCCATACTCTGGTCTCTTGCCTCTAAACGAACAACTGAACGACCGCTCTCATAACTCAAAGAATCCCGAGTCTCTATTTCCTCCTCATAATCAGAATCACTGAATAAAAAATCATCCCGGTTTAAGGTGACCAAGGACAGTAGGAGCAGACCTATCAACATGATAAGTCCACCGATAATCAAATTATAGTGGCGCTTATTCAAGTGGATCTTTCAACTGATTATTCATGCTGGCTAAGGTCTTATATTCGAACACCAAAGGAGTTTGACATGAATCTTCGAGTGCTGCGAGCGCAGTGAAAAAATCCGACATTTGGTCTATAAACTGCTCTGCTAACACAACGTACGATAGACGCTCATCATATAGATCGACTCGACTAATATCACCAACACTAAATTTTTCCTCTATCCCCGAAAAAATTTCGCCCGCTAGGCGCAAATTCATGCGACTCTGCATTAAACTCGCTCGAGCAGTCCGCGCAATTGTATAGCGCCCCTCAACCTCCGACAGAATGTTAATTTGATTTTCTTTGACTTGGAGACGTTTTAGATTCCGGAAATTTTCAGCCCTTAATACAGCCGCATCAGACTGTCTCGGCAACGTCAAACCTAAAGCAAAATTCCATATGTTATCCCCCTGATCCCAGAAGTATCCTGGTGATATTGAAATTTCTGGGTACTGCTTTATCAGGGCTAACTTTAATTCAACATCTGCAAGGCCGAAATCAAGTAATGATTCCTGCAAATCAACTCTATTTAATAACGCAGCGCTTCGATAAACATCTTCACCTCCAAAATCAAGATGCTCATTGAGGTCAAAACTATCCATTACATACTGGGCTAGATCAACAGTGGGCATCCCAATTAGACTAGCTATAGTCGACACAATCTCCAGTCGCTCCATTTCAAGTGTCATTTCACGCTTGTGGAATAAACCTAGGATATAGTGTCGCTGATTTAATTGCTCACGATTTGCAAAGCCGTAAGCAAACCTAGCCTCAACAAGATATACCAACTCTTGGGCTAACTTAATTTTCTGAGCGTTGAGCTTCCGCTTAGATGCATTCGCATTCAATCGAAATAAATTATTACGTAGATCTGAATGGAGCGACCATATTTCCTTAGAGAGTTTTAAAGTGGCATCATCAACGTAAAGTAACGATTTTTTAGTTAATACCTCCTGTTTTTTTTCTGAAAAAAAAGGAAGGCCGATAGCAAAACCTAGCCCCCACGGTTCCTCTCCATTAACTTCATTGGTATGGTACTCAGTAGCTACACGAATTGTTTTTTGCTGCTCTAAGCCAGACAAGTTAGCCGAAACCTCGAATAACTCCTTACTTTGTCGAGCCACCTCCAATCTTGGACTGTAATAGAGCGCCATATACATAAGCTCTTCGAGTCCCCATATCTCAGGCGGCCACGGGCGATCATAACCTACCTTCAACACAAAGGTAGCCAAGCTTTCACGGGTTACGTCCCTGGCATCAAAATCTTGGGTTATTTGGTCCGAATCAGGCTGGTTCGGCACATAGACTTTCATATGTCCGCAGCCAAAGAAGCCCACAAAAAGAAAACCTAAAAATAGATGTCTGATGGGACGGATACATGCTCGCAGTTTAAACGCAGACACGGACCGAGTTACGTGGCCAATCAAGACAAAACAATGAATCTCAAAGAACGACCCACTATAAGGTGAACCAGCCTGAAACATTGTCAGACTTGTGGATTAACTTTTTCTGACCCTGACTGTAACTTATTGACAGCATTCAGGTAAGCTTTAGCAGAAGCCACGACAATATCTGTGTCTGACCCATGTCCATTAACAATCTTGCCATTTTTAGCCAACCTAACACTGACCTCACCCTGAGAGTCTGTACCGCTCGTGACCGCATTCACAGAGTACAGCTGGAGGTCTGCTCCGCTTGAAACTATAGATTCAATCGCTTTGAATGTAGCATCCACTTGCCCGCTACCTGAGGCATTAGCGCTCTTTTCTTCGTTATGCTCTGATAAAAAGACAGTGGCTCTCGGCGCCTCACCAGTTTCAAAAAATGCTTTTAAGGACAGCAGCTTGAAACGCTCATCGTCTTGGCTAATCGCCTCATCTGACGATACCAACATGATGAGATCTTCGTCAAAAATCTCGTGCTTTTTATCAGCCAATTCTTTGAAACGAGCAAACGTAGCATTCATCACTTCTTCACCGTTAACCTCAATACCAAGCTCAATTAATCGTTGCTTAAATGCATTACGGCCAGAGTGCTTACCCAGCACCAATTTATTTGTCGACCAACCCACATCCTCGGCCTTCATGATTTCATAAGTTTCTCGGTGTTTTAGCACACCATCTTGATGAATACCCGATTCATGAGCAAAGGCATTAGCACCAACAATCGCTTTATTAGGTTGAACCGGAAAGCCAGTCACTGCGGATACCAGTTTTGACGCAGGTACGATTTGAGTCGCGTCAATTCCTGTGTCGCACTTAAAAAAGTCTTGTCGCGTCCTAACGGCCATCACTATCTCTTCCAAAGATGCATTACCCGCTCGCTCTCCAAGACCGTTCACCGTGCACTCAATTTGTCGCACACCTACCGCAATAGCCGCCAGTGAATTCGCGACCGCAACACCCAGATCATTGTGGCAATGAACAGACCATAAGGCCTTATCGGAATTTGGTATGCGAGTCATAAGGTCGCGCATTAATTCTGCAAACTGATCTGGCATGGTGTAGCCAACCGTGTCTGGGATATTAATTGTCCGGGCACCTGCCTTAATCACAGCTTCGAGAATTCTACATAGATAATCGGGTTCTGATCTGCCTGCATCCTCAGGAGAGAACTCTACGTCCTCGCATAGGGAACGAGCGAGCGTCACTGACTTAACGGCTTGCTCCAAAACTTGATCGCCGCTCATTCGTAACTTTCTCTCCATATGGATTGGCGAAGTTGCTATAAACGTATGTATACGAGCACTATTAGCTGGCTTGACTGATTCGGCCGCACGTCGGATATCGTTTTCCGAAGCTCTAGCCAAACCACAAACTGTGCTATCTTTTATGGCTCGCGCTACGGCCCGGACAGATTCAAAGTCCCCGTTACTAGCCGCAGGAAACCCCGCTTCAATTACATCAACTCGCATTCTTTCGAGTTGTTTCCCAATACGCAGCTTCTCTTCACGAGTCATCGAAGCACCAGGACTTTGCTCCCCATCCCGCATGGTTGTATCAAAAATTATCAAACGGTCGCTCATATAAATATCCAATTTATCAAATTGACTTCCCCGACTTAGTTCAATTCATCACACAATCAAAAAGAAATTAACATCAATCTCTACGAAAACTGCCACTTCTAAAATCGACCTCATACAACTTCTAACCAAACAATTAGACGAAAGAAAAGACTATACACACTGCGATTATTACATAGCCGCGGCAAATAACGGCGCAAAATAACAAAATCTAAGAAATCAGCTATTTTTTTAAATCTTTTTTTACACTTCGACTGCGAACGTACGATGAGACCAAAGTTACGAATCCTGACAAAAAATACGACAGAAAGGTCAAAAAAAGTAGCTCTGGCAGGTTATCAGCCAAGTTGATCACAAGGATCACGAAAAATGAAATTAAAACAACAACGGAAAAAGGAACCGCCTTGCGAAAATTTATATCCTTGCCACTGTAGAATTTAATATTGCTTACCATTGTAAAACCGACGGTAACGGCTAGCACCCAAGCAACCCACGGAAGCCCCTGAAAATCATTCGCCGTAGTTGCCCATATAAATCCAGCGATCACACCCGCAGCAGCCGGACTTGGCAGGCCTTGGAAATGAGAACTACACTGCGTATCCGACTGTGTATTAAACCGCGCCAGACGAAGTGCCGCACACCCAACATAAATGAAGGCCGCAACCCATGCTAACTTCCCACCAATCGAACGCAATTCAGCCTCATAAAGAACAAGCGCCGGAGCAGCGCCAAAAGCAACCATGTCTGCAAGCGAATCGAACTGGGCGCCAAACTCGGATTGAGTTTGGGTAAGACGTGCCACTCGGCCATCTAATCCATCGAAGATCATGGCAACAAATATGCCGATCGCCGCCAAGCCAAACTCATGATTCATGCCTTGAACAATGGCATAAAAACCTGAAAATAAACCGCAAATAGTAATCGCATTAGGCAGCCAGAAAAACCTTTGTCGCCGACTTTGCAATTTATCCTCGGTATTCAAAATTGTTTTATCTTCGTTATCCACAGCTTAAGGTTACTATGGTGTTGGCAGCTCTGCCACCAACGTCTCACCACCAACAACCTTATCACCTAAGCCCACCAAGGCCTTAGTTGCTTTCGGCAGATACAAGTCAACCCTTGATCCGAAGCGGATAAAACCAAAACGCTCACCTTTGTAAACCTGAGATCCCTCCTCAACGTAACAAAGAATCCGTCTCGCAATTAAACCCGCGATTTGAACACATGTCACTCGGTGCCCATGCTTTGTAGTTAGAAGAAGCGCATTTCGCTCATTACTATCGGAAGCTTTATCTAGAGCCGCATTAAAGAAACTGCCGGGGTAATAATGCTTCACGTCTACGATCCCAGATACGGGCATACGGTTCGAGTGGACATTAAAAACATTCATAAAAATACTAATTTTTAAACATGATTGTTTGGTGTAAGGGTCTTCAGCTTCATCGATTACAATAACTCGGCCATCAGCCGGTGCACTAACGGAGCTATCTCCCTCAATCGTAACCCGAGGTGGATCACGAAAAAACTGCAAAACAAATATGAAGATCAGCCATAGTGGAATAGCTAGATAACCAGAGTAAACGGAGGTTAAACCAGCTACCATGGCAGCAAGCCATAGAAAGGGCCATCCCTCCTTGGCGATTATTGGATGTTGTTGACGGTTCACAGGAGTTTAAACAAACTGTACTAAATTTTTTCGCAACTACATTTAAAACTATACAAAGTAGTCATATACGTCATGCAATTTTAGTTCTTAGACTTATCAACCAGTCTATTTGCTTTAATCCATGGCATCATTGCGCGAAGTTTGTTACCCACTTCTTCAATTTTATGCTCTCCGGCAATTCGTCTAACCGACGTGAGCTTGGTGTTTCGCGTTTTATTTTCGAGTAAAAATTCTTGAGCATACACACCAGTCTGAATCTCTTTTAAAATTCTCCTCATCTCGTTTTTACTCTCCTCGTTGATGATTCTTGGTCCCCGAGTAATATCTCCATACTCAGCATTATTTGAGATTGAGTAACGCATGTTCGCAATTCCCCCCTCATAAATCAAATCAACAATCAACTTTAATTCATGCAAGCACTCGAAATAAGCCATCTCCGGTGCGTAACCGGCCTCCACAAGAACCTCAAACCCCGCTTGAATTAGGGCTGAAGTGCCACCACATAAAACAACCTGCTCACCGAACAGATCGGTCTCAGTTTCTTCTCTGAAATTTGTCTCAATGATGCCAGCCTTACCGCCACCAATTGCCGCAGCATATGAGAGAGATACGTCTTTTGCATTTCCAGACGCATTTTGGTGAATAGCGATTAAACAAGGGACGCCTCCACCTTGTGAATAGGTCGATCTAACCGTATGTCCCGGCGCCTTCGGCGCAACCATAATCACATCAATATCTTTATCTGGATCGACCTGACCAAAGTGCACATTAAAGCCGTGAGCAAAGCCAACAGCAGCTCCTTTTTTAATGTTTGGTTTGACGTCATTTTCATAAACTTCAGCAATATTTTCGTCAGGCAGAAGCAACATGACGACGTCCGCACCTTTAACAGCGGGCCCCATTTCTTTAACCGCAAAACCGGCCTTTCTTGCTTTTGTCCAGGATTCACCGCCCTTACGTACACCAACCGTGACAGTAACGCCGGAGTCTTTCAAGTTTAGCGCGTGGGCGTGACCTTGTGACCCATATCCTAGAATCGTCACTTTTTTGCCTTTGATGAGTCTTATTTTTGCATCTTTATCGTAAAAAATTTTCATGATTACCTCACATCAAATATGTTTCATTACGTATAAGCGGTACGTGTTTAAACTTTTAAAATTCGGTCTCCGCGCCCAATACCTGACGCACCTGTCCTAACCGTCTCAAGGATCGCTTCCCGATCTAATGCATCAAAAAAAGCATCCAATTTCGCCCCAGTTCCGGTTAGCTCAATCGTATAAGTTTTATCCGTAACGTCTAAAATACGTCCCCTAAATATATCGGAAATACGCTTCATTTCCTCACGATCTTTCGCAACAGCGCGCACTTTCACGAGCATCAACTCCCGCTCAATATGACTGCCTTCTGTAAGGTCAATGACCTTGACCACGTCAACAAGTTTGTTTAACTGTTTAGTGATCTGCTCTAACACTTCGTCCGACCCAATGGTAACGATCGTCATCCGCGACAACGATGGATCTTCTGTGGGAGCCACCGTCAAAGATTCAATATTATATCCCCGTGCTGAAAAAAGCCCTGCGACTCGAGATAGAGCTCCTGACTCATTCTCCAACAACAATGAAAGAATATGCCTCATGATAAGTACCTTATTTGACCAACAGTTTAATCTGAAGAGTCATCTAAAATCATTTCCGACAGACCTTTTCCGCCAGGAATCATCGGATAAACATTTTCAGTTTGATCAGTAATAAAATCCATAAAGACCAACCGGTCTTTGAGGGCAATCGCTTCTTTAAGCGCGCCCTCAACGTCCGATGGGTTTTCAATGCGCATGCCCACATGACCATAGGACTCCGCTAACTTTACAAAATCGGGCAAAGCATCCATGTAAGATTCTGAATGTCGGTTTCCGTGGAAAAATTCTTGCCACTGACGAACCATACCCAAGTAACGATTATTCAGGGTGATGACCTTAATCGGTAGGTTATATTGCTGAGCTGTTGACAGTTCCTGTATGCACATCTGGATACTAGCCTCACCCGTAATACAAGCGACTAGGGCATCAGGATAAGCGAATTGACATCCCATAGCGTAAGGCAATCCAACCCCCATCGTTCCTAGGCCCCCAGAATTAATCCAACGTCTTGGTCGATCAAATTTATAATATTGCGCAGCCCACATTTGATGTTGACCAACATCTGAAGTAACGAACACGTCATCATTCTTTGTTAATTCATAAAATGTTTGTACTACTGACTGCGGCTTAATTACCGTGTCTGACATGTCAAATTTGGAGCAGTCTTTTTCGCGCCATAATGAAATTTGCTTCCACCACGCATCAACCTCTGGCTTAACTGAGGCCGTTGAAAGCTCAGCAACATGCCGGAGCATCGACTTTAAAACCTCGCTCACATCGCCCACAATTGGTATGTCTACTTTCACGCGCTTAGAAATTGAGGAAGGATCCACGTCAACGTGAATAATCTTACGTTTAACGCTCATAAAATGGTCTGGATTTCCTATGACTCGGTCATCAAACCGTGCGCCTATAGCCAATAACACGTCGCAATCTTGCATTGCCATGTTAGCCTCATAAGTGCCATGCATCCCTAACATTCCGAGGAATAAAGGATCCGTAGCTGGAAATGCCCCAAGTCCCATCAACGTGTTGGTACATGGATAACCAAGAGCATGAACGAGTTGCGCCAATAACTCGGACGCATTGCCCATTATGACACCGCCACCCGAATAGATCATCGGTCGTTTTGCAGACAAGAGCAGTTCAACGGCTTTTCTTATCTGGCCTGAATGACCACGAGTCACCAAATTATATGATCTCAATGAGACGGACTGAGGATAAAAATAATTAGTCGTTTCTAACGTTATATCCTTAGGAATATCCACTACTACGGGACCGGGCCGACCGGTAGCCGCTATGTGAAAGGCCCTCTTAATCGCGGGAGCAATATCCTGCGCGCGTTTAACAAGAATGTTGTGCTTGACACAAGGTCGGGTAATGCCAACCGTATCCACCTCTTGAAATGCATCCTCTCCAATAACCTTGGTAGGAACTTGGCCGGTTAGAACCACCATGGGCACAGAGTCCATATGCGCTGTGGCAATCCCGCTGATGGCATTAGTAACGCCAGGACCAGAAGTAACCAGTGCAACGCCAACCTTGCCTGTTGCCCGTGCATATGCATCAGCCGCATGTACACCAGCCTGCTCATGACGCACTAAAATATGCTTGACTTTATCTTGCTTGAATAATTCGTCGTAAATTGGGAGCACGGCCCCACCAGGGTAACCAAAAAGGAATTCAACCTGCTCCTCCGCCAAACAGCGCGATACAATCTCAGCCCCCGAAAGTTCAGCAACTTGCCCACCCGTCATTTCCATGCGATCACCTAGCGCCTCTTAAAATAAAGCGCCTCTTAAAATAAAGCGCCTCTTAAAATAAAGCGCCTCTTAAAATAAAACGTTCCACAATACCTTCTGCGG
>NHCB01000016.1 GCA_002167745.1 Betaproteobacteria bacterium TMED22
ATAAAAAATAAATAGCCATTAAATACAATGATTTACAGACTTTATTTTACAATATAAAACATAACGTTTCATATTGTAAAAAACATTGTGTTTCAAAAATACAACAAGTACATAAATTTGTAACACTATTACTTTTAGGTCGATAGCGTAAGGTGCTATAAATACGTCGGGACCAAATTAGAAGTGTTAAGAGTGAATCGCCCGAACACTTGACTCATTAATACACAGAATTTCTAATTTGAGGAGATGGTATGAAAAAAGCAATTATTGCAGCAGCAGTTGCTGGCGCCTTCGCGGTTCCATCCGCAATGGCAGCTGACCTTTCGGTCAACCTAGAGTGGGGTCAAGCACTTCAATTTGGTGAGACTACAACAACAGCTGCAGACGGCACCACTACGTCTACAGACATTCAGTCAATCGCAGATGCGGGCCGTAACCGAATCAAGTGGAACTGGACTGAGACCCTAGATAACGGAATCGGCGTTCACGCTTATCTCGTATTCGGTAACTTGGCGACTTCAAATGGTGGCTCTGGGGCTTCAAACGCTGGTGGAGTTGATATTCGTAACGCGTTTATTGCATTCAGCGGCGATTTCGGTACGATCCATTTAGGTACAAACGAGAACTTCTTCGAGCTTGATATGTTGACTGATGTTACTTACGGAGACTACGGCGCAACGGCTGATAAGATCCAGCACATCAACTTAGGCCAGACTGGCTTTAACTTCACACGTCGTGATCAAGAGTCAATCTGGTTCCATAGCAAGAGCATGAATGGTTTTGATGTCCGTGCTGCTTACATCATGGGTGTTAATGCTGACGCAAACGCTGACGAGGTTGGCATGCAGATTGGTTTGCGATATAACGCAGGTCCATTGACTATCAGTGTTAACCAAGCCACGTATGAGGACTTTAACGCGGCGGGTGCACAAACTGGTGGCGCAGCGACAGCAGGTACCGAAGCTAAAGCCACCTCGCTTAACGTTACCTATGACATGGGTGTATTACACATTCAGGCTGCTATTTGGAACATGGAGCAAAGTGGGATAAACGTCACCTCAACATCTGGCGCTGGTACAACAGCGGTGGAGGCATCAGGTAATGGTATCCAGGTTGAAATGCCTACTGCAAACGGTGTCATTTCTGCAGCTGTCTCCAGCATCGGTGACCAAGACGCTACAGTAGCTGGTGCGAGCTCAGCGATCATTGATTCAGGAAGAGATTCTTGGGACGTTGGTTACTTACATAACATGAGCTCAGAAACTTACATGTTCGTACGTTATGGACAGAGAGAAGACGGCCTTAACTTCACCAGCACAGCTGGCTCGGTTGAGAGCGATGAGTTGTTATTTGGTTGGTTGTTGAACTACTAAATCATTATGATTTATTAGTTATACCGTTAGATGAAGAAGGGGAGCCTAGGCTCCCCTTTTTTTGTATCTAAAAAATGATTGGACGCACGCACGATTAAGTTTGATTATTTTTAAAATTTTTACAGTTTTTTGAGTTGGCGTTCAAGCTGATTGAGTTTGTGTTGGTGGCGCTCCACCTGATCGCGCACCTGCTGTACAACTTTTTCAGGCGCCTTTTGTACGAAGCTATTATTCTGAAGCTTATTCTGATCCCGCTCTAGTTCATTGCTTAGACGCTCAATTTCATTCTTTATTTTCTTAAGTTCTTGCTCGGGATCAATCTCAATGTGTAACATAAGCGCATAGCCCTCGATATTTGCGGTTGGGCTATCTCGTTCAGGCAGTTGCTCTCCGGTTAATCGTATTTCTCGAGACTTCGTGAGTGTCTGTATAACTGCTTTCCACTTATCTAGAAACTCTGTGTTACCAGCAATCATCAGCGGCAGTCGCTCCGATGGACCGATACCCATTTCAGCCTTGAGTGTTCGGCATGCCGTGACCATACTTTTGAGTACTTCGATTTCCTGATCGGCCGGTGCGTCAATAGTTTTCCCGTTGAGTTGTGGATACGGGCTGACCATCACACTTTTTCCAGAAATCGCCGCTATCGGCGCGACTTTCTGCCAAAGTTCCTCAGTGATGAATGGAATAATTGGATGCGCCATACGCAGTGATTTCTCAAGTGTTCGAATGAGCGTCCTCCTTGTAGCTCTGCGCTGAGCCTCATCTCCAATCTGTATTTGTACCTTCGCGATTTCTAGGTACCAGTCGCAAAATTCATCCCAAACAAATTGGTATATAGCGCTTGCTGCGTTGTCAAATCGGTAGTCTTCAAACCCTTTATGTACCCTTATGAGCGTTCGTTCAAATTCATTAGAAATCCAACGGTCTGCCGCAGAAAAATCAAGATACTCTCCTGGAGCGCATACTTCTGGCCCATGCTGTTCTAAACCGCAATCCTCACCGTCGGTATTCATGAGCACGAATCGAGATGCATTCCATAATTTATTACAAAAGTTTCGATAACCTTCGCATCGATTGAGGTCGAAGTTAAGTGTTCGAGCGAACGTCGCTAGAGACGCGAAAGTAAATCGCAGCGAATCAGCGCCAAAGGAGGGAATGCCTTTTGGAAAATTCTTGCGTAGATATTTTTCAATTTTATCTTGGTGCTCTGCCAGCATAAGACTTTGTGTCGATTTACTAACGAGCGACTCTAAGTCAATGCCATCTAAAAGATCGAGGGGGTCAATGGTGTTGCCCTTTGACTTGGACATTTTTTGTCCTTCAGCATCTCGTACGAGTGCGTTGATATAGACATCTTTAAAGGGAACTTGGTCAGTGAAGTGTAGCGTCATCATGATCATGCGCGCGACCCAAAAGAAGATAATGTCAAAACCAGTGACCAGAACGTTTGACGGTAAATATCGTGCTAAGTCATCAGTTTTCTGGGGCCACCCGAGGGAGCTAAACGGAACGAGTGCGGAAGAGAACCAAGTGTCAAGTACATCTTCATCGCGACGCAGCACCCCGGAGTAACCTTCTGTCTTTGCCTGAGCTAGGGCTTCCTCTTCGTTACGTGCAACGTAAGTATTGCCGTTAGTGTCGTACCATGCGGGAATTTGGTGTCCCCACCACAATTGTCGTGAGATACACCAGTCCTGAATGTGCTCCAACCAGTGGTTGTAAGTAGAAGTCCAATGGTCAGGATGAAATTTAATATCTCCATCTTTTACTGCTTTGAGCGCTTTAACGGCTAAGCCTTGGGTCTTAACGAACCACTGGTCCGTTAGCATAGGCTCAACAATTTCACCTGTACGTCCTGATTTTGGGACATTCAGAGTATGTTTTTTTTCGCCTTTTAAATATCCTAATGTCTCGAGTTCTTTAAGAATTAATTTTCGGGCTTCCAATCGGTCTATATTTTGAAAACGGGTGGGCGTGTGCTCGTTTAAGGTTCCGTCGAGATTAAGAATGTTAATTGGGGTTAAATCATGTCGTTCGCCCACACTGAAATCGTTAAAGTCATGGGCTGGCGTTATTTTTACGCAACCCGTACCAAATGTTTCATCGACGTATTCGTCCGCAATAATAGGTATTGAGCGATCGCATAGGGGAACAACGACCTGTTCCCCTACGAGCGCAGCATATCGATCGTCTTTAGGATTTACGGCAATGGCGACGTCTCCGAGCATCGTTTCTGGTCGAGTGGTAGCCACGACAACGCTAAATTCACCATTAACACTTGGATACGTGATCTCCCAAATTTTACCGTTTGTCTCAATATTCTCCACTTCAAGGTCGGAAACAGCTGTTTGTAATTTTGGATCCCAGTTGACGAGCCTATTACCCTTATAAATCAGTCCGTCTTTATGCAAGCGAACAAACACTTCGATTACGGCTTCGGACATGTGTGCGTCCATCGTAAAGTAACCTGATTTACCACCATCTGAATCAGCGTATTCCCAGTTCGCTGACGAGCCTAAACGTCGCATTTGATTGGTGATGGTTGATCCGGATTGTTGTTTCCATCGCCAAACTTCTTCTAGAAATTCTTCACGACCTAAATCAACACGTTTTTGTCCAGTTGCTGCGAGCTGTCTCTCAACAACGAGTTGGGTAGCTATGCCGGCGTGGTCAGTCCCCACAACCCAGTTTGTTTTTTTACCGCTCATGCGGTGGTACCGTATGAGACTATCCATAAGCGTTTGTTGGAAGGCGTGTCCCATGTGCAGCGTGCCTGTTACGTTCGGTGGTGGGAGCTGTATGCAGTAGGTTATTGCCTCATCGTTTGTTGACGCGAATGCGTCATCCTTAAAGAATCCGTAGTCCTCCCATTTTTTGTACCAGTAATCTTCGATCGACTTAGGATCGAAGGTCTTGGCCAATTCAGATTGAAGTGGTCTTACGTGAGGTTTATTCTCCATGTTTGAAGCTTTTTTTAAACGTTTTGGACTATTAAAAATTAAGGCTCATCGTAACATTATTTAGTAACAACTCTTTGTCTATAATGAGACGAGTACGGGCGCCTGATTTATAAATTGGAATTTATTAATCAGGGCTTGTATGTAATTAATCTGACCTTGGATGCCTATTTTTATCTTCAGCTACATTTTATGTACTTTTATATCGTAGCCGCGGTCTCGGTACCACTTAAAGCGTTCTCTACCAGTTTCGATTGATATTTTATGGTCCGTAACAATCTCGACTAATCGCTGAAATGAACTGAAGTGGTCTGGCGTCTTTGGAGTTAAATTGATTAGGATATCTAAGTGTGAGCTTCCATCGTCATGCCGTAATTCCAGTGTCGTTAAATCGTTAGTCAGCTCATCAGCGCCTATCGAGTGAGGAATGAATTTAGTGGGGTCATGCGACCAAAGATACTCTGACACAGATTTCGAGTGCTCGGGGTCTCTAGTAGCGATACATGCATTTCGTCGCATTTTTACTGTTTTTTCAGATAGCTTTATAAGAAACGGTAGTTCGTCTTTAATTCCCGTGTAGAAGATAATCTCAGTCATTATGTGCCGCGGCTGCGCTTAGAAACTTGTATTAAATGCGGTTGAGTAGGAATTCGCATAGAAGTGGTACGGGTCTGCCGGTTGAGCCTTTCTCTTTGCCCGATACCCAGGCCGTCCCTGCGATATCTAGATGGGCCCATGGGTACTTCGTCGCAAATTGCGCTAAAAAGCAAGCGGCCGTAATGCTCCCTGCAGCTCTACCGCCGATATTGGCTAAGTCTGCGAAGTTGCTGCTGAGTAACTTAGTATAGTCCTCCCAAATGGGCATACGCCAAACGCGGTCCCAGGCGGTCGTGCCCGCTCGACTGATTTCTTCCGCTAAGTCATCATTGTTACTGAAGAGCCCCGAGGCTACTTTGCCTAAAGAAACCACACATGCTCCCGTGAGTGTTGCTACGTCTATTGCTGCTGCTGGGTTAAGCTTTTCCGCATAAGTAAGTGCGTCACATAAAACTAGTCGTCCTTCCGCGTCGGTGTTGAGTATCTCAATCGTTTTACCCGACATGGAGGTCACGACATCTCCAGGGCGCGTCGCAGTTCCACTGGGCATATTTTCGGCCGCCGCTACGAGTCCGACGACATTGATGGGTAACTTCATTTCTGAAATAGCGGATAGAGTCCCGATCACACTGGCCGCTCCCCCCATGTCGTATTTCATTTCGTCCATACCGCTAGACGCTTTTATCGATATACCCCCGGTATCGAAGGTAATTCCTTTCCCAACTAAAACAATCGGTGCATCTTTCTTTTTTCCGCCTGAGTAGGAGGCATGGATCAATTGAGCGGGCTCTTTACTGCCTTGAGAAACCGACAAGAGTGAGCCCATCCCGAGTTTTTTCATGTCGGCTTCTGAGAGGCATTTAACAGCAAATTTGTTTTGCTTGCCTAATTTGGTCGTGATCTCTGCCAGAAAGCGAGGGGTGCAGATATTCGCCGGTAGATTGCCAAGATCCTTTGCCAAGTTCATGCCTTTACCAATAGCACTGCCTTCTACAAGGTGAGTTTTATCGCTAGAAGAGCCCTTGCCTTCAATGGCTACCGCGACCTTAGTCGGAGTACCAGACAATGACTTCCCATCAAGCAAGTTTTTCCTTTGCTCATATCTGTAGCTAATACTTGTGCCAATTGAGGCAATTTTACGAGTCATCCATGTTCGATCCACACCGCTGGCTTCGAGTTCAGGTATGAAAATGGTGATGGCTGTTTCTTCGGCCTCTCGAACTTTTGAAAAAAGTGTTTCGATGGCCCGAATGAATTCGACTTTACATTTATTGCTCCCAAGACCAACAACCAATACCGTTTTAGCCTTGGTTCCCGGAAGGTTTGTGAGCTCTAGGGCTTTACCAGCCTTCCCCGAGAACTTTCTGGACTTTAGATTTTGAAGTAACGTTCCTTTACTTGCTTGGTTGATCGTGTCCGCTGCTGCGGTAAGTTTTTGATTTTCAAACACACCTACAATGACGTAGGCGCCTAGGGTTTCCGGGGATTTGGTGGTTATGCTAAAGTTCATCAGTTACGTCCTCAGTTTGGTTTTTTGTGATCGAACATCTGCTTGGCGAGTACTGTATTGAAAGTGATTGCACCTTAATATATGACTATTTTTTCTAGGAACATTGTAAAAGAATATTCAGTGACATGGGCGGTCATTTTTGCGGCACTACTAATGATTGTATTCGTTACCCAACTCGTCCGCTATCTAGGATACGCTGCAACTGGCTCAGTTCCCTTTGGGTCTGTATTTTTATTGTTGGCCTTGGGTAGCGTAAAAAATCTGCCTGTCTTATTTTCATTAAGCATTATTTTATCGGTTACACTCAGCTTGAGTCGCTGGTATCGAGACTCTGAGATGGTGGTGTGGGCGTCTTCGGGAAAATCATTGTCTGCGTGGGTCTTGCCCACTTTATGGTTTGTGTCTCCAATTGCCATGATGGTCGCCGTTTTGAGTTTATTTATAGCACCTTGGGCTGAGCAGCGGTTAGAAACTGAAAAGCAAGCGCTAGAAGTCAATGACGATATCTCGACCGTATCGCCCGGGGTCTTTCTTGAATCTAAGGATGGTTCAACGGTTTTTTTCGTCGACAGTCTTGATCCGAATGTGCAGGGGTTAAACGGAGTTTTTATCTTTAACCGCGAAGCTAACGGAGTCTCAATAACGAGCGCGAGCCGTGGTCGTCAAGAAGCGTCGACCCAAGGCATTAGTTACTTAGTGGTCGAGGATGGGTATCGGTACACCGAGTTCGATCAATCTCAGGATTTCGATGTGACTAAGTTCGCTACATACGGGATCAGAATGGATAAAAGTCCTGTTAAAAAACCTTACGTTCATCTTGGTGGTAGATCAACGATGTCACTGATTGAAGAGGCCTCACCTCATGGTTTTTCTGAGTTGGTATGGAGAATAGGTTTGCCGCTGAGTGCGATTTTGCTAGCACTCATCAGCATTCCAATATCTTTTGTTAACAATAGAGGGGGGCGTTCATATAGCGTAGTGGTGGGCGTCCTATTATTTCTTTTCTATAAGAACATGCTGGGTATTGTTCAAACCCAAGTTCACCAATCTAGTTGGTCCTTATGGATGGGCCTCACCTTGCCACATGTCATTACTTTGGTTATTTTTATGTGGCTACTGCTCTTTCGGATGGGGGCGCTAAAAAGAGGCTTGCTTAGGAAGAGGTTTACGTGAAGACAATACGAAAATATATTGTTACCGAGGCGCTTATAAGTATTTCATCCGTTTTATTTTTGTTTGTTGCCTTATTTTTTCTTTTCGATCTCATCCAAGGAATCGCTGAGGGAGAGCAGTCAAACAGTGGATTTAGGTTGACTTTCGTTCGTTCAGTCCTGGAGCTGCCCTCTTGGGCTTACGAGTTGGTTCCGCTTTCTGCGCTTACGGGCACGTTAATCGCACTCGCGAGATTTTCGTCTCAATCTGAGTACGTTGTGATGCGAAGCGCGGGGATGTCTCTAAGAAACCTTGTATCAACACTCTCTATTGTTGCCTTGATTGCGTCCTTCGTGACTCTTTTCGTTGGTGAGGTAATAGTGCCAAAGGCAGAAAGAGTGCTCCAGACTATAAATGTCAGTTCTGGACCAGAACAGCATGTCATCGCTCAGACTTTTCGTTCGGGCCATTGGATTAAGGATCAGGACCGGATCATTAATGTGACGAGGCTGACTAAAAATTATGAATTGTCGGGTATTTTGATATATGAATTAAATGATGCTGATCGTTCGGTTAACCGCATCATAAAAGCCTCTAATGGCATTATAGAGGATAACAAATGGCAATTGAGCGACGTGCTGGTCACCGATATCCACTCTGACCGATTAGTTCGCTTCGCGTCTCCATCTTTGATTTTGAGTACCTTGATCAACCCCAAAATTCTTAATTCGTTACTTTTGGGGGAGACCCACCTTACTTATCTCGAGCTTGCCAGGTATATTGAGCATCTTGAAAATAATGGCGAAGAAGTTTACCGATATAAATCGGCACAGTGGTCAAAGATTAGTCATTTAGTCACGGTGTTTTTATTGGTATTAATTGCGGCAGCATTCATCAGCTTTGAGAATCGAGGTCGTCACGCAGGTTTTTGGATTTTCATCGGAATTGCTTCTGGTGTCGGGCTCTACTTTATTACTCAATTGATCAACTCAATAGGCACAATTGGACGTTGGCATCCCGCGACGTATAGCTTAATCCCCATCCTTTTAATTTTGATTGCCGCATATTTTTTTATGGTGAGTCGAGAGCGACGATAGCCCTACGTTATATTCAAGCCTTACGCTCTGTTAACATCACTTTCGTGCCGAGCAATTTATCTTGAGGCAACTGATTGTCCTTTGTAATTAAGAGTAGCGCTGGCCCAATCAAGGTGCCATTAAATGCTGCGCATAGGACCAACCTTGCGCTCGCCAATATGACCGTTAGCCGATTTTCCGATTTGTTTGTGATTTTGAGTCCCCAAGATTTTTGCGCAAGGCTTTGGCCAGAGGTGCACCAGCACAAAACGTAGTAAGCCCAGACACCGAATATTATGGTTGATCCAACGACAGATCTCAGCACAACTATGTCTGCTGAACCTATGATGGCTGTCGTGACGAATCCGATAGCGAGGGCTAATGCGGCTGTTGTTATGCATTCGTAGCCAAGGGAGCATAATTGCCGCACTTTACTGGGCCGATATTTTTGATGATTGTGAGTTTTATGAGAATTAAGCATTCCCTGCCATCCATTTAATAGAAAGTTTAATATTTTACGTTTTGTCAGATTCTGAGTGTAACTGAGACGTCAATAATCGGGTAGACTATAGCTCTTACATGAGTCAACTTGATTTTACTAATCATTATCTTAATTCCCATGCCAAGCGTGGTCGATTCTTGTTTTTCCTTTCATATAGTTCACATTTGCGAATATGACAGTCACGGGACGCTAGACTTGATTGTAAAAAAATCGTGTGACATGAAAATCGATGAATTGCTCATGGCGCATGGTCCAAACGCGGAGTCAGGTGCTTGCATTGAGCAAAACTAAAACGAACAAATTGTTTTTAGCTTTTGATTATGGCGGGGCACGGGTCGGGGTGGCTATGGGAGACGCTTCGATTGGTATTGCTCATCCGGTAAGAACCATCGCGTATAAAACAGCAAGGGAGTTGATGGATGAAATTGAGATTATCGTTAAAGAATGGAGCCCGTCGGCCCTGGTTGTAGGGATGCCCAAACAAGAAAATGGGAAACCACATATATTAGAAAAGAGAGTCAATCGGTTTTGTAAAACGCTTGAGTCCAGATTTGAACTTATGGTACATACTATTGACGAGAGCTATACCTCAGTAGAGGCCGATCAACTTCTGGCGAACAACAAAGTGAGGTGGGCAAGAAGAAAGAAGATGATCGATATGGTTGCCGCACAACTGATTCTTGAAGATTTTTTTGCTAACTCTTTGGAGGAGAACTAAGGCTGTGTTTGATTCAAAATTACTTGCTGAGTCGCTTCTTGGACAAGTGACCGAGGCGCTTGGGACTAATAGTTTATTGATCGGCATTGAAACCGGTGGTGTTGTTGTTTTAGGTTATCTTATTAAAGAACTTGATATTGATGTGGCTTTCGCGTCTGTGGATGTCAGTTTTCATCGGGACGATTTTGAGATCCGTGGGCTCGCTAAAAGTAAAAAAAGTACTTCAATTGATGTGGTTCTTGATGGCCGCGACGTAATATTAGTTGACGATGTGATTCAGTCGGGCAGAACGGCTCGAGCTGCGGTGAATGAAATTTATGATTTTGGCAGACCAAAAACTGTTCAATTAGCTACCTTGGTAGACCGTGGAGGCCGAGAGTTACCGATGGAACCACAGTTTGTTGGAGGATTTGTTGATGTTCCCGACAGCCAAAAAATTGCAGTTCGATTGGATAAAAACAAGGAGTTAGAGGTCTATGTTGTCTAGGATAAACGGAGTTAGTTCGTGACTGATGACATACAGATAAATGATGGAGGGACGCTTCGGCACCTGCTTACCTTAGAAAATTTATCTGGAGAACTAGTTAGTGAAATTCTCGACCGCGCTCAAAATTTCTTGTCTATTGGAGACCGGAAAACTAAAAAGCTACCTTTATTACGCGGAAGATCTGTATTCAACCTTTTTTTTGAAAACAGTACGCGCACCCGTACAACGTTTGAAATAGCCGCCAAGAGGCTCTCGGCGGATGTGGTCAACTTAAATATCGCTACTTCGTCGCAAAGTAAAGGCGAGAGTTTGCTAGACATGATTGATAATTTAGTGGCGATGCAAGCTGATATGTTTGTGGTGCGCCACGCCCAAAGCGATGCGGCTAACATGATTGCTAGACATGTCCCTAAGGGGATACATATTATCAATGCTGGAGCCGGTAGCCATTCACACCCGACTCAGGGCTTGCTTGACGCATTTACAATCAGGCATTTTAAAAAAGATTTCACTGGTTTGAAAATTGTGATAATCGGCGATATTCTCCATTCGCGGGTTGCTCGGTCGCAAATTCACGTGCTTAAAGCGCTCGGTGTGCATGAAATTCGGGTAGTAGGGCCTGAAACCTTGGTTCCCGAATCGTTATCTGAAATGGGTGTCAGCGTTTACAACGATGTCGACTCTGCTATCAAGGGCGCAGACGTTGTAACGACACTGCGGCTGCAAAATGAGCGTATGGAAGTTTCATTGGTGCCAAGCGTGCAACAATTTCACAAAGACTATGGTTTAACAAAAGAACGTTTGGCCCTCGCTCATCCCGAAGCTATTGTCCTGCATCCCGGCCCAATCAATCGTGGAGTGGAAATTGCGTCGGAGGTCGCTGATGGGCCTCAGGCTGTCATTTTACGTCAGGTAACGTTTGGGATAGCTGTCCGAATGGCCGTAATGTCATTATTGCAAGATTAGTTACTTTTAAATGTGCTCGCCCAGTTCACGAGATATTCTAAATGGCTTATCATCGGGCGCGAACAGGTACTTGCCATCGTTATTCGGTGTGTTCTCGTGGAAACTAACTTGAGTCCGATATGACTAATGTGAGTAACAAATATCAGACAAAATCTACCTAAAAACAAGGTGTAATCGCTATGATCAAAAATAATGCGCTGTGTGATTTTAAGAACTTACCGAGCTTTTCGAGTTTTAAGATTGAGGATGTGAGGCCCGCGATTAAATATTTAATCGAGCAGGCTGAGAACACTATCGAGCAAGTTTCGTCACAATGCGAGAGTACCTGGGAAGACACAGTTGAACCAATCACTGCCGCCGTAGATCGATTGGGCAGGGCTTGGGGGCAGGTTGGTCATTTGAACTCAGTGGTTAACACGGAAGATTTGAGGGTGATTTACAACGATTTGTTACCCGAGGTGTCCGATTTTTATTCCCGCTTATCCCAAAATAAAGAAATTTACCAAAGTTTCAATAATGTGTATGACGCCAAGGGGCCAAATAAATTAAACGGTGAGCGTATAAAGCTACTGGAGAACGAGCTTAGGGATTACCGACTGAGCGGCGTTGGTCTGAATGAGCGAGAACAAAAGACGTATCAGGAGCTATCTAAAAAACTAGCTTCCCTTTCAGCAAAATTCAGTGATAACGTGCTCGACGCTACCGATCAGTATACGCTGAATATTACCGATTTTGATCGGCTTAAGGGTTTGCCAGACGCGATCATTGCTGAAGCAAAGTCAAAGGCTAAGTCCATGCATAAGACTGGTTGGTCTTTTACGCTGAAGGCGCCTTGTTGGGTTCCGTTTATGGAGAGCTGTATTGATCGCGGTCTCCGCCAGGAGATGTATCGTGCTTACGTGACTAGGGCGTCAGATTGCGGTGCACCTGAGTATGATAATTCAAAAATAATTATCGATATTCTGGGTGCTCGTTGTAAGAAAGCTAAGTTACTAGGTTTTGATAGTTTTGCGCATTTATCGTTTGCAACTAAAATGGCGGTCGAGCCAAAGCGTGCCCTAGATCTAATGACTGAATTGTCGCTAAAAGCCCGGTCTCGAGCTGAATCTGAGTACGAAATACTTAAAGACTATGCTTCATCTCATTTGGATATCAGTAATTTAATGCCTTGGGATATTAGTTTCGTCGCGCAAAAAATTAAGGAAGAGCGTTATACCTTTAAAGATGAAGATTTAAGGCAATATTTTCCACTTAAAAGGTGTGTCAACGGTTTATTTGATTTATTAAATAGTCTTTACGGTGTTTCTGTTTTGGAGAAGCAGGCGGAAGTTTGGAATCCGAGCGTGAAGTTATATGAGGTGAAGGATCATCTCGGGCATTCAATCGGTTATTTTTACATGGATTTGTTCGCTAGAAATGGTAAGCGGTCTGGAGCATGGATGGATGACGCAGTTGGAAGATGGAAGACAGGTCGTCATACGCAAATACCTGTGGCCTATCTGGTATGTAATTTCCCATCGGCAACGAATAAGTCTTCAGATGCTTATCTCAGTCATAATGAAGTGGAAACACTGTTTCATGAATGTGGACATGTTATGCATCACTTGATGACTCAAATTGATGAATTGGGTATATCGGGCATTAATGGGGTGGAATGGGACGCAGTAGAATTGCCAAGTCAGTTCATGGAGAATTTTTGCTGGGATTGGAACATTATAAAAAAAATCTCGAGTAATGTTTCTGGAGATGGACATATGCCCGAGGATTTATTTAAGAAGATGGTTGAGGCGAAAAACTTTATGAGCGGAATACAAACGCTTCGACAAGTTGAGTTCTCTGTCTTCGATTTACTTGTGCATCTTGATTCGCCAGCGGGAAGTCTAGAGGAGTTGATGAAGATTCTTGAGGGGCTTCGTAAAGATCTCTCAGTAATCCCCGTTCCCGAATATAATCGGTTTCCACATAGTTTTTCTCACATATTTGCTGGCGGATACGCTGCTGGGTACTACAGCTATAAATGGGCGGAGGTTTTGTCTGCGGATGCATTCGGCATGTCTCAAGAGAATTCAATGTCTCTGGGGGAAGTGGGCGCGAAGTTTTTGGAGGAGGTGATTTCGAAGGGCGGGTTGAGGTCCTCTTTGGAGAACTTCATAGGCTTCCGAGGCAGAGAGCCAAATATTGACGCACTGTTGCAGCATACTGGTTTATCTGAGCCGGCGTGATGAGGGATTTGAGTGGCCGTAGTAAAGAATATTTTTGTGAATGAGTGAAAGGCTACCACGATGCGGATAGTGACATGGAATGTAAATTCTTTAAAAGTTAGATTGCTCCATTTAGAATCCTTGCTAAAGGAGCACACGCCTGATTTTATCTGTCTGCAGGAAACGAAGACAGAGGATCAAAATTTTTTGAGAGAGGAGATAGAAGAGCTGGGTTATTCCGTTGTTTACCATGGACAAAAGACTTATAACGGCGTGGCTATCCTATCCCGCGAGAAAATGCATGATGTTCAGGTAGGTATTCCTGGTTTACAAGATGAGCAAGCTCGAGTAATCGCTGCAACAAGCGCTGACGGTTTACGACTGATTAATGCTTACGTACCTAATGGAGAGTCCACTGATTCTCAAAAGTATCAATATAAGCTCAAGTGGTTACGTGCTTTTGTGGATTTTGTTCTTGCTGAGGCTGCCCAGTGTAGTGAGCTTGTGGTTTTGGGCGATTTTAATATCGCCCCAAAAGACCAAGATGTTTATGATGCTGAGGCGTTCCGTGGGAAAGTGTTGTGCTCTAAGCAAGAACGAGATCTATATCAAGAGCTACTGAATTCGGGTTTATGCGATAGCTTGGATGAGTTTCTTGATGGTTCAGAAAGATTTACATGGTGGGATTATAGGATGAATGCATTTAGGAGGAAGCTTGGTTTAAGGATTGACCATATATTAATGTCCGATGCGGTGCGCGAGCAATGCATATCAGTCGAAGTACTTAAATCTTATAGAAAAATGGAACGACCTTCTGACCACGCTCCTGTTATGGCAAGCACTCACTGACGCATGAATGTGGTCCCAAGCTAATGTGCCATCCTATCTATTTTTTATCGAGTGAGAGATTGAGCTCAGATATCTTCCGAGCAATAGTATTCCTTCCGATGCCGAGTAAATTTGCTGCTTCTATTTTCCGTCCAGAGGTGAATGTTAAAGCCCTCGATATAAGCGCTTTTTCAAAAGTTTGCGTTAATCCCTCATATAAGCCAGTACCGCCGTTGAGTAAGAGTTGGTCGACTTCTTTGCCAAGTAATTGATGCCATCCCTCGTTTGGATCGATTGTTTTGTCGATTTCATGTTTGAAATCTTTTGGAAGATCTGAGACGTCAACGGATGCTCCTGGTGCCATAATCGTCACCCAATGACAGAGATTTTCTAGTTGACGTACGTTGCCATGCCATGATTTAGTTTGCAGGTAACTAAGAGCTTCTTCAGTAAAAGACTTCCTTTGAGCATTTAGCTTGATTGCATTTCTTTCTAGGAAAAAATCGGCAAGTAGTGGGATGTCCTCACTTCGCTCCCTGAGCGGTGGCACTTTTACTCGAATGACATTGAGTCGGTGAAAAAGGTCTTCGCGAAATAATCCCTCCTCTACTCTTTGTTCTAGATCTTGGTGCGTGGCTGCGAGTACCCTTACGTTAGCTTTGAGGGGATCATGACCACCGACGCGGTAGTAGTGTCCATCAGATAAAACACGGAGTAGTCTCGTTTGTAGCTCTGCGGGCATGTCACCTATCTCATCGAGAAATAGCGTCCCGCCTGCAGCTTGTTCAAATCGTCCTTTCCTAGTTGTTTGAGCGCCGGTAAATGAGCCCCGCTCATGTCCAAACAATTCCGATTCGAGTAATTCTTTAGGGATTGATGCCGTATTTATGGCGACAAACGGCTTGCTGCTACGCTGACTGTGCTGATGAAGTGCTTGAGCAATGAGCTCTTTTCCTGTTCCTGATTCGCCTGTTATTAGTACAGTTGCGTCTGTTTGTGATAGACGTCCGATTGTTCTAAAAACCTCTTGCATCGATTTCGCTTGACCTAAAAGGCCATTCGGATTTACAGAGTTATCCGTATTTGAGGTTTGCTCATCACTTTTTTTTATCGCACGTTGAATCAGCTCGACCGCAGCATCGATATCGAATGGTTTTGCTAAGTATTCGAACGCCCCTCTTTGAAAGGCAGCGACAGCACTATCCAAATCGGAATGCGCAGTCATGATGATTGTTGGAACTTTTGGAAATTTTGCATTGATTTCATTTAAGAGCTCAAGTCCGCTATTTCCGCTCATCCGGATGTCACTGACCACAACTGATGGTTGCTCTATGCGCAGCGCCGCACTCGCCTCCTCGGCAGACGAGAATAATCGAAAGTCAATTTTTTCGCGTATTAATGTTTTTTCGAAAACCCATCGAATAGACTGATCATCGTCGACAATCCAAACCTTAGCCATTTGTGTGTTCTCCTAGGTGTTGCGTTGATTTAATCGGGATCAATACCGTAAAACATGTATTCCCTGGTTGGGATTCGACATCTATGGTTCCGCTGTGATGGCTAATAAAAGTTTGAGATAAGGAAAGTCCTAATCCGCTACCATCATTTTTGCCTGAAACGAGAGGAAAAAATATTTTGTCTATTAACGATTTTGGTATGCCAGGCCCGTTGTCAGAAATCTCTATGAATAACCCTAATTTAAAGAACTGGTTTGCTAGCGTAACGCGTCGCGCAACTCTTGTTGTTATTTTGATTAAACCTTTGCCGCAAAGGGCTTGGGCAGCATTTCGCGCTACGTTCAAAAAAGCCTGAGTTATTTGTTGTTTATCACCTAATATTTCTGGAAGACTTAAATCATAGTCTCGTTCGATCCGTAAGCCAGATGAGAACTCAGCGAGTATGACCGAGCGGATTTGTTCGAGTACTTCATGAATATTGAAGCCTTTCATTTGAGGTATCTTATGCGGAGTCAATAATCGGTCAAGCAAGTCTTTGAGCCGATCGGCCTCCTTAATAATTACAGACGTATATTCATGAAGTTCTTCTTTGTCCAGCTCGCGGTCAAGTAGTTGCGCAGCTCCTCGAAGCGCTCCTAGAGGATTTTTTATCTCGTGAGCTAGGTTTCTTATTAGTTCTCGACTATGGTTCGTTTCTGAGATGATTCGTTGCTCGCGGGCAATCTTTGTTTGTTGAGATGCTGAAGAAAATTCAATTAAAAAATCGTGTTCGCTGATGTCTGCTACGGGAGTGACTGTAAATGAGAGTTCTGTTTTTTTTTGGTCGTGAATTTGAAATGGAATCTCGTGTTGAATATAACTACAACGATGGCGTCGGGCATGTTCAACCCCTATGAGCATTGCGCTAGGATTAACAAAAAGCTTTTTTAATGAGGTGCCTTTAGCGCTTTTTCGACTTATGTCAAACAGATGTTCTGCCGCCGGGTTTATATAGCTGATGCAGTTATATTGATCAATTAATACGACTGCAGAAGACAGCATTTCTAATCCGGGGAAATCAGTAAATTCTTTAATTGCGTTCATGTCAGATCCGCGCCTAGATTTTTATCGGAGGTTTTTGTGTCTGCTGATGAATTTTTAAGATTAAAAGCTGCGACCAAGAGGTCGCAGCTTGTCTCGTTTCTCTAGTTATGAGCTGTAATACATATCAAACTCAACTGGATGGGTTGTCATGTTGAAACGGTTAACTTCTTCCATCTTGAGGTCAATGTAAGCATCAATCATCTCATCCGACATAACGCCACCTTTTGTCAGAAATTCTCGATCGGCGCTTAGTGCTTTTAGCGCTTGCTCAAGTGAGCCACATACCGTTGGTATTTTTGATAGTTCTTCTGGACTCATTGTGTAGAGATCTTGATCGACAGGCCCGCCCGGATGGATTTTGTTCTCTATGCCATCTAGTCCTGCCATTAGTAGCGCAGTAAATGCCAGGTAAGGATTAGCCATGGCGTCAGGAAAACGAGTTTCAATTCTTTTTGCTTTGTCACTTGCGACATGCGGAATCCTGATTGAAGCTGAGCGATTTCGTGCAGAGTAAGCCAGGTTTACCGGCGCCTCGAACCCGGGGACCAATCGTTTATACGAGTTTGTGCTCGGATTTGTAATTGCATTTAGCGCCTGAGCATGCTTTATGATTCCGCCAATATAATAGAGGGCGGTCTCTGAAAGGCCGGCATATTCATCGCCAGCAAACAAGTTTTTCCCATCTTTCCAAACTGACTGGTGTACGTGCATTCCAGTACCGTTATCGCCTACTACAGGTTTTGGCATGAATGTTGCAGTCTTACCATACGAGTGAGCGGTATTCCAGATCGTATACTTTAGTATCTGAGTCCAATCGGCTCTTTTAACTAGCGTGTTAAATTTGGTTCCGATTTCACCTTGACCCGCCGCAGCCACCTCGTGATGGTGTACTTCAACTTCTACGCCTTGGGCTTCTAGAGCCATGCAGATGGCATTTCGTAAGTCTTGTAATGAATCCACTGGTGGAACAGGAAAATAACCACCTTTAGTCCTCGGACGGTGCCCAAGATTGCCGCCTTCCATTTCAATTCCAGAAGACCACGGAGCTTCCTCCGAATTTATTTTCACAAAACTGCCGCCGGCACTAACATCCCAAGTGATGCTGTCAAATACAAAAAATTCCGGTTCTGGTCCAAAGTAGGCAGTATCTCCTATGCCGCTGGATTTCAAGTAGCCCTCAGCTCTTTTGGCAATTGATCTCGGGTCCCGGTCATAACCCTTACCATCCGAAGGTTCAATAACATCGCAGCTAATGTTTAAAACAGGCTCTTCTGTGAACGGGTCTATCCGAGCTGAGTCCGGATCTGGCACGAGAAGCATGTCGGATGCCTGAATCCCTTTCCAGCCTGAAATTGAAGAGCCATCGAAAGCGTGTCCATCTTCAAATTTGCTTGTGTCGAACTCTCGGGTAGGCACTGAAACATGCTGCTCTTTGCCGCGAGTATCCGTAAAACGAAGATCGACAAATTTGACATCATTGTCAGCGATCATCTTGAGTACATCAGAGGGCGATGCCATTATTATTCTCCTAAACCTTAAAAATTGATTGAAATATTGAGTGCATTTACGCGTCTTAGCTCAGCCTACAACATGCATAAACCATGCCAACGTATACTAATAAGGTTAAGTAAGGCATTATTAAGAATTAGCAACCGTAAATTCGTTTATTTTTGCATTATTATGGTGCATATTGGTTATTTGTGCACCATAATAATGCAATTTTAAGCTTAAAAATTAAAGAATGGAGATAAATGGATCTGAATAACGTAATTGAGCGTATAAAGGCCCGGGCAATCGACGCTAATTTGCCCTATTTTGGTGCATCTACGCCGAAAGAATCGCAATTTATTCAAGAAAAAGTATCTTCAGCCTTTATTGTAGATGTTCGCACACGTCCCGAATGGATTTATGTGGGTTCAGTGCCCGGTTCGATTCAAATTGAGTGGCAGTTGTTTCCTACAGGCGAATTTAATGGCAGCTTTTTAGATCACCTGCGAGAAAATGTGCCAACGGATGCTTATGTATTATTTCTATGCAGAAGCGGGGCCAGATCACATGCTGCGGCCTCGTTGGCCAGTAATGCAGGCTATTCAAAGGCAATCAATGTTATCGATGGGTTCGAGGGGGACAAAGACGCTTCTGGACATCGGGGTACCACGGCTGGTTGGAAATTTTCTGGATTACCCTGGGTTCAGAGTTGAGATTTACGGTTAGGATGAGAATGGTGCTATACGGATTGCCACTCAATCAAGCCGGATTGCCAAGTTATGAGAATTATTAAGCCGAATATGATCCTATAGTACCCAAATGGTTTAAAGCTGTGCTTTGAGACAAAGTTAATAAGAACTTTGACTGTCAGTAGCGCGGTGATGAAGGCGACACAAAACCCCAATGATAGGGCGGGGAGGGACGAGTTGGTTAATAGCTCGGGAGTTTTAGCGAGATCAAACACTGTAGCAGCAAACATAGTCGGGATAGCCAATAGAAACGAAAATAGCGTCGCAGTTTTCCTAGGTAATCCAATGGAGAGTCCGCCTATGATCGTAGCTCCCGATCGTGAGACACCAGGAAAAATAGCGAGAGACTGGAAGAGTCCGATTTTGATCGCTTGAGAGAAGGTCATATCTTCGGGTTGCATTTCTTTATAGAATTTATTTTTGTTCTCTACAAAGATAATGATGATTCCTCCCAAGATAAGCGCGCAAGACACAGTAATGGGCGAGAACAAATAGGTTTTAACGACGTCGTGAAAGATCAGCCCAATACAAGCTGTTGGAATGAACGCAGCTGCGATTTTAGCGGCAAAGCTATTCCATCTTTTAGTAGGTAACTCTTTAAGTGTGTTACAAAGCGTGATTCTTTGATGCCAACACACAGCGAGGATAGCCCCTAACTGGATAACAACAAGGAATGCTTTAACCTCAGCTCCATTCAGCGAGAGGAGACTCGAGGCGATGATTAAATGACCGGTACTCGATATCGGCAGGAACTCTGTGAGTCCCTCCAGTATTCCAATTAAGATAACCGTGAGCGTATTGTCCATATAGGAGTTCGATATTCAGTCGTTAGCCTACCTCATAAACGGCCCTAATTGCCTACCCCAGTCTCGCAACGGACCCGGGTATCATAGCCTAAGCCTTCTTGTAGAGCTCACTACCCGATTCGACGAATTCTTTAGATTTTTGCTTCATTCCCTCGGATGCTTGTTCATTCGCGTAATCTCTAACGTCCTGTGAAATCTTCATAGAGCAGAAGTGTGGACCACACATTGAACAGAAGTGAGCTAGTTTTGCCCCTTCCTGAGGTAGCGTTTGATCGTGGAAATCCTTCGCTTTTTCAGGATCCAGCCCTAAATTGAATTGATCTTCCCATCGGAACTCGAAGCGTGCTTTTGAAAGCGCGTTATCACGCATCTGTGCACCTGGGTGCCCTTTTGCCAGATCTGCTGCGTGGGCTGCTAATTTGTAAGCCATGATCCCTTCTTTTACGTCATTTCTGTCCGGCAATCCAAGGTGCTCCTTTGGAGTCACGTAACAGAGCATTGCAGTACCATACCAACCTATCTGCGCAGCACCTATTGCTGATGTGATGTGGTCATGTCCTGGAGCAATATCCGTTGTTAGTGGACCAAGTGTGTAAAAAGGAGCCTCACCACAGTGTTCAAGCTGAAGATCCATATTCTCTTTAATCATGTGCATCGGAACATGTCCAGGGCCCTCGATCATAACTTGACAATCATGCTTCCAAGCAATTTTAGTGAGTTCGCCCAAAGTTTTAAGTTCAGCAAACTGAGCCTCATCATTCGCATCATAAATTGATCCAGGACGTAGTCCGTCCCCAAGACTGAATGAGACGTCGTATGCTTTCATAATGGCGCAGATGTCTTCAAAATGTTCGTACAGGAAACTCTCTTGATGGTGCGCCAAGCACCACTTAGCCATAATGGAACCGCCACGGGATACGATACCTGTCATTCTGTCTGCGGTCATCGGAATATATGGAAGACGCACACCAGCATGGATAGTGAAGTAATCGACACCTTGTTCCGCTTGCTCAATTAGGGTGTCTTTAAAAATCTCCCAGGAAAGCTCCTCTGCTTTGCCATCAACTTTTTCCAAGGCTTGATATATAGGTACCGTTCCGATGGGGACAGGTGAATTTCGAACTATCCATTCTCGTGTTTCGTGGATATGTTTGCCCGTTGAAAGATCCATAACTGTATCGCCACCCCATCGGGTAGACCACGTCATTTTCTCGACCTCTTCTTGAATTCCTGAGGAAACGGCAGAATTACCAATATTGGCGTTAATTTTAACTAGAAAATTTCTCCCAATGATCATCGGTTCGGTTTCTGGGTGGTTAATATTAGCGGGAATGATCGCTCTTCCCAGAGCTACTTCTTCTCTGACGAACTCAGGGGTGATACTCGATTGAATATTTGCCCCAAAAGACTCTCCAGGATGTTGCTTTGCAATGAGTTTGCGCTGAGACTCCGAGAGTCTAGCGAGATATTTTTCTCTTTGGAGATTCTCTCTAATGGCCACGAATTCCATCTCTGGCGTGATTATGCCGTGGCGAGCGTAGTGCATTTGTGTGACATTTTTGCCTGCCCGAGCTCTACGTGGTTTTCTATGTAGCTTGAATCGTAGCGCTTCTAATTCCGGGTCGTTGAGCCTTAATTTACCGTAATCAGAGGTGGGGCCGCTGAGCATTTCTGTATCTTCTCTCGACTCGATCCAGTGTTTTCGGAGGGCAGGTAGGCCCTCCTGGATATTGATTCTCACCTCGGGATCGGTATATGGACCGGACGTGTCGTAAATGAAAATAGCCGGGTTCTCTTCGTTCCCGTCGACACCTGCTGTGGACGATTGTCTGACCTCTCGCATCGGCACCCTGATGTTATCTGTCGAGCCAGCCGCGTAAACTTTCCTAGAATTGGGGAAAGAGGATGTCGAGGCTTGATCAATTTGAGCCTCCGAATTGAGAAACTTGGGGTTCGCGTTCATTTAAAACTCCTTAAACCGGAACGGAAAATACAAAAAATAATGTGTGCTGATATGGATAGTATAGTGCAGACTAACCATTTCTGGTGGACTTAATATTTTTTGCGTCATTCATTGCTTCATAGGAATGTCAGTTAAGTAATTTTAAATTTTAATATCAATGAATTATCATGCGTCGTTATGGTGTTGATCGGCACTCTACAAGTTCTTCATGGATATAAAACAACAAAAAATAAAACTAAGAAAAGCAATCATAGAAAAGCGCGATCATTTGGCCGCAGCTTATCGTGACGAGATTTCGAAAACTATTTCCGATCGTCTTTTGGGCTTGGATTGCTTTAAGGAATCGACAGTGATAGCAGCGTATATATCATTCGGAAGTGAGTTTCAGACAGAGATTGTGATTAACGAAGCGTTGCGACTTGGTAAGACCATCGTACTTCCAAAAATTGAGTCTTCTAGTCGTTTACTTTCTTTCCGCACTTTTAGCGGTACTTTTAATGAGCTTTTGCGCGGACGTTGGGGTATACCTGAGCCTGATCCAGCAAAAAGTGAATTAATAGATTATTCTCAAATAGATTTAATGATAGTGCCTGGGGTTGCTTTCTCTGAGCGAGGGCTGCGAATGGGGTATGGTGGGGGGTATTATGACTCTGCAATGTCCAAATTGCCTGAATCGTCAGTTACAGTGGCACCTGTTTTTCCGATTCAAGTCCTTCCAGAAGTGCCTCTCGAGGCGCATGATCTAAAAGTTGATGTATTGATCACGATTTGACAGGGGATAGTTTAATATTTTCGCCAAGTCTTCATTTGTCTTTCAATGTAGTCGACGGTCTTTTGGAGTGCACCAACGTTTTGGTTAACGAATTGAATGGGGGTATCTCGCATAGCATTTGAGTTTTTTAGATTCGGTAATAATCTGTTTACCGCCAACATGGCCGAGTCAATATTTTCTGCATAGTGAATGACGTTTGCGGCTACGCCTTGCTTTACGATTTGACTAAAGTTAAAGGTGGAAGGTCCAGTGATAACATGCTTTCCAGTAGATAAGGCCTCTAGAGGGTTTTGTCCTCCTGATGGGACAAAACTGCCTCCCATAATTACGAGATCAGAGCAAGCATAATAGCTATACATCTCGCCCATCGAATCACCTAACACGATGCGACAATTCTCGGGTACTGCTTTATTGACACTACGTCGGGCGAATGACAATTTTTTGCTTTGAATGAGCGCCATAACGTCGGAGAAGCGCCGTTCATGCCTTGGCACAACCACCAGTAGATATTCCTGAGGACATTGAGATATAAAGTTGTCAATTATTGCGCCTTCCTCGCCTTCGTGAGTGCTGGCAGCAATGATGATATGCCTCTTTTCGCCAAACAGTTTTCGGAATTGATCTCCAAGATTGAGTTGATCTGGTGTGGGCTTGCGATCGAATTTGAGATTGCCAGTGACTAGAACCTCTTGTGCGCCAATTTCTCTCAGTCGCTCAGCGTCCTCGTTAGTTTGAGACAGTATGCCGCTCACTTTGCTCATAGTGAGAGCGCTTAGCCCCTTCACTTTAAGGTACCCACGCATCGACTTTTGAGATAACCGAGCATTTAACATGAAAATAGGGATAGAGTGTTCTGAGCATCGCTCAAAAAGTGTCGGCCAAATTTCCGTCTCCATAACCAAAAGACACACCGGTTTGTTATGTTTTATAAAGTGAGTAATAAATGGTTTGATATCGAATGGTAGGTATGAAACGCGTATCTTTTTCGAAGTGAAGGCCTTCGCGGTTTCCCGTCCGCCGGGTGTGCTGCAAGTGACGAGTAAATCAAATTCTGGATATCGACGCTCAATTCGTTCAATCAGCTCCTGGCATGCAAGCATTTCGCCGACGGATACGGCATGCAGCCAAATTACTGGTGTCGATGATTTTTGGCTCGATAGTCCAAATCGCTCCTTTAGATGTTTGCGATAATTAGGTTCTTTGCGACTTCTAGCGATTAGCCTCCCCACTATGAGAGGTAATATTGTCCAACTCAAAACTTTGTAGAGCGCGTACATTAGCTGATCATTTCGATAACGCTGGTGATGGTTGATTCAACCTCCCCCACATTTGGAAAGCGATTCTTAGAACCGCATATCTTGATGGGTCCGTTCCCCTGAGGTCCTGTTTTGAGTGGGTCTGAAGCACCAAAGATGGCAATAGAGGGTACTTCAAGGGCTGCAGCGAGATGCAAAAGTCCTGTGTCCAGCCCAATCACCAGGTAAGACTGGCTAATTAGCGTTGCTACGCCATCTATGGGCATCTTAGGTAAGAGTTCGCCCGCTGACAAAGATATAATTTTCTCGCAAATTGCTTGTTCGCCTGGGTTTCCCCAAGTAAATTGACAGTTGAATCCTTTCGAACTTAGATATTGACTGATTTTTATCCAATCAGTTGTAGGCCATTGTTTTGTAGACTGAGCTGAAGAGCAGAAAATGACCACATTCTTTTTATTTGTCGCTGAGCGCTCCTTTTTGATCAGCCCGTAATGTGGCTTTTTAGCTACCTGATAATTTAAAGCCAAAGATGATAATTGACGACACCGGTCAAGCATATGTTGTTCTCGATTCACGCTGAACCTCATGTTGTAGCTCATCCCTGCCAGTTTTTCCTTAGAGTAACGAGGGCCAAATCCATAACTAGGACCTTTTGCTAATCGCGCAAATATTGCGCTTTTTATGAGTCCTTGTGAGTCAATAACTAGGTCGTATCGATACCTCCTGACGTTACGAATACAGTTTTTTAATTCGCTCCAAGTTGAAGAGGAAAATATTGATTTTCTCCATCGTCGGAATGCTATAGGGATAATACGGTTAACCCCAATATGCAGCTTGACTAATGGCACGTAGGCTTCCTCAACAAGCCAATCAATTTTGCAATCTGGGAATTGAGCTCCAATATCCGAAACCATCGGAAAGTTATGGATAACATCACCCAATGAGGAAGTTTTTATGATGAGTATTCGCTTTGGCTTGTTCACGGTTAATTGCTTGGATTATTTCGGTAACAATTTAAATCATTTTACTCCGAGGCCAATGAATTGCTTAAAATAAAATATAAACTAGGCAAATTTGGTTTTAATGAGGATTTAAAGATGTCGCTTACAGTTGAGACCAAAGTATGGGAAAAAGATTGGAGATTCATACTAAAAAAAGGATTGATCAAAAAAGTGATGCTGGGCCTTGGGCAATCTGCCTCAAAGCGACTACTTTTAATCAATAATGTTGATCGCCCCACCGAGGTTGCTCGTTACGCAGATCAATTGATTCATGAAGGCGTATTAGATGATTATTTATTTGTTGATGACTATGCTTCGGCTGCCCTAGACTTTTTTAAGATTACTAAAGACGACTTGGGGAAAGGGTATTACTACTCAATTGCTGAATTAGTATCTATTTTCTTGTGTGAAACCGATTATCTGGCGCACTTTTCCGGTGATACAGTTGGGCAAGATGGTATGCCTTCCAACTGGTTTGATACCGCAGTTGAGCTTTTGATAGAGAGGCCCGACGTCTCTGTTGTGAACCTTGCGTGGGACCTCAAATTCAGTGAGGTAGATAAAGATGCGATGTTTTTAGAGGAAATCTTCGCTTATGGTTACGGATTTTCAGATCAAATGTATGTGATTAGGTCGATGGAATTTAAAGATCAGATTTATAGCTACTCGCATCCGGATTCTGATCGATACCCTAAATATGGAGGTGAATTATTTGAAAAGCGAGTTGACTCTTGGATGAGGGTCGAAAACCGTTTGAGAGCGACCTCGCGTAAATGGGGCTACCGCCATGCCAACTTTCCAGCTTGGTATTCGTTAAAAGGTATTTTATGGCGTCTGCTGCGCCAATATTGATGGCTTTTAATGGGCGGATGTTCATTTTCATTCAGCTAATAGATGGGGACATTAGGAATTTGTCATACTTTTCCGGATGGCGCCTCATAGGCTCAGGAAATGAGTCATCTACCGCTAATGCGATATAGCCCTTTTTAGGGTCTTGAAAGTCTCTGTTGGATTTTATTGTTTTGTCTAAAAATACTTTATCTTTGAATCGCGGGTCATCAAAAGTATGAGCGGTACTATCCATCTTTTTAATAATATCTTCCAGTGTTAGAACCCAGGTAAAGTGCCACCCTCCGTCTTGGATATCCTGAACCCGACGTCTATTGAACCAAGTCCTTTTCAGAGATCGTAACGCACCGTTCGACTTGTAGCTTCTAACGCTTGATGCGTTGGCACGAAAAAATGTATTGAAGTGATGGATCGTTGTTATTTTCGATCCCTTCCAAATAATTCCAGAGGGCCGAGTGGTATTTCCGTTTTTTACCCAAAGATTATTTAGGTAGTAACTATAATAGTTTTGAAGAAAATCACCACGGAGGAAGCGGGGATCGTACAAGCTTATTTTGCTTGGTTTTGGTATTTCATCAAGATCGGATATTAGTATCAAGTCGTTCGGGTTAGAGTCGAATAGTCCAGTAGTGATATTATTTCGAATGAAATTTTCGTTTTTCCAAAATTCATTTTCTCCAGGTGGGCGCGTTTCCAGTCGCTGATAACGAATTTTCGATTTATACTTTTCAAATTTATCAGTTTCGAAGATAGTTTTTCTTGGGAGTCCTTTATGAGTGTAAGTAGCCTCGGAGATAACAAAGTAGTCAACGTAATCCCAGAGCGTGTCCATGCGCAGTTGCAGTAACATTTCTTCATTGAAAAAACAAAAACAATCGTAAATTTTACGTTTATGCACGCTTCAGGACTTCAATAATTGATTAAAATGTGGTCTTTAAACGCACTTTACTCTATTCGATGGTTCCACAAAAGGTCAGCGCAAAAATATGCATGATTACTCAATTACTTTTGCTTGTTATAACTCGCTTGCGTACACAAAAAAATGTGTTAACAGCTTAATTGCGTCACGAACGCCTATGAGTCGAGTGATCGTTGTCGACAATGGCAGTCATGATGGTACTCAAGACTATTTAAAAGCCCAACCATTCGGAGGTGTGATATTCAATAAAAGTAACCTTGGATGCGGTATAGCTTGGAATCAAGGGGCCTTGGTGCAGCAGGCGGAGTGGACCATCATTATGAATAATGATGTGTTGGTGACTGAGGACTGGGCGAAGCGATTGATTGAGTCTGCTCTAGACTTGGACGTTAAAGTAATCAGTCCAGCGATGATTGAGGGGCCCCTGGATTATGATTTTCAGGAGTTTGCTAAAGAGGCTGAGCGAGGTATGTCAGGCGTATCGCGTTTAGGGGCCAAGCACGCGGTTTGCTTGGCTGTTCATAAGAGTGTGTGGGAGGATATAGGATATTTCACTCCTAAGCCTCGATTGTTGGGTTATGAGGACACCATATTTTTTAATGAGATTGAAAAGGCAGGAATTCGGACGGCGATAACTGGAGCAGTTTGGTTTCATCATTTTGGTTCGGTAACGCAAGATCAAATGAAGAAAGAGAAGGGCCTCGCCATGTCCCAGGCTCTTGGTAGTCGACAGAATTACAAAATGTTAGGCATGAATTGGTTTGAGAGAAAAATGCGACGTTTTCAACTTAAGAAAAGCGAATCGTTTTGGAGGAAGACTGAAACACAGAGTTTTAACATGACCATTCATGGGTTAAGGCAAAATGGTCATTTTGTGTGGCGATGAATGAACACGAGCAAATAGTCGGGACGAGCAACAACAAAGCAGTAAAGCTCGACACTATTTCTGCGGTGATCATCACTAAAAATGCTGATCGTACGTTAGAGGCATGCCTCGACGCTCTGACGTGGGCATCAGAAATAATCATACTCGATAGCGGAAGTAACGATCGGACTTCACAAATAGCGCGCGCAAAAGGAGCAAAATTTCACTTCGCTGAATGGTGTGGTTTTGGTCCGCAAAAAAACTTAGCAATTGGACTCGCGCAGTCAGACTGGATATTGTCTATCGACTCGGATGAGTTCGTGAATAGGGATCTAGCCTCTGCAATATTGCATACCGTTAGTTCATCGCCGGCAGAAGATGTTTTCGAATTATCGAGAATCTCCAATTATTGTGGGAAGCAAATGCGTCACTCGGGTTGGTTTCCAGACTTCGTACCAAGATTGTTTCGTAATGGGACCGCTCGATTTAGTGAAAGTCTGGTGCACGAGCGACTGATTTATGAGGGGCAAGCCAAACGTTTGGCTGGTTACTTGCTCCACGATTCGTTTCACTCTCCTGATGATGTCCTTAATAAGATGAACCGTTATTCGACCTTAGGTGCTGAGCAGCTTGCAAGTCAGGCTCAACGAGGAGGTGTGCTCCGAGCAGTTATCCATGGTTTAAGCGCTTTTTTAAAGACTTACATCATAAAAGCTGGATTTCTAGACGGAGCTGAGGGTTTTTTTCTTGCTGTCTCCAACGCAGAAGGGGCGTACTACAAATACGTCAAACTTTATTACTTGAATAAACTAAAACGTTGAAAACGACCGTTATCGTTACTACCTACAATCGTCCTGACGCTCTTAATTTTGTCGTTCGAGGATTCTTTTTGCAGAAAGATGTTGATTTTGATCTCGTAGTCGCTGATGACGGATCAGACAATCGCACGAGGGATATTGTTTCGCGACTTAAGTTAGAGGCCCCTTTTGAAATATCACATGTTTGGCATGAGGACCTTGGATTCAGGGCTGCGGCAATTCGTAATAGGGCTGTAAAGGCTTCACAAGGTGAATATTTAATTTTCACAGATGGAGACTGTATCCCGCGAACAAACTTTGTGTTGAACCACAAAAAATTAGCCGAAAAGGGTTATTTTTTATCGGGTAATCGAGTGCTTTTAAGTCAGAAGCTTACGCGGGAGATATTGACGAATGCTTCTGACGTTAGCCGCTGGGATCGTTGGACAATACTCAGGCATTACTGCGCTAGAGATATTAACCGCCTGCTCCCCTTACTCTCATCTACCTGG
The DNA here is from genome assembly GCA_002167745.1 of Betaproteobacteria bacterium TMED22. Classification (GTDB taxonomy): domain Bacteria; phylum Pseudomonadota; class Gammaproteobacteria; order Burkholderiales; family Eutrophovitaceae; genus Eutrophovita. The sequence continues at coordinate 28,888 of NHCB01000016.1, forward strand.
CTCATACCCTATAGAAAATCATCTCCTAAACGTTGGGAGGGCGTCAAGACATGCAATTTTTCGTCTTGGAGGTCTGATTTGTTTGAGGTCAATGGTTTTGAAGAACAGTACGAAGGTTGGGGGCTAGAAGACTCAGATTTGGCTGTGCGGCTTCTGAAAAATGGCGTGAAGCATAAAAATGCTAGGCAAGCTACGCCAACGTTGCACCTATGGCATCCAGAAAATGATAGAAGCGGTTTGGAACGAAATGGACAGAGGCTTAGGTCCATAATGAGTTCGAGCCGTATTGAGGCGAGTGTTGGCCTCAAGCAAATAGACTTTTAAAGATATAAGGCGCTTTTTTTGGAGAAATTTGATTGAAAATCCTAGTTATTTGCACTCGACGGGTAGGCGATGTTTTTTTGGCGACGTCCACGATCCATGCGCTAAGAACCCGTTACCCGAGCGCCCAACTGGATGCGTTGGTGTTTTGTGGTACCGAGTCTGGACTATTACGTAATACAGAATTAGATAATATAATTTCAATTGCGGAGCGACCAGGACTAGCGGCACACCTCAGATTCATATGTCAATACTATCGGCGTTACGACGTCGCCATATCCTTATTACCAGGCGATAGACCAACTATATATTCCTGGTTATTGGGTAAAAAACGTTACGGGACTATTGTCAGTAGTAAGCAATCTGTGTGGAAGCGGTGGATGCTCCATAATTTGGTAGAGTTTGATGGATCTGGACGTCATACACTAGTGATGTACCACGATGTTGTAGCCAGTTTATTGGGTAAACACAAAATCGCGCCACAGATACCGGAACGTTTAATGGGGGGCCAAGATCACTCTGAAGATTTCAACAGTTGGCCGTTTAATAATCGCTATGTGGTAATGCATTTAACTCCAAAGTTCCGTTATAAAGAGTGGCCAATTTCTCGTTGGAAAGAGTTAATTCAGACATGTGTCAAACATGACATAGGGGTCATACTATCTGGTCAATTTGATGAGCTAAATCATGAAATATTGAGCCAACTAAACTTTAATGACGAAAGAGTGTTTAATTTGTTAAATCGGACTGAGATTGAAGACTTAGTTCGATTAATTTGTTCGGCGGGTTGTTATGTGGGAACAGATACTGCTGTGACGCATATGGCTGCAGCAACGGGTAGTCCTACCATAGCGATTTTTGGCCCCTCAAGCCCTTTGGTTTGGGGCCCATGGCCTGTAGGCCATCGTTGTGACATCACTCCTTGGTCGCAGTTGGGATCGCAGTCGGCGGGCAATGTAACGTTAATCCAGGGTTCTGGGATTTGCGTTCCTTGTCTTCAGGAGGGCTGTGGCCGACACGTGAACAGCGAGAGTGATTGTCTTCTTCAATTAGGATCAGAGCAAATTAAGAAAGCTATGCTCAGTAATTTTCAGTAAGACTTGTTCCAGCTTGTTCATCCGCGTGATAAGAAGACCGAACTAATGGACCTGATGCCACATGTTTAAATCCAATAGACAGTCCTATTGTTTCGAATTGTCGAAATTGATCGGGATGGACGTAGCGATGCACTGGTAGGTGACCTTTTGTAGGTTGTAAATATTGTCCGACCGTTACCATATCTATTTCATGTTTCTTTAAGTCGTGCATGACCTCTATAATTTCTGAATCGGTTTCACCTAGCCCTACCATTACGCCAGATTTGGTAATCACCTGAGGGTTAATTTTTTTAAATTTATGGAGTAGGTCTAAAGAATGTTGGTAGTCTGCTCCAGGCCTCGCTTGTTTATACAAGCGAGGGACTGTTTCTAAGTTATGATTCATTACATCTGGAAGTTGCGAACTTAATAATTCAATAGCATTATCAAGTCTGCCCCTAAAATCCGGAGTAAGAATTTCGACTTTGATATTTGGTGAGGCTGAGCGTATAGCTTTTATACATTCAGCGAAGTGAGTGGCGCCGCCATCCCTAAGGTCATCTCGATCAACACTCGTAATGACAACATACTTGAGATCCATGTCTCTTATAGTGCTCGCAAGTCTCTCAGGCTCAGCTTCATCAACACCGTTGGGTCGGCCGTGTGCTACATCGCAGAAGGGGCATCGGCGCGTACATAGATCACCAAGAATCATGAATGTGGCCGTCCCTTTAGAGAAACACTCACCAATATTCGGACATGTGGCTTCTTCGCAAACAGTATGCAGCGAGCTTTTACGCAGTTTCGCTTTAACATCTTGAAATTTCGGACTCGTATGTAGTTTTATACGTATCCAATCAGGCTTTTTAATCGGCTCGGCGGACTTTATTTTGACAGGATTTTTGGCGGTTTTTTCTACCCCGGTTTCCCTAATGATCTTAGTGTTCATAATATTTTCTCAATAAAACTAGTCGTTAAAGGACAATAAAAATTGATTGGCCCACAATTGACTCACTTCTTCAATAGAAAGATTTACATTCAATTCTTTGAGTTGCGTCACCATCAAATCGTTATATCCGCATGGGTTGATGTTGTCAAAGGGCTTCAGATCCATATTAACGTTTAGAGCCACTCCATGATAAGAGTATCCATTTCTAATTTTGAGCCCTAATGAAGCTATCTTTTTACCTTTGACATACACCCCCGGTCTGGCCTCATCTCCGCATGCCATAACATCCAAGGATGATAACAAGTTAATAGTTGTCTGCTCTAGTAATCTGACCGCTTTTCTAACAGTTAAATTTAATCTTTTTAAGTCGAGTAACGTATATGCGATGAGTTGACCGGGTCCATGGTAGGTTATTTGCCCACCGCGGTCAGATTGAATTACCGGTATTTGATGATCGTGATTAAGAATATGTTCTGCTTTTGCCTTTAGTCCCAGAGTGTATGTGGGAGGATGTTCCATCAGCCATACTTCATCTTCAGTCAGTTTTGAGCGGTCAAGAGTGAATCTTCTCATCTTTTCGAGTGATTCATCGTAAGCCGATAAACCAAGCGTTTTAATGATCAAAATGTGAGCCTTTCGGTCTTCTGTTAATTTTAACCATTGTTATATAACGATTGATACCAGCGGACTGGCCTTAAGCGCCCTATAAATTTCCTCAAGATGCTCGCGAGATTTAGCCGAAAAGGTACAGGTCAAGCTTGTATATTTTTTTGTTTTACTCTCGCTTGCAATCACCTTATGGTTATCCACATCGGGGGCATACTCCCTGAGTATCTCCAGGACTAGTTTTTCATAGCTGGGTGTAGATGTTCCAATGACTTTAATGGGAAACAGGATTGGATACTCAATGCCGTTAGTTCTCTGACCGCTTAATGTGTCCATCTCAATTTTTTAAAAGTCCTATTAAGAGCCTAGTTATTTTTCATGAATTCTAGTAAATGTAATGTTAATGATTTTAACCTCTTCCACCCTCGGACCATCACGCCCGCCCGTCGTATACGTTTTAAAGCAACTAATTCTGAAGTTTGGATCGTGTCTGTTTTTAGTTTCACTGTAAGTTTTGCAACAACATCCCCATATTTAATTGGAGCTATGAGCGGTTGTACGCTTTCAATGACAACTTCAATTTCATTTTTTCTTTCCCTTGGGATGGTTACGGATATTTTGTCCGTGGACCCGATATCAAGGACCTCGTTCACTCCATGGCCGACAGTAAGTTGAGCGATGGGCGTGTTCGGCTCTGCTATGTGAACAGTTGTAAATTTTTTAAAGGCTTGATTTAGAAGGTCTTGTGCTTTTGAAGCAAACTGTCCTTTAGAGCTGTTGTCGGCTATGACTAAAAGTACTCGTCTACCATCTCTAACACTCGAAATGATTCCAATAGTCCCTCCTGAGGCAGATCTGCTTACCATGAGCCCGTCATTGTATGAGTCTCTTCCCAATAAGCTGTTCGAACTATATTGAGTAATACCTTGCCATTCGTGTTGGTTTAACTTGAAGAGAGCGTAGCTTGGTGCGTGATCTAAGATTATCGAGGCTGCAAGTTGATATAGATCTGATGCAGATGTGGGGCTCATGTTAGGAGATTCCCCTATTGCATCGGTAAATCTCAATTGTGATAATCCTAAAACTTTTGCTTTTTGATTCATGGCGACAATGAATTGTGCCTCCGTTCCTGCAATTTCTTCAACGAGCGCTAAGGCCGCATCATTTGCCCCATAAATAACGACTCCTTTAAGGAGATCCTCGATCTTTACGCTATCTCCTTCATTCAGAAACATACGAACGCCTCGAGTTGTGGCTGCCGTGCGTGAAACTTTTATTTTACCTTGAGCGTTGAGTATCCCGTTTTTTACTGCGTCGAAAATAAGGTAGAGCGTCATTAGCTTGGTTAGAGACGTCGAATTGATATCTCTTGAAGGATTTTTCTCCGAGATGATTAGTCCGGTCGAAAGGTCCCCGAGGAGATAAATTGAGGCGTTAGACTCTATGAGATTGAATGCCTTTGGAGAGGCAATAACTGGTGCAAGTAAGCACATTAAAAATAAAAAAAATCTACTAGTCATTGATGATTATTATGCTCTGAATGGACGTATTATTTTAACGGGGTAGTTGAACTTACAGTTAGCGCTAACTTTAAAAGCGCTAAGTCGGTTAAAATTAGGCTTAAATTGGTAGGTATATTACTAGGACTCGAGCAATGTCGTTAAACAATGAAGAGGCACATAAGAAGGCGCAAATATTGGCAGAAGCTCTGCCATACATCAAGCGTTTTCATGGGCGAACTATCGTTATTAAATACGGTGGTAATGCAATGATTGATGAGGATTTGAAACAATCTTTTGCTCGTGACGTTGTGTTACTGAAACTCGTTGGTATGCATCCGGTCATTGTTCACGGTGGTGGCCCACAAATAAGTAACATGCTTGATCGACTAGGGAAGGACGGTACATTTGTTCAGGGTATGAGGGTGACCGATAAAGAAACTATGGATGTAGTCGAAATGGTGCTCGGCGCTCATGTTAATAAGGATATCGTCAGCCTGATCAATAAGGCGGGAGGGGCTGCGGTTGGTTTGACTGGCCGAGATGGAGGTTTGTTACGAGCGAAAAAGCTGCATATGGAGTCGGAGGGGGAGCAATTGGATTTGGGGCAAGTCGGAGAGGTTGAGTCAGTGGACCCTGGTGTTATCTCTACCTTGGAAATGCAGGGTTTCATACCAGTTGTGGCACCAATTGGTTATGGCGATAACGGTGAGGCATATAACATCAACGCAGATCTCGTCGCAGGCAAACTTGCAATGGTATTGAATGCAGAAAAACTGATTTTGATGACGAATACGGCTGGTATTCTCGATAAAAATGAACAATTATTAACGGGAGTTTCACCAGTTGATATCGATCGTCTTGTTGAAGATGGCACAATTTTTGGTGGTATGTTGCCAAAGATCTCATCTGCACTCGATGCCGCACGGAGCGGTGTCAATAGTGTCCATATTATTGATGGTCGGGTGGAGAATGCGGTGTTGTTAGAAGTATTAACCGACCAAGGTGTTGGAACACTGATCCGTAGTCGTTGATGTGAAATTCTTGGCTGATGCTTGCTTCGCAATACAAAACGCTACAGTAAAGCCGGCGGCGTGGATTTTTGATTTTGATAATACTTTGTTTGAATCGGGACGAGAAATTTTCCCGATTATTAATGAAAAAATGACCCAGTATATTGAGCAACACTTACGTGTTGATCGATATGAAGCCAATCGTCTTCGTAAACTTTATTGGGATCAGTATGGAGCAACAATGACAGGACTTGTTCGCCATCATGACATAGATGCAGTTGATTTTTTAGACAAGACCCATGACATTGGCGACCTGAGCGAGTTTATTCACCGATCCTCTAGACTTAGGCATCTACTAAGAGTCATATCGGGTAAAAAAATTATATTTTCCAATTCTCCAGCGGCATATCTTAAAGAAATGTTAAGGCTCTTAAGAATCGGGCGCTATATAACGGATGCGTTTTCTATAGAGTCTACTCATATGAACCCCAAGCCGTCTGCGATCGGTTTTCGTAAGCTACTTAGGACGCACAAGCTGAAAGCCTCGCAATGCGTGATGGTAGAAGATTCGCTGGTTAATCTTACAACCGCAAAAAGATTAGGAATGAAGACGATTTGGGTAGCACGTAACTCGAAACGTATGTGTTGGTTGGATGCTCGAGTTACTCATCTTTACTAGGAGTTGAGTGTTCCAAAATGATTAGGAGTTTGGGAAAATTACATTGGGTGTATATTGCTGGTATATTGCTGGTATATTGGTGATCTGTATTCGCTTAAAAATTTAGTCAATAGATTATTGTCCTTAACTAATGCCCAGAGTCGCCGATAGAAAACTGCAAATACTCCAGCAATTAGCGCAAATGCTGGAAGACCCTAACTGCAAAAAGGTGACTACAGCGTTGCTTGCAGCGCGGCTCGAGGTTTCCGAGGCCGCTTTGTATCGTCACTTTGCAAGTAAGGCTCAGATGTATGAGGGATTAATCGAGTTTATTGAACAAACAATTTTTAGGTTGATCAATAAAATATCCGAATCCGAAGAAAGTGGATTGAAGCAAGTCTCCGCTATGGTTAATGTGCTACTAAACTTTGCTAAAAAAAATCCCGGTATGACAAGAGTGTTAATTGGCGATGCTCTTGTTCATGAAAATGATCGATTGCAGGATCGGATTAATCGTTTGCACGATAGGCTGGAATCTTCTATGAGGCAGTCATTGAGATTTGCCATTAATCACGGCGAAATGAACTCGGCGCTCGAAATCGACCCGAAGGGTAATCAGCTAATGGCTTATGTAATCGGTCGTTGGCATCAGTTTGCCAAGAGCCGGTTCACCAAGGATCCTACTGCGTACAGTGAAGTTCAAATGAGGATGTTGTTAGCTGATGTTTGATCGAGTTATGCGATTGGGTTTGTTTCAATGAGATGAGGTGCTGCAGACTGCGCACTTTGGGTCTTTGTTTAATTTGATTGAGCGCCACTCCATTTCTAGTGCATCAAAGAGCATTAGCCTCCCCACCGCAGGCCTACCAATATTACTTATTAGTTTTAGCGCTTCTGAAGCTTGGGCAGTACCTATGATTCCCACTAACGGCGCGAAAACGCCCATTACTGCACATCGAGTCTCCTCGAACTTGTTTTCTTCCGGAAACAAGCACTGGTAACAGGGGCTTTTAGGGTTTCTCGCATCAAAAACTGATAGTTGGCCATCAAATCTTATTGCTGCACCTGAGACAAGCGGTCTTTTGAGTTCGAAACATGCTTTATTAACCGCATGACGCGTTTCAAAATTATCGGAACAATCCAGCACGATGGATGATTCGGATACTAGAGTTTTGAGTTGTTTTCCTTCCGCTCTGCGTTTAATAATTTTGATTTTAACGTGCGGATTAATTGCTTCGATTGACTGCCGTGCCGAGTCCACTTTTAGTGATCCAACGGAGTCTGTCGTGTGAATGATCTGACGTTGCAGATTGGTTAGATCAACTGTGTCTCCATCGCAAATCGTAATTGAGCCAACTCCACTGGCGGCCAAAAAAAGCGCCGCTGGAGATCCTAAGCCTCCGGCGCCGATTATTAGAATATTACTTTTTTGGATCGCCTCTTGTCCCTCGACCCCGACTTCAGGTAAGAGAATATGTCGACTATATCTTAGGAGTTCATCATCATTCATAGTGTGGCTTCACACATTCTCAGCTGCCCCTCTACCCTATTGTTCTCGACAGGATGGAGGGGATTCTGCGGATTCTAGATCAACGGCTCGATAAAATTTGTAGCCCCTTCAATAGATTTAACGCCTGGCTCAGCTGATAGTCTGCAGTTTCACCAGAAGATGCAGTCGCTTCATCAATGGGTTCTGACTCTTGCGCCTCACTTTCACCACCGCCCTGAGGGTTATCTAATCTGTTCTTTAAGTCAGCTTCCTTACGCATCATAGGAGAGGTTGCTTTAGTTTCTACCGTAGCGTCTTCAACGATGATGTCTGGAGTGATTCCTTTCGCTTGGATCGACTGTCCACTCGGCGTGAAATATCGAGCTGTTGTTAATTTGATAGCCGTTCCATTCCCAAGAGGCAAAATCGTTTGTACTGAGCCTTTACCAAAAGTTTGAGTGCCCATGATCACCGCGCGCCTGTGGTCTTGCAGAGCCCCGGCTACAATTTCCGACGCAGAAGCCGAGCCTCCATTAACTAACACGACCATTGGAACAGTTTTCGCTGCTTCTGGAACATTCGCTAAGTAATCACCTTTGGTCCCTCGGGCGTAGAATTCAGGACGTGCATACATGCGCATTCTCGCATCATTGGTTCGACCTTCCGTGTACACGACAAGTTTATCTTTTTGCAGAAACGCCGCTGAAACTCCAATTGAAGAAGTTAACAAACCACCAGGGTCGTTTCTTAAATCTAGAATCATGCCTTTCATAGGCCCTTCATTCTCAGCGAAAAGTTTCTCTATTGCCTGGCCCAATTTTTCACCAGTATGCTCCTGGAACTGTGTCACCCTGAAGTAAGCGTAATCATCTTCCAGCATCCGATACTTAACACTTTGGATTTGAATGATATCGCGGGTAACTGTTATGGTCTGAGGCTGAGGTTCACCTTTGCGAACTATTGTAAGAACAATGTCTGTCCCAGGCTTACCTCGCATCAGTTTTACCGCATCATTAAGAGTCATTCCTTTTACGTTGGATTCATCAAGCTTGATGATTAAATCACCCGATTTTAAACCTGCATTCCAGGCTGGCGTGTCCTCAATAGGAGCTACGACCTTGACGAACCCGTCTTCCATACTGACTTCGATGCCAAGCCCCCCAAATTCACCTTGCGTTCCAACCTTCATCTCCGTGAAGGCCTCTTCATTTAAGTAAGCCGAATGTGGATCAAGGCCTGAAAGCATGCCGTTAATGGCTTCTTCAATGAGCTCCTTGTCGTCCACTGCTTCCACGTAATCATTTTTCACTCTGCCGTAAACTTCCGTGAACGACCTTAGCTCGTCTATCGGCAGAGGTGCGGCACTGCGGTCTGCAATAGCAGACATCTGCAGGCTGATTAAAACTCCGCCGACAAGGCCGAGCGATACCAAACCTGCTTTACTTAATTTGCTTCTCATATAGGACCCCTTAAAATACCTGTCGCGTTTGAGTTTATCGAACGTTTCTCTTCAGTCTGACGTTTTGTTCTAATTCGTAATGGTAACCCATTCCAGTGGGTTTAGAGGTTTGCTATTTCGCCTAACCTCGAAATACACGCCAGGTCCTTTGTGACCTCCACTGTTACCAACAGTTCCCAGTTGATCACCGGCGTTTAGTTGATCGCCTTCACGCACCCATATTGACTCGTTGTTGCCGTAGAGACTGTAAAAGCCTTTCCCATGATCAACAATCACTAAATTGCCAAAGCCGCGTAACCAGTCTGAATACACTACCGCGCCTCCGGCAATTGATTTCACGCTATTACCTTGTTTAGATGAAATAAAAACTCCTTCCCACGCAACTTCGCTGCCAGCCCGCTTTTGACCAAATTTCGCTGTCACAGTCCCAAGCGCAGGTAACCTGAGTTTTCCTTTTAGCGTTCTAAATGGCTTTCCGTCTGAACTTGCGTCAGGTAACTCATTGTTTTTTATATTTTCTTCTTTTATTCTTTGCAGTTCAGCAAATAAGTTCGTTAACCGTTTCTTATTTTCCTTGATTTTGGTCTCACTGCGTTTGATTCGGGATCTGGTCGCGTTTATTTCTAAGGATGTTTTTTGTTTTTTTCGCTCTGCCACACTTTTTTGCTTGCTAGTGTCTTTTTTGACTTTTCGAAGTTTTTTCCTCACGTCCAGTTTTTTACCTTGAAGAGCTTCTATTTCTTTGATTTTTTTATTGAAATTTTTAATGGCTGTTGAACGTTGAAGTGCTATTTTTTTGAGATAAACAGAAGACACTTCGCTGTCTATTCGTTCTTCTTGGATGGATCGAGTATCGGGTGAATAACCAAGGATATAAGTTTGTTTAATAAGTTTAGATAGGCGCACTTTTTCACCAGAGACCTCAGATCTAAGTTTTTTTTCTGTTTTTTCTAATGCTCTTAGCTCATTAAGAAGTTTTCTTTCTTTCTTTGATAATTTATTGAGATCTCTTTCTAGCAGGTCAATTTCTTTTTTTGTTTTACTCAGCTCACGCTTAGCTTTTTTTTGCTTAACTTGCTGCTCTTTGATTTTTTTCTTTTCTTTCGTGATCTTTTGATCGATTGCTTTCAATTCTTCTTGGAGATCGTCGGCTACAACAGCCGTAAATTGTAGGCAGAAAATTAGGATAGCTATAGAAATCCCTGCGGTCTTGGCAACGTCCATTCTGGCTTCTATCCTTTAGTCTGAGCAGCTACCGCAGCGGCCGCGGACTCTGCTTTTGACTCGTCTCCGAGATAATACTTTTTTAGTGGTTGGAGATTATCACTAAGCTCATAAACCAATGGGATTCCTGTTGGAACGTTTAACGTCACGATATCTGCTTCGCTAACTTGATCGAGATGTTTGATTAATGCTCGCAGGGTATTTCCATGAGCCACGATCAATAGTCTGTCACCTTTCAAGATGAGAGGGGCGATAGATCCTTCCCAAAATGGAATAAACCTTTCAACAGTATCCTTCAAACATTCGTTAAGCGGTAGATTTTCAGCTGGCACCGAATGATATTTACTTTCCAAGTTTGGGTTCATCCCTGAACTTGGCTCCAGCTGAGGAGGTGGTACGTCATAGCTTCGTCGCCATATGAGCACCTGATCGTCGCCATATTTTTTTGCTGTTTCGGATTTATCTAACCCTTGTAGCGCACCATAGTGACGTTCATTTAAGCGCCAAGTTAGGGTTTGTGGGATCCAGAGCTGATCCAATTCCTCAAGTGTTAACCACATTGTACGAATAGCCCGCTTTAAAACTGACCCAAAAGCCCGATCGAATTCAAATCCGGCGCTTTTTAATAACGCTCCTGCCTCTTTAGCTTCTTGGATACCCCTCTCGCTGAGATCTACGTCTATCCAACCGGTAAATTTGTTCTGTTGATTCCAAACGCTCTCACCATGACGCAGGAGTACTAATTTTTTCATTTTTTTAACCTAATTTTTAAATGATAATTTGATTATTTTAATCGGTATGATGACGGTTTATGCGTGCCGGGACAAATTTCAGTAAAATTCAAATTTAAAATATTATCCCGTAAGCTGTGCTGTTAACCTCTCCTTCAAATGCTACCTTAGATCGTTATAAATCTTGCGGTCACGAAATACAGAAGTTATCAAGGGGATAAATAAATCGTCGGAGATGTATTGTGTCAATCATGGATTTTATTTCGTCAAACATTTGGTTGGTTTTAGCCGTAATTTTAAGTGGTGGGTATCTAATTATCCCCAAATTAATGCTGGGTGAAGCTAGCAAAAAGACGCTGGGACCCCAGGAACTGGTCCAACTCATTAATCGGCAGCATGCGACTGTGATTGATTTACGTGAGGAGAAAGAATTTGAGGGTGGGAGTATTGTTGGTTCAAAAAATTTATCCCTTGGTGTGTTGCAGGAAAGCCCCCAAGCATTAAAAAAATATGAAAAGCGTCCAATCGCATTAATTTGCGGCTCTGGGGCGAAATCTCGTACAGCGCAGAAATTACTCTTGAAAGAGGGGTACGATGATTTGTATGTATTATCTGGCGGGCTAGCTGCTTGGATGCAGGCAAGTCTGCCAACGTCGCCTTCAGGCAAGTAAGTCGTCACGAATAAGGAGAAGCTAAATTGATTCATAATGCAGACGAATCGACCGCTGAGGTAATTATGTACGCTACGGATTGGTGTCCTTTCTGTGTTCGGGCCGAGAAATTGTTGATCTCGAGGGGCGCTAAAATCAAAAAAATAAATGTAGATGAGCTACCGGAGCTCCGTGCTGAAATGGTTGAGATCACAGGCAGAAGGACTGTCCCACAGATCTTTATTGGCAGTCGACATGTTGGTGGACATGACGACCTAGTTTCTCTTGATAGAGAAGGTGACCTCGATGCGCTATTAAAAAATACTGTTTGAGTATAATTTAAAACGAAGGCGAAAAGCGATAAAATTATGAGTGAAAACAACGATAAACCAATCTTTTCGATTGAGAAGTTATATGTAAAAGACCTTTCATTAGAGGTCCCTGGAGCCCCAGCTGTTTTTAAACAACAAGGAACTCCGAAAATCGACATTACCATGAACAATACTGCTCAGGTTATCGAAGGTGATTATTATGAAGTACTTGTGAGGGCTACGGTGACCGCGAAGATTGAAGAAGCGACTATCTTTTTGGTGGAGGCAAGTCAGGGGGCGGTGTTTCAAATCAGAAATCTCAGCGGGGAGCCATTAGAAATGACTTTGGGGATAGCCGCTCCCAACATCATATTTCCTTATCTTAGAGAAACCATATCTGAGGCTGTATCCAAAGCTGGGTTTCCGCCTGTTCTATTGCAGCCCATGAATTTTGAAGCAGTTTATCGAGCACGAAAAGAGGAGCAATCGGCTTCTAAGGACACTGACGCAACTAAGCACTGATACTTTTCTCGATTAATTTAGTGACCACGTGCGTCAATTGAGCCGTTTATGGAGACGTGATGAAGATTGCAGTCATTGGAGCAGGCTCTTGGGGAACGGCATTGGCCACTTCGTTTGGGAGGTCATCCGAAGTAAATTTATACAGCACTAATGATGAACTGGTGCTTCGTCTCCAGCAGGCCAGGGAGAATCAACGCTATCTTCCAGGAGTTGAATTGCCCGATAGCGTCCAAATCACCGATTCTTTAGTTGATGCGCTCGATGGCGCGTCGGGAATCGTGGTTGCCGTGCCCACCCGAGGTTTACGGTCAATCATTAAGGCGTGTCAAGAATTTCATGGGGAAAAGACGCCATACCTTATTACATGCAAAGGGTTTGAGGTGGGTAGTGGTTTACTGCCATTTCAGATTATTGAGGAGCTTTCACCTAAAGCCCGTTATGCGATTCTTTCCGGCCCTAGCTTTGCGAAAGACGTAGGCGAGAGGAAGCCGACGATGGTGAGCCTTGCGTCTTCAGAGGAATCATCCTCAGAGGTATTTTCAAGTTTATTGCTTAGAGGTGACGTGCGAACTTACTATAATCGCGATCTTATTGGCGTCTCGGTCGGGGGTGCGGGTAAAAATGTAATTGCGATTGCTGCAGGTATTAGTGAAGCGTTGGGTTTCGGAGCAAGCGCTTTAGCGGGACTTGTGACGCGCGGTCTAAGCGAGATTTCCAAAGTCGGCGTTGCTTTGGGGGCTGAACCTCAGACCTTTATGGGTTTGTCTGGCATGGGGGATTTGGCGCTTACGTGTTTCAGTGATCTATCTCGTAATCGGAGATTGGGATACGCGCTTGGTTTGGGTAAATCTCTTTTAGAGGCGGAAAAGGCGTTGGGTCAAGTGGCTGAGGGCATTAATGCGGCGAAAGAGATCAAGGCGCTAGCTAACGGACAAAAAGTAGAGGTTCCAATAACTACGGCTGTGACGAGGATTTTATCCGGCGACATATCACCGTATGATGTTGCTAAGGAGTTATTTGCGCGGTCTCCTAAATCAGAAATTTAACTTGTTTGCTGGCTTAATTATTGGTGACCATCAAATTCTAGTTGGCGCCATGCTTCGAACACAGCAATAGATACTGTATTTGATAAATTTAGGCTTCTGCTGGAGTGTTTCATTGGGATGCGAAGCTTAAGATCTTGTGTAAACTCTTCCAGAACGTTTTTAGGAAGACCTCGTGTTTCCGGTCCAAATAATAAACAATCTCCTGATTTAAAGTGAAAGTGGTCATATCTGCTTGAGCCCTTGGTTGTGAATGCAATGACCCTTGAGCCTTGATGGTCAGATCGCCATAGGCTCCAATTTTTGTATTTCCGTATTCTTGCGAATTCGTGGTAGTCAAGACCAGCCCGAATAAGGGCTTTGTGGTCCCAGTGAAATCCTAATGGCTCTATAAGATCCAGGGTGCATCCAGTGTTCGCGCACAGACGAATGATATTACCTGTGTTTGGAGGTATTTCAGGTTGATATAAGATTATGTGAAACATGACTATACTTATGGTGTTAATAGATAACGTTATTAGATGTTTGTTTTTTTTGTAAATCTGTATTTAACTTTCAATACAACATGCCATATCCGCTCATAGTAATGATTGATTGGTGCTGAGGTGTGTTGATAATCAAGTGTATAGGAGAATATGTGAGCGTGGAGCCTTTAGAAATTCATTTAAGTAGTCCTCCGTCTTTCGTTAACAACGATAAATGGACTGCGCAGGCGATCAAAAAATTATTTGAAAAACCCTTCATGGACCTGTTGTTCGATGCGCATAAGACTCATCGGGAACACTTCAAACCCAACGCGATACAATTGTCGACATTGGTTTCAATTAAGACTGGCGGCTGTCCTGAGGACTGCGGTTATTGTCCACAATCGATCCGTTTTAATACTGGCGTTGTTGATGATGATTTAATGAAACTAGAGGATGTCGTTGAAGCAGCGAGTCTCGCAAAAGCGAACGGCGCTAGCCGTTTTTGTATGGGAGCGGCCTGGAGAGGCCCTAAAGATAAAGATGTAGCTAAAGTTGCCGAGATGGTTGCGGCAGTTAAATCTCTTGGATTAGAAACTTGTGCCACGTTGGGATTACTCAAAGATGGTCAAGCTGAAGTGCTTAAAAATGCGGGTCTAGATTATTACAATCACAATATAGATACTTCATCTGAACATTACGAGGAGATTATTTCGACGCGTACACAAGATGATAGACACGTTACGCTTCAGCGTGTAAGAAATGCGGGCGTTTCCGTTTGTTGCGGCGGAATAATTGGGATGGGAGAGTCTCGCGATGACCGGGCGGACATGATTGCTCAATTAGCAAATATGGATCCTTATCCTCAAAGCGTACCCATTAACAACTTGGTTAAGGTGCCGGGAACGCCAATGGCTGATGTAGATGGTATTGATCCCATAGAGTTTGTTAGAACGATTGCCGCTGCGAGGATTTCGATGCCTAAAGCTATGGTTCGTTTGTCAGCAGGCAGAACAGACATGTCAGATGAGATGCAAGCGCTTTGTTTTTATGCTGGCGCTAATTCAGTTTTCTACGGTGAAAAGTTATTAACTACCCCAAATGCAACGGCTTATGGGGATGATGAGCTATTCGAGCGCCTCGGATTGGTTCCGGGCGATGATGTCGCACTTTGAATCAAATGAAGGGACGCGTTAGAGCTAAGATAAATTATTGTTTTACCCGTTCTGATTATCAGATTTTTTTATATGATGAGGTAGCGAAGCGTTTAAATGAACGTTTGGATGTTATTACAATAGAGCCAAACGTGGTGGTGGCGTCAGGTTTCGGAGAAGATTGTCTTGAAAAAATATTTCCTGGTGCGTCAAGAATTACGAGAATAGATTTTGCTCACTCTCGTATGCTTGTGCGCAAAATCAAGAGTCGATTCAGGCTACCCTGGGGGCCTAAGTTAGGGTATTTGTGTGGGGATCTCAGCGCGTTACCTTTGTCGTCGGCCTCCGTTGATTTGTTCTACTCAAATCTGGATATACCGTTTTTCGATGGATGTGATGAATTAGATCAGCTATTAACAGAGGTTTATCGTGTGTTGAAACCGGGTGGTTTGTTTATTTTTTCTTCTTTAGGTCCAGATACTTTAAAAGAACTGAGGCCAATCGAGGGTATGCGAGGACTGCGCTTGTGTCGTCACATGGATATGCATGACCTTGGAGACCGCATTGTTGAGTGTGGATTTGCAGATCCGGTTATGGAGATGGAAGAGTTAAAGTTAACTTATTCCAATGTTTTGGCTTTGTTGCGGGATGCTCGTGCGCATGGGTCCGAGTCTTTTGATATTGACGATCAAAAAGGTCTGTGGGGTAAGGCAGAACTAAGACGTCTATCGGAGTATTCGAAATCAAAAAATAATGGGCAAATAACAGCGACTACTGAGTTGGTATTTGGCCATGCGTGGTTAGCCCCGGAGAAGACTACATCTAAAGGTAAAAAAATTATTGATATAAAAGCTGTTTAGTGGCCTTAATTCAGACCTCTAATGTAATTTAGTTCCGCTTCCAATGTTTGTTCTTGCGGGTTGAAAAATTCGTATGGTAAAGTCGATTCGGCGATGAAATGAAAAGCGTTTCAGACCTCATAATTTTTTAGTTTTGTAAGATGGTGACACTTTGGAAGATGTAATTAAAAACGTCGTAGAAAATCAGCCGAAGATCATAATGCGGAGACATAAGTCTGCTCGGTCTTCAGTGAAAATTGTTTTCCTATGTTTAGGAGCCGTAACGATGTCGATTGCTGTTGGCTTTGCGGCGTATGGTTTATGGC
This sequence comes from Betaproteobacteria bacterium TMED22, assembly GCA_002167745.1. Lineage (GTDB taxonomy): Bacteria > Pseudomonadota > Gammaproteobacteria > Burkholderiales > Eutrophovitaceae > Eutrophovita. Next base: position 45,222 of record NHCB01000016.1, read on the forward strand.
TTGTATTGCCCTACGCTGGCTTAGAATGCCTCGCCCTTGCATTGGCGTATTTTTGGCTAAAAAGACAGGCTAACGATTTTGAGATGATATATCTGAAGAACGATCAAATTATTGTTGAGTCCAGCTTTTCTGGGACGCGCCAAAAAGTAGCATTCAGTCGATATTGGATCCAAGTTTCCATAGAGCAACTTAAAGCGAATAGGCTAAAAATTTTTGTGGGGTCGCATGGTAACCGGCTCGAAGTTGGCAGACTTTTACCGTCGGCTAAAAAAAGAGATCTGATGAATCGAATCAAATTGTTAATTGATGTCCAATCATTTTGATTTTTTAGGTTAAAATGACGTTTTTTACGACTATTAAAAGTACGTTGGGGGGAAGCATGAAAAGCTCATTTAGTGCGCGGGCACTTGGTATCATTATGGCGTTTTTGCCAGCTATCGCGGTGGCCGAGTGGAATCTGAATTTTACGCCTGCAGTGACGTTACTAGGTGAGGAAATACAAGCGATTCACAATTTGGTGATGTGGATCATCGTAGGTATTTCTATTGTAGTTTTCGGTGCCATGTTTTGGTCTATTTTGAAGCACCGTAAGTCGGTTGGTCACAAAGCGTCGAACTTTCATGAGAATACGACGATTGAGATCATTTGGACTGTTATTCCGGTCGTGATCTTAATTGCGATGGCTTTTCCCGCAACTCGTTTATTGCTAGCCACCCGAGATTCATCAGCGTCAGATATGACTATTAAAGCAACTGGCTACCAGTGGCGGTGGGGTTATGAGTATATCGATGAAGGCGTGAAATTTTATAGCACGCTCGCGACGCCTCGGAATCAAATTGATGGTGGAGCGGAAAAAGAGAAGACATATTTGTTAGAGGTAGATAACAAGGTTGTAGTGCCTGTGGGCAAGAAGGTACGTATTTTGACGACTTCGAATGATGTTATTCATGCTTGGTCAGTTCCTGGTCTTGCCGTGAAGCAAGATGCCATTCCTGGCTTTATTCGAGATATTGCATTTAAAGCTGAAACGATAGGAACTTATCGTGGTCAATGTTACGAGCTTTGCGGTAAAGAACATGGATTCATGCCAATTGTTGTGGAAGTTGTGAGCGAAGAAGATTATCAAACTTGGATGCAAGCCAAATTAGCTGAGTCAGGTGTTCCATCTTTCGATCCAGATAAAGAATATGCGGTGGCAGAATTAGTCGCTGCTGGTGAGCAGGTTTATAACGCCAATTGTATTGCTTGCCATCAAGAGGGTGGCGTGGGTATGCCCCCTACGTTTCCAGCGATTAAGGGAGGTAAGATTGCTACCGGTTCGATGGAAGGGCATCTTGATATCATTTTAAACGGTAGCGATAAGAACCCTATGATGGCAGCTTGGGGACCGATATTATCGGATTACGATATTGCGGCGGTGATTGCATATCAGAGAAATGAAATTAATTCGAGCGGAGATATTATTCAACCAAGCGAAATATCGGCTGTGAGGGCAGAGTAAATTTTTAATTTGTATTAATCAAAATGAAGTGAGATTCGGTTAAGGAGAATCAAAATGGAAGCGGTACACGATCATAGTCACGACCATCACGTGCCAACCGGCATCATGAGGTATGTCACAACAACAAACCACAAAGACATTGGCTCGATGTATTTATGGTTTAGCTTCGCGATGTTCCTTGTTGGTGGTGTGATGGCTCTTGTTATCAGGGCTGAATTATTCCAGCCTGGACTTCAGGTTGTAGAGCCTGAATTTTTTAATCAAATGACAACGCTGCATGGCTTGATTATGGTGTTTGGAGCCATTATGCCAGCCTTCGTTGGTTTTGCGAATTGGCAAATACCAATGATGATTGGCGCTCCTGACATGGCTTTTCCCAGAATGAACAATTGGAGTTTTTGGCTTTTGCCACCAGCAGGTATACTTTTAATGGGTTCGTTGTTGGCTCCTGGCGGTGCGGGTGGTGTAGGTTGGACGATGTACGCGCCTTTGACAATACAGCAAGGTATGGGCATGGATATGATGATTTTTGCGATTCATATCCTTGGGATGTCTTCGATCATGGGCTCAATTAACATTATCACTACGATTCTAAATATGAGAGCGCCTGGCATGACAATGATGAAGATGCCGCTCTTTGTTTGGACTTGGTTAATTACAGCATATCTTTTGGTTGCTTCTATGCCGGTGCTTGCTGGGGCCGTTACTATGACTCTCACGGACCGACATTTTGGCACGCATTTTTTCAATGCTGCGGGTGGTGGTGACCCCGTCCTTTATCAGCATATTTTTTGGTTCTTTGGCCATCCTGAGGTATACATCATTGCCATACCGGCTTTTGGTGTTATTTCCGAAGTGATTCCAACCTTTGCTCGTAAGCCCCTCTTCGGCTATCCATCTATGGTTTATGCTACCGCGTCAATTGCTATTTTGTCGTTTTTAGTTTGGGCTCATCACATGTATACAGTTGGAATGCCTGTAGAGGCTCAACTTTATTATATGTTCGCAACGATGCTGATCGCTATTCCGACGGGTGTTAAGGTATTTAATTGGGTAGCTACCATGTGGAAGGGCTCGATGTCTTTTGAGACACCAATGTTGTTTGCTCAAGGTTTTTTGTTTCTGTTCACGATCGGTGGTTTTACGGGGCTAGTGCTGGCGGTTACTCCCATTGATATTCAACTGCACGATACATATTACGTTGTAGCCCATTTCCATTATGTGATGGTTGCCGGGGCATTATTCGCTGCTTTTGCGGGGGTTTATTATTGGCTACCGAAGTGGATTGGTAAAATGTACGATGAGCGACTCGGTAAAATTCATTTTTGGTTGTCGTTGATATTTTTTAACATCACCTTCTTCGTGCAGCACTTCCTCGGTTTGGCTGGTATGCCGCGTCGTATTCCGGATTATGCTCTGCAGTTTGCTGACTGGAATATGGTGTCATCAATTGGCGCTTTCGGGTTTGGTTTGTCGCAAGTCTTCTTTTTGTACATTCTACTTAAAGCGATACGTAGTGGAGAAAAAGCACCAGAGAAACCGTGGGACGGCGCATCAACGCTTGAGTGGACTCATCTACCTACTCCGGCGCCCTATCACAGCTTTGAAACACCACCAGATTTGAGAAATTAAGATTATTACACTTGATGTGTGACGATGCTGGTGTCGTCACACATCAAGTGTGATTAGATATTAAAAAGATAACGACTAAAATAATGACCAAAAATAAAAAGACTGCGTTGATATTAGCTACTGTAGCGTTGGCGTTTTTCTTTGGCTTTATTATTCGCCGTGCGGTATTCCAATGAAGACCACTGAACTAGATAAACAAAATAGCCATATGTTGCGTAAACTTATAGTGGTTGCGCTGGTTATGTTTGCCTTTGGGTACGCATTGGTGCCGCTCTACAAAAAAATCTGTGAGGTTACCGGCGTCTATGATTTGATTAAGCCTGATGAAATTGTGAATACACAGGTAGATGAAACTCGAACAGTTATGATGGAGTTCGATGCGAATACGCGTAGCGAAATAGGCTGGGAAATAATCCCTCTCGACGTGAGAATGAATGTTCATCCGGGTGAATTAGTACACGCAACATTTCGCTTGACGAATCCAACCGATATGTCCTTCGATGCGCAAGCGATACCAAGTTACGGACCGCAGCACGCTGTGCAGTATGTGAAAAAGCTTGAGTGTTTTTGTTTCACGCAGCAAAAAATTAATGCTGGTGAAACTCGAGAATTTTCGGTCGTATTCGTCATAGACCCAAGCTTGCCGTCAGACGTTGGGACGATCACGCTCTCTTATACGATGTTTGAAATAGAGGGCACAAAGAATTTGGGAAATCAGGCCTTCAATCCCGATATTCATGAGGGTAAGTCGTGAGCCTCTCTTTGAGAGCCTCGTTGCAGGCAGTGCGTGCTGTTTTCTGTGCATTTACCGGTATCGGGAAACGGCAAGATTTAGAGCAACATGCGAGCATGCTTAGGCCACAACATGTCATTATTGCTGGATTGTTATGTGCAGCAGTTTTCGTGGCTGGCGTAGTCACATTGGTCAATGCCGTTGCTAATTAGGTCGGATTTTAATACGTTTAAGTCAAAAATTTTAAAAAATCAAATTACTAAAGGGGAATAAACAATGAGCTCGCAATCCGGTGGGTACTATTTGCCAGAACCGTCTCGTTGGCCGATAGTCGGTTCAATTGGACTCTTTTTCTTGGCGTTCGGGGCTGTTTTAACTATGAACGCCGTGTCGGGTGGTTGGTATGTGGTGCTGGTAGGCGCCCTGGTCATGACCTATATGTTATTCGGGTGGTTTGGAACCGTTATTGGGGAAAGTGAGTCCGGGAAATATAATAAGCAGGTAGATGTTTCTTTTCGCTGGTCGATGAGCTGGTTTATCTTCTCGGAGGTCATGTTTTTTGCCGCTTTTTTTGGCGCACTCTTTTACATGAGGGTCTTATCGGTTCCCTGGTTGTCAGATGCTGAGACGGGATCTTTACTTTGGGATGGATTTGTTGCTGGCTGGCCAACGGACGGTCCGGGAGTAGAGAGCAAGTTTACACCGATGGGCGCGTGGGGGCTTCCGGCAATTAATACAGCATTACTCTTGACCTCTGGGGTCACTATTACTGTCGCTCACTGGGCCTTGAAGGAGGGCAAACGAGGGTTATTAAACTGGTTTATGTTCCTGACTATTGCTTTGGGCGTTTTGTTTCTGGGTTTGCAAGTTCTGGAGTATATACATGGATATCGTGATCTGGGTTTGACACTTGAGAGTGGTGCTTATGGTGCGACGTTTTACATGCTAACCGGGTTTCATGGTTTTCACGTTACACTCGGCACGATCATGCTGATAGTGATTTGGTTGCGCGGAGTAAAAGGGCATTTTAAACCAGAAGCCCATTTTGGCTTTGAGGGCGTAGCATGGTATTGGCACTTTGTGGATGTTGTCTGGTTGGGTTTATTTATCTTCGTATATTGGCTATAAAATTCATTGACATTTTAATAAAACCCATCCGTCTTTAGGCGGATGGGTTTTATTAAAGTCCAGAGGGTGGAATTATTCCAAAATAAGATCCGGCCATCAGCAGAACAAAAAGAATAACAGATAGTCCGATCCTAATTGTTAAAGCTTTAATGGTGCCGTCTGAGTTGCCTTGGTTTCTCACCATATAGACGAGTGCTGAAGCTAAGCTACCGAATATTGCAACCAAAAATAGAATCACGATTATTTTCATGTTACTTGACCTTTAGTGTGTGATTTTTTAAATAGATACCATATAGTATGAAGCATCCCAGTTGGACTATCACTATTATCGCTCTTTTGGGTTTCGGATTAACGTTGTCTGCGGCATATTGGCAGTTTAAGCGGGCTGATTATAAGCGCGAATTAGAGTCTAGGTTTATTGAGATGCAAGCTAAAGTTAGTCTAGACTTAAATAAAACTCTCGATCCCTCTTTAGAGTTAGAGTTCCGAAGAGTTAATGCATATGGCACGTTAGATGCATCGCAAAGGATGATACTTGATAATCGTATTCGTCGAGGACAGGCTGGCTACGAAGTTTTGGTGCCGTTGTCAATTACCGATTCAGATGCTGTTATTCTCGTTAACTTGGGGTGGATTCCTCGCGGTAGGAACTTAGGGCAACTACCAGACATAGTCATCCCTCGGAGTCCTGTTGTTGTCAAAGGAACTATAGTGAGGCCGGGTTTAGGTGCGCTGGAGTTATCTGATGTCACGATAGAGGGGGATATCTGGCAGAATCTCGATTTGGTACGCTATCGTTCGTTACATTCAATTGACGTGCTTGACTATGTTATCCAGAGTGATCCGATAAAAGGTGTTTCGACCAATTTCGAACAACTTTGGTCGAAACCTAGCTTTGGAATAGATACGCACTTATCCTATGCAGGACAGTGGATAATGTTTGCTTTTCTGATTTTATTTTTTTACATATATTATGGTTTTATCAAACAAAGACGCGATGCCTAAAAAAAATAACTCTCTAATTCCTTGGATTGTACTCACGGTATGTGTGCTACCGGTTATAGCCTCAACTGCGCTTTACCATTTGTGGGAGCCTGATGGGTTTGTCAATAATGGCGAATTGATTGAGCCGGTTCCGTTGTCTGATTTGGTAGTGCCCTCTATTGAGGATGATGTATTTTTATTTTCGGATTTAAATGGTTTGTGGTCTTTTGTTTCCATCGACTCGTCGGAATGCGGTGAAGCGTGTATTAAGAAGTTATACCTTATGCGTCAAATTCGACTCACACAGGGCGCTGAAAAAGATAGATTGGAACGAATTCATTTTAGCGTTGGTGGTGAGCTTCAGAGAACGTTGATTGATGAATATGACGGAACTAGATTTATTGCGGTTTCGGACGTGCAGGCTCTCGATGCATTTGGTGACTTAACTGCAGCCGAAGAATATATTTTTCTGATTGATCAGATTGGAAATTTAATGATGCGCTTTCCTTTGACCATCGATCCATCTTTAATGAAAAAGGATGTTAAGAAATTGTTGAAGATCTCCAAAGCATGGAAAAAAATTAATTAGTGATAGGCTACTCCGAGACTAGCTAAATGTTAAACTTAAACTTTACCTAAGTTCATTTCACCGATTACTTTGAGTTCATATACCGCATCTTTGTATACCCGTTTTGAGGATTATGTAAAGCTTACAAAGCCTAGGGTGGTAATGCTGATCGTCTTTACGGCTTTTATAGGCATGCTGTTAGCTCAGCCTTCCCTTGCGCCAGCGGAGGTTTTGATCTATGGATCGATCGGCATTTGGCTGGTGGCTGGGGCCGCCGCCGCCGTTAATTGTTTAATTGAACAAAAGATAGACGCGGTAATGGCGCGCACCCGGGGAAGACCTTTGCCGACTGGAGCAGTAAGTGTTACTGAAACTGTCTTGGTGTCCGTTTTTGTGGGCGGTCTAGGCTTATTTTTACTTCATGTATTTATCAACCCTTTAACGATGTGGCTGACCCTGGGAACTTTTGTAGGATATGCGGTTATCTATACGATGGTACTTAAACCGTTGACTCCGCAAAATATCGTTATTGGGGGAGCATCGGGTGCAATGCCACCCATCCTTGGTTGGGCGGCAGTGACTGGTGAGGTCACACATGAATCGCTATTGCTATTCTTGATCATTTTTGCATGGACGCCACCGCACTTTTGGGCGCTAGCTCTATATCGTCGTGACGAGTACGCCAGGGCAGAAGTGCCGATGTTGCCGGTAACACACGGGGTCGCTTTTACTCGGTTGCACGTTTTTCTGTACACCCTAATTTTATTGGCAGTCTCGTTACTTCCGTTTGTTGTCGGGATGAGTGATTGGTTGTACGGTATTTCAGCGCTCGTCCTTGGATTACTTTTTCTTTTTTATTCTTATCGTATTTGGCAGTCTTATACCGATGCAATTGCAAGGACCACATTCAGGTACTCAATATTGTATTTATCACTTATTTTCCTGGCGCTCTTGCTGGATCATTATCTAATTCTGTAGTTTTTTTATGTCTCTCTCTTATCGGAACTTTGTGAAGCTCGCACTGATCATGCTGGCACTTTGTTTATTTGTGGGGTGTGATGACACTGATAAAAATCGAATGCGATTCACTAATACGGATATTACTGGTGCCGATTTTGCTCGGGAATTTGAGCTGACGAATCATCATCGCGAACGAGTTAGTCTGAGTGATTTCGAGGGCAAGGTTGTTATTCTATTTTTTGGATTTATGCATTGTCCTGATATTTGCCCGACTACCCTAACAGAACTTAATGGATTGATGAGTCGCTTGGGTGCGGATGCAAAAAGTGTTCAGGTACTCTTTGTAACGGTTGACCCAGAGCGAGATAAGATAGAAAACCTTGGATCTTATGTGGAGGTTTTTAACCCTAATTTCTTGGGCCTATGGGGAACTGTGGATGAAATTGAAATAGTTACTAAGGAATTTAAAGTGATTTATCAAAAGGTGCCAGGTTCGACGCCAGACAGCTATACTGTAGATCACTCAGCAGGAACATACGTCTTTGATAAAAGCGGTAAGGTGCGCCTATTTGTTCCTTATGGAGCTGATACTGAGAGCCTTGCAAATGACGTACGTTTGCTTATAGGTGCTCGTTTTTGATTTGCTTAGTAACAGCGGTCTTTGAGCTAACTTTGATCTTGCCGTGTCATTGCGACCTTCATCTTTTTCATCGCTTGCGCTTCAATTTGGCGAATTCTTTCAGCTGAGACTCCATACTCATCAGCCAATTCGTGTAATGTCAATTGGTCATCATCGTTGAGCCAACGAGCTTGAATAATTGCTCGGCTTCTATCATCAAGATTCGCTAGAGCGGAGGCAAGACCTTCTTTGTGCGCCACACCCATTTGTTTCTGCTCGAGAACTGCAGACGGCTCCAAATTTGCACTTTGCAAGTATGATATCGGAGAGTAATCATCGTCTTCGCTATCCGAAAGTGGATCGAGAGCTAGGTCCGAGCCAGACAGGCGCGTTTCCATTTCAGTGACATCGCTGGTTTTTACATCAAGTTTATCGGATATTCGATCGATTTCTTGATTGCTAAGAGAGTCTAAGTTCGCTTTCATGCTGCGTAGATTGAAAAAGAGTTTTCGTTGCGCTTTCGTTGTCGCAACTTTCACAATACGCCAGTTTTTAAGCACAAATTCATGAATTTCGGCTTTAATCCAATGAACGGCAAACGATACCAGTCGAGCACCGTTTTCGTAATCATATCTTTTTACAGCTTTCATTAGCCCGATATTACCTTCTTGAATTAAATCTCCGAAGGGAAGTCCATATCCATTGAATCTTCGTGCAATCGAGACTACCAATCGCAAATGCGACATAATCAGTAGCTTAGCGGCCTCAAGATCGTCTTCTTCCTTGAGCTTTTTGGCTAGACGAGATTCCTCTTCCGCAGTTAATAAGGGGATGCGGTTAACCGCTTGGATATAAAGATCCAAGCTTGCTATTGGTGGTAGCGATAATGATGTAAGCGCGTTTGTCATATCTTGTCTCCGTTTATGCTATTTTAGCACTCTCCTTCACTGAGTGCCAAGTATCATCAAAGTTCTACCCGGAAAGCTAACGTATTGTTAGTAATCGATTTTTTTGAGATGATTATTGGATGATAGCCACGCACCCAGGAGACTGAGCGCTACGCTAAAAAGCAAGGGGGAACTTAGAGTGACTAAGTCGGGGTCGCGGATATAGAACCCTAGCGGTTCAAGCATAGGCTGAATAGCATTTAGACCAAATTTTACGCTAAAAAAGATGATTAAAGCCGCACATAAGCCACCGAGTAGGCCTTGTATGAATCCATAGTAGAGGAAAGGACGTCGGATAAAGCGCCCAGTTGCTCCTACAATTCGGGCGATTTCAATTTCATCTTTGCGAATTGTGATTTGTAGTTGTATGTTGGTGAAAATGCTTGCTACAAATCCAAGTCCGATGAGGAGGACAACCATCATTACGAGAATTTTCGATAGATTGACAAATGATTCCAGTTTTAAGGCCCATTTAGCATCGAAACTCACTTCTTCGACAAACGACCAGTTTTCTATGGTCTGGGCTACGTCGGTCAATTTTTTAGCATCGCTATCTAGCGGCGTTAGCACAAATAGATGAGGGATTGGGTTCGTGTCTAAATTTTTGACAAGCTCGCTAAACTCCGAGTTTTTTGATAACTGTTTAAGACCATCGTCTTGGTCAATAAAAGTGATTTCACCGTCGAATAGTTCAGTGAGCTGTTTTTCGGCTAGCTTAATTGTTTTGTCCGATGAATCAGCAGCTATGAATACATTTAGTTGACTGGTATTGTTTAACTTTCTGGAAAACTGATCTGCGCCATCGAGTAACATGTAGCAGCCCATAGGGATCGACAAGGCAATACCCATGCCTAGAATGTGTAATATTGAGGTGACTGGCTGTTTAAGAAGTCTGCAAACACTGTCGCTAAAAGCGCTAGATCTTGAATAGAACCAATTCATGCTTGGAGTTCTCCTTGCTTGAGTTCGATGATGCGCGCGCCTAACCCTTGGATCATGGCAGGATCATGTGTGGCAATGACTACTGTCACGCCTACACGGTTAAAGGCACGGAACATTGTTACGATATCTGCCGCATAACCTGGATCCAGGTTTCCTGTTGGTTCATCTGCGAGCAAAATCGCTGGTTTGTTCACAACGGCACGTGCTATGCACAAACGTTGCTGTTCCCCGCCGGACAAAGTCACAGGATTAAAGCTTCCTTTTTCGAGTAATCCGACCTTATCCAGTGCTGCCCTAACTCTTGTAGTTATTTCTGATTTTGAGAGGCCGGATATTAATAGTGGAAGCGCCACATTGTGAAAAACGCTTCGGTCAATTAGGAGTTTATGATCTTGGAAAACAAACCCGAAGTTGCGTCTGAGATAGGGTAAAGCAGAGCGATTTAGTGATGAGAGTTTGGTGCCGTTAATAGCTACAGAGCCGCTGGTGGACCTTTCAATGCCACCAATCAGTTTCATCAAAGTGGATTTCCCTGCCCCCGAATGTCCGGTGAGAAAGACCATTTCTCCCTCTTGGATTGAGAGGGAGACATTTTTTAAAGCTTGGTGACCACCAGGGTATCGCTTAGATAGGTCTTTAGTTTCTATCATTTATTTTTTTAGCGTTTATTATTTACTCTTGGAGCATTGCGTCAATGAACTCTTCTGCTGAAAAAGGTATCAGATCTTCGATCCCTTCGCCAATACCAATATACTTTATTGGAATATCTCTATATTCGGCGACCCCAAATAGACAGCCACCCTTCGCGGTTCCATCAAGCTTAGTTAGCACAATACTGTCGACACCTAATGCCTCATCAAAGGACTTTACCTGCTCAATAGCATTTTGTCCTGTATTTGCGTCTATAACTAGCATAACCTCATTTGGAGCCGTATCGATCGCCTTGCCCATGACGCGCTTCACTTTTTCAAGTTCAGCCATTAAATGTTTTTGCGTTGGAAGGCGTCCTGCCGTATCAGCTAGTACGACATCAATGTTCTTGGCTTTTGCGGACTCGATTGCGTCATAAATGACTGCGGCGGAGTCCCCACGGGACTGAGAAACCACGGTCACTTGATTACGTTCACCCCAAATTTTAATTTGTTCTTCGGCTGCAGCTCGAAATGTGTCCCCGGCAGCAAGTAGTACGCTTTTGCCGGCTTCTGTGAATTGTTTCGTCAGCTTACCGATGGTCGTTGTTTTGCCTGCTCCATTGACACCAGCGATTAATATAACGTAGGGGCGACCAGTTTTTTCTTTTTTGGGGTTACATAGGCGGCCCAATAAACTTAACATTTGTGTTTTAAGGGTAGCTCTCACTTCTGAAGTCGTTTGAAGGTTATTTTTTTTAGCGATGGCTTTCGTTTTTTCGATCAGCTGTTGCGTCGCGCTTACTCCAACATCGCTTGTGAGTAGCACGGTTTCAAGCTGGTCAAACAGATCATCATCAACGAGCGTCTTCGTCGAAAAAATTTGAGTAATTTTTTCCCCTAGTTTGGAGCGAGTCAATGAAAGGCTATCGGTCCAGCGTTTTTTTGAGGCTCGAGCTGAATCGGATTGTGCTGCTTCTTCCGAATTATCCGACACTTTTGAAACTTTACGGGGCTTTAGAAAACTAAACATTCTTCGTGGCGCTATTCTTTTTGTTAATCCGAATCATAGGGGATACTCAGGAGGCTTTATTGTAAACTCTCAACAGAAAAGTGGCGCGAGTTATTTATTGGCATACTGCTGTTTTTAATTTACTCTTGACGTCAGACGGTGATTTTCATGAAAATATATGTGGCAGGGCAGTTTTTTATTATTAATCTAGTTATATCGTTCCTCTTTGCAACTGGCGTTCAAGCCGCTGCGGTCCCAGCAAAACCGTCCATATTTCAACATACGCTCGCTAACGGCTTAGAGATCATCGTTAAGCCTGATCACCGCTCTCCTGTCGCTGCCATAATGGTTTGGTACCGCGCTGGCAGTATTGATGAGGTGAATGGACGCACAGGGATCGCTCATTTGCTCGAGCACATGATGTTTCAGGGTACAGAAACGGTCGGCCCGGGAGATCACGCAAGGAAAATTGCCGCGACGGGTGGCCGGTCAAATGCGTTTACATCTACTGACTACACTGGTTATTTGCAAGAGCTCCATAGTTCAGAACTTGAGTTAGCCATGCAACTTGAAGCAGATCGGATGGAAAATTTGTTGTTGCGTGATAAAGAATTCAATAATGAGTTACGGGTAGTGATGGAAGAGAGACGACAAAGAGTCGACGACAACCCTCGGGGGTTACTCATGGAGCAGCTAGCTGCTGCAATGTACGTGGCGCATCCTTACAGAACTCCTATTGTAGGTTGGATGAATGACCTCGAACATTTAACAATCGAGGATGCTGCCGATTGGTACCGGCGATGGTATGTGCCTAATAATGCTGCTTTAGTCATTGCGGGAGATGTGGAGTCGGAGAATGTCGTTTTACTCGCGGAGAAGTATTTCGGAAGTATAAAATCCAAGATATTGCCGTCGAGAAAGCCACAGGAAGAGCCAGTGCGTCGCGGTAGTCGCAGAGTCACGGTGCAGGCAAATACCACTCTACAGTCGCAAATCATTGCTTACTCAGCGCCAAAATTATCAGACGTTGAAGCGGATTGGGAGCCTTACGCATTATATTTATTAGCGGGAGTGCTCGACGGCCACTCTGCAGCTCGATTGCATAAACGTTTAGTGTTGGAGGAAAAAATTGCACACTCAGTTAGCGTAAGTTACGATGGATTGAGACGAGGTCCAGGGGCATTCTATGTTTCATTCTCTCCTGTTGAGGGTCGTACTTTGACGGAGCTGGAAAACGGTTGGAACGACGAGATTCTCAAACTCACGGAAGGTGAGGTGAGTGACGCAGAATTAAATCGTGTTAAGGCCCAGGTGATTGCTGGCCAGGTTTTCTCGGGTGACTCAGTTCTCGGGCAAGCCAGTCGGATGGGTCGGATGTGGGCGATAGGATTTGCTCCAGATGCACCTGATGTAATCAACGAAAAACTCAGTGCCATCACATCTCTCCAGGTTCAAGAGGTGGCAAAAAAATACTTGGTTGGGAGCCATACCACTTCAGCGATTCTTGAGCCAAACATTTCTAATTAGGTTGTATTCGGGGAGTATTGTTATGTTGAATGTCATGAAAGGCTTGCGTAATTTAACGGGTTCATATTCTCGAATCTTAGTCATTTTCGTCTGTTGCTATTCATCTGTTACCCACAGTCAAGTAAGGGAGCAGTGGGTGACTGATTCTGGTTCTAAGGTGATCTTCATTCAATCTTTAGGATTGCCAATGGTGGATGTCTCAGTGGATTTTTTTGCTGGAGCAGCCTTTGATCCGGCCGATAAACAAGGGTTAGCTCGACTAACAATGCAGTTACTCGATAAAGGAACGCACCAGTATGATGAGTTTGCTATAGCGGAAAGACTGGCAACGAACGGATCTCAAATGAGCGGTAACTTTGATTTGGATCGATCGGGGGTGTCGTTAAGAAGCTTGTCCTATGACGAACCGTTGACGGATTCGATCTCGCTCCTATCCGAAATACTATCGAACCCAGTATTTCCAGCAGAGGTGTTGAATAGAGAAAAAGAAGTATCCATTATTTCTTTGCGTGAGCGTAATACGCGGCCCAGTTCAATTGCGGCAAAATTGATGTCGGAGGCCTTGTTTGGTGAACATCCATATCGTTCTACAGGAATTGGCACAGAGGAGACGATTGAATCTTTGGCGAGGAGCGATCTTGTGGGGTTTCATCAGAGGTTTTATAGAGCGAGTAATGCTGTGATAACAATCGTGGGCGATTTAGATGAGGAAAGGGCCAGGACGATCGCTGAAAACATAACGAACGGTCTACCAAAAGGCTCAATAGAACGCGAGCAATTACCAGATATCATGGCGATAACTGAAGTGCAGGAGCTCATTATTCCTCATGATTCAGCGCAAGCTCATATTCGTATTGGTATGGTGGGGTTTAGACGCGGAGATCCAGATCATTTGCCACTGGTATTAGCGAACCAAATACTCGGCGGCGGCGGAATGACCTCGATTCTGTATGACGAGCTGAGGGAACGTCGAGGAATGACTTATGGTGTGGGAAGTTATTTTAATCCGCTGAAAGATCCTGGAGCCTTTGTGGTAGCGTTTCAAACTAGAAAAGATCAAGCTTGGGAAGCATTAGATGTCACGCTAAATATTCTTAGGAAGTTTGTTGAGAGTGGTCCGGACGCTGAGCAGGTTGAGCGCGCGAAAAAATATTTCGTTGGTGCATTTGCTCTAAATGTTGATAGTAATGGTGAGTTACTCGATTACTATTCAACGATCAATTTTTATGACCTGCCTCTCGATTATATTGACAGCTTCTCAAGTCGCGTTGAAGCGGTGACGCTTAATCAAATCAGAGATGCAATCAGTCGCCGGATGAGTTTGGATAAAGTCGTACGCATTATTGTCGGACCCGAAAAACCCTTAACTGAACCTAATGGCTAATACGGTTCGGGTCATCGGTGGTGACTTGAGAGGTAGGACCTTGCGTTTTCCTGATCTGGAAGGGCTTAGGCCAACGCCAGATCGAGTGAGAGAAACTTTATTTAATTGGCTCGGACAGAGATTGGACGGTTCAGCTTGTCTAGATTTGTTTACTGGTAGCGCAGCCTTAGCCTTTGAAGCAGTTTCCCGAGGTGCTACTTGTGTAGATGCAGTTGATGTTAATGAGAAAGCGTGTGCGTCTGCCCAAGAGAATTGTCGTAAGGCTGAGGTCGCGAATATGACTGTCACGTGCTCGGAGGCAACTGATTTCCTTCGGCAGAATAAGAAAATTTTTGATGTCGTATTTTTGGATCCACCTTTTGCGGAAAATACGTTGATGGAGGCCGTATTAGCAGTTTTGCCGAGGCATCTCAGTAATGGATGTAGAATCTACGTAGAGTCGGCCCAATCTATCGAGGTCCCGCAGGATTTCAAACCGTTAAGGATAGCAAAGGCCGGTCGTGTTCACTTCGCTTTATGGGAGTTTCAAAGATAAGATGCAGAATGAAATAAAAAAGGTAGTCTATCCGGGAACATTTGATCCATTGACTGCGGGTCATGAGGACCTCGTGCGCCGTGCGTCATGTGTTTTTGACGAGGTGATCGTGGCAGTTGCTGACAGCCGTGGCAAACAACCGTTGTTTACTCTTCATGAACGCGTTGAAATCACTAAAGAGGTGCTTCAGCCTTTTGATAACGTTTCGGTTATGGGTTTTGAGGGTTTGTTGATGGATTTTATCCAGAGGCAGGGTGCACAAATCGTTTTGAGAGGGTTAAGGGCGGTTTCTGATTTTGAATACGAATTTCAGCTTGCTGGTATGAATCGCAATCTTTATCCGGATGTAGAAACTTTATTTTTGACCCCTGCGGAACAGTACACCTTCATATCCGCGACGATGGTAAGAGAAATCGCCTTGTTTGGCGGCGATGTCTCTGCATTTGTTAATCCGATCGTTCTTAAATATATCAAACAGAAAACGAGTGCGTCTGGGAGTAAGTAATGTCTTTGATGATAACGGATGAATGTATCAATTGTGACGTTTGTGAGCCCGAATGTCCTAATGAGGCCATTTACCAAGGTGAGGACATATACGAGATAGATCCTGAGAAATGTACCGAGTGTGTTGGGCATTTTAAAAATCCGCAATGTCAGGAAGTATGTCCCGTAGATTGCATTCCGATTGACCCGGATCGTATTGAGAGTAAAGAGCTATTACAAAAAAAGTATGAGCACTTAATGATGGGTGGCTTTAACCGTAATTAGATCATTTTTGACATTTTGGACAGTAAAAAGATGATCTTTGTCCTAAAGTGATTGATTTAATAGTCGTCTCACATTTGCGACAAGGTTCTCCATCGCGCCCGTACACCATGTATTCTTGTTGGAAGTATCCTGTGGATCCGTCGGCTAAGTAAAAGTCCTGAAGACTGCTTCCTCCAGCTCGGATAGCTCTCTTAAGAGTTGTTTTGATTGCCGTAATCAAACGCTCGAGTTTTCGACGACTTACATCATTAGCGCGTCGACTCGGGCGTATGCCGGCGTGAAATAATGATTCGTTGGCATATATATTTCCGACGCCGGTAACAACTTGGTTATTCATTATCTGTAATTTGACGGCCGAGGATTTAGTTTGTAATTTTTGATGTAGAAAATCGCTGTTAAATTCGTCATCTAATGGTTCCGGACCCAGATGACTTATTAAGCGGTGATCGTTGGGGTTATTAGCAGTCCATATAAGTGCGCCAAATTTTCTTGGGTCTCGATACCGGATGATATTGTTATTCGATACGTGAAGATCATAATGTTCGTGTTTAGTAGGAGTTTCGCTTGAGGGGTTCAGGACTCGCAGGCTGCCGGACATTCCGAGATGAATGATCAACCAACCAGCGGAGCAGTCAATCAGAATGTATTTAGCCCTTCGAGTAATCGATGCGATTTTCAGGCCTGGTAATATCTTTCGAAGTTTCTGCGGAATTGGCCACCTAAGCTGCAGATTACGAAGAACAATCTTCTCTATCGTTTGCCCTCTCAGAAAAGGCTCTATCCCTTGTTTGGTAATTTCAACTTCTGGCAACTCGGGCATTAACTTAACCCCTTATTCAAAGGGTGCGGGCGACCTCGTAAGGATCTATTAATCTTAGGCCCGCATCATGCCCTACTTTGTACACGATGTCTTCGTCGGATCGGATTAAGAGGTAGCCTTTTTCTGTTCTTTTTACTGATACGGTTACTTGGCGTCCATTTTCGAATGAGACCTCGATGTTGTCGTATTTAAAATCAGATGGTTGATTCGCGATAGTTGTCTCTGTAGCGGCAGTATATGGCCAACCCATTGCCCAAATCTTTATTTTGGAAGATGGGATCCCCGGTAAGTTTTCAGTTTCAGATATCATTGACCATAACCCATTGACCCCACGCTCTGCGCGCCAAGTCTTTGTTTTAAAAGCCACAGGAACTTCTTCGGCACCTAATAATTTCCTGTCAACGACCTTGATAGGATCATAGGGCAAGTTATACCCATGATGTGTTTTCGTTAGGAAAATCCGATCATTCACCTGAACATACTGTTCATTGGTTACCTCATTGATATTGCCGAATTTAATCGTTTCTTGATCAAGAGTCACGGTATATTGTGATGGATTGAATCCATAGTTCCGAGAGGGTTTTTTAATCTCATTAATGATGGGCGCCTCTGCAAGATCAAGAACGAGTTTTATAACTTCAGAGTTTGCGCGCGCCCGAAATGGTTTTGTAATCGTCCAAGTGGTTGCATTTCTTGAAAAGTCCATCGAGAAACTGTTATTTTTTACGATCGTAATGCGATCGATTTTGTTTTTATCTAAGCCGACGAGCTGCTCGGATTTAACGGACTCAGCGTCTTGATTCAAAAATAGATAAGCGCCTAGTAATGCAAGAACGCCAATTAGTAGCAGATTAAGTAAAAGTCGAGATTTCATGCCCTGCGTCGCAGCCACCAAATTAGTGTCCCGGCGCTTAATAAGCCAATTGGCCCTGCAAATAAGAATCCTGAAACAATTAAGGATATTGCTAACGGCGGCAAATTTAACGACATATCGATTCTGGATTTAGGTGCAATCGATATCAACGCATCATCACCAGAGATCCAGTTGACAATATTGGTGATTAAATCAGAATTTCCCAGAGAAGCTAGGAACTCATTTGAAAATGCTTTTCCAGAGCCAACAATGACCACTCTTTGGCGTTTATCATCAATATTTCGCTCCATTGCGGCCGCTATTGTGATCGGCCCTTTGATATCTTCACCTTCTTCATAGGTGGCATTTTTGAGGCCGTGTGTTTCAATCCAACCTTGGGGCGCAACGGTGATTAATGGCGTAAAGCTATATCCAGTATTGTTTGACTCGTAGATTCCTCGTGCGTAAGGGAAAACTGTATTAACAGTCATTAGCTCTGTCACGGGGTGATCAGCGTATTGCTGCGCAAGCGAAAACGCTATCGAGCCATTCTGTGATCGAGCGCTGGGATCAATTACAACGCCGCCTGGTAATACGATGCCGAGAGTGTTAGCTATTGCATCTAACCCCGCGGTAGTTTCTTCGTCAATCATCCATAGCAAGTTACCACCGCCTTGAAGATATCTCTTTATTCGATTTACCTCTCCGGGGAGCAATGTAACTGTCGGCGCGCCGATTACTAACACGGATTCATCAGGACTCAGGTCCTGCCCGGAAGCAAAATTTAAAATATCCAACTGAAAGCCGCGTGCAGAGAGTTTTTCCCCAAGATCACTCAGATCCTTACTCCCTTGTCTGGAGAAGTCGCCCTCGCCGTGACCGATTAGGGCAGTGATGACTTGTTGCTCCGTTCTCATTAGACGAATGAGTAGATTAGTTAGGTCTTGCTCGTTAAGCGTTTTTAGTTTTTCCGTGCGACCGTCTAGTTCAACAACTAATTCCCCGTTGACGGTGACTCCCGCTTTTTTTGCGGCAAATGGATCCTCTCTAGGATTAACAAACGTAAATTGAAGGTTATTTTTTTCAAGCTGATAGGGTGTGAGAAAATTAACGATAGGCTGCCGTAAATCACCTTCAGCATCAGTGGTAACAAACGCGGTGATACTAATTGGCGCATCGATTTTCTTGAGTATTTCAACGGTCGCTGGAGAGAGCGTGTTTCGTTGGCTGTGCGTTAGGTCCCAACGAATATTAGACTCTTCTGCCAGGAAGATCACTGCCGTTGCTATGCCCAGCAAAAGGCCTACAAACAAGCCGTTTTGAATAAGGAGCTGGAATCTAAATTTAGCGTTAATTTTCATGCGCTCAGACGTTCCGAATCAAGTTTGCGAATTGATAAAAAGATAAAGAGGGTAATCACAGCCAAGAAAAAAGTGACGTCAGGTAGTGAGACATAACCGTCTAAGAATCCTTCAAACCGCTTCGAAATTGATACCCAATTAAGCCAGCTACCAGGATCTGATGCTGCGAGTCCAATCACCCAAAAGCCCATGAAAACAGCTAAAGTCATAACAGCTGCTACAACTGGATGCATGGTTAAGCATGAAATGAAAATCCCAATTGATGAGAAAGACATCCCCAATAGTAGAAGACCCAACAGATTAGCAGCGATTAGACCCATATCAATTGCACCACCCGCGAGTAATGAAAATGACATGGTTGCTATTAATGACAGGATTAAGCAAAGAAATGCCACCATGGCAGCAAATTTACCGATAATGATCTGCGTCATTGATATGGGAGCAGATACAAGTAGAGTCATAGTTTGGTTACGCTTCTCTTCAGAGATCAATCTCATCGTTAGTAGCGGAATCGACATCAGTAGAACCATTTGAGCGGCCCCAAACATCGGAACAATAGCCAGTTCTGTTAGCCCAGGCGCATTAGGCGTTCTTGCCAGTTGAGCTTGAATGATCATGAATGTGTCGACTTGCTTTAGAAAGACGTTGGCAAGAAAACCTTGTACAAAGGCTAAGACTACCCAGGCGAGTGGAGACGCAAACATTGATCGGAGTTCTTTTAGTGCAATAACAATAATCATTTTGTGTTTTTTAAAAACTTATAAGGTTAAGAGCCATTGGTTCACGTAGAGGTATCATCTTGTGTAGTAAGTTCAACGAATACCTCTTCGACGCTTGCTTGAGCGCCGACAAGTTCAAATAACCCCCATTGCTCTTGAACACTATGTCGAACAATAGCATCTGTCGGATCGTCCTGTAATTCAATTCCTGAAATACGATAAACGCCTTCTCGTACTGTCGAAATTTTTGCATTAGTTAATTTGTTCTCGAGTGTCTCCTTAGTCGGTGGAGCGCGGAAAGAAACTTGAATGGATTTCCCAGATCTAAATTTTCTCAGCCCACTAATCTCATCATCAAAGACAACCTTACCCTTGTGTAGTATCTGAACGCTATCGCAAATTGCCTCAACTTCAGGAAGGATATGGGTGGACAGGATGACGCTGTGGTGTTCTCCCAATTCTTTAATCAGCGATCTAATTTCTATTATTTGGTTGGGGTCCAATCCGACCGTCGGTTCGTCTAAAATGACTACTTCAGGCTCATGAATAATCGCCTGCGCGATGCCGACCCGCTGCTGAAACCCCTTTGAGAGAGAACCAATGAGGCGTTGACTCATTTCTGTTAAACCTGTTCTTTCCTTAGCGTTTTCCATGGCTGACGAAACCCGTTTGGAATTAACTTTATGTAGTTTTGCCGCCAACTTTAAATACTCGTTAACTCTGAGTTCTTTGTAAACAGGGGGAATTTCAGGTAAATATCCGATTTTTGTTTTCGCGGTAATTGGGTCGTCGATCAAATCTATACCGCACACTGTTATAGAACCTTCGGTGGGTGCTAGATTACCCGTAATCATCTTCATCGTTGTTGATTTCCCTGCACCGTTAGGCCCTAATAGTCCGATAATTTCCCCTTTTTTTAATGCTAGCGATACGTCACTGACGGCAACATTGTTGCCGTATTTCCTTGTCAGTCCAGCGGCTGACAAAGTTAGGAAGTTATCTTGATCGGTCATAATTTTTAATTTGACGTTTGGTGTTAGCGGACATTGCTGAGTGGATTCGTTATGATGATTTTATTAGGGGCGGTTACAAATGTTGTCGGAATAAGTGAGGTAATATACCAAAGTTAGTTCTTCTTTGAAGGATGCAGGCATTATTGAATTACAGATAATGTGAATTTTTTGCATTAATTTCGATCACAGAGGGATTAAACGATCCTTCTTGTGAGCGAATTATGAAAATACTTATATCGCTGTTCATCAGCTTTTTTGCCTACATTAACCCCACATCGACTAACGCCGCGTTCGATGGGTCGGGTTATTGCGTCGGATGTGCAATGCCTTCTCGTGGGGATATCAAATTGGCTCAAGCCTCCCAAAGTGATAAGGAATTTAATCCGTCGCAAAACGATCGGCGAATGGATTTAGACGTTAGGGCGTTCCGTTCTGAATTGATGTACAAAT
The DNA here is from genome assembly GCA_002167745.1 of Betaproteobacteria bacterium TMED22. Taxonomy (GTDB): domain Bacteria; phylum Pseudomonadota; class Gammaproteobacteria; order Burkholderiales; family Eutrophovitaceae; genus Eutrophovita. Next base: position 66,307 of record NHCB01000016.1, read on the forward strand.
TCTTAATAGCAGAGTTTGCAAAACATAATAAGCTTTATGATCTCGCTGCGGAAACCCTCGTTGACATACTCAGAAGTGAAGAGAGATCAGACATCGCGGAGATGGCTGCCGATGCTGCTAACGTTGCGCGCCGGTTAGATCTCGCGCTAGAAGCCGCGAAGGTTTGGTTTCGGTTAGACCCTGACTCAATCAAGGCGCGTTTTGTTTACTTGACCGTCATTTTAAGTAATAACGAATTCTTGATTGCAAAGCCGTTGGTAGAGGACTTTTTGAGTAATAACGAGAGTGAGCTCGATAAAAAATTACAATACGTTTCCGAATTGGTGGCTAGAGCTCAGGATCGTGATGGCGGGTATCGTTTTTTAGCGGAGGTGACCCGAGAGATTCCAAATTCTTATTCAAAAGCATTGTTGCTTGGTCAATCAGCGTGGAGAGCGGGACGTGCCCTGGAGGCTAGAGTTCATGCCGATGAGGCGCTGGATTATCAGCCAAGGTCTGAAGATGCGGCATTACTCAAAGCTTCTGCGTTGCGTCAAATTGATGGTGAACGATCGATTGAATTCTTGGCCGAATTTTTAACGTCTCATCCCAATGCAAACAGTGTCCGAACAAGTGTTATCGGGGATTTGATCAGAGAGGAGCGATACAGTGACGCAATTCCTCACTTACAGCATTTATCGAGAGAAGATGCAAGCAACGCCAATATCCGTTTTACATTGGCCTTGGTGTTATTTGAAGTAGGCGAATTTGAGGAATCTAAGGCCAGAGTTCATCGAGCCCTTTCGTTGGGTTATGAGGATCGATCCTCTGCTTATTTCCAATTGGGTCTCATTGATGAAAAATTAGACGCGCTCTCAGCTGCAGCCAATTGGTTTTCGAGTGTGCCAAAAGGCTCTCGTTTCATTGAGGCTCAAACACATCTTGCTAAAATTAAATTAGCGACAGAAGGTCTCGAGCCGACGATAGCGTATCTGAATCAACGGGCTAATGAGACGCCAGAATATCATGTGGTTTTTGTGGAGCTTCAAGGCATGATGTACAGAGAAGCTGGGAGGCTTGATGATTATTTTGCTGTACTTGACGAAGGGTTAGAAGTAGCTCCGGATGAGCCCAGCCTCCTCTACAGCTCAGCTATGGCGGCTGAACAGCTCGGCCGTTTAGATATACTAGAGATAAGGTTGAGGCGCTTAATTGAGCTGCAACCCGACAACGCTCAAGCTTATAATGCGTTGGGGTATACACTAGCAGATAAAACGGATCGATTTGACGAAGCTAAGACTTTGCTGGTTCGCGCGCTAGAACTGTCGCCAGATGACCCTGTTTTCATTGACAGCATGGGTTGGATTGAGTTTAAACTGAAAGATTACGACAAAAGCATTACGCTGCTACAAAGAGCATATGATCTCGAGCGACACCCTGAGATAGCGGCGCATCTGGGTGAGGCACTTTGGGCTCGGGGTCGTGAAGTCGAGGCGAAATCGGTCTGGACGAGCGCGCTCGACCAGTTCCCAGACAACGACGTTTTGCTTGAAACTTTGGAACGGCATGGGATGGATTAAGACTTGGGGGTTTTATCTTTCTTTTTGTGTCCTTTTGACCGGCTGCTCGGTATTTCAGGAGGTTAGATCAGTAACAAAACTCGGTTCCTACGGAGATTTCGAATTATCTGGACGCGTAGCCGTCCGGGTGGATGGTGAGGGTAGCTCTGCTCGAATTAAGTGGAGTCATCGGGGTGATGTTGATGCTGTGGATATCTATACTCCTGTCGGATCGATTATTGCCGTGATATTGGTATCACCGCGGACAGGAGCAGTTTTAGAGACTAAAGATCAGGTGTATGAGGCACCCTCTGTGGAAGCACTGACTGAGCGTGTGTTGGGTTGGCGCTTACCTTTAGATAGTTTGAAGTACTGGGCTCGAGGGCAGGTTAACCCTCAGGTTGCGATAGAAAAAATGTCATCGAAAGATACACGGCAGCGTTTAACGTATCTCGAGCAAGAGGGATGGAAAGTTACTTTTGAGCGCTATCATGAAGAGTCGATGCGTCCTCGTGTCATTCGTCTCGAGTTTCAAGATCTCAAAATACGTTTCGTTTTAGACGAGTGGGTAGGGCTGCATTCGTGACGATTCGAGACGATTTCGATTATTTTCCAGCGCCATCCAAAGTTAATTTGTTTCTGCGGATAACTGGGCGGCGCGAGGATGGCTACCATTCTTTGCAGACAGTTTTTCGTATGCTGGATTTTACCGATTTAGTTGGAATTCGACTGGTCCCCGAGAATGTAATTAGGCGTGTATCTCAGCATCCATGGACCGATACAGAGGATCTTGCGGTTCGTGCAGCTCGATTGCTGGCTAAACATGGTTCCGTTAAGCAGGGTGTTGAGTTACATATTGCCAAACGCATTCCCTTTGGAGGTGGCTTGGGAGGGGGTAGCTCCGATGCAGCAACGGTCCTCGTTGTGCTGAATAAATTGTGGGGCTTAAATTTAAAAAGAGGTGAGCTGCAAAATTTGGCCGTTTCTCTGGGTGCGGATGTTCCTTTTTTTGTATACGGTCAGAGTGCTTTCGCTGAAGGGATTGGTGAGCAAATCGTGCCCCTGAAGCTTCCTGATGGGTGGTATTTGGTGGTCCATCCCAATTGCTTTGTTTCTACTCAAACTGTGTTTGATGATCCAGAATTGACACGAAATTCCAAACCTATCAAAATAGCGGACTTTTCCTTGCACGAGGGTCAGAATGACCTTCAAGAGGCAGTATGCCGGTTATATCCAGAGGTGTTGTCGGCATTAGAGTGGTTGGGGCAGTTCGGGACTGCCGCCATGAGCGGTTCTGGGTCTAGCGTGTTTTGCTCATTTACGACGTTAGAACGAGCAAAGGCCGCACAGGCACAAATTCCGCCGAGGTGGTTTGGATTTGTGGCTCGAGGAATGGATCGTCATCCGTTGGTTGATTGGACAGATGATTAGGCAGACAAGTTTTTGGGGAGTAGCCAAGTTGGTTAAGGCACCGGATTTTGATTCCGGCATGCGAAGGTTCGAATCCTTCCTCCCCAGCCAGATTTTTTACTGAAGTCACTATTGATTATTAAAGAAGCTTAGCTTCAACCCAATGAATATAGCTTAGTCCTGAGGATGATTGTGAGGCGAGTTATAAAAATTTTTTTCTGGAGATCTGCGAGAGTATGACCTACGAAAGTTTGATGGTATTTACGGGAAATGCAAATCCGGCCCTAGCCACCGAAGTAGCTAAACACTTAAATATAGGGCTGGGCCGGGCAACCGTTGGTAGATTTAGCGACGGCGAAGTTATGGTCGAGCTATTGGAAAACGTTCGAGGGAGAGATATTTTCGTTCTTCAGTCTGCGTGTGCTCCCACGAATGAGAGCTTGATGGAGATATTGCTTATAGTTGATGCGCTGAAAAGATCCTCGGCTGGACGCATTACTGCTGCGATACCCTATCTGGGGTACGCGCGGCAAGATCGAAGACCACGTTCTGCGAGAGTGGCGATCAGCGCCAAAGTTGTTGCTAATTGTCTGCAGGCTGCCGGTGTAGATCGCTTGCTGACTATGGACTTACATGCCGATCAAATTCAAGGATTCTTTGATATCCCGGTTGATAATGTTTACGCGGCACCTGTTCTTTTAGGAGATATATGGAAGTGCGGCTATAAGGACCTAATTGTTGTATCACCGGATGTGGGTGGTGTGGTTCGTGCGAGGGCCCTAGCCAAGAGGCTTGAGTCAGATTTGGCAATTATTGATAAACGACGGCCGAAACCCAATGTCTCTACGGTTATGAATATTATCGGTGAGGTTGATGGTAGAACATGTGTTCTCATGGATGATATGGTGGATACGGCGAATACACTCTGCGAGGCAGGAGCTGCCCTCAAAAGAAATGGCGCAAAGAAGGTTTTAGCTTACTGTACTCATCCGGTGCTTTCTGGGAAGGCGATTGAGAGAATTGCGAGCTCAGAGATTGACGAGTTGGTTGTGACGGATACTATCCCCCTTTCAGATGATGCGCAGGGATGCGATAAGATACGCCAATTATCGATTGCTAATCTTTTTGCAGAGACAATTCGTCGAATTAGTAATGAAGATTCTGTGTCGTCGTTGTTCATAGATTAAAAAAACAATATTGCTTGCTGGGTTAAACTAGCGTTTTTGTACGGGAATCGAATTGGTCGCGAGGACATTCCCTTTTAAATTGGAGAAGTAAAATGTCAGATATGAAAATTAATGCTGAAGTTCGATCTGCGCAGGGAACGGGTGCGAGCCGCCGTCTCCGCAGAGCGGGTAAAGTACCAGGTGTGCTCTATGGTGGTCAGTCAGGGGCTGAGATGATCGAGCTCGATCATAAAGAAACCCTGCAGCAGCTCAAGAAGGAGGTATTCCATGCTTCTATTCTGGATATGTCTTTAGCCGGTAAGGCTGAAAAAGTGCTGCTGCGTGATTATCAGATGCACCCTTGGAGAACGGAAATCTTGCATGTTGATTTTCAGCGCGTATCGGCTAAAGAAAAGATTACGATGCGAGTGCCGCTTCACTTTGTCAATGAGGAGAGTGCGCCAAGCGTTAAGCTCGGTGGGGGTGTTGTGAATCGAATCGAATCTGAGCTTGAAGTATCCTGCTTGCCTGGGGATCTGCCTGAATATATTGAGGTTGATTGCGGTGAATTAGAGATAGGACAGTCGATCCATTTGTCTCAGTTAAACCTTCCGGATGGCGTGGAGTCCGCCCATTTGGCTAGAGGTGGAGAGGATCTTGGGGTTGTTGCAATCCAAAAAGCCCGGGGTCCTGCTGCCGATGATGAGCCAAGTGGTGATTCTGAAGATGGTGAAGATGCTGCATCTGCAGAATCAGAGTCTGAAGAAAAAGGCGACTCGAGCGAGGCTTAAGTCATTATTTAATGTACCTAAAAGCCGAGCGCCAATTGATGCTCGGCTTTTTTTATAATTACGATCATGGGTAACCATTAAGGTATGAAACTGCTCGTAGGATTAGGAAATCCAGGTAGCAAGTACGATGCGACGCGCCATAATGTCGGTTTTTGGTGGTGTGATCAATTAGCCTCTACCTTAGCCGCTCAATTTGAGCGCCAATCGAAATTCTATGGAGATATTGCGCGAACCAAGGTAGACGACGCAGATGTTTGGTTATTAAAACCTCAGACCTTTATGAATGAGAGTGGCCGGTCAGTGCAATCGATGTGTAGCTTTTATGGTATCGAAGTGAGTGATATTCTGGTAGTTCATGATGATCTCGATTTGGAGCCTGGCGTCGTTAAACTCAAGCAAGGGGGAGGCCATGGCGGTCATAACGGTATCAGAGATATTGGTCTGCATTTGGGCCTCAACTTTTGGAGATTGAGAATTGGTGTTGGTCATCCGGGAGATAAGCGGTTGGTTTCTAGTTATGTGCTTCACGCGCCCAAACGAGCCGAGGAGGATCTGATTGATGAGGCCATAAGGCGATCGCTTGATGTGAAATCAGAAATCATGACTGGAATGATGAGTCAAGCTATGTTGGTTTTGCATACATCAAATACGAAACCCTAAATTTATCAGCGCTTATTGAGGAAAAGAGAATATGAAGTGTGGAATTGTAGGATTGCCAAATGTCGGGAAATCGACCTTATTTAATGCGCTGACTAAGGCTGAAATTTCTGCTGAGAATTACCCATTTTGCACAATTGAGCCTAACGTCGGGGTCGTAGAGGTCCCAGATGCACGGCTCGAGAAATTATCATCAATGGTGGTGCCAGAGAAGACTGTGCCCGCACTTGTTGAATTTGTCGATATAGCAGGTTTAGTAAAGGGGGCCTCGCAAGGAGAAGGACTGGGAAATCAGTTTCTTGCAAATATTCGAGAAACTGATGCTATTGCCCATGTTGTTAGGTGTTTCAGTGATGATAATGTCGTCCACGTTGGCGGTAAGGTTGACCCACTTTCAGACATCGAAGTTATAAACACTGAGCTTGCGCTTGCCGATTTGGCATCCATAGAAAAGCAATTAGTTCGTTATGGAAAACAGGCTCGAGCCGGGAATGATAAAGAGGCTAAGCGAATTGTAGATGTACTTGAAAAAGTCGAGGCAGCTTTAAATCAGGGCCTTGCCGCGCGTACGATCGATCTATCTAAAGAAGAACGGAGTGTGCTGCACCCATTTTTTCTATTGACCATGAAGCCCGTGATGTATATAGCCAATGTAAGCGAAAAGGGTTTTAGCCAAAACCGATTCCTGGAGGCGGTTGAAACACTTTCCGAAAAGGAGGGTACAAATGTCGTCGCGATATCGGCCGCACTTGAAGCTCAGTTGATAGAGCTAGAAGATGAAGAGAAAAAGATGTTTTTGACTGATATTGGAATGGATGAACCTGGTCTGAATCGGGTTATCAGAGCGGCATTCGAATTGTTAGGATTACAAACATACTTCACAGCTGGTAAAAAAGAGGTGCGGGCTTGGACGGTTCGTCGAGGCAGTTCGGCACCCCAGGCGGCTGGCGTTATTCATACGGATTTCGAAAAAGGCTTCATCAGGGCCGAGGTTGTGAGTTACGAGGATTATATTCAATTTGGTGGCGAAACCGCAGCTAAAGATGCTGGTAAAGTCAGGTTGGAGGGCAAGGACTATATAGTGAGTGACGGTGATGTTATGCATTTTAGATTCAATGTGTAGACTCGAGGGTCAAATATTATTTTCGTTTTAAATTTGAATTGGTAGTTACAAATCAGGGTTTGTGAGATTAAACCGTTTAGGAGTAGTAAGGAATTATGGCTGGACATAGTAAATGGGCAAATATCAAACACCGCAAGGCTGCTGCAGATGCTAAGCGTGGCAAAGTATTTACCCGATTGATAAAGGAAATCACAGTCGCAGCCAGACTTGCTGGGGGAGATCCTGCCTCTAACCCCCGCCTGCGTCTCGCAGTCGACAAGGCGCTTGACGCGAATATGACTAAAGACACCATCGATCGGGCGATAAAAAAAGGTTCGGGTGGGCTGGAAGGTGTCAATTATGAAGAAGCGAGGTACGAGGGTTATGGTATTGGTGGTGCGGCGGTTATGGTTGATTGTCTGACAGACAACACAAAGCGGACCGTCGCTGATGTTCGTCATGCATTTTCCAAGCACGGCGGTAATTTGGGTACCGATGGTTCTGTAGCGTTTCTCTTTAAGTATTGTTCTCAATTTGTTTTTGCACCTGGGTCTGATGAAGAGTTGATCATGGATGTTGGGTTATCTGGCGGTGCTGATGACGTCATTTCTAATGATGACGGGAGCATTGAGGTAATTGCGAGTCCTAATGAATTTAATGCTCTTAAGGGTGTTTTCGACGAGGCAAATTTAATTCCCGAAGTTGCTGAGGTAACTCATAAGCCAACTACTATCAATTCGCTTGAAGGTGAAGATGCTGAAAAAATGCAGAAACTTTTAGATGCATTAGAGGGACTGGATGACGTTCAAGACGTATATACGACGGCAGAGTATGATATTTAATTACTGTCTTACTCGCACGTGGCGAGACCTTTGAGAGTTTTAGGTATTGATCCGGGACTTAGGATTACAGGCTTCGGTGTTATTGATGTAGCGCCGCAGACTCTGACCTATGTGTCCAGTGGCTGCGTTAAAACGGTCCGAGAGGGTCTTCCGGATCGATTAAAAGAAATTCTAACTGGTGTTATTGAGATCATTGACAGCCATGGTCCGACGATCGCAGTCGTTGAAAAAGTTTTTGTAAATGTGAATCCGGAGTCGACCCTACTGTTAGGGCAGGCGCGTGGCGCGGCTATATCTGCTGCAGTTCTGAAAAATTTGTCAGTAGCAGAGTTCACAGCCTTGCAAGTGAAACAATCTGTCGTTGGTAATGGGCATGCTGACAAATCGCAAGTACAAGAAATGGTGAAGCGTTTATTGAGTCTTCCAAGTGCTCCCTCGACTGACGCTGCCGATGCATTAGCGTGTGCAATCTGTTACGCGCACTCGGAGCGCGTAACAAGTAGAATTCGACATGGACCAAAAAACTAACATTACGTGAAATGATGCCAAAATGATCAGTAGAATTATCGGGATTTTAGTCGAAAAAACGCCTCCTACACTGGTGGTCGAAGTAGGTGGATTAGCTTACGAGATTGAGGCGCCAATGAGCACGATTTATGACTTGCCTGAGGTTGGCGAGCAAGTCACGCTTCATACACATCTTTTGGTTCGAGAGGACGCTCACTTACTGTATGGCTTTGGGAAACCAGGAGAAAAAACTGCTTTTAGGCAACTGCTTAAGGTTAATGGTATTGGCGCAAAAATCGCATTAGCTATTCTTTCGGCATTATCCTTAGACGAGCTTCGGGGACTTGTTGCTTCTGAAGATGCGGCACGTTTAACAAAAGTGCCTGGGATTGGTAGAAAGACAGCTGAGCGGTTAATTTTAGAATTAAGAGATAAATTGGCTCAAACAGATGGATCCGCTGTGATTGCGCCTAAGCCAAGTCTGATTGAAGATGCAGTTAGCGCTTTGATCTCGCTAGGTTACAGTGAGCGTGATGCGCGCGCATCTGTATCAAAGGTAGAGGACGGGCTAACGTTATCGGAGATGATTCGTCAAACGTTACAACTTATATCTTCGAAGTGAGCGGTCGAATAGATAGCTATAAAAATAAAATAGCCAATCTGACTGATGATTGACGTCATCAGATATAATCTAGCGATGAGTACTTCCGGGATATTCACAAGAATGAAAGATCGGGTAAATTCGATTAGCCAAAGAGCTAAGAGCTTTCCGATTTTCCTGACCTTGGTTTTGTTTTCTGGTTTGCTTTTATCTGCTCCAGTCCGCTCGGCTAAAGATTTGGCAAATGACCTTTGGTCCATACATAGTTTTGACTCTACTTCGGCCATAGGTACATATTTTCTTAAACAGGAAGCTTATTTTTCTGTCGACAAGTTCTTGCGACAAGTGGGTTTAGAACGGGAACTAGGCCCCGAATGGAATAAGTATGATCCTTGGTGGAGGCAGGCTGAGGAGGCGTTAATTGAGCGAGTTGAGCCAGGGTTGATTGATGATTACCGTAATTATGAATGGATACGTGCCGACTGGACGCTAATTGTTGAGGATAAGTTTAACGATCAAGATATTGAACGATTGATTAAACATTTCAAGACTAATATAGGCTTAAAACAAGCGTCTTTGATTGATCACAGTATTGCCAGGCAGGTAATGATGAGTTTAACCTTTTCAGGCAAATTGAAGTCGCCGCTAAAACACCTAAATGATGACCTACAATTGATGCAAGAAATTTATCATCGTGAGAATGCTGCTATGCAGTTCGTCACAACCGACTTAGAGGGAGCAGAGGCTCAAGCATTCGCGTTATCCCGTCTGGGGAAAGAGTATTTCACAACGCTTATCATCAGCGTGACAGGACGTATAAACCAAGAGCTAGACCATTTGTCTTCCGCGTCAGAGACGTTGACTTTAGAGCACGCGCAAGCAATTGACCCTTATGTTGCTAGTTTTTTACAAGATTACTGATGCGAAATTTAGTTAATTGGTTATTATTCAAATGATCGAGACAGATCGATTGGTATCACCTGATTCGCCTGCAGACCTTCCAGAAGATAGAGCCGAGCGAGCTTTGCGTCCAAGTCGTTTAGATGATTACGTCGGTCAAGAGAAAATCCGGGGACAGCTAAGTGTGTTTATACAGGCGGCAGTTGGTCGTCAGGAGCCTTTGGATCACGTTTTATTATTTGGTCCTCCTGGTTTGGGGAAGACAACTTTAGCGCATATTATTGGCCGAGAAATGGGCGTGAACGTGCGACAAACTTCCGGTCCTGTTATTGAGAAGGCTGGAGATCTCGCTGCTTTACTGACTAATTTAGAGTCCAATGATGTTCTATTTATCGATGAGATACATCGGTTATCGCCAGCTGTCGAAGAGATCCTCTATCCGGCGCTGGAAGATTATCAGCTGGATATTATGATTGGAGAGGGGCCTGCGGCGCGTTCGGTGAAGCTTGATTTGCCGCCTTTTACCCTGATAGGCGCTACGACAAGAGCCGGGATGCTAACCAACCCATTGCGCGATCGATTTGGTATTGTATCTAGATTGGAATTTTATACGCCTAATGAGCTCACTAAAATCATTCAAAGGTCTGCGGAGCTATTAAATACCGAAATTGACGGAGATGGTGCGCGAGAAATTGCGTCGAGGTCGCGAGGTACGCCACGAATAGCGAACCGTTTGCTGCGACGTGTGAGAGACTTCGCAGACGTGAAATTCGAAGGAAAAATTGATAAAACCGTCGCCGATGAAGCGTTAATGAGTTTGGATGTGGACGGTCGGGGTCTAGACGTTATGGATCGTAAACTGCTAGAGGCTATTATTTACCGGTTTGCGGGAGGTCCAGTTGGTGTTGATAATCTTGCCGCAGCGATTGGAGAATCTCGCGATACCATCGAGGATGTTATCGAACCATTTTTAATTCAAGAGGGTTATCTCCAAAGGACTCCACGGGGGCGCTTGGCTACGCCTCGAGCGTTTAGCCATTTTGGCCTCGAAGCGAAAACGTCGAAAGAGTTGGGTTTATTCAAGGAGCTGTAATTATTTTTTCAGTAACGACACGTATTTATTACCAGGATACCGACGCAGGTGGTGTGGTTTATCATGCACGTTACCTAGATTTTTTTGAACGAGCCCGAGCCGATTGGCTCCGTCAATTGGGGTTTGAGTCTTCAAAATTGGTTCGAGATTTTGGGGTTATTTTAGTTGTCCGAAAGCTGGTGCTTAATTATCATTATCCCGCGCGATTAGACGATGAGGTTGAGATTTGCGTAGATGCTGTAGAGGTTAGGAGAGCCCAGTTAACATTAACGCAATCAATTCGTAGAAATGGATTGATGCTAACGGATGCGAGTCTTAACTTGGCATCGATTCATGCTGGTGATTTTGTACCTGTTAGGTTTCCAGAGTCGCTAAAGGAAGCATTACATCATTATGTTTAAATTGCTTAATCAAATGAAAGGTCTTTCATGCCTGTGAGCATATCCGAGAACATGTCTTTTTGGTCGCTGATCGTTAACGCCAGTATTTTAGTTCAATTGGTGATGGTTGCGCTTCTTGCCATGTCGCTGATTTCTTGGTGGTATATTTTTTTGAAACGCGAGATCTTCAAAGATGCACTGCTTAGCGCCAGAACTTTCGAAAATTATTTTTCTTCGGTTAATGATCCTGGAAGTCTTTATCAGCATTCTCGTGCGAGCAAATCGCGAGGTGCGCTTGATCGAATTTTTGAGTCAGCACTCCGTGAATTTACAAAACTAAATCAAACAGGGATGTCCTTACCGACCGTTATGGATGGTACTAGAAGGGCGATGAATGCGCAGTATCAGCGAGAGCTAGATCGATTAGAGATGCATTTATCGTTTTTGGCGACGGTAGGGTCTGTTAGTCCTTACGTCGGCCTTTTTGGAACCGTTTGGGGGATCATGAATGCTTTTCGCGGTCTAGCTAATGTTGGGCAGGCAACACTTGCTCAAGTGGCGCCAGGAATTGCGGAGGCTTTGATTGCTACCGCGATGGGTCTTTTTGCAGCAATACCGGCGGTTCTTGCCTATAACCAGTATGTGAGAGATATAGAGCGTTTAACTGCTCGTTATGAAAGCAATATGGAAGAGATATCAAATTTATTACAGCGTTCCGTAACAGTTAATTAACGCAGCTCAGTCTCGATAATTATTTGGTGATGTAATGGCTAAAAGACAGCGTAAATTGATGAATCAAATGAACGTGGTTCCTTATATCGATGTGATGTTGGTATTGCTTGTTATCTTTATGGTCACCGCGCCCATGTTGAATCCAGGAGTTGTTGAATTGCCTAGTGTTGGACAGTCATCTCAGGTTCCGATTAGGCCGCTTGAAGTTATTATTAAAGCTGGTGGTGACTACGCTTATATTGATCGAGAGACTTCAAAAGCATCAAGGGTTGTAGGTTGGGGTGAGCTTTTAACTGTTGTGACCAAAAAACAAGGCGCTAATCCCAATCAACCTATTCTCATATCGGCTGATAAAAGTGTTCGTTATGAAAAGGTGATGGACATGATGGATGTACTGCAAAAAATGAATGTCGAGCGTGTAGGCCTCATGGTAACACCCAAGGATTAAATGTCGCGCGGGATGAAAAACTCTCGAATCAAGTCGGGTTTTCTGTCCGTCTTTATACATGCTATCTTATTTTTGTTTTTAGTGGTCAGTCTGGATTGGAATCACCGAGATCCTGAGCCAGTTATGGTGGAGCTGTGGTCACCAGAGGTACAGGCAGAGGATAGTGTTGCCACTATTGATGCTAAGCCTAAACCAGAGCCTAAACCAGAGCCTAAACCAGAGCCTAAACCAGAGCCTAAACCAGAGCCTAAACCAGAGCCTAAACCAGAGCCTAA
>NHCB01000017.1 GCA_002167745.1 Betaproteobacteria bacterium TMED22
AGCAGGTGTGACAGGTGTGACAGGTGTGACAGGTGTGACAGGTGTGACAGGTGTGACAGGTGTGACAGGTGTGACAGGTGTGACAGGTGTGACAGGTATTGTCTTTTCAGGCATGGCTTCGGTTTTTTGCGGCTCTTCCGAAATTGAGGCTTCCTCAAGGCTTAATATGACAGTTCCTTCCGATACGTCATCGCCAACTTTGACCTGTAGTTCTTTGATAACACCGTCGAACGGCGCAGGCACTTCCATAGTTGCTTTATCTGACTCAAGTGTAATAAGAGATTCCTCTGCTTTGACATGATCCCCAGGTTTTACCAATACCTCAATAACAGGAATATCTTTAAAGTCACCAATATCGGGAACTAAAACGTCTTTAGGAGCGGTCATGTAAATTCCTTTGCATTACTTAATTCTGTGAGTTAGTGAAAAGTTGGTCAGACAGTTGTGGGTTCAGGTTTATTCGGATTAACTCCATATTTGGTTATTGCTTCCGCTATAGTTTTTTTGGGAATAGTTCCTTCTTCTGCCATTGCAGATAGAGCGGCTACAACTATATATCTCCGGTCAACCTCAAAAAAGTCTCGCAGTTTCTCCCTTGTGTCAGATCGTCCAAAACCGTCAGTACCGAGCACCACGTAATTTTTATTGGGGATATATGGCCTAATCTGATCGGCAAAGATCCTCATGTAGTCTGTCGCGGCGACTATGGGCCCCTCAGTATTTGAAAGACATTGTTCGACGTAACTGGATCTTGGGTTTTCATCGGGATGCAACATATTCCAGCGAGATGTAGATATGCCGTCGCGTCGGAGTTCATTGAAACTAGTGCAACTCCAAACTTGTGCAATAACGCCAAAATCGGACTCCAAAAGTGCCTGTGCCGCGATAACCTCAAGCAATATGGTGCCGCTGCCGAGAAGTTGAACTCTTGGCGCCTTTTTTAATTTTGTTTTGGGGCTAGGCAATTGATGCATTCCGCGCACAATCCCTTCTTCTGCGTCCTTTGGCAGCTCTGGGTGCGCATAATTTTCATTCATAACTGTGATGTAGTAGAAGACATCCTCTTGATCCTGATACATTCTTCGGAGCCCGTCTTCAACGATAACGGCTAACTCATAGGCAAACGTCGGGTCGTACGAAATACAATTCGGGATCGTGCTCGCAAGCAAGTGACTGTGTCCATCTTCATGCTGTAATCCTTCGCCATTTAAAGTTGTTCGTCCTGCTGTCCCGCCCAGTAAAAATCCTCTCGCCCGCTGGTCACCAGCGGCCCATGCTAAATCCCCGACCCGTTGAAAGCCAAACATGGAGTAGTAGATATAAAAAGGGATCATTGAGATTCCATGCGTCGAGTAGGAGGTCGCCGCCGCAATCCATGAGGACATTGCTCCAGCTTCATTGATGCCCTCTTGAAGAATTTGACCGGTTTTATCTTCTTTATAAAACATTAATTGATCGGCATCTTCAGGCGTATAGAGTTGACCTACTGAGGACCAGATGCCGAGTTGCCTAAACATGCCTTCCATTCCAAATGTGCGTGACTCGTCAGGCACAATGGGCACGACGCGTTTGCCTAATGTTTTGTCTTTAACTAGTATGCCAAGAATTCGAACAAAGGCCATTGTTGTGGAGAATGTTCGATCGCCAGAATTTTTTAACAACGCATTGAATGCTGAAATTTCTGGAGTTTTAAGCGTGTCCCCTTTTTTTCTTCGAGTAGGTAAATATCCACCGAGAGCTTCTCGACGCTCATGCATATATTTTGCTTCTGCGGAGTCCTCTGGGAACGTAAGATAGGGGATGTCGTCTATATCTTTGTCCTCAATGGGTAATTTAAATCGATCTCGGAAATCTTTCAATGAGGTCGTTCCCATTTTCTTTTGTTGATGGGTTATGTTTTGGGCTTCCCCAGCGGTTCCCATGCCGTAACCTTTGATCGTCTTAGCAAGGATGACAGTGGGTTGGCCGGTATGGTTTACGGCTGTCGAGTATGCAGCGTAAATTTTATAAGGGTCGTGGCCGCCACGGTTTAGGCGCCACACATCGTCATCAGACATGTTTGAGACCAGTTCTTGTGTCTCAGGATATTTACCAAAGAAATGTTTCCTAACGTATGCTCCGTCTTTAGCTTTGTATGTTTGATATTCACCATCAACGGTCTCATCCATTAGTTTGAGCAACATACCATTCGTATCTCTTGCAATTAATGAGTCCCAGTACGAACCCCATATGAGTTTTATTACATTCCAGCCTGAGCCTCGATAGTCGGCTTCAAGCTCTTGGATGATTTTGCCATTGCCTCGGACCGGGCCGTCCAGTCGTTGTAAATTACAATTTACAACGAAGATCAAGTTATCCAATTTTTCTCGAGCGGCAATCCCGATTGCGCCAAGCGTTTCAGGCTCATCACTTTCTCCGTCGCCGATAAAGCACCAAACTTTTCTCCCTTCCGTATTTGCTAATCCCCGATCCTGTAAGTACTTCATAAACCGAGCTTGGTAAATTGCCATTATTGGACCTAATCCCATGGACACTGTGGGGAATTGCCAGAAATCCGGCATGAGCCAGGGATGGGGATAAGACGATAAGCCGTCCCCATCAACTTCTTGCCGATACTTGTCCATTTGTGCCGCAGTTAAGCGGCCAAGCATAAACGCTCTGGCATAGACGCCCGTTGCAGAGTGTCCTTGTGCAAAGATTAAGTCCCCACCGTGAGTGTTCGAGGGAGAATGCCAAAAGTGATTGAAGCCTACATCGTAAAGTGTCGCAGCTGAAGCAAAACTCGCAATATGTCCGCCCACGTTTGTGTTTTTATTGGCCCTTAGTACCATTGCTGCGGCGTTCCACCGAACATAGCTGCGGATTCTCCCCTCAATTTCGTGGTCACCGGGTGATTTGTCCTCTTTGGAAGGGGGAATAGTGTTTATATAGGCGGTATTCGCGGTATATGGGAGGAAAGCTCCAGAGCGACGGGCTTTTTCAATTAACTGTTCTAGTAAAAAGTGTGCTCTGTCAGGCCCCTCGGTGTTTAAGACGCCTTTTAGGGCGTCGAGCCACTCTCGGGTTTCTTGGGGGTCTTGGTCATACGCCGCCATTTGATTTCCTTTTGTTGATTATTCAGCCCGAAAATATATCCTGTCTAAATTTACGTTTCCATATTAAGAAATTATACAAGATGGTTTATATTTTTAGGCTAATTTCAGCTTATATATTCTTTTTTAGAATATATAAGCTGAAATTTAAGGAATAAATGGTAAATCTTTCTAATCTTTGCTCTTAGGCAACCGCCCCATCAGATAGAATTCATCATTTGCGCGCATTTCAATAAGATGAGCCATTCGATTAGATAGCGCGAAAAAAGCGGTTATCGCGCCAATATCCCAAATTTCGTCCTTACCAAAACCATAATCCTCTAATAACTTGTGATCACCTGACGTGATAGTTTCTGGGTTACGCGCTAACTTCACAGCGAAATTGAGCATTATCTTTTGTTTATCTGTTATGTCCGCCTTTTGGTGATCGATAGCAATTTGATCGGAGATCAAAGGGTCCTTTTGGTAAATCCGTAAGATTGCGCCGTGTGCTACAACACAATAGAGGCATTGATTGACGCCACTCGTCGCAACTACGATCATTTCCCGTTCGGCTTTGCTGAGTTTGCCGTCCCGTAACATCAGTGCGTCATGGTAGGCGAAAAATGCTCGGAATTCCTCTGGCCGATGAGCTAGGGTCAAAAAAACGTTAGGTATGAATCCCGCCTTCTCTTGGACCCCAAGAACCTTTTCCCGAATATCTTCCGGCAATGAATTAATTTCAGGAATGGGATAGGAACTAATCAGTTTTTCCGTCATTGTTGGCCATCTCGAAGCTTAGTTGGACAATTACTTTTAATCATATTTTCTTCGATCGTCAATAACCTTCCCGTCACGCGGCAACGAATTGGTCGGTACGAAGTTAACCGCCCCCCTTAGTTTGGTCAGTTCTTTAAGTGTTATAACGATTGATGCATTTAGCTCCAATTTATCCGTGGCACCTTCACATTCGAGTGTCATAACGTCATTATGCTGAGTGTCGTGAGCAACATTTAGGCGAGCATACTGAATTTCTGGATGTCTTTTCACCACAGCGTTAATCTGTTCGGGGTGAACGAACATCCCCTTAACTTTCGTCGTTTGATCAGCTCTGCCCATCCAACCTTTAAGCCGACGATTGGTTCGCCCACATGCGCTGACTCCAGGAATGAACATAGATAGGTCACCTGTTCCAAACCGGATCAATGGATAAATATCTGAGAATACCGTCACCACTACTTCTCCTACTTCCCCGTCCTCTACCAGATCATCACTGCCAGGACGCACAATCTCGACAAGCACACCTTCGTCGATGATGAGCCCCTGGTCGGGTAATGTTTCGTAAGCAATGAGCCCAACATCTGCTGTAGCATAAGTTTGGCAAATCTCAATACCACTATTTTGAAACAATTTTCGAGCGCTGGGTAAAAGTGCTTCACCGCCAACAATGCCGCGCTTCAGACTACTGAGATCGAGGCCTAGCTCGTTTCCTTTTTCTAAAAGTATCTTCAGGAACGAAGGCGTACCCGTATAGACGTCTGGCCGAATTTCGGCAATCGTTTGCACTTGTAACTCTGTCTGTCCGACTCCTGCTGGGAAAACCGCACAACCAAGCGCTCGTGCCCCTTCATCCATCATAAAGCCTGCGGGCGTAAAGTGATAGGAGAATGTGTTGTATACCAAACTTCCACATCTAACTCCCACTGAATAAAGCGCACGTTTGACGCGCCAAAAGTCCTCATTAACCGCTTGAGGTTCATAAATTGGTCCGGGTGAGGAAAATAATCTTGCGAGGCTACTTAACGGTGCTGTCGTTAAACCACCGAAAGGAGGGGCCTTCCCTTGAATGGCTTTCAAATCGGTTTTTCGTGTAACCGGAATCTGACAAATCGAATCCCGGTCCACGATGGATTCGGGATCAATATTTTTTAGGCGCTCTTTAAAATAATCCGAGTTAACCTGGGCGTGTTGAACTTGTTTTTTAAATCGCTGGATCAGATCGGTTTCACGATCGACCTCTGAACGGGTTTCAGATGAATCCAGGAACGAGTTCGCTTCACTCATGAGTACTCCTTAATCTAAATGGGTTTGAGCGATAATATTTTTCGCGCGATTGAAGATCTATAATTTTAGGCAAGCCATCGTTTTCGACGTCTATAATGCTTTGCATCCCGAAAGCTTTTGCGTCCTGCGCCAGATATACCAAGATAGAATTCTTTCACATCTTCATTGTTGGCTAATTCGTTTGCTGGACCGTCCATAACAATTCGACCGTTTTCGAGAATATACCCATAGTCTGCGTGACGAAGCGCGACAGTTGTATTTTGTTCGGCTAGAAGAAAACTAACATTTTCTTTTTTATTGAGATTTTCAACAATCTCAAAAATTTCCGAAACAATTTGCGGCGCAAGACCCATCGAAGGCTCATCAAGCAAAATCATTTTAGGTTTCGCCATAAGTGCACGTCCTACCGCTGTCATTTGTTGTTCTCCACCAGAGGTGAAGCCCGCTAAACTCGATCGTCGCTGTTTAAGTCTGGGGAAATAGTTATAAACCTTCTCTAGACTATCAGCGATTTCTCTTCTGGAGGCTGTGCGAGTAAATGCGCCAGTGAGCAAGTTTTCTTCTATTGTGAGGTGAGCAAAGCAATGTCTTCCCTCCATTACTTGAACAATGCCTTTTTTAACAACAATCGATGGGTTCAGTTTATCAATTCTCTCATCTTTAAAAATAATCGATCCTTTAGTCACGTCACCGCGTTCCGCCTGTAATAAATTAGAAATAGATTTAAGGGTTGTTGATTTGCCAGCGCCATTCCCTCCGAGAAGTGCGACGATCGATCCCTCAGGAACGTCTAGAGAAACGCCTTTGAGCACAAGAATGACGTGATCGTAAATGACCTCGATGTTTTTAATCGAAAGTAAATTTGCGTTTTGAGTCATTGCCGCCATTCCTAATCTCCGGTAAGTAGTGGTGTTCTTTTAGCTATCACATGCGCTCGCATCGAGACCCGCCTCTTTAGCGTAGGTATCAGAAGCACTTTTCACCATTGGTTGAAGTACTGCATCATCAGCGCTTATCCAGTCTGTAGAATATTCCCAAGATTCACCATTCCAACGATGAAGTCGCGCTGCTCGTTTTCCTTCGTGATCAGAGCAACTTAAGTTTACCGGATACATATATCCTGAAAGGCCAAGGTCTTGAATATCCTGTTCCGAAATATTAAGGTTTTCTATTCCCCACCGTACTTGTTCACCGGTCAGTGGTTTTTCCCCGTATTTTGATTGCGCTGTGCGAATGGACTCCACGACTAGAGCGGCGTTTAATAGCCCAACGTTGTATAACACCTCGCCGACACCTTCTCTTTCTCCGGAGCCTAAACCTGCATCGTACAAGTAGCTGAGGATATCTTTGTGGACTTGGGCTTGACCAGATGAGATCATGGAAACCGCCTGGTAGCCTATAGCGTCAGCCGCAGCAGGTCTAACGTCTGGCTCGGCGCCCGCCCACCAAATCCCGTAAATTTGATCTCGGGGATATCTGACCCCTGTAGCTTCTTTGATCGCTGTAGAGTTCATAACGCCCCAACCCCATAAAAGTACATAGTCAGGTTGTTCTTTTCTAATATTAATCCAGGCTGATTTCTGCTCTACCCCCGGATGGGTGACCGGAAGTTTTAGGAGTTCGAAATTATGCATGCTCGCGCGCTTTTCGAGCAAAGGGATCGGCTCTTTACCGAATGGAGAATCGTGATACACCAAGGCGATCTTTTTACCTTTAAGGTTATCTAGTCCGCCATTTATATTCCCCAGGTGGGTGATTAAGACATCTGCCGCAGTCCAATACGTGCCATAGATCGGAAAATTCCAAGGAAAAACACCGCCGTTACGAGACTCAGATCGCCCGTACCCCATAGTAATCAGAGGTATTTTGTCGACAGGTGCTTTCTCTGTGATTGCAAATGTCGCGCCAGTAGACATTGGGTTAAACACGGATGCACCAGTCGGGCCTTTGCCTTTGAGTCGCTCATAACATTCAATACTTCTCGCAGTCGCGTAACCCGTCTCGCATTCTTCAAAGCTAATTTTGACTCCATTAATGCCACCATCTCTAGCGTTTATTACTTTTAAATACTCGGTGAAACCGTTGGCAACCGGCATTCCATTCGGTGCGTAAGGACCAGTTCGGTAGGAGAGTACTGGAATAAATTGGGCATTTGAATCAGACACGTTAACAATTATGCCGTCTGCGTTTGATGCGCTATCTGTAGTCTCAGTTGAACTGGATGAGTTCGACCCGACTTCGTCTTGCCCACATCCAATCATAACGAGTGGCACACTGAACAGCAGTGCGCGCAATAAAAGACCGTATTTCATAAAGTTTCTCCTCAATAAAGGTGTGCTGTCTAATTTACATTCAATGATTTTTTAATCCGTATTCTTAGTGCGGGAAAGGCCACAAACGCAGCTTTTCTTTGGTGATTTGCCAAATCCTAGCCAAGCCGAGTGGCTCAACTGCTAAAAAGAAGATAATCAGAGCCCCAAAAATCATATATTCCAGGTGGGAAACCATTGCTGTGGACATATTGATCCCGAGCCAAATGGGTAATTGGTTTAAAAACAGAGGTAATAATGTGATGAACGTTGCACCCAGCATGCCGCCTACGATCGAGCCTAGCCCGCCAATGATGACCATAAATAGGATACTAAATGATAAGTTAATATCGAACGCCAGCGGTTCCCAGGAGCCTAAATGAACGAATGCCCAAAGGGCGCCGGCAACCCCAATAAAAAATGAGCTTACTGCGAATGCTGATAGTTTCGCGTATATCGGCCTGATACCAATAATCTCCGCAGCAACATCCATATCCCGAGTCGCCATCCAAGCCCGCCCAATCCGACCCCGAACCAGATTTTTAGCGATTATTGTAAAGATGAGCAAAACGGTGAGACATAAAAAATATTTTCTGATGGGCGAGTCAAAAATGAACCCCCAGACCGCCACCGGCTGCACTGCAATTGATCCAGATGGCGTATAGTTTGTAAACCAGTCGATTCGACTGAACGTCCAGTCGGTAAAAAACTGCAATGCAAGCGTCGCGACCGCGAGGTAGAAACCTTTAATCCTGAGGCTAGGGATTCCAAAAATAACACCAACAACCGTTGCAGACAGTCCTCCGAGTAAAAAACATATCAGTGGATTTAGCTCCGGAATCCGGATCATAAAGTTATAGGCTGCATAAGCGCCTACGGCCATGAATGCTCCTGATCCTAGCGATACTTGCCCACAGTAACCCACAAGTAAGTTCAACCCAATTGCTGCGAGTGCCATGATAATTACAGGGATAAAAATTGCCCGAAAGACATACTCATTGGCCAACATGGGTACAACTACAAACCCAATGAGCAACCAAATAGCGACAAAGACTCTATCTTGAAATATCGGGAAAACCGCTTGATCGGCCTTGTAGCTTGTTTTGAATTGTCCAGCTTCTCTATAAAACATCGTTAGACCATAAATAAAGTTGAATGAAAATTGAACATATGTTTAGACACGATCAATATGTACTTCTCCGAATAGACCCTGCGGTCTGAACATCAAAAACCCTAGTGCAAGCATGTACGCGAACCAGTATTCGATACCGCCGCCAACATAAGGACCAATATAAATTTCCGATAGTTTTTCGCCAGCTCCTATGATGAGGCCGCCAACGATTGCGCCTAGAACAGATTCAAATCCACCAAGAATCAATACCGGCAGTGCCTTCAGTGCGATGAGTGAAAGCGAAAACTGGACACCTAACTTCGAACCCCAGATCACTCCAGCTACGAGCGCAACCAAGCCGGCAACGGTCCAAACAATTACCCAAATGTAGTTCAGCGGAATACCAATTGATTGCGCTGCTTGGTGGTCGTCTGCCACGGCGCGCAGGGCCCGTCCGATACGTGTTTTTTGGAAGAATATGGCTAGTGTCACCACAAGTAAGCCTGCAATGACGGTGGCTACCAAATCTTCCTTTGCGACAAGAATGCCGCCATCGAACACCGATTCCAATATGAATATGGATCCTTTGGGAATTCCTATATCTAACGTGTAAATATCGCTGCCCCAGAGTGTTTGCCCAAATCCATCGAGAAAATATGCGATACCGAGAGTTGCCATGAATAGCGAGATTCCAGGCTGGTTGACCAAAGGCCGAAGCACTAAACGCTCGATTGCCATTGCAAGCATAACCATCATGGCAATAGTTATGATGAGCGAGAGCGTAATGGGGGCAAAGGAGTCTTTCAGGATATCTAAAAGCCGCACGAACGTTAGCGCTGCAAATAAAACCATTGCTCCTTGGGCAAAATTAAAAACGCCTGAGGCTTTGAAAATGAGTACGAATCCGAGCGCGACCAGTGAGTAAAGTACTCCAGCCATTAAGCCGCTAAGTAAAACTTCAACAAAAAACCCCATGTCTACGTGTGTCACCGAACTATATCCAGATAAGTAGTTCGACTGCTCCTTTTCAAATTAATCTGATACGCCTAAGTAGGCGTCAATTACTGCTTTATTGTTTCTGATGTCTGACGGAGTTCCGTCACCAATTTTCTTGCCATAATCCAGAACCACAATTCTGTCAGATAAATCCATTACAACGCCCATGTCATGCTCGATGAGCACAATCGTTGTCCCAAATTCGTCATTCACGTCGAGAATGAAGCGGCTCATGTCTTCTTTTTCCTCAATATTCATACCGGCCATAGGCTCATCAAGCAGCAGTAAAGTCGGTTCAGCAGCCAAAGCCCTACCAAGTTCTACGCGTTTTTGTAGCCCATAAGGAAGTCGTCCGACCGGAGTTTTTCTGATGGACTGAATTTGAAGAAAATCAATAATTTCTTCGACCTTTTTTCTGTGTTCGATCTCTTCGTTGCGCGCGCGACCCACGTAGAGGCATTGAGCAAGGAATCCGGCATTCATTTTAAGAGTTCGCCCAGTCATAATGTTATCAAGCACAGACATGCCCTTAAATAGGGCAATATTCTGGAAGGTACGGGCAATTCCTTGGGTCGCTGCTTCATGCGGTTTCATTCGTTGCCGCACGTTGCCTTTGTATGTCACGGAACCCGCGTTCGGATGATAAACCCCGTTGATCACGTTGAGCATTGAGCTTTTACCTGCGCCATTAGGGCCAATAATTGCCAAAATCTCATGTTCTTTCACTTCAAAACTGATATCAGTCAGTGCTTTTACGCCACCAAAAGCGAGTGAGATATTTTCAGCCTTTAGTATGGTTGGGCCTAGTTTTCGATCGGTTTCGTTCATTATTTGCTATAAGTTTTATGCCGCTAAATTTTGGGTGGAATGGATCATTTTTACATCACTGATAGCAAGATCAGCCGATATTGTACCTGTCCGGCCATCCTCAAATTTAACCTGCGTTTCTATGAAGCAGGCATTAGATCCTTCATAAAGTGCTTTTACTAGGACCTCGTATTTTTGCGCCACGAAGTCACGACGTACCTTTCTCGTTCTCGTGAGTTCATCATCGTCGGCATCAAGTTCCTTATGCAGGATAAGAAATCTTTTGATTTGTGAGCCAGATAGCGTGTCCTCGTTCGCAAGGTCTTGGTTTACCTGCTCAATACAGTCTTGAAGTAAAGCGTATACCTCGGACTTTCCAGCCAAGTCGACATAGCCGCTGTAGCCAAGGCCTTGCCTCTCGGCCCAATTCCCAACCGCATCCATCTCGATATTGATAAAAGCACATACAGCATCACGTCCATCCCCGAAACAGACTGCTTCTTTGATGAACGGAAAAAATTTCAGTTTATTTTCTAGAAACTGGGGGGCAAACATTGTGCCATCATTAAGCACGCCAACGTCCTTCGCTCGATCAATAATCTTTAAATGTCCATCTTGATCGATAAAGCCCGCGTCCCCGGTTTTGAAAAACCCCTCTGGGGTAATAGATTCCTTTGTTGCTTCAGGATTTTTATAATATTCCTTCAATAATCCTGGGCTTTTAACTAAGATCTCACCTTTATCGCCAACCTTTATGTCTACACCGGGCATGGGTGTGCCAACTGAATCTATACGAGCGTTTCCATTTGGTTGTTTACAAACATATGCAAGCGTTTCCGTCTGTCCGTAGAGCTGTTTGAGATTAATGCCAATGGAGCGGTAAAAGCTATACAGGTCTGGGCCAATGGCTGCGCCACCTGTGTAGGCTACTTTAATGTGGCTCATTCCAAGATTATTTCTGAGCGGCCCGTAAACAAACATATTACCGAGGCCGTAAAGGAGTTTATTTTTTAGGGAGACTTTTTTCCCGTCCATGATATCCAAGCCTGTTCGACGGGCAACTTTCATAAAGGCCTCATAGAGCCATTTTTTGAACCTACTTGCGTCCTCCATACGAATTGTGACCTGGGTGAGCAAATTCTCGAACACTCTCGGCGGCGCAAAGTAGTAAGTAGGCCCAATTTCTCTCATATCAATCATGACGGTCTCGGAGGACTCGGGGCAGTTAACCGTGAAGCCAGTGACTATGGATTGAGCGTAGGAGAATAAATGGTCGCCTACCCAGGCCATCGGAAGATAGGATAGAATTTCGCCCTCGTCAGTATAGTTATCAAATCCCATGTCTCCTTTAGCTACCTCAATACACGATTTATGTGTAAGACAGACCCCTTTAGGTTTACTAGTAGTGCCGGACGTGTAAAGAATGACAGACACGTCATCCGTATGGCATTTGCTGAGTTCGTCATCTATGAAGTTCGGTTGCTCATTTAGGATCTTGCTGCCTAGCTCTCGAACGTCCTCGTATGCCATGACAGCAGGGTGGTCATAATGCCGCATACCGCGCGGATCGTCGTAAATGATGCATCTTAGTTTATCGCATTGAGGCATGATTTCTAGGAGCTTATCGACTTGCTCCTGGTCTTCTACAATCGCGAACTCAATTTCAGCGTCATTAAAAACGTATATCATCTCGTCGGCGATTGCGTCCTGATAGAGCGGAACGGGCACCCCTCCTAACGATTGAGAGGCGGCAAATGACCAATAAAGACGAGGACGGTTATCGCCAATAATAGCGAGATTTTTTCCTCTCACATAGCCCTTGGCAGCAAGCCCTCCGGCAAGTAGTTTGACTTCCTCAGCTACATTGGCCCAGCTCCAGCTTTGCCAGATGCCGAGGTCTTTCTCGCGAATTGCTGTTTTGGTCCCTCTGACCGCTGCATTTTTAAAAATGAGCGACGATAGCGTATCCTCCCGAAGATTCGGGATGCTGCTGTCCAACACTTTTCCTCCCATGAGCTGCTTATGCGCTCTATTTACTTATACAATGACTGTATTACAAATCGACCGGTAACACAAAGGGCTAATGCGCTGTTTTCCAGAAGTTTTAATGAAACTAGGTGTGTTTATATTTCCATGATCGAAATCAGGTCGTGAATAGAGATAAAACGTTCCGGGTTGACTCTGCCTCGGCGTGGATTCGGTTGAGCGTGGTTTTATTGATGTCGGTTGTGGTAGGCGTTGGGATGTGGTCTATCGTCGTTATATTGCCCGCGGTTCAGGTGGACCTGGGTCTTAGTCGGAGTCAAGCTTCTCTTCCGTATGTGTTTACTATGATTGGATACGGTTTCGGTGGTATCGTCTTCGGTCGTTTCTCGGATAAATATGGGATTTATAAAGCGGTACTGGTCGGCATCATGCTGATATCTCTAGGTTATTTCGTGGCTTCATTTGCTACCGGTGTCGGACTTTTATGTTTATCCCAAGGATTATTAATCGGTATTGGGACATCCACTACTTTTGCGCCGCTTATCGCGCACGTCTCCCATTGGTTTGACCGGCGCAAAGGGGCGGCGGTTGGCATCATAGCTAGTGGACAATATTTGTCGGGAGCTATTTGGCCGACAATCTTGGAGTCGGGCGTGCAAGATTTTGGATGGCAGCAGACGTACTGGTTTGTTGGCTTCATTGTTTTGGTCTTAGCGCTACCCTTATCGTTAGTTTTGAGGAAAGTACCGGCGACCGATAAATCATTAATCAGTGTGGTAGCTGATTTAGATCAAAAGGGTTCGTCCTTTTCTCCAACGTGGCTGATCATGCTCCTTATGGTGTCGGTTTTTTGTTGTTGTATCGCTATGTCTATGCCTCAAGTTCATATGGTCGCGTTTTGTAGTGATCTTGGTTTAGGCGCGACAATAGGTGCAAAAATGCTATCTGTAATGCTTGCTTTCGGCGTAGTCAGCCGCTTGGGCTTCGGTTGGCTTTCAGATCATATAGGTGGATTAAAAACTGTGGTGATTGGCGTCTTTTTACAAAGTGTTGGTTTGACGCTTTTCTTGTTTTTTGACACTTTAGTTTCACTTTATGTGATTTCTGCTTTATTTGGCTTATTTCAAGGTGGCATTGTGCCAGCTTATGCATTAGCAGTTCGAGAGCACTTCCCACAACGGGTTGTTGGGGAGAGAGTCGGCATGGTGATGATGGCATCGCTATTGGGAATGGCTATAGGCGGATGGATGCCCGGATATCTTTTTGATCTCACGGGCGGTTACGATTTCGCATTTCTGAATGGACTGGTCTGGAATGCGTTACCCTTACTCCTTATCGGTTGGCTCATTACTCGTATCGGGAAAGTGTCTCTTTCTCGTTAATAGCTTATCCGCTAATTGAAAAATTTTTCTATCTTGAATATTTTCAAACTTTAAGCTTTTGGCGGTTTCTATTAAGTAGTCTGAGCATGATCCGTAGTGACCAGAAGCTTTTATTGCGATGGACACGATTCGATCGTCATCTAATTTGCCCGTGTAGGCTGCAGTTGAGCGATCAATTACAAAGGTGATTGCGTCCACATATCCTTCTGTTGTTTCTGCTCGAACCCATTTTGGCACATAAACTTTACCCAACATTTCTCGTCTCCAGAGAATTAACAGCTCTTTCTCTATGGAGTCCGGACTTAGTTGATAAGCAAGACCGCGACATGATCCGCCACGATCAAGTGCTAAAACCAAGCCAGGCGTTTCAGGAGAGCCGCGATTAATTCGAGACCAGCAATAAAAACCACGGTGGTAACCGCGAATCCGCGCGGGTCGCTTCTCGACATACTCCAGCATGGGATTCCAGATGAGTGATCCATAGCCAAACACCCAAATAGATTGATTTCTTGGTTTTTTTTGAAGGGTTGATTTTAATGATGTCAGTAAATCTTCTTCAGAAATCATGATTCCCCGATGCCCAGATCGTTCAACGGCTTGGCGAACCGAGTCGTGTTCTAACATGTCGCGTTTTATCTTTGTTTTTTCGAAAGCAGACATTTTTTTGAGGTAACCTTCTAAAACTGGTAAACCTTCTGATAAAGATGCCTACAACTTACACCTTGAAGCCCCACGTCGACAACCCACCTGTTGACCTTTCTGTTGTCGCGTCATTAAGTCGACCAGAAAAAGCCAAGTGGTTGTTAGCGTATGACCTTGAAGGTAGCACTGAGCCGATAATTTTTCCCAAACCGTCATCGTTAAGTAGAGGGGGAGATTTATGGCAAGAA
This sequence comes from Betaproteobacteria bacterium TMED22, assembly GCA_002167745.1. Classification (GTDB taxonomy): domain Bacteria; phylum Pseudomonadota; class Gammaproteobacteria; order Burkholderiales; family Eutrophovitaceae; genus Eutrophovita. The sequence goes on from NHCB01000017.1 coordinate 14,617, forward strand.
ACCTGTTTCGAGTTTTTTGTTCGTCATCCTGACGGAGAATACTTGGAATGCAATTTTTCACCATCGGGGCAGTGGGCTTGTTTTTCATTTGCTGGATATCGACGTGGAATGAAAAAAATGAATTTACAGAACGATCCTAAAATTTTAGTGGATAGCTCTGCAGGTAGGTTTCGACTAGAGGTACTGTTAGATTTTAATGGAGTTGATTTATCTAAATATTTAGAGCCCGAGCTTCTGATATCGCTCACTATTGTTATCAAGATGCGAGATCAGCGATACTGTTATTACGCTATGAATTTTCCAGATGGTCAGGCTGATTTTCACCATTTAGATGGCTTTTGGAAGGTTTAAGTCATACTTACAAAAACGAAGGATCATTGATATGAAGTTTGGTCTCGACCGTCTTAGAGAGGAAAAAGAGCTTCACGAGCAACTGGCTGGTTATCGATTGGCGTTGCTTGGTAATCCTGCCTCTGTAGATGAGGGTCTGAAGCATGCTATTGACGTGATTGCTGGAATACCTCGACTAGAGCTGGTTGCAGCTTTTGGTCCACAGCATGGCTTGAGAGGCGACAAACAGGACAATATGATCGAATCGGCCGAATTTCTCGACCCAATTCATAATATTCCGGTGTTTTCGCTATATGGTAATGTTCGAAGGCCCACTCAAACAATGATGGAGAGCTTCGATGTTTTATTAGTCGATCTTCAGGACTTGGGTTGTCGAATTTATACATTTATTACGACGTTAAGATATTTGCTGGAAGCGTGCGCGAAACATAAGAAGAAAATCTGGGTCCTCGATCGACCTAACCCGATTGGTCGACCAGTGGAAGGTTTTTTGCTGAGGTCGGGGTGGGAGAGTTTTGTCGGCGCAGGGGCATTACCTATGCGACATGGTCTGACAATTGGAGAGCTTGCGCGTTGGTTTATTGATAAATACGGGTTGTCTGTAGACTTCACGGTGATCCAGATGGAAGGGTGGACTCCTTTGGGGGCGCCCGGCTTTGGCTGGCCTTTAAACGAGCGGGTTTGGATTAACCCAAGTCCTAACGCTCCTAATTTAAGTATGGCTCGGTGCTACCCAGGTACTGTGATGCTCGAGGGAACCTCTTTGTCTGAGGCACGAGGTACAACGCGCCCGCTGGAAATTTTTGGGGCGCCAGACGTCTATGCAAAAAAATTAATTGAACGCATGCAAGGCATCGCTCCAGATTGGATGAATGGTTGCACGTTGAGACCTTGTTGGTTTGAGCCCACTTTCCACAAACATGTTGGACAACTATGCGAGGGTGTTCAGATTCATGTTGATAATCCGGGTGGTTACGATCATCTTCAATTTAGGCCCTGGAGGTTAATGTGTCTTGTATTCAAGGCGATTAAGTCGTTGTGCCCGGACTATCCATTGTGGCGAGACTTTGAGTATGAGTATGAACGCGATCGACTTGCGATTGATTTAATTAATGGCAGCCCCATAATGCGAGAGTGGGTTGAGGACGACGCTGCCACAGCGGGAGATATGGATTCGTCAGCGCAGCTGGATGAGCAATCTTGGTTACATGAAAGACGTCCTTACTTAATCTACGAATAATCGAACATGGAGTATTAGACTAAAAGCCCTTAAGTAACTTTATGACCGAGCTCACGATTGTCTGGTTGATGCAGTATCAAGAGGTTTTTGTTTGGATAGGCCTACTATCGTTTTTTACGTTTTTACTTGGTTTATTGTTAATGCCGTTTGTCATAACGCGGTTACCTGAGGACTATTTTTTGTCGCCGCAGAATAGTGATCAAGCGTCAACTGGTTTAAGAGATTCAAGTACCCTTTTTTTAGTCACCAAGAATTTGATGGGGGGGGTATTATTAGGTCTGGGTGTCGTGATGTTATTTTTGCCGGGACCCGGTTTGATGGTGGCGCTAATCGGACTTAGTTTGGTAGACATCCCAGGAAAAAGATGGGTGCTTGGTCGTATTTTAAATATTTCAGGCTTACGATCAGCAATTAACGGATTAAGGTATAAGCGCGGAAGGCCACCTTTAAAATTCGAAGATTAATTTATGTGTAACGAGGGGAAAAAGATGGCTAATCATGCAGCTGGAGATGGCGGTATTCCACCGAGGAATGTAGCAAAAGATGGTTTAACCCGAGTTATGACTCTAGGCGGACACTACGGGTTACGAAATCATACGGTGAAGGGGTTGCGTGACCACAAAGGAAAAAAGGTTCTTTGTGAAACGTTACCTTTTACGCCTGACGAAGCGGCTGCAGCTGAAGAGGCTGGGATTGATACGATGAAGGTAAGATTTGATCCAAAGCAACCGCACTTAGCTAAAGCAATACGGGATGCTGCGCCGAAAACTTTTATGGCATTTTCTGTCCCGTTGATCGCTGCCGCAACCGAAGATGAAGCAGTGCGGTTAGCTTATGCTGCGATGGAATTGGGAGCCGATGCGATCATGTGCCAATGGTCTCCGCGGTTTATTAGCGCAGCCGCCGAGGCCGGAGTACCGGTTCAGGGCCATGCTGGACTTGTACCAAGAAAAAGTACGTGGACGGGCGGACTTAAAGCGGTAGGCAAAACTTTAGAAGAGGCACTTTGGGTTTACAGTGAAATTAAAACTATCGAGGACGCCGGCGCATATGCTGTTGAAGTTGAGGTTGTGCCTGAGGAATTATTAATTGAGCTTAGTAAGCGAACTAGCTTGCTTACATCTTCTATCGGTGGCGGCAGAGGCGGTGACATTCAATTCTTATTTGCTGAAGATATACTAGGAAATAATCCGCCACCCTACCCACGACATTCCAAGCAGTACCGAAAACTTTATGAGTTGCAGCAAGCCCTACAAAAAGAGAGAGTTGGTGGATTCAAGGACTTCATTCAAGATGTCAAAAATGGCAGCTTTCCTAGCGACGTGCATACGATAAAGGCGGTGGATTCGCTGGTTGATGATTTCTTAAAAAAGATTGACTGAATTGAGAATTATTCAAGAGTGAACCCATTGCTGTTATGGTCAGGGCAGACTATCGTTGTCGATCGAGGACATACTATTCACGGGTTAAGTGGGGGATTAGATGGGTAAGTTAGCGTTACATTGGCAAATCATTATCGCGGTTGTCCTTGCGGGAATCGTCGGTTCAATTGTTAAGACCTTGTCCCAGGACGGTGAGCCGGTTGCTCTATTGGGCATAAGTGTTATTACTGTCTTTGAATATGTCGGACAATTATTCTTAAACGCACTGAAGATGATTATTGTTCCTTTAATTGCTTCCTCTATTATCGTTGGGATGTGTGGAATTGGAAGTTCTGGGGCCAGATTAGCCAAGATTGGCACACGGACGTTATTGTTCTATGCCATTACTACGCTGTTTGCCATTTTGGTTGGTTTAGCGCTCATCAATGTGGTTTCGCCAGGCCAGTACGAAGGTCGTCCCATCGGTGATTTGTTGGCCTTTGAGAGTCGAGACGTTTCAGCCATCCAAGAAACAATTGAAAACAAAGGTTCAGGCGATGTCGCTGAAATATTTTTACGAATGATTCCACCGAATATTGTGGAAGCCTCTGCCGAGGGCCAGATGCTCGGGATTATTTTCTTTTCTATTCTCTTTGGATTTTTCATTACGAAATTGTCTGATGAATTGCGGACACCATTCGTTCGTTTTTGGGATGCCACTTTCAAGGTTATGATGAACATGACTGGGTGGATAATGAAATTCGCGCCCATAGGCGTGTTCGCTCTTGTTGCTGGCGTCATTTCAAAAACAGGATTTGATGCGGCTCGGCCTTTAGCTATATTCTCGCTGACGGTGTTGGGTGCGCTATTAGTACACGCACTAGTTGTTTTGCCGATCTTGTTGCGCAGTCTTGCGCGTGTAAGGCCGTGGGCAGTGCTACGTGCAATGTCTCCTGCAATCCTAACTNCATTTTCTACAGCTTCATCGTCCGCAACGTTGCCTGTCTCAATGAAGAGCTTAGAAAAAAATGTGGGCATTTCAAATAATGTCTCTAGTTTTGTATTGCCCCTTGGGGCAACGGTAAACATGAATGGTACGGCTTTGTATGAATGTGCTGCAGCAATGTTTATTGCTCAGGCGTANGGATTAGATCTGACTTTNGGNGTTCAATTTACNATAATTGTNGTTGCTCTTCTGACTTCCATTGGNGTGGCGGGNGTCCCGTCTGCGTCGTTAGTAGCTATAGCGATNATTCTNGGCGTTATCGGNCTGCCAGTAGAAGCTATAGGNGTACTCATGGTATTCGATCGAGNGTTAGACATGTGTCGAACGAGTGTNAATATTTGGGGGGATGCGGTGTGCGCGACAATAATCGCTCGATTAGANGGNGAAAAGACGCAAACAGATCTGTAGGAATAAAGCNAGGANAACGCGTTAATTTGATGGGCANTCGTTTATCTGNTTTATGACCTTTGGCAGTTGAAGGGACAAAGTAATTGTTCGATAGATAAAATGACTCAGCAACGCGAGCCATAAACCCANATTTNCCAAGCCNTCTAGGCCTTTCCANGTNGCAAAGAACATGAGTGTTGAAACAATCATGCTGTTTCTCATGAATGAAGTCGCTGTGGCACCAATAAATATTCCGTCCAGTTGGAAACACCAAACCCCTATTANAGGTGCTAGGGCGGCAAAAATAACGAACTCTTTCGCCATTACCCGAACATTGGGATCAACGGTCATGAAGTTTATGATCGTGGGGCCGCAGAGGAGGAGGCAAAAAGAGATTACAGCAGCAATACCTGCAGCCCATACTGTTGTCAATTTGGCGGCGTCAATAAAGTACGGTTTAGAGCGNTGGCCGACTGATTCACCGACGAACTTTTCAGCGGATAGTGCGATCCCATCTAAGAAATATGCTGAAACTGTTAAGAAATGAAGGAGCACTGCATTTGCAGCGAGGGTAATATCCCCGAGGGCGGCGCTGCTTGCAGTGAACCACGTGAATACGATGATTAAGGCTAAAGATCGGATGAGAATGTCTCCGTTGATCGATAGACTCTTCATTACTTTTTCTTTATCTAAAANNTTTTGAAGACTCCANNAGCCACGNAGTCTTTTTTGAATTANAAATACNGTGAGGANACCAACNCCGGCGGCGCCATACTCNGAGAGTAATGTACCTAGTGCGACGCCTTCCACTCCCATNCCNAGGCCAAGNACAAAAANTACGTCCATCAGCATGTTGCTGATATTTAGTAGGAGCTGCAATCCTAANGCATGACGCGCTTTNCCAATCGCGATAAGCCAACCGAGGATGACATAGTTACTTAGGGTAGCAGGCGCTGACCAAATCCGGATGTCAAAGTATTCTTTCGCTAATAATTCGACTCGGGAACTGCCTTGGATTAAGTAAAATGACAACTCGCTAATCGGATGCTGGAGTGAAATTAGTATGACCCCAATCGTTATTGCGAGTAATGTGGATCTGCCGAGTGTCGCTCGAATTTCGCCATGATCATCTGCTCCTAGTGCTTGCGCCGTCAGTCCTGCAGTGCCCATTCGNAGAAANCCAAATCCCCAATATATGAATGTGAANATNAGTGATGCGATAGCAACGGACCCAATGAGCGCGGGGTCCGGTGATTGTCCGATNATCATGGTATCTACAACACCAAGAAGCGGTGTTGANACGTTTGCAATCATNATGGGAATCGCGACCTTAAATAGGTCTTTACTNCTNANAGACCTGAGNGCTACNTCGAGAGCCATGAGTTACTCGTGACTTTTCGTTAAANGCACAATAAGGACCTAGGAGCCTTGTTTATAGTTTCTTGCGTAATGCGTGTATACATCGACACCGAGNGAAAAAAACCGNTTATTNTCCTNTGAAAGCGGGCGAGACTGTTTGGCTGGNTTNCCNGACCAGATCATNCCTTCCGTTACTNTGGTGTCAGGAGCGGTAACAGCACCTGCCGCTACAACGCCACCGTTTTGTACCACGGTACCTTTNCCAATTTTGGACCCCATNCCGATGATACAGTCGTNTCCAATGTCACAAGTATTCAGTTGTACGTTATGACCGACGGTAACNCGATTCCCGATTTTTAGCCGNTCGCCAGCTTCAAGNGTAATACGAGAATTATCTTGAATGTTGCTCGCGGCACCTATTTGAATCGNGGCATNTTCAGCGTCAATCTCAACGGCAAACCAGATGCTTGATTGTGCGGCAATACTTACNTTACCCNTGATTATGGNNTTNGGTGCGATATAAAAATCATCGCCCTGGTTTNTTGCGACACCCTCTCCTGGCNTATGTCGAATTTNGGGCACTGGGTTGCTCGAAAGAACCCATTCCGCTCCAGTCACATTTTTTCTAGATTTGATGATGTTTCGAAAGTTTTCCAGTTCNTCGTTTTNAATTTTNCTTATAGGTTTTGCGGGCACACCTNGATATAGCCATCCCGGCTCAAGTTTTTTCCCAGGCGGGACTACGCTGTCACTGCAAATCACCGAATCATTGCCTACTATTGCGTTATCCATAACAACTGCGTGCTCTCCGAGAATACAGTTTTTCCCAATTGTGCAGGCGTGCGCAAGTCCGAATCGGCCAATCGTTACATTATCGGCCAACAAAACCCCTGATGTGCGGTCAGCAATGTGCGCTGTTGCGTACTCACCAAACCAGCAATCTGCCCCTACATCGATAGTGGCACCATCGGCGCGCAGTGTTACAAGATCTCGAAAGTGGCACCGGTCTCCCACTGTTGCTTGCCCAATAATGTAGACCCCGACTTCACTGCTGCATGTTGAAGCGACTTTGGGTTGAAAATTGAGATAAGGAATGATGTTCATAAAAGTAATATTAAAATTTTCTAAATCAGTTGACTCTTGATAGTATGGTTGGGTGCTGATGAATACTTTTATAGACCTATAGTTAGGTACTAATGCTTACATTGATCGTCGATATTTCCCACCGACCTCAAATAACGCATTGCTTATTTGACCTAGCGAGCACACTCGAACTGCGTCCATAAGGACTTCGAATACGTTTTGATTTTCTATGACGGCATCTCGTAACCGCTCAAGCATCGCTGCTCCCTCGTCTGCGTACTCTTCTTGAAATGCTTGTAGCCGTTCCAATTGAGACTGTTTTTCCGCTTCAGAGGAGCGTATTAGTTCGACAGTTTCTGGCGTTCCTCCGCCTTGCGGATTGAGGAATGTATTAACCCCTATGAGCGGATAGCTACCATCATGTTTTTTGTGCTCATAATACATAGACTCCTCTTGAATCTTGCCCCTTTGGTAGCCGAGTTCCATGGCCCCCAAAACCCCACCTCGTTCGGAAATCGACTCAAATTCTCTAAGTACAGCTTCCTCCACCAGGTCAGTCAGTTCCTCTATGATGAAGCTACCTTGACTAGAGTTTTCGTTTTTTGCTAGACCCCATTCTCGATTGATGATGAGTTGTATTGCCATGGCCCGACGGACACTTTCTTCAGTGGGTGTTGTGATCGCCTCATCGTAGGCGTTCGTGTGAAGAGAGTTCGCATTATCGTACGTAGCGATCAGCGCCTGTAGTGTCGTTCGAATATCATTGAAATCAATTTCTTGCGCGTGTAACGACCGGCCTGAGGTTTGACAGTGATATTTAAGTTTTTGAGATCTTTCGTTAGCCCCGTATCGGTCCCGCATAGCCACTGCCCATATTCTGCGGGCTACCCTCCCGATAACGGTATATTCAGGGTCCATTCCATTACTAAAAAAGAAACTTAAATTAGGTGCGAAGTCATCTATTTTCATGCCTCGCGCCAGATAAGCCTCAACAAACGAGAATCCATTACTAAGCGTAAAAGCCAGTTGGGATAGTGGATTCGCACCAGCTTCAGCGATGTGATAGCCGGAAATTGAAACAGAGTAGAAGTTTTTTACATCATGATCGATAAAGTATTGTTGTACATCGCCCATTACTTTCAAGCTGAACTCTGTTGAAAAGATGCAGGTGTTTTGCCCTTGATCTTCTTTCAGAATATCCGCCTGTACTGTTCCCCTCACCGACGCTAAAGTCTGGGCTTTGATAGCCTCTTTTTCAGCACCGGAGGGTTCTCGGCATTGCTCCTCTTTAAATTTTTCGACTTGCTGATCAATCGCGGTATTCATGAACATCGCGAGGATAGTGGGTGCGGGTCCATTAATCGTCATAGATACGCTGTTTGATGACGAGCAAAGATCGAATCCAGAGTAGAGCACTTTCATGTCTTCTAGTGTGGCGATTGAAACGCCCGAGTTACCAATTTTTCCATAAATATCGGGACGAAGATCTGGATCGCAACCGTAGAGCGTGACCGAATCAAATGCCGTTGAGAGCCTTTTTGCAGACATGTCTTTAGATAACAAATGGAATCGCTTATTTGTTCGAAAGGCATCCCCTTCACCCGCAAACATCCTTGTAGGGTCCTCATTTTCCCTTTTGAAAGGAAAAACCCCTCCAGTGTAAGGAAAATACCCTGGTAGGTTTTCGAGCATTAACCATTTTAAGATTTCCCCATCATCCTCAAATTTGGGCAGTGATACTCGAGGAATTAAACTGCCTGATAATGATTCATGTTTGAGTGCGGTGCGGATTTCTTTATCTTGAATTGTTACCGTGTGGTTCTCGCGAGAGTACGCCTGCTGTACTTTTGGCCAATCGGACAACAGTTTCTTGCTGATCGGTTGCAGTCTATTATCTCGATCATTTTCTAAAAACTGTAGTTGCGATACGTCGCCGTCAGTTTCCTGTTCGACCATCTTCGCTGCGCATCTAAGTTGTTGTCTTTCGCGTGCAATCCGCGATTCAATTTCAACTACCGCCTTATATAATTTAACCGTTTCTGATATTTCTGCAAGGTAGCGTATTCGATCAGGTGGGATAATACTTGTGACGTTTGTTGAGGATTTTCCTTCAACAATAGGTAATTTGCCGCCAGTCCTGACCAGACCGTGATCGACTAGCGCATGAGCCACTGCATGGTAGAGAGCAGTTACCCCGCTATCATTGAATCTTGATGCCGTAGTCCCATAGACAGGCATTGAGGAGGGGCTTTCGTTAAATTTTTGCTGATTACGTTGGTATTGTTTCGCAACGTCGCGAAGGGCATCCTCTGCTCCTCTACGATCAAATTTATTAATTGCTATAAGGTCCGCAAAATCCAGCATATCTATTTTTTCAAGCTGACTAGCTGCGCCATATTCAGGGGTCATGACGTACAACGAGACATCTACAAATGGCACAATTGCTGCGTCACCTTGGCCGATACCTGATGTCTCAACAATGATTAAATCGAATCCGGCGCATTTGCATGCGGCAATGGCGCCGGGCAAACAATCCGCAACCTCGCTTCCGCCACTTCTTGTCGCAAGCGAGCGCATATAAATTTTTACTCCATCGAGCGCGTTCATTCGAATGCGGTCGCCTAATAAAGCTCCACCAGTTTTCCGTCGAGATGGATCGACTGCGATTACTGCAATATTTAGCTGATCGTTTTCATCGAGTCTGAAGCGTCGAACCAACTCATCTGTTAAAGAAGATTTTCCAGCCCCACCGGTCCCTGTAATCCCTAAAACGGGAACCTTTTTTGCGAGGGTGTTCGCGTGATTTAGGATATTTTGATGCAAACTGTTATCTATAGATTTATTTTCAATCGTAGATATGACTTTTGCGATTTCACCATGATTCGTTGTTGAGATCGCATCAATTGAGCCCGTAATGGTGGGGACATTTGCTTCCCGAGCTCTTTGAATCATGTCGTCGATCATTCCTTGAAGCCCCATTTTGGCCCCATCTTCAGGAGAATAGATTTTAGCCATGCCGTATTCATGTAATTCATCTATTTCAGATGAAACGATAACGCCACCACCACCGCCAAATACTTTTATGTGTCCAGCCTCCCTATCGCGGAGAAGATCAATCATGTATTTGAAGTATTCAATATGCCCACCTTGATAAGAGCTGACTGCAATGCCATGGGCGTCCTCCTGTATGGCGGCAGTAACAATTTCGTCAACAGAGCGGTTGTGACCTAGATGTATAACTTCAGTACCGCTTCCTTGAAGCATTCTCCTCATAATATTGATGGAGGCATCATGCCCATCGAATAAACTAGCCGCAGTGACAAAACGCACTTTTTTTTCAATGCTCTTAGGATCAACGAGCGGGTTATCTTTTAAATTTGTCATCAGTTTCTGGTACTCCAAATGAAAAACTATAGGTCTTTGGCGAATGCTATCCGATTCCCTCATTTTCTCAAATAAATGAGTTTGCCGAAATAAAACGATCTACGTTATCGTGTACTAAGTTTTTTGCTGCCAAGTTACTACGCTGGAAGTTTTGCCAATTTGATTCAACCGAGTGTAAAAATCTTCGGTTGCTTCCAATTTTACATGACCAAAGCGTCTTACCTCCGATGGTAGCTCAATGAGGGCTCGAATAGCAGACCCGTTGACCGGACTCGGGTTCGTAAGCCTTCGCTTGATCGTTGAAATAAAATCTTTTATCAATTGTTTTATAAGGATTAGAATCAAGAATTAAGAGTGTTCCAAATCTACCCTTAAGGATAAAGTTTGTTAGACGCGGCATGCATTGATCACGACCCAGTATTTGAATCAGCCCGAATTGTGAGTGTGGTGCCAAGCATCACTGAGTTGCTATTTGACCTCGATTTGGCAGATAACGTTGTTGGAAGGACTGGATTTTGTTTTCATCCGAAAGCTGGGGTTAAGGATGTCCCAAAGATTGGTGGTACGAAGGATTTTGATTTAGAGAAATTAAGGTCTCTTCATGCGACGCATCTAATTGTAAATGTGGACGAGAATCCGAAGGATTTGGTCGATGCGGCAAGACAATTTATCCCAAACATATTAGTGACCCATCCGCTGGGTCCAGAAGACAACATTCCTTTATATCAATTGATAGGGCATGTGTTTCAACGTACAGGACAAGCGGAAAAACTCACGGAGCGCTTTATGAATTCTTATCGTTTCGCGGTCAGTCAAACCCGTGACCTAGCTCGTGAACGTGTGCTCTATATTATTTGGAAAAAACCTTGGATGACCATTAGTCGAGACACCTATATCGCTCGCGTTTTATCGTCTGTAGGGCTGGATCAGATTGAAGTGGACGGCGCTTCACGATATCCTGAGGTAGATGTAAAAAGTCTCGCAGAAGACGTAGATCATGTTTTACTTTCAACAGAACCTTTCGCTTTTAGAAAAAAAGATATTCAAGAGCTCAACGAGACATTGGACATTGTGGGGAAGTCGAAAATTTCGCTCATTGATGGCGAGATGACCTCTTGGTATGGGTCGAGGGCGATACGGGGGTTTGAATATCTTACCTCTTACCGGGCGAGTTTAGGTCGCAATGAGATAGATCAATGCCAAAAATGAAAACACCTAAAAAATATGTCAGACTTAATGTCTTGGGTGGAAGCGCTTCTTATTTGAGAGGTAAAAAATGCAGGAAGAAAAAATAATTTGGGAAGCAAAGCCATCTCAGCGAATGAATATTATTTTTTATATTTTCTTCTTTTGGACGGTAATTCTGCCCCTAATACGTTTTCTGAAAACTTGGTGCACAAATTATAAACTTACCTCCCAGAGGCTTCACGTCAAGACAGGCGTGTTTAGCCAGACCATAGAGCAAACCGAGTTATATAGGGTGCGTGATTACACCGTTAAGAAACCTTTTGCACAGAGAATATTCGGCCTTGGTACTCTAGAAATCATATCTTCCGATAAGACGCAGTCAAATATCTATTTAACTGCTATCAAAGATCCCGAGCACGTGGCTGACTTAATGCGAGAGAGTGTGGAGTTGTCGAGGCGTACTACTCAGACAAGGGAGGTGGATTTTACATAATGGAATTTGTTGATTTAATATTTGTAGTTGGCTTATTTCTGTTGGGCGTGGGTCTATACAGTGCATTCTCATTATTGAGGCTGAGTATTACGAAGACGAAAGAAGAATTGAAGGATACCAACGTTGCCAATCTCTGGGTGTTATTCACAGTCGGTTTGTTGCTTGGTATTGGTCTCGTATATTTTTGGTTTGATTGACATACTCCTTGTCATTCATTTGTGCTGACGCTCGACCTTATTCGTTCTAACGTTCATATCGCTTGTCAGGAGCTGTAATGAAACTTTCTTCAATCTTAGTGGCCAATCGAGCCGAGATAGCTATTCGTATTGTGCGAGCTTGTGGCGATCTTGGATTGAGTGCGACCACAGTTTATTCTGAGGACGATACAGAAAGCCTTCATTGTCGAATGGGTGATGTGTCACACGCTCTAAAAGGTTCGGGACCAAGTGCATATCTTGACGGTAACGCTTTAATTGAAGCTGCGCTCTCACATGGTTGCGATGCAATACATCCTGGCTATGGGTTTTTGTCTGAGCGGGCCGATTTTTCTGAACAATGTGCTGCTGCTGGGCTTACTTTCATCGGTCCAGGTGCTGAGCACCTTGCCTTATTTGGAGATAAAACGCGTGCTAGAAATGCTGCCATTGAGGCTGAGGTTCCTGTTGCTAGGGGTATGGATCATGGGGTCAGCTTAGAGGAAGCCAAAACATTCTTTAAATCGCTAAAGGCAGATGGTCAGGCGATGATCATCAAAGCGAGGTCTGGTGGAGGGGGAAGAGGAACTCGAGTTGTAAACGAGCTCGATGAGTTAGAAAAGGCTTATAACCGGTGTCGTTCAGAATCTAAGCTTGCATTTGGGGTTGATGAGGTTTATGTCGAGGGTTTTGTGAAGCAGGCTCGACATATTGAGGTACAGATCTTGGGTGATCGAAACGGTGGGATTGCCCACCTGGGGGAGCGAGAATGTAGTGTGCAGCGACGTTTTCAAAAACTGGTGGAAATCGCACCAGCGCCGGCTCTTAATGAGGATCTAAGAAGTCAGATTATCGGTGCGGCAATGCGTCTTGCTAAGAGTGTTCGCTACACCAATCTGGGTACTTTTGAATTTTTAGTTGATACATCGAGGGAGCCGAGCCAGCCCTTCGTATTCATTGAGGCGAACGCTAGATTACAAGTTGAGCATACTGTTACTGAGGCTGTTAACGGCATTGACTTGGTTCAAGCTCAGATCCGGTTAGCAAGTGGCGATACACTCCACGATTTAGGGCTTCATCAGTCGCAAGCGACTACGCCACGTGGCGTTGCAATTCAGGCTCGCGTCAGTATGGAATCCTTGGGTGAGCATGGTGAGATAACCCCGAGTGCAGGAACCCTGCTCGCATATGAAATGCCGAGCGGACCAGGAATTCGAACGGATGGTTTTGGTTATGTAGGCTATAAGACCAGTAACTCATTTGATTCGTTACTCGTCAAGGTGATTGGACACGCGACAGATGATAATCCGGCAGCGGCAGCTAATCGACTAATTCGCGCGCTTTCGGAATTGAGAATCGAGGGTGTTTCTACGAATGTGAATCTAATTCGAAATATTATTAAGCATCCGGATTTTTTAACCGGCCTGATACATACCCGCTGGTTTGAAGAACAAATTAGCGTTTTAAATAAGTACGACGATGAATACAAGGATCGTTTGTTTCCGCGTGTCAAAGATAATTTAGAAGAAATAAAAACCGGATACACGGGTGCCCGTATTGATGATAGCGATCCTCTGGCCTTGTTTAAATACGATGCGCAACGGAAATCTAAAAGCGCGGCGGCTACAAATGCAAATCCGAGTGTTACCGAGGGGGACGCTGTCGGTATCGTCTCTCCTATTCAGGGGACGATTGTTGCTATAGAGGTTATTGAGGGCGAAACGATCAGTGGTGGTCAGCCTGTTGTCGTGATTGAGGCGATGAAGATGGAACACGTTATTACGGCAGATTTTAATGGGATTGTTCGAGCCGTGAATATGTCAGTTGGTGATGTCGTTCAAGACGGGTACCCTCTACTGCTTATTGAAAGATTGGAGGGCTCTAACTCCAAGATGGTCGCGCCGACAGCGGTTGACCCTGATTTAATTCGTTCAGATTTGCAAGAAAATATTGATCGGCACGCTTTTACTTTGGATGAGAATCGCCCAGAGGCGGTTGCTAAGAGGCGATCGTTCGGATATCGCATGATCCGTGAGAGTGTTGCTCAACTGGTTGATTCAGGAACATTCAAAGAGTACTGGCCATTGACTGTCGCGCGGCAGCACACTCGATTTGATATTGAGACATTACGAAAAAATACGCCCGCTGACGGTCTCGTTGCAGGTATTGGGGCTGTTAACGGACATCTATTTAAAGTCCATAACCGCGTCATGGTAATCGCTTATGACTATACCGTTCTTGCAGGAACGCAAGGTGCGCGGAATCATGCGAAACAAGATCGTATGTTTAGTCTCGCAAAGCGCCTTAAGTTACCTGTAATTGTGTTTGGTGAAGGGGGTGGCGGCAGGCCTGGAGAGGATCCGGGCGGGATTGAAGTTGGGATCGATACCAATACTTTTACGCAATACGCTCAGTTGAGTGGTCTCGTACCTTTGGTGGCTATAGTCAATGGTCGTTGTTTTGCTGGAAATACCGCACTGGTTGCTTCTAGCGATGTAATCATCGCAACCGAGGGGGCGACTTTAGGAATGGGAGGACCTGCAATGATAGAGGGTGGTGGTTTAGGCGTGTACACCCCTGAGGAGGTTGGGCCTATGTCTTTCCAGGTTCCCAATGGGGTTGTCGATATATTGGTAAAAGACGAGTTTGCGGCCGTTGAAACGGCTAAAAAATATCTCTCTTACTTTCAGGGACCTATTGACGGTTGGGAGGTATCAAACCAAAAGCTGCTGCGGCACGCGGTACCGGAGAATCGGTTGCACTTATATGATATGCGAAAGATTATCACCACAATCGCCGACGCCGATTCTTTTTTAGAGATTAGAGAGAAGTTTGGTGTTGGTTTGATTACTGCATTTATTAGAGTTGAAGGTCAGCCGTTAGGCGTTATTGCAAATAATCCTCACCACTTGGCTGGTGCTATCGATTCTGCTGGAGCCGATAAGGGCGCGCGCTTTGTTCAATTGTGTGATGCATTTGATATTCCGATTCTTAGCTTAATGGACTGTCCTGGGATAATGGTTGGTCCAGAATTCGAGCGAACGGCGCTGGTGCGTCATGCGCTCAGATTGTTTAATGTTGGCGCAAATATATCTACTCCTATGTTCGGTGTGGTTGTTCGAAAGGCTTATGGCCTTGGGGTTCAGGCAATGTGTGGTGCGAGCTCTGAAGTGCCATATTTTACTGTTGCTTGGCCTACGGCAGAATTCGCAGCGATGAACATTGAGGGATCTGTGAAATTAGCATTTCGTAAAGAATTGATGGAAATTTCGGATCCAGACGAGCGAAAAGCTTATTTTGATCAAAGGGTAGAAAAAGCTTATAGGGATGCCAAGGCCGTCAATGCCGCAACTGGTGGAGGTGTTGATGAGGTTATTGATCCCGCGGATACGCGAACTTGGATTATGAGTGGTTTGAATGCCTTACCTCCGCCCAAGAAGCGAGAGGGCAAGAAGCATCCATATATCGATCCATGGTGATCTTATTACCGTAACCAACTTTGAATTCAGAATTCAAGGTGTTATGATCCCCTGCATCTTTTTTCTGTAACCGATAATTTAACCGAATCGCTCATGAACAAATTAAAGCCGCAGCCCACGTTGGTCGATCAAGTTTATGAGGCAATCCTTTCAGATATTACTGAGGGGAAGTTCGACAACCTGAGACGATTAAAACAGGAAGAAATTGCGGAGTCTTTGGGTGTCTCGCGTCAGCCCGTGCAACAGGCTTTATTATTACTTCGGAGCGATGGCTTAATTAGGGGCGCATCGGGTCGAGGCTTAATCGTTGCGCCCTTAGAATTGGATTTTGTTAGAGACTTATATGAAGTGCGTGCTGCTATAGATAAATTGGCAACGGCTAAAGCGGCTGAGCGAGGCGCTCAAACTGCCTCCGAGGAGGGAGCAGAGTATTTAGAGGCCGGTCAACGAGCGCTCAAGAATGGTTCAATAGCTGAATTAATAGCTGCTGACGTCAATTTTCATTTTTTTATTTACGGACTTGCTGGGAACCCATTGATCGCGGAAACCAGTCGGTCGCATTGGAATTTTTTGCGGCGTGTTATGGGTCAGGTTCTTCTTAAAGGTGAGCCACCTGTCGCCATATGGGATCAACATGCTGAAATACTTCAAGCTGTAATTGATGGAGACATAAGCAAAGCGGAAGGACTCGCTGGCGATCATATTACTCAGGCCCTAATTGCCTTAGAGGAAAGAATAAAAAGTTAGTTTGAGATTTACTGTTCTTAGTAGGAAATACTTTATGAATATTTCAGATTATAAAACCCTGTCTGATACGTTATGCCAAACAGTAAAGACTTACCCTGACCGAGCTGCTTATTGTGTGCCACCAATGGTTGGGAGAAGCTATCACCCGCAAGGATGGGAGATTACTTGGCAGCAAGTGATGGAGGGAGTGAAGGCTAAGAAGTCTGTGTATGCGAAGGCCGGTGTTGGGCACGGGCACCGCGTTGCAATTTTATTTGAGCAAAGGCCGGAGTTTTTTTTCCATTATTACGCGCTGAATGCTTTGGGGGCGGGAATTGTTCCAATTAATCCTGACTATCTTACCGATGAAGTGAAGTATGTCGTGGAGCATTCCGAGGCTAGCTTGGCAGTTTGCGTAGATTCACGAATAGAAGAAATGATTAGCATATCATCCGAAATTACTACTGATATTAAAGTTGTTTCATTCGATTCATTTCCTGAAGAGTTACCTAAGCTACCTGAGGCTCCATATAAGGATGCTCCAAGCGCGGCAACTGAGGCCGCACTTATTTATACGTCGGGTACGACAGGAAAGCCGAAAGGCTGCGTATTGACGAATGAATATTTCCATACGTTTGGAGCAAGCTATCTTTTTGCGGGCGGTCGACTGGACTTTAGAGATACTGGTGAACGTTTATATAATCCATTACCGTTACACCACGCGAACTGTCTATCTATTTCGGTGCCTGCGATGCTAATGAGTGGTGGATGCGTAATCTTTCCGGATCGGTTTCATGCGAGCACTTGGTGGAAGGATCTGGTTGCAACTCAAGCAACAGCTGCTCAGTTTCAAGGGATTATTCCAAATATATTGTTGAAACTTCCGGCTCAATCGGAGGAGCGTCAGCATCAAGTTCGATTTGCACTTTGCGCTGGTATTGAGCCTAGTCATCACGAAGCTTTTGAAGAGCGTTTCGGTTTTCCGGTAGTCGAGATGTGGGCTATGTCGGAAACGGGGCGGATTATTACGGATAACTTCGAGCCTCGTAAAATCCATACGCGATCTTTTGGGCGTGAAAGTCAATGGGTGGAGGCGCGAGTATTCGATGGCCATGATAAGGAGGTTCCACCCAACCATCCTGGAGAGCTTGTTATACGGAGTAATGCGAACGAGCCGCGCCAAGGTTTTTTTTCAGGGTATCTAAAAAATGAAGAGGCGACAGAGGAGGCTTGGAAAAGTGGATGGTTTCATACCGGAGATGCTGTCATTCAAGATGATGAAGGATTCTTTTATTTTCTAGATCGTAAGAAAAATATTATTCGTCGTTCAGGTGAGAATATTGCGGCTGCTGAAGTTGATGCGTGTTTGACTGCTCATGATCGAGTGAAGCAAGTGGCTGTTATCGCTGCTCCTGACGAAGTTAGAGAGGAAGAAATCATGGCTTGTGTGGTAGCGAAGTCTCCTGAGGATATAGTAGATCAAGCAGGCCAGACACAGTTAGCAAATGATTTGTTTGATTGGTGTTATGAGCGTATCGCTTATTTTAAAGCGCCGGGTTGGGTGTTATTTTTAGATAGTCTTCCGTTGGGTACTTCAGCTAAGGTGCAAAAGATTCATATTTTTCCTGAGGGTACTGACCCGCGAGAGCAAGATGGTGCGATCGATTTAAGAGCGCACAAAAAGCAGAAGATTCGTTCAGCATGAATCCAACATAAACATCGGGAATAAAAATGTCATTAATGCCATTAAATGAAAACATGAGCGCTGGTGTGATTGCGCGCTTTCTTAAATCTCAAGGCGTTGATCGAATTTTCGCATTATGCGGTGGTCACATTATGCCCATATGGATGCGTGTTGATGCAGAGGGAATTCAGATTGTTGATGTGCGGGATGAGCGCGCAGCCGTTTATATGGCGCATGCACACAGTGAATTAACGGGTAAGTTAGGCGTTGCGTTAGTTACGGCTGGGCCTGGTGTTACCAATGCCATGACCGGCATCGCTAATGCACACGTTGCACGCGCATCGATACTCGTGCTATCCGGATTGCCTCCTAGGCAACAAGAAAATCGTGGTGCACTTCAGGATATTGTGCATACGGATTTAGTGCAATCAATCACCCGTTACGCGCGGACCGTTCGTCAATCTAGTTTGGTATTGCAAGAGCTAGACGAAGCGGTTTCACGTGCTCGGGGTGTAGGAGGTGAGCCTGGCCCCGTCTATCTTGATTTTCCGACGGATGTTCTTAGAGATGAAGTGCCGAAAGTTATTCAAATGGAGGAGCATTTTCGACCAAAGGTTCTGCGCCCAATACTTCCTCATATGGATGATGTGACGGCAGCGATTGAAGTTCTATTGAGCGCTAAAAAGCCCTTAGTTATCAGCGGTAGGGGCGCACGTGGAGCGCATAAGGAGTTATGTGAATTCTTAGATAAGCTTGGCGGCGCATATCTTGATACGGGAGAAAGCAAAGGGCTCGTGCCGGACAGTCACCCTGCTGTTGTGGCGGCGATGCGTGGAAAAGTTATGGGCGATGCAGATGTCATCGTGACAGTGGGCCGTCGTTTGGATTTTCAACTCGCCTATGGGTCTCCATCTGTTTTTGGTTCTGCAAAATTTGTCCGTATTGGAGATATACCAACTGAAGTCCGAGACAATAGACGTGGTGATATAGAGATCAATGCAAATCCAGCTAAGACATTGGAGGCGATTAACGGTTTGATTGGAGATCGAAAGTCCAGTGCTGACAGAGAATGGATCAAGGCACTACGCGAGAAGCATGAGGAACGTGCACAGCGTTTAAGTGAGTCGATGGCTACTGCTCCCTCTGATGCCGAGGGCCGTATTCACCCTAACCGAGTCCTTGCTGAACTCCAGAAGCATATAGGAGAAGATGGAGTTGTTGTGGCCGATGGAGGTGACTTTCTTGCCTTCGCGCGAGTTGGTTTGAACGCGAAAAATTATCTAGACCCAGGTTCCCTAGGATGTATTGGGATTGGAACTTCATTTGGTATCGCAGCGAGTCTGGCGTGTCCGAACAAAGATGTTTTTGTCGCGACTGGTGATGGTGCTTTTGGGTTTAATGCCATGGAAATTGATACGGCGGTACGACATAGCGCCCCTGTCCTTATTGTCGTTGCTAATAACGGAGCGTGGCAAATCGAGGTACATGATCAAGCAGATACGCACGGCAAAGTCGTGGGTACTAAACTCCAGGTATCAGATTATGCACAAATGGCTAAGTCGTTTGGTATGTACTCAGAACGAATATCGAGTGTAGACGACTTGCCCGGCGCCTTTGATCGTGCCATGAAAAATAGGCCAGCGCTTTTAGATGTTTTGGTAACTCCTGATGCCAAGTCTTCCGATGCGAAAACCGGCTTAGCTTGGGTGCCTGATTTACAGGCTCTCGCCGCATGGGATGATGCGGAGAAAGCCTGGCGCCAGAACTAGTCTCTCAGATATTTCTTCAATGCTTCCCCGTCACCTATATGTTTCCCATTGATAAAAATTTGTGGAACGGTTCCCGCCCCGGTTATTGCGCCGAGAACTCTACTGCGTGCTTGGTGGGTTAGTGGCAGCTCAACATAATCGAGGCCTGCTTTGGTCAGACCCTCTTTCGCTTGAGCGCAAAAAGAGCAACCTTCCCTCGTGAGAATGGCTATTTGATCCGGCTTTTGAGCTTGCGGATTTAGGTAGTTAAGCATTGTGTCCGCATCGGATACTTCAAATGGATCTCCTGGGACATTAGGTTCGATGAATGTTTTTTCGACTACCCCATCCTTTACCAACATAGAGTATCTCCACGAGCGTTTCCCATACCCGAGATCCGTTTTATCCACAAGCATGCCTAGATGTTCGGAAAATTCGCCATTTCCGTCAGGCAAGAGACGTATGTGCTGAGATTCTTGATCTTTTGCCCACTCATTCATTACGAACGCATCGTTAACTGAAATACAAACAATCTCATCTACGCCGTTTTGAAAAAATGTCGGAGCCAATTCGTTGTAGCGTGGTAAGTGCGTCGAAGAACAAGTTGGGGTGAAGGCTCCTGGAAGTGAAATAGCTACCACTGTTTTATCATTAAAGATCTCATGGCTGGTGGCAGTTTTCCACTCGTCGTTCTCTCTAATTTTAAAGTTAACCGCAGGGATTTTCTGTCCCTCAAAGTTTTTTAGTTCCATGTTTTAGTCCTAACTTTTTTTGTTGGTTGATTTTGGACTGAATTATGTCAACCTAATATCGATCGATCCAACAAATAAATTAGAATTAAAAAATCGATTAAATCGATTACTGATGGACGCTTTAGTTTTGCCTAGTTTGGTTTATTAGGCCCGGCTTAACTTTTATTTTTTAGTCGATTTGGTTTGCCACCTGCGGCTGAATCGAGCCTGAATTTAGCGTATGAACCCGGTGCGTCCTCAAACGGATTTGTCTGGTTACTTCGAATTTTTCTAGCAGTTACCGTCTTGTTACCTTGAGCTGCAATCCAGGCTGACCAGTCATTCCACCAAGATCCGTTATATTTGATGGCTTGCTCAAGCCAGATCTCGGGATCATGGGTTAATTCGTCAGTTGACCAATAGCAGTACTTATTTGCCGAAGGAGGATTTACGATTCCCGCGATATGTCCAGACCCACCAAGAACGAATCGCACCTTACCACCGAATAGCTTGGCTCCAGAAAAAGTGGATTTCCATGGCGCTATGTGGTCATCCTTTGCGGAGATAAAATAACATGGAGTGGTGACATGTGACAGGTCAATTGATTGACCTGCGATGTTCAGCCCCCTAGGCTCTTGAAGCTTATTGTGGATATACATGTTACGCAAATAGTAAGCATGCATTTTTGCAGGCATTCGAGTGGCATCCGAATTCCAATAAAGCAAATCAAAGGGCACAGGCTCCCTACCCAACAAGTAATTATTTACAACGAATGACCAAATTAAGTCATTTGCCCGCAGCATGTTAAACGTGGATGCCATTTCTGAAGCCTCTAAGTATCCTTTAGTCGCCATACGTTTTTCTAATGACTCAATACCTTCTGGATCGACGAACACGCCCAAGTCTCCTGGTTCGTGAAAATCAATCATGGAGGTAAAAAAGGTCGTACTATTTATCCTCTTCTCTTGTTTCCGTGATTTTAACCATCCCAGAAGTACTGCGGTCA
Source organism: Betaproteobacteria bacterium TMED22 (assembly GCA_002167745.1). Classification (GTDB taxonomy): domain Bacteria; phylum Pseudomonadota; class Gammaproteobacteria; order Burkholderiales; family Eutrophovitaceae; genus Eutrophovita. Next base: position 36,037 of record NHCB01000017.1, read on the forward strand.
GCGTCCCGCCTAAGCAATATCCGATCAGATTTGCCTCGTTTGTTTTGCAGCGCTTCTCTACAATGTCTAACGCGGCAAGCGGACCTTCCACCAAATAGTCATCAAACGTTTTGTGTGCATGCCGGGTGTCTGGATTAATCCATGAGATGACAAATACGGTGTGTCCCTGATCAACGGCCCATTTTATAAATGAATTACGCGGCGTGAGGTCGAGAATGTAATATTTGTTGATCCATGGGGGAATTATAAGAAGCGGTGTTTCAAATACAGATTCTGTGGTGGGTTGATATTGAATAAGTTGCATCAATTCGTTTTGATACACCACCTTACCTTTGGTTGTCGCTACGTCTTTACCAAGTTTGAAGGCATTTGGATCAACCATCTTTATGGCAAGTTCGCCTTTGCCCTTATCTAGATCATGTAGAAAGTTTCTAAGTCCAGACACTAGATTTTTTCCACCACTGTCGATAGTTGCTTGAAGCACATCGGGATTGAGTGCAGCAAAATTTGTGGGCGAAATAGCGTCTACATATTGTTTCGTGAAAAACTTAACCTTACGGGCAGTTCGCTCGTCCAGAGACTCGATATCATTAACTGTCTTTTGCAAGTGTTCGGCTGTGAGCAAGTATACGTTTCTGACATAGTCAAAGAGCCCGGTGTTCCATAACTCACTTTTAAATCGAATATCGCTTTTTTTAGCTTGTTTAGAATCTAAATTTTTGCTCGCTGATGGATCGTTATTGATCCACTTTTGCCAAAGGTCAATTTGATTTCGCCAGAACTGGTTGGTTGATCCAGACAGTTTTTCTGGGTCGGATAATAGTTGCTCCGATAGCGCTGTAAAGGCTTTACGGATTCCATAATCGTCAGCAATCTGTTTTTCGGCAATCTTTGTGCCATGAGAGTAGTAAGACTGACTGAGGTCAACCGTTTTCTGAAATATTTCCTGCCAGAGGCATTCCAGTTCCGATATCTCATGCGTACTTTTTAGAGTCGAATTCTTTTTCACGCTACCCACATGCTATCTTATTGACTGACATTCGATTTTTTAGCTTTACCATAGGTTTGAAATTTTTTTAATACTATTTGCATTTCTTTTTTGGTTAGTAGTTTCGGCTTTCCAATCTGTAATGCACGCCAGTATTGCTCGCACAAGGCCTCTACTTCCACCGCTAGACTTAATGCCTTGTCAAGAGTTTCTCCTAAACAGATCATTCCATGGTTCGCTAGCAAACAAGTATTCCGATTCGCGAGCGCTAAAATTGTATGGTCTGATAGCTTTTGCGTCCCAAAAGTTGCGTAAGGTGCGCAACGTATATTGTCACCGCCACAGATCGCGACCATGTAGTGGAAAGCAGGTACCTCTATCCGAAGACAAGAGAGAGCGGTTGCGAAGCTTGAGTGCGTGTGCACAATCGCGTTCACATCTGAGCGATTTTGATAGATGTCGTAATGAAACCGCCATTCCGACGATGGCGCGCACTCCCCGTAGGAAGTACCCTCTTCGTCTATATAAACAATATCTTTCCTATCAGTTGTTTCGTAGCTTAGACCAGATGGTGTTATTAAGCATCCTTTATCGTGTCGCGCGCTTACATTCCCTGATGTCCCACGATTGATGCCTAAGGTGTTCATCGAGATAGCTGTTCGTATGATCTGCCGGCGTATAGACTGTTCTGAAGTCATGGCTCACGTTTTATTGTTTCAAGAAGTGTACAACGCCTTGGTCTGTCCCGCTTTCTTGTCGACAGACCTCCCCTGACCACCATAAATAATTCAGATGAGCGATAGATTCGCCCATAGCAAAAAATAGTTGATAAGCGTCGAGTTCTCTCTCAAATAAAGTAGGTAGAATTTGGAATGCATTTTTAGGTTCGTGACAGACAGACAGTATTTTGTTTAATCGTTCCTCATGATGAATTTGCAATTCCCTAACTCTTTGATGCGCACCTATAAATGGCAGCCCATGCGAGGGAAGAATGAGGACGTCAGCCGGCAATTTTCGAAATGCATCAATAGACGTTAAAAATTCTTCCAATGGATTGCCATCCGGACTGTGCGGCCACACCGCGACATTTGTAGATATTCGAGGCAGCAACATATCACCCGCGATCAGGATATTCTTCTCTTCGCAGTAAAGAGACAGATGCTCTGGAGAATGTCCGCTACCTACTATGGCTCGCCAGAAATTTCCCCCGATCTTTAATAGATCGTCAGCTGTAATTTTTATGAAAGATGTTGGAAGTGACCCAACAAGCTTTTCATAGTGATCTCCTTTTTCAGCTACTGACATGGAACCATTGGAAGGAAGTCCGTGTCGTCTGAATAATGCGTCAATAGCACTTGTTGTATGTGATGGATTTTTTTCAAAAACTGCCTGAGCAGTTAAAAACTCGGCTTGAGTCATCCATACAGGCGCATTTGTTCGGCTATTTAACCAGCTAGCATTACCAATGTGATCTGGATGAAGGTGGGTAACTATAATTTTTGAGATTTCAGAACTATGCTGTCCACTACCTAAAATTTTATTCCAGCCATCCTGACTTAGGTCGTCAGCGATTCCTGTGTCGACAATAACGCTTCTTCCCTTATCTTCCAGCAACCAGGTATTGATGTGATCTAGAGCGAATGGTAACTGGTGACGGCACCAGTGAATTCCTTCGCTTATCGACACAGGAGACCCAATTTTGGGGGGAGTGTTGAACGGAAATATTAGTGATGGCGCAGTTTGACGTGTAGATGATTTGAGAGTCATTTAGAGTTTCAGTTAGCTGGTACTAGTGCTATTGTGATGCAGTTTAGTAAAGTCAGCCCATTATATAGTTAGCTTAATGTTCTAGTTGATCCGAAAACAGCCGGAAACAGAATTTGGGTCCTCACGTATTATAATCTCGGGGGAATAGGTAATTACCGAGGTCAGAGGACTTCTCCCAAAAGGCGATGAAGTTTGTGTCCTAATGAGCTTGTTAATTTTGAGGCTGAGTATAAATGAATGAAAATGATGTGATGATTGTCTCCGTAGCGCGTACTCCTATGGGTAGTTTTCAAGGAGTATTCAAGGAATTAACCGCGACGCAGTTAGGGTCGGTTTCTATTAAGGCTGCTGTTGATCGTGCTCAAATATCCGCTGACGCGATTGAGGAGGTCGTGATGGGTTGTGTGCTCCCGGCGGGGCAGGGGCAGGCTCCGGCGAGGCAGGCTTCTCTGGGCGCTGGATTGCCGCTTGCTGCAGGCTGTACGACTATTAACAAGATGTGTGGCTCAGGCATGAAAGCGGTGATGTTGACTCATGATTTAATCTTGGCCGGAAGTGCAAACATTGCGGTAGCGGGAGGTATGGAAAGCATGACCAATGCCCCTCATCTTTTGCCTCGTGTGAGGTCAGGCTATCGACTGGGACACCAGGAAGTGAAAGACCATATGTTTCTTGACGGTCTTGAGGATGCTTATGATAAAGGTCGGTTGATGGGCGCATATGCAGAAGATTGCGCCGGGATATATCAGTTCTCAAGAGAGGAACAAGATGCTTTTGCTATAACTTCTTTAGAACGTGCGAAAGAAGCCAATGAAGATGGCTCTTTTAATTGGGAGATCACTCCGGTGGCGGTTAAAAAAGACAAAATCGAACAACATATCAATCGAGACGAGCAGCCATTTAAAGCTGATCTCGCAAAAATACCAAATCTTAGGCCTGCTTTTAAAAAAAACGGGAGTGTGACCGCAGCAAATTCGAGTTCAATCTCTGATGGTGCGGCAGCGTTGGTTTTGATGTCTCGAAAAACAGCAATTGAAATGGGGCTTAATCCCATAGCTCGAGTCGTCGCACATTCGACGCATGCCCAAGAGCCAGGGCTCTTTACGACAGCACCTGTCGGGGCATTAGAAAAGATTTTTAGCAAAACGGGCTGGTCTGCTGAAGACATAGATTTGTTTGAAATAAATGAGGCGTTCGCTGTCGTCCCAATGGTAGCCATGAGAGAGCATAAACTCGATCATGAAAAGGTTAATGTGCATGGGGGAGCCTGTGCCCTTGGCCATCCGATTGGCGCCTCTGGCGCAAGAGTTCTGGTCACCCTGATTGGAGCGCTTCATAAGTCAAGAGGACGGCGAGGAGTTGCGGCTCTGTGTATCGGTGGTGGCGAGGCCACTGCAGTAGCACTTGAAATGGAAAATTCATAGTAGTAATACCTGGGGTAACTGATACAGAAGGAGGTTTAGATATGACGAGTAACGCAATTGAATTTTATTTTGATTTTTCTTCACCGTTTGGCTATTTTGCGGCGACAAAAATACGGGCCATCGGCGATGAATTCGGCCGAGAGGTGTCTTGGAAGCCGTTTATGATTGGTGCTGCCCTTAAGGTTACGGGTGGTATGCCTCTGCCGATGGTTCCCTTGAAGGGTGATTATTCAAAAAAGGATATGGAGCGAACTTCAAGACTGTGGAATGTGCCTTATACGCAACCAGAAAAATTCCCGATTTCTAGTCAGGCACCTTGTCGGCTGATTTATTGGCTGCAAGACGTTGCTCCAGAAAGACAAGAAGAGGCAATTCTTAAGTTGTATCAGGCCTACTTTGTAGAAGGTTTAGATATTTCCTCTCCTGAAGTTGCTGCTAGAGTGATTTCCTCAATTAAGGGGTCTCAGGATGAATTGGTTGCGGTAACCCAAGATGAAAACATCAAAGCTCGCTTGAAAGATGAGTGCGAGTTAGCAATAAAAAAGGGTGTTTTCGGATCTCCATTTATCATCGTTGATGATGAGCCTTTTTGGGGCTCTGATCGTCTTGAGCAAGTCCGAGAATGGTTGAAAACTGGTGGTTTTTAGAGGGTGGCGAGAGTGACGATAAAAAAAGGTGTCAAGGATTTGGTCGCGGAGGCGAACAAAGAGATTAAAACGGTACCTGTCAACGATGCTGTTGCCAAGTTGGATGATCCCAATACGATGTTTGTAGACTTAAGAGATGTTCGGGAGTTAGACCGAGAAGGTATGATTCCTGGTGCCTTTCATGCACCTAGAGGCATGATCGAGTTCTGGGTTGATCCAGATAGTCCGTACTATAAGGATATTTTTGGTAGTGGAAAAACTTTTTATTTTTATTGTGCCTCCGCTTGGCGCTCTGCTTTAGCAACCAAGTCGGTTCAAGATATGGGGCTAAAAAATGTCGTTCATATTGAGGGCGGTTTTAGTAATTGGAAAAAAATTGGTGGCCCCATCACTCAACGCTCTAAATCTGTATCGAAATGAGTAAAATTAAAACAAGAGTGAACGTTCGATCTGAAGATTTCATCGCAAGTCGTAAATCGATGGAAGCGCTGGTCAAAGACCTAAAGCAAAGATATGAAGAAGTGTATGTTGGCGGATCTGAGTCGGCGCGAGCAAAACATTTGGCGAGAGGTAAATTGCTGACACGTGAGCGTATTGATCTTTTACTTGACGACGGCGCTCCGTTTTTAGAGCTTTCCCAACTTGCGGCTTACGGTATGTATGACGATGCGGTTCCTTCAGCTGGAATGGTGGCCGGTATTGGTCTTATCTCTGGAGTCGAGTGCATGATTGTCGCCAATGATGCCACAGTCAAGGGGGGAACTTATTTCCCGATGACTGTAAAAAAACATCTAAGAGCACAAGAAATCGCTCAACAAAATAATTTACCTTGCATTTATCTAGTGGACTCTGGCGGAGGCAATCTTCCTAATCAAGATGAGATTTTTGCAGATCGAGAACATTTTGGCCGGATATTTTTTAATCAAGCCAATATGTCATCCCAAGGAATTCCTCAGATTGCATGTGTTATGGGGTCGTGCACGGCCGGTGGGGCCTACGTCCCGGCAATGTCAGATGAATCAGTAATCGTGAAACAACAAGGAACCATTTTTCTTGGGGGACCGCCCTTGGTCAAAGCGGCTACAGGGGAAGAGGTGAGCGCCGAGGATCTAGGGGGAGCCGATGTTCATGCAAGAACGTCTGGTGTTGTCGATCACTATGCGCAAAACGATCAGCATGCGCTTGAAACAGTGAGGACTATTGTTCGTAATCTAAATCGGACCAAATTGATTGAGTTAAAGGTAAGACCTCCCGTCAAGCCTCTTTACGCGGCTGAAGAAATATACGGNGTGATACCTAAAGATTCACGGAAACCTTATNANGTNCGGGAGATAATCGCACGTATTGTTGATGGTAGTGAGTTTGACGAGTTCAAAGCGCTATATGGAACCACGTTAGTAACGGGTTTCGCTCGAATCAATGGATATCCGGTAGGCATAATAGCGAACAACGGTATTTTGTTTTCTGAGTCNTCGCTNAAGGGTGCGCATTTTATTGAGCTATGCTGCCANCGTAAAATTCCGTTAGTTTTTCTGCAAAATATTACTGGCTTCATGGTNGGCCAAAAATATGANTCTGGAGGAATAGCGAAGGATGGAGCCAAGCTAGTNNCTGCNGTCGCAACGGCCAAAGTNCCNAAGTTCACAGTGATTATTGGTGGCAGCTTTGGTGCNGGAAACTACGGTATGTGTGGTAGAGCTTATTCACCGAGATTTTTGTGGATGTGGCCTAATGCTCGAATTTCTATAATGGGCGGCGAGCAGGCGGCGAGCGTATTATCCACGGTAAAACGAGATGCCCTAGAGCGCTCCGGACAGCCCTGGTCGCCTGATGATGAGGAGGCATTTAGGCGTCCATTAATCGATCAATATGAACGTCAAGGACACCCTTATTATGCCACCGCACGCCTTTGGGACGACGGCGTAATCGATCCGGCGCAAACCCGTAATGTCTTAAGCCTTGCGATTTCGGCGGCGTTAAATGCGCCTATTCCCGAAACTCGATTTGGCGTATTTCGAATGTAACGAGAGGTAATTATGATTTACACAACTCCTGAACACGATGTATTACGTGAGCAAGTCGCTCGTTTCNTAGANCGTGAAGTAGAGCCTCATGGTCTTAAATGGGAGNAGCAGGGGTATACCCCNAAAGAAGTGCTGCGCAAGATGGGGCAGCTCGGATGGTTAGGAATGACATATCCCAGTGAATACGGTGGGGCGGAGACAGACTTCTTGACTTCCGTTGTCTTTCAAGAAGCATTATCNATGTCCACTTTTGGTGGATTTATCGTGACCGTTCTAGTCCATACGGATATGGCTTCACCGCACCTAATTCATGCCGGGAATCCTGAGCAGATTAAAGCTTATTTGCCTGGAGCTATTTCAGGNGAGCTNATCACTGCTGTTGGAATTTCAGAGCCTGANGCAGGTTCAGATGTTGCAGGTATCAGAACAACAGCGCGACGTGATGGCGGTGATTGGGTTTTGAACGGCTCAAAAATGTTCATTACTAATGGAGTTAATGCGGATCTATATTTTATAGCGGCTAAAACTGACGTTGAGGCAAAAGGCTCTCGTGGAATTTCAATGTTTATCGTTGAAAAGGGGACGCCAGGATTCACTGTTGGTCGTAAGTTAGANAAGCAAGGTTGGTGTTCATCTGATACGGCCGAATTAATTTTTGACAATTGTCGTGTCCCAGCGGCGAATCTTTTGGGAGAGGAGAACCAAGGGTTTTATGCGGTCATGAGTAATTTTCAAATTGAGCGTATCGCGCTCGGTGCGATGGCTATTGGACATGCATTAACTGCATTGAGACTGACAACAGAATGGACAAAACAGCGAAAAGCTTTTGGTGGCGTTCTNTATGATAAACAAGTCATACGNCAGCGTTTAGCNATGCTGGCATCAAAAACTGAGGCNGCTAGAGCCCTGCTATATCACTGTGCATGGCTTGTGAATGAGAAGAAAGAGTGTGTTCGAGAAGTGTCGATGTTAAAGGCGTTAACAGGTGAGTTAGTTAATGAAGTCGTTTATTCGTGCCAACAGTTTTTTGGTGGCATGGGATATATGAAGGAAAGTCCAATTGANCGCCTCGTNCGTGATGCCCGAGTGCTTGCCATAGGNGGCGGAGCAACNGAGGTCATGTTGGAGGAAGTAGCAAAACGGTTGTACTTCTAAGGCTGACAAATGCANGCAACNATTCAAATTGAAAGGAAAGCNGCNGCCGCTTGGGTTTGGTTAAATCGTCCCGAGGTTAGAAACGCCTTCAATGATGTAATGATTGNNGAGNTGACGGAAACCTTGCNTACTTTGGGGGAAGATCCTTCNGTTAAAGTTTTGGTTCTTGCTGGGCGCGGGCCAACATTCTGTGCGGGAGCAGACCTNAANTGGATGAAACGAATGGCGCAATATACGTTCGAGGAAAATCGAGTTGATGCTGTTAATTTAGCTCGTATGTTAGAGGTNCTCTATCNTTTGCCAAANCCAACCATTNCCAGNATTAGTGGACATGCGTATGCGGGAGGNATGGGATTAGTGTCTGCGTGTGATATTGCCGTCGCATCAGAGGAAACCCAGTTTTGTTTATCAGAAGTTAAACTTGGANTAATTCCAGCGACGATAGGACCTTANGTGGTAAATGCGATGGGGGCTCGTTCAGCACGTAGGTATATGTTGAGTGCTGAACGGTTTAGTGCGGCGGATGCTCATCGTCTGGGACTTATTCACGAAGTCGTTGATGCGCAAGATTTAGATGAAATGATCATGACCTTTGTCCATTATTTTAAACAGGGCGGCTCTTGTGCGCATCGTGAAACTAAGTCACTGATTGAGCTGATTGATCAGTCTGATTTTGATCAAGCGCTGATTGATGAAACGGCGGCGCGTATTGCCCGAGTCAGAGCATCAGATGAGGGAAAAGAGGGCATTAGGTCATTCCTTGAAAAAAGAAAATCTAAATGGATGGCTGAGGATAAGAACTAATAATTATTTATATATTAGGTATTTGAATGCTCTTAAGATTTCTTCAATGTAGATCACTGGAGCTATCTGTTTGAATGTATCAAAGATCTAACTAAGTGATGGGGAATAGCGGCTGATCTCGTATGAATAGCCGTATCTTTTTTAGGAATGTTTTAATAAGAATATGGGCACGTGTTACTGATGTTTTCAAAGATACTAATTGCTAATAGGGGCGAAATAGCAGTTCGGGTTGCCCGAACCGCAAGAAAATTAGGGATAAAAACCGTCGCTGTCTGTTCTGAGGTGGATGTATATGCTCTGCACACGACTGAATGCGATCAAAAGGTGATTATAGGTGGGGCGTTGCCCTCTGAGTCCTACCTAAACGGCAGACGAATCATTGATGCCGCAAAAGATATGGGTGTTGAGGCCATTCATCCGGGGTATGGATTTTTGTCGGAGAATGCTGAGTTCGCGGCACTCTGCGAAGATGAAGGAATAAAATTTATCGGTCCATCGTCTCGGGTAATACAGGCGATGGGGCTTAAAAGCTCTGCCAAAGTTATAGTCGAGAAAGCCGGGGTACCTCTACTTCCGGGGTTTCATGGCGAAGATCAAAGCGACAAAACGCTCTCTGCCGAGGCGGAGCGAATTGGATTTCCTGTGTTGATTAAAGCCATTGCAGGCGGAGGCGGTAAGGGAATGAGAGTAGTTGATCGACCAGACCAATTTCTGGCTGCGTTATCTGCTGCGCGAAGAGAGGCTAAAAATAGTTTTGGTAATGAGCGGGTCTTACTTGAACGGTACATTCAAGCGCCTCGTCATATTGAAGTTCAAGTATTTGCAGACCAACACGATAATTACGTTCATTTGTATGAGCGAGACTGTTCGTTGCAGCGAAGATACCAAAAGGTGATTGAGGAAGCGCCAGCGCCAGCACTCACGGAAGTGACGCGAGAAGCGATAGGTGAAACAGCAGTCGCCGTCGCAAGAGCGGTGGGATATGAGGGAGCTGGAACCGTTGAATTTATCATGGATGAAGACTTTCAGTTTTATTTTATGGAAATGAATACGCGATTACAGGTTGAGCATCCAGTTACCGAGATGATTACGAAGGAAGATCTTGTCGAATGGCAGCTACGAGTTGCTTTTGGAGAATCATTGCCAAAACAACAAGATGAGATTAAATTGAGTGGCCACGCTGTTGAATGCAGAGTTTATGCGGAAAACCCGGCACGTGATTTTTTGCCCGCATCGGGACGGATAGAGTACCTAATGGAACAAAGAGATGGTGGTGCGGCAGTACGTATCGACTCAGGTGTTCAAGTAGGCGACGAGGTCGGCGTGTTTTATGATCCGATGATCTCAAAGATTATATCTTGGGATATAGATCGACAAGCAGCTTTATCAAAAATGGATAGCGCGCTAAAGGCTTATCATTTAGCTGGAATTCAAACCAATACTAATTTTTTGAGACAGTTGATCAGCGTCCCGGATTTTAATAACGCAGAAAAAGAGCCTAAAAATCTTAACACTGGAGTTATCAGTCGTTATATAGAAAGTGTAGACCAGCTTTATAAACCGTTATCCGCGCAAACCGTAGCCTTATTTCTAGTGTTCGAATTAAAAGGGACATGTAATAGACATAATGAACCAGATATTTCTGCTGACCCTTACTCACCTTGGAAACAGACAGATGGCTGGAGGCTAAACCGAGGTACAAACCGAATTTTTAAAATAACGTGTGATGAGAAGCCGTACGAAATTACATTAAACATTACGCCGAAAAAAATGCAGTTTACACTTGGTGAGGTACATTACGAGCTTAGCGAATGGAGTTTTGATGCGGGACAGATCGGTGTCACTGTGGCAGGAAGCGTCATTAAAGGCTTCGTGTTCGAGGGCGAAAGTGGCTTGACTGTATTCTGTGATGGAGACACAACAGTTTTGACTCGCTCCCGATTTGATCTAGATGTGAATGACGAATCAGGTAATTCATTGATTGCACCACTACCTGGGCACGTAAGACAGGTTTTAGTGAAAAAGGGAGATACGGTTAAGAAGGATGAGGCCGTGGTCATCGTAGAAGCCATGAAAATGGAGCATACTATTCTCTCGCCCAGAACAGGTAAGGTTGTTGAGATTTATTATTCTGAGGGAGACCAAGTGCTAGAAGGAGCGGAGCTTCTGGCGTTAGAGGAGGATCAACCATGAGCACACCTAGTAGCGTCAAAATAGTTGAGGTTGGTCCAAGGGATGGGCTGCAAAATGAGAAAGCTCGTGTGCCAACCGATGTTAAAGTTGAACTGATCAACAAGCTCATTGATGCTGGTTTATCTGTAATTGAGGCAGGAAGCTTTGTCTCGCCTAAATGGGTTCCCCAAATGGCGGATACGCGAGATGTCTTTCAGCAGTCTGCTCGTATGTCTAATGTTTGCTTTCCAGTTTTAGTGCCTAATTTGAAAGGTTTGGAAGCAGCCATTGAGGCTGGAGCGAAAGAGGTCGCTGGTTTTGCTGCTGCTAGTGAAACTTTTTCTCAAAAGAATACGAACTGCAGTATTAAGGAGTCCTTAGAGAGGCAGCGAAGAGTATGTGATGAGGCTATACGGTCGGGTCTGCGTGTTCGTGGGTATATATCAGTCGTACTTGGGTGTCCCTATGAAGGTGACGTTAATCCGCATGTGGTGACTAACGTTGCTGAACAGTTATATCAAATGGGCTGCTATGAGATTTCTCTAGGAGATACGGTAGGCGTTGGCACGCCTCAGAGAACAAAGGATTTGTTTGATCATGTTATGAAGGTAGTACCAGTGGAAAATTTGGGTGGTCACTTTCATGACACTTATGGCCAAGCTATCGGTAATATTTTTGGTGCGTTAGAAATGGGAGTTTCTATTTTTGATAGTTCGATAGCGGGACTAGGTGGTTGTCCTTATTCTCCTGGCGCTACGGGAAATGTTGCTACCGAGGATGTCCTTTATATGTTGAACGGTATGGGGATAAAAACCGGAGTGGATATGAATAAACTGCTTGTTGCAGCTGAATATATTTGCGATCATTTAGGGCGATCTACTTATTCCAGAGCCGGACGAGCACTTCTATCTAAACAGCGCCAAGTGGCATAATACTTTTGATCGAAATGATTGTTATATGAGCACTATTGAATCGCCATGCGTTGATATTTGTCAGCTGAACCCCAATACAGGGATATGCACAGGTTGTTTTCGAACGATGGATGAAATAAGTCTATGGATTGATCTGTCCGATGACGATAAGCGAGAGGTACTACGAATAGCCAAGGATAGAGAGCTGAAGATGCTGCCAGATAATTTTTAGGGATCGATTATTTTTTTGACGGGCTTAACTTCCGCTGCTTTTAGTTGGCCGTTGAGGTATTGAAATAACCCACGCACTTCGAATGCGGTAAGGCATAATGTACTATCTATAAACGCTTGGTATTCAACTCTAAATGTCTTATTGCTCCATTCGGCGGTAGACAACTCAATTCGTAATTTATCACCATCCCGAACTGCATGGTGAAATTGGGCCCCAGAGTTAATTAAGCCCAATGCGAGTCCATTAACGCGTTTCACGAGTTTATTATGGCTTCCCCATTGCCTTAGCCAATCGTGAAATGTTCTGTCAATAAAACGATAGAAGTTCGGATAGAATACGATACCGGCCGGATCGCAATCACCAAAAGTGATCATAAGTTCGTATACGTGTTTAAGTTTCGGTGTGGGCATTTTTAAAGTAAAAATAAAATGACATTGGCACTGCGGCTTGTTAGTTGACCAATCAACATATATTTTAAGGGAATAGGAATAGTTTTGAGAGCATCAATACCTAAGGCCGCTCCGCGCGAGCTTTTGCATACCAGACAAGTTGAGGTCCACGGTTATAAGCGTGATGATGGCAGCTATGACATTGAAGGTACCTTGATTGATGTTAAAAGTACTCCGTTTGAAAACATGGATCGTGGCCGCGTAAAGCCTGGTGATCCCATACATGAGATGTGGATTCGCTTAACAGTGGATGTTGATTTATGTGTTCTTGATGTTGAGGCGCGGAACATATGGGGACCTTACAATATTTGTGGTGATATTGTGCCAAACTTCAAAAGATTAATAGGATTTTCGATCGCGCGTGGTTGGAGAAAAAAGGTTAAGGAATCGTTAGGCGGCACTCAAGGTTGTACGCACATGGTGGAGTTACTTGGCCCTATTGCGACTACTGCTTTTCAAACGACATATCCTGACCGAGTGAAACGGGATAAAGGCCTGAAGTTACAAGAGGAAAGGCCAGCTTTGATCAATTCCTGCCATGCTTACGCTTCGGATAGTGTCGTCGTTAAACAAAGACACCCCAAATTCTATACTGGACCAGATGGGTAAGCCTCCATTATCAACCAAAAACTGAAACCAGTTCTATTCGAGTTGCGTTTCTTTACTCGCTAGAAATCCAATACTCTACCGTATAAGGATGCGAAGCCATCCAGACTCTTGCGGCAACATAATGCGGCCAATCATTTTCATAAGCCATTTGATTTATCTCTGCAACCCACTTTGTAGACAGCTCCATTTTACTGATAATTTCAAAAATATGAGTGGCTATTTTCCTTTCGGTTTTTTTATTCGCTACTAGCCATGCAGTATCTTTTTGCTTAAATGCTTCTTCTGTACCTGTGATAACTCTAAATTTCTTCGTTAAATTTAAGCGATGTAGTTTCGTCATTGGAGTGAAGAACCAGTTTTTATTTTCCAATTGTTCTTTTAATTGGACATCCCATTCCGAAGAAGGTATGACGCTCAAATTATATCCAGCTTTATCAAGGTTGTGGATAGCCACAGCCTCTTCCGCTTGCTTTGTTAAAACCGAATCTTGACCATCTAGAATAATTTTCTTATTCATTTTCTCAATAATTTCTGGTTTGGTCAGATCTTCAACTTTATTGACCATTGAGCGTGGTATGTAGCGTGGAATTACAAAAAATGACGAGGCATCATCATAGAGCGCAGTGATTAATTTCAAGTTTTCTTTAAATGGTGTGTAACTGTTGGCATCGCGTTTTGGTAGCCAGGCGGAGAGATAGAAGTCAATTTCTCCGCGATCAAGCATCGACAGTAGGATTTCCGAGTCACCTTTGGTTTCCCGTACGTTGTAGCCAGATCTCTCAAACACCACTTTAACTAAAGCCGACGTTGCTGCGTCATAAGACGTATCGTTGTGGCCAATCTTTATTGTTAGCGCGTGCGCTATGTTCCCGAAAACCAATATGCTCAAAAGCAAAGTGCAACATGAAAGTAACTTCTTAGGCATTTAACAATCCTTGATATCTTTTCTGATGTAAGTTGCATCAGATTACAGCATTTTGAAACGTATAACTTTATAATTTTTTTGTTTTACTTCAACTGACTAATGGTGTCTTAATTCATTCAATGTTGCGTCGATAAGTTTGCGTGATATGCTAATGAGACCGGGAAGACGCTCCGGTAAATTATGAACATTGAACCAGTTCGCATCTTCTATTTCATCTGGGTCAATATTGATTTTGCCCGATGCGTAATCTGCGTGAAATGCGATCATAAGCGAGTGCGGAAAAGGCCAAGGTTGACTTGCGAAATACCGTATGTTTTTAAC
>NHCB01000002.1 GCA_002167745.1 Betaproteobacteria bacterium TMED22
CACAGGGGCACCACCTGTTGAAATAACCTCAAGTGATGATACGTCGCGTTGCTTGCGTTCCAGCGACTCCAGCAGATTAAATAACATCGTTGGTACAGCGAAACAGGTTGTCACACCTTCTCTTTCGATCAGCTGAGCGAACACATCTGCATCAAACCGTTTAATCAACAGCATCTTACAGCCAGCTTATAAACAACCCAAAGCCCCTGTCGCGCAGCCAGCTGTGTGAAACAGCGGCATGAAATTGGCCCATACTGATATGCTTTTCCTTGTGTGTTTAGGACAAAAATAGTTCCTCGTCTTGATGTTTGGTCTAATACTTTCTTCGACTCACTGTGCTCTGGTATCCACAAATTATCATCGTTTTTGCCTTGTCGTATTTCTCGCCGTCACAAGCAGACCAAGGAAACTTTAAAACATCTCCCTTGCGTAATCCGGTATAGGCTCCCAAAGCGCTTTAAGTTCCGTCAGTTTTGCTTCTGCCGCAACAAGGTTGCGTGCTTTGATGTGGCCGTACCCACGGATCATTTCCGGAATTGACGCGATCTCAACAGCGAGCTGGTAATTGCCGGAACCAAGCCCGCTAATGAGATTATCAATTGTTAGCTCGTAATCCTCAATCAACCGACGCTCCGCTCTGCGTTCTTCGCTGTAGCCGAAAATATCGAGGCATGATCCGCGTAGCCACCTCAACCGCGCGAGCTGACGTAGGATTGGCAGCGTCCAGGCGCCGTAGTTTTGCTTGAGCGGCATCCCGGTTTCCGGATCGCGACGGGCGAGCCGTGGTGGCGCAAAATGAAATTGCAGCTTTCCGTTACCCTCGAAAGTCTTTTCCAGCTTGGCCTGAAACCGCCCGTCGGTGTAAAGCCGGGCGACTTCGTACTCGTCCTTGTATGCCATTAGCTTGTAGGCGTACCTGGCAACGGTATTTGCGAGGTCGTTTTTTCCGTCCGTTTTGTTTGCTTCCGCCCGCCTCACACGCTCGACGAGCTTGCGGTAGCGCTCAGCATAGGCAGCGTCTTGATAGGCCGTCAGTTCGCCGATGCGATGCGCGACAATCTCATCCAGTTTGGCAGGTATGTCTCGGTCGGCCACGATGGGATGAGCGATCTCCTCGACGGAGCGAGGCGCAAATGCTGCCTGTCGCCCCCAAGCGAAAGCATTTTTATTGAGATCCACCGCAACGCCGTTCAATTCAACGGCCTTGTCGATTGCCGTCGCTGATAAGGGGACCATGCCGTTCTGGTACGCATAGCCCAGCATGAACATGTTGGATGCGATGGAGTCTCCCAGTAGACGGGTTGCGAGGCGCGTTGCGTCGACGGAGATAACGTTGCCGCTGTTGGCTGCCGCCTCGATGCGGCCTGACACGGTAGACTTTGGAAACACCAAATTTGGATCTTGGACGAAGTCGCCGGTTATCTGCTCATAGGTATTGAGTAGGACTTTGGTTCGGCTTGGTGAAATCACCGAAAGTACGGCGTCACCCGCCGTCGTGACGTTGTCGCACCCAATGACGAGATCGGCTGCCCCTTCGTTGAGACGCAAGGCATTGATGTCGCCATGCCGCGACGCGAGGCGAATATGACTGACAACGGACCCACCTTTTTGGGAGATCCCCGTTTGATCGACGGAGGAAAACGCCATGTCTTCGATATGGGCTGCCATGGTCAGCAGTGCTGTAATCGTAACGACGCCGGTACCGCCAACGCCGGTAACCATAATATTGTATGTGTCGCCGTTGTCGATCTTAACCCTAACGGGGTCGGGCAATGGGTCGAGCATCTGCCTCGGTGCGGCCGCCGCGACTTTTCGGGGGGCGCCACCAATGACGCTTACAAAGCTTGGACAGAACCCTTCTGCACAAGAGAAATCCTTGTTGCACTGTGATTGGTCAATTTGGCGTTTGCGACCAAACTCCGTCTCCAGCGGTAGTACTGAGAGGCAGTTCGATTTGGCGTTGCAGTCGCCGCATCCTTCACAGACGAGATCATTGATGAAAACGCGCCGTGCCGGGTCGACCATGCGTCCGCTCTTGCGCCTGCGACGCTTCTCGGCCGCACAGGTTTGATCATAAATTAAGACACTGGTGCCTGAGTGTTTGCGAAGATCTTTCTGCACTCGGTCAAGTGCGCCGCGGTGGTCGATCGTGACGCCCGGGGCAAAGTCCTGCGTCGTGTACTTGTCTGGTTCATCAGTGACCACGGCAATGCGACGCACGCCTTCGTCGTAGACCTGCCGTGATATGATCTGAGGTGAAAGGTTGCCTTCTACCGGCTGTCCGCCGGTCATCGCAATTGCGTCGTTGAACAGGATCTTGAAGGTGATGTTGGCACCGGCGGCAACGGCCGCTCGCACGGCCAGTTGGCCGGAGTGAAAGTACGTCCCGTCACCAATGTTTTGAAAGACATGCTTCGTTTTCACGAACGGTGCCTGACCGAGCCAGTTGGCTCCCTCGCCACCCATATGCGTATGCGTGGTGTTGTTGCGATCCATGAACGTCGCCAGCATATGGCAACCTATGCCGCCATGCGCGCGACTGCCGTCCGGCACTTGCGTGGAGGTGTTGTGCGGGCAGCCGGAACAGAAAAATGGCTGTCTTTCAATATCCAGCAACTCGCGCTGAGCGGCTCGTTCGCTGCGTGTTTGTAGGAAATCCAGGCGGGATTGGATGGGTTCGCTGGTATAAAAGTGGGCGATGCGTTCGGAAAGGACGCGCACGATATCGTCTGGTGTATATTCCGGCCAGTCAGGCAGAATCATTTGACCTGTTTCATCGAACCGACCAACAACGCGCGGACGACGCGTGTCTGGTAGGTCGTATAGAGCATCTTTGACGTTCATTTCCGTCAAACGATGTTTTTCTTCAACGACCAAAATCTCCTCAAGATCTCTAGCGAAATCTCGAATTGCGGCTTCGTCAGCCGGATAGGGCATCGCGACTTTGAGAACTGTAATACCTAGGTCACTCAGCCGCTCTTTATTCAACCCCATTTCGCGAAGCGCCTGACAAACGTCCGTCCAGGCTTTGCCCGTCGCCATAATCCCGTATCTCGGGTTGGGACTTGAATGGGTGACACGGTTGATCTTGTTGGCTCGGGCAAACGCGATCGCGGCAGGTATCTTGAAGTGTCGCGTGCGTGCTTCCTGGTTGCGGTAGTGGTCCGGCACGCGCAAGCTGACGCCATCTCCAGGAAATATCATGTCGGACGGCGTTGTGATCTGGATACGATCGACATCGCCAAGAACTGATGACGTGGCGGCGATCGTGTCCGGAATCATCTTGAGGCCGACCCAGGTTCCGGCGAAGCGGGACAATGCCCACCCATAGAGAGCATAGTCGATGACCTCTTGTACGTTCGCTGGAAACAGGACTGGCATCATCAAATCAGCAAACAGCAATTCATGCGCGGCAGGCGATGCCGATTCCTTCATGGGATGATCATCGCCAACAACGGTAAGAACGCCGCCATGGCGCGATGATCCCGCCATATGGCCATGACGTATAGCATCGACCGAGCGGTCAAAACCAGGACCTTTGCCGTACCAAAAGGCGTAGACGCCATCATAATTCGCGTCACCGAAGGCGGTCGTCTGCTGAGATCCCCATATCGCCGTAGCGGCGAGATCTTCGTTGACTGCCGGCAGAAAGTGGATATGTGTGCCATCAAGTGCGCGGTTTGCCCTCCACAGCTCTTTGTCGACGTTATGCAGCGGTGAGCCTCGATAACCTGATATGAAACCGGCCGTATTCAAACCTGAATTTTCGTCTCGCCAGCGCTGCATCATTGCCGCTCTGACCAGCGCCTGATTGCCGGTAATGTAGACCCGGCCAGCATCGCGCGCGTACTTGTCATCAAGTGAAATGGTATCCAACGGCACCGCTTTCTCCCCAATCGATCTCAACGTTGTGTCGCCTGATATTCTATATTATATATAATCCTGAGTTCAATGTAAAACAGCTACAGTCGCTCTCGTTTAAACACCGGGGAGGTGAAGGATTGCCAAATCAAGACCTGAAGCAGATTAAGGCGCCAAGTTTGGTTGACCGGCTTGTGATCCGAATTCGGGAGGACATTGTCTCGGGCGATCTCGCGTCGGATTCCCATCTAAAGATTAAGCAGATCGCGGACAGTCATGGAATCAGCATGATTCCAGTTCGTGAAGCATTGGCGAGGCTGCTTGCTTCGGGGCTGGTTCGGGTCGAGGCGAATAGAGGATACTTTGTCGCTTCACATCCGACGGCCAAGGATTATGCCGAGTTGGTTAAAGCCCGTGAACTCATAGAAACGTCGGCGTTGGCGGCAGGATTTGACAATTTAACAGCTACCGATATCAAGTCCCTTGGCTCACTCAACAACAAAATGCGCAAACTTGCCGCCGCGCCGCGTCGCAAGCGCAATATACTGACCGAATGGGGGACGCTGAACACGGAATTTCATAGGATCCTGGTCGGATGCTTTCGTAATCCTTACTTTGACTCGATCTTTGCCGATCTCTCGCTTGAAAGTTCCATGGCGAGACCATTCGCCGACGAATTACCGCCCTATTATGACCTTGTCGAGCAGCATCAGGCGATCATCGAAGCGATCAAAGAGTCGAATTCGAAACAGGCGGTCAAAGAGTTATCGCTGCATATCAATTCGCTATCGTTTAAATCCTAATCACACCTGATAAGACGCTCGGCCCAGCTTTTGGTGCGGTCGGGTAGTCCTGCGGGTTGCTCGTCGGACGAGCCGCATTTTGCTCGCAATCAACCGGGTCTCAGCAATCAAAAACAATCTCATGGGGCTACTCTTGCTAAGTGTCAATATTATATATAATATCTAATATATCGATGTTACAATGCTGTCCTAGGGAGAGAATGTGATGGCTGATACCACAGAAACTGCGGACCGATGGGTGCCGCCGAGCGTTGACACTGCCGTCGACCGGAAAACGATGAAGAGCCTCATGCGGCGCAACGACAGCACGGGTCTTTTCAAGTTTGNACTGTGCGTTCTCTCGATCGGTNTCTACGGATGGTTCTACANTCTTTCTTGGGGAACTTGGTTTGTTGTTCCGACCGTCATCTTGTTTGGCGGAACCATGTCGTTATTCGTCTATTCGTTAAGCCATGAATGCGCGCATGGTACGGCCTTCAAGACCCGTTGGCTGAATGAGGCGATGTTCTGGTTCAGCTCGATGCTGTTCGGCCAGGAACCGCTTTACCGACGCTACTCACATGCCGTCCATCACACCTATACTTGGTTCTGGGAAAAGGATGCCCAGATGCCGTTCACGGTCCGCAAGAAGGTCGGCCTCTTCACGTATCTGCGCTGGTACACTGGGCTCGAGTATCACTTTCTATTCGTGTGGCTTGCAGTGAAGCATGCATTGGGTCGCTTTACTGAGCGCACGCGGGCGTTCACGCCAGCTGCNGAACTGCCGAAGATGCGGCGGAACTCGATCATTTTCGTTGCAATCTGGCTCAGCGTGGGTGCGTTGTCGATTTACTTTCAGTCTCTTGCGGTCGTTTGGTTCTACATCATTCCCAAAGTCGTCGGCGATATGATCTCGATGACCTTTATCGCTACCCAGCATTTCGAAATGGGTGAGGATGATCTCAATCTCTTGCACACGACCCGGTCAATCAAACGCAATTGGTTCTGGGATCTATACTATTGGAATATGTCGTATCATATCGAGCATCATTANGCGCCAACNGTGCCGTTCCACGCGTTGCCNCAGCTNCACNAGAAAATCGGTCNGGCGTTGCCTNNACCCGAGGGCGTCATTCCGATTACGATCGACGTCTACAAGGCCATGCGCAATCGTCATCTGAGTGTNGAGGCGGATGCATTGCGCATGCCCATGAACCACTGATTTGCCNNGNCTNTNAAAACGTTAGCNAGACGAGNGGAATTTAGTGTGACTNACGATTGGGTNCTAGCCTGCAGCGCNGATGANNTCGATGATGAAGATGTGCTNGGCTTCGAACATGCNGGNGTCAAGTACGCCATCTACAATACGCCNAAAGGCTTCTTTGCCACCGCNGGCGTNTGCACGCATGAGTATGCNTTGATGGAAGATGGTCTGGTGATCGGCCAGGTAATCGAATGNCCGCTTCATCAGGGCCGTTTCGATGTNACCAGTGGCAAGGCCCTNTCAGCCCCGGCATGCATCGATCTNGAGACCTTTCCNACCAGGATCGAAGGTGGAAACGTGTACATCAAAATCTAGANCNCNGNCGNGTGCGATNTGCTGAACAACANTGNGANAAGAGTTNGAATGNTTGATNGCGTCATGCCCTGAAAGGATANAGAANTGCAGGTNGTCATTGTTGGNGCCGGTNTGGCCGGTCTCTCGCTCGCGAGCAAACTGCGGGCNCTNGAATTTTCNGGCAAGATNGCNATGTTTGGNGATGAACCNACGCCACCTTATGATAGACCGCCACTNTCGAANGGATATCTNTCNGGCGCNACTGATCTTCATGAAATANNTTTACGCCCAAATGANTTCTTCACTGAAAANGAGATCTCATTNCACANTGGNTGCAGGGTNACTGCGATCGATCGCGCGACCAGAAAGATNAGATTNGGAANNGAGGAATTTTCGTTTGATCAGCTNGGCCTGACGACGGGNGTNGTTCCTCGCGGATTNCCAGAAAATGTCACGGGTGGTCTTNCAGGTGTTTTCCCTCTTCGCACGCTAAAGGACGCNGACTGCATTCGCGAAGCNTTTGAAACTGCTCGCAGCGTAGTGNTTGTTGGNGGCGGATACATNGGTTTGGAGATTGCCGCNACNGCAGCAAAGNGCNGCCTTGAAGTTACGGTNATCGAAGCTGCNCCGCGGATCCTCCAGCGCGTNGCNGGCGACCTAACCGCCGACTATTTCCGGGATCTGCACCAGAAAAATGGNGTNACCGTGCTAGAGGGCACAAGTGTCGNACGACTGATNGGAGATANNCGTGCCACCGGAGCAATTCTCGACAATGGAACCGAGATTGCTGCCGACCTGATTGTCGNTGGANTCGGCATCACGCCGGATGTTGCTTTGGCCGAAGCGGCNGGGTTGGAGATTGANAACGGCATCAAAACCGATCTGCATGGCCGCACCTGCGANCCCAANATATGGGCGGCAGGTGATTGCGCCTCATTTCCNTTGCGTGGTCGCCANACCCGNCTTGAATGNGTTCAAAACGCGATACAGCAAGCAGAGCTGGTCGCTGAGAATATGATGGGTGCGACAAAGACNTATATNCCGATCCCGTGGTTCTGGTCTGATCAGTACGACACCAGNCTNCAGATCGCAGGCCTAAGTACANGTTACNACAGAATAGNGTCGCGAGCCGGNACGAAAGACGGTGGCTGGTCGCACTGGTACTACATNGACGACCAANTACTCGCTNTTGATGCAATNAACGACCCACAGGCATTCATGGCNGNCAAGCGATTGNNTGAGATGGGTCGATCGCCAGCNCCCGAAATCATCCAAAATCCCGGGACCAAACTCAAGGCATTGCTTAGGGGCTGAAAATGCTTCGTCTGTATCGGTATTGGTTAGGTAGTGCCAACGAAGGAGGTGATAACAGAATTAAAACCGCTGCCATTAACTATTTCGAGCGGGCAAAGAATTGGAACAATCAAATCCGAAGCCGTGATAAAGAAAAAGGCGGCAACAGGAGAAATCAGCTGGGACATAGAACAGGCAAAAGCTACTCCTCATAGCCGGAAAGATGAGGCCCGAACATTAGTGTTTGCGATTTCACCGGTGCTAGCTTCACTCCTGGATGTGAAGATATTGTGAAGCATGGCTTTGAAAACTTAGATGCCTGTCCCTAGAGTTACAGGCTGTCCTTGGGAATGTTTCTATTAGTTGGATTAATAACTTAGGGCAATTGTTTTTGGAAATAGAGAGACAATCCATGATGATTGGTTATAATATACGTTTTATTTCTATGCTGCAGTTTGTCGCGCCACTTCACCAGTTTTAGCATTAATTTCGATGAAAAAATAGATTAGGGTGAGTGTTGGAAGAAGGTTAGGTCCCACTATCTTATCTTTATAGTCACGACTATTTGTACTGCTTACTTGAAAGTCAACTCTTGGACTTAACAGTAGATACTCAGAGACAGTTAGACTTTAAAATAAAAATTGATCAAATAATCTTAAGGATGATTTAAACTATTTGACATAGGATGTTATGCCAACTAGTGCTAATCTTCAGGTTGCGTGGCTGTTTTAAGCAAATGAAAACAATGTTTTCTGAGGAGGTTTACACTATGGAAGCAGGTATCCTACTAACATCCCACCCAGACCCTAAAGACGAACCATATCCCCATCAAGCAATTCATGCACGTGTAACTCAAGAGGTTTTGGAAGCAGAAAAACTAGGTTTCGATAGTGTTTGGATAGCCGAACACCATTTTTCGAATAAATATGGGATATTACCTGATCCTTTTAGTTACTTATCATACCTTGCTGCTAAAACGTCTCGAATTAAATTAGGGGCTGCTGTTATGGTTGTTCCACTTCATCACCCCGTTCGCATCGTCGAAAATGCCGCTTTTGTTGATATTCTTAGTAATGGGCGCTTTCAGTTAGGACTTGGATCCGGTTATAGGCCGTATGAATTTGAGGGGCTTGGTGTAGACTACGAAACTCGCCGCGAAATCCAACAGGAAGCAATACCATTGATTCTAGATGGGTTTCATAAAAAACGAATGCACGCGAATGGTAAACATTTCAAATTCGATATGGAAAGTGATTACGAAATTTTTCCGCAACCGATTCAAACGCCGCATCCACCATTTTTTATGGGAGCAGGAACCCCAGAATCTATGCAATTCGCTGCTGAACACGGATTCGGCCTCATGCAGTCGTCACTACCCTCAGTAGAAACTATCGGCGAACACATCGACCATTATCGAAAATATATGGAAAATGCACCGTCTCCTCTTAATCGAAATCCGGCTTTTGGTAATGTGGACGTTGTTCGTATGGTATATGTTGCACCTACAGATGCGATAGCTCGAGAAGATTCGGAAGCAGGCATAACTCATCACATGAAAACGTTTTTAAATGGGGGCAATACCGGTGGTTATCTCGGCGATGTTACTGAAAAAGAAGATGAATCGCAATTTGCATACGACAAATTAGCTGAAACTACTATAATACATGGATCACCTGATACGGTAATTCGTCGAATTGAGGAATTCAAAGCAGTCGGGACAACCTCAATCATGATCCATTATCCACCGTACTACGGAGCACAAAAAACGATCGATATGCTCCGATTGTTTGCAAAAGAAGTCCTCCCACACATACGCGAAGAAAAAAAAGTTGCCGCTGAATAAAAGCCAACTTTGAATAACATCATAATGACGTGGGGAGAAATTACAGAAAAAGGTTTAGCGGAGGTGGAAGCATTGCTAGGAGTTCCGCTTCGCCGGTCCAGAATGCAATGGATTGAAAGCGTCACTAAAGATGCAATAAAACACTTTGCATGGGGAATAGGTGATGACAATCCATTGTGGTTAGATTCGGAATACGCTACCAATTCTCCAGTAGGGAATCTCATTGCCCCTCCATGTATTCTTTATGCTATCGATTCAACAATAATCGCCCCCAAGCTCCCGGGGGTTCAGTGGATTTATGCTGGCACAGACTTCATTTGGCTAGACCATATTAAATTAAATACTGAATTCAACGTCGCGGCTAAGCTCCTCAGCCAGGAAAGAAAATCTGGACAACGGTTTAGTCAATGGGTTCTGCAATCTGGAGAAGTAAAGTATTCAGATAAAAATGGTCATCTTATTGCCGTCGCAAAAGGACATGTTGCTAGAACCCCTCGCGAAAAAATGGCGAGCCATGCAAGAAATAAAGAAGAAACAAAAGTCCACAAATACTCACCCGATGAACTACAAAAAATAGAAAATCAAGTATTATCAGAAAAACGCCAAGGAAATGTTCCTCTTTTTTGGGAAGATGTTGATCTTGGTGACATAATACCATCGGTAGTAAAGGGGCCGTTGACGAGCACTGATATTTTAGCCTGGTATTCCGCTTCTCAAGGTGCATTGCACTATGGGGGAGCTCATGGTGACGCAATACGCTACCGACAAAAGCACGCCGACTATCATATAAATAGCGATACTGGAGCGAAAGACTCAGCGGGACGCGGACACTTAGAATCGGGAACAGGAAATGATGTCGGGATGGGGGGAACTTATGATATTGGCCCGCAGAGAATAGCTTGGGCACAACATATGCTGTGTAATTGGATAGGGGACCATGGTTTCCTTCATAAATTGAGTGTTTCTGTTCGTCGGCCTAATCTTGTTGGTGATACAATATGGTGGTCGGGTAAGGTCGAAGCAAAACGAAAGGTTGGGGATTTAAGATTAGTCGATTTATCGTTATTAGCTGTAAATCAAAATGATAAACAGTCGGCCTTTGGGACGGCTTGCGTTATTTTACCCTCGAAAGAAACAGGTAATGTCCGTCTTCCACTTCCGAAAAAGTTAGCGGTAGTAGATTAAAAATGCCTTGGGGAGCTAATCGTAAAATCGAATTTACATCCGACACAAAAATTGGAATTGTGCTAGGAAATCGATCAACCCATTATGCGAAGCACTGGCTTGAATTAACTGGCAACCCGCCTTCGACAAAATTATCAGGTTGTAAAATTTTAATAGTAAGCGGCGAAATTGGAGGCTTTGCTAGAAGTAAATACCCACGTGCCGAGGTAGTCATAAGGCTTTGGGACTATCAGGTAGGTTATAGGGGGACTGGCACACACGCTAGTGCTGTTTCAGGAGCGGCTTCCACAATTGGATATCCCAATGGACCAGGGGTAGCTCTTCCTAACGATATTCCTGAAAAATGGTGCGGAGCGTACGGGGTGATAATAGGGCTTTCGGAGATATGGCGTCGCGGATCAAACAGCCAACAGACCTTCAATTACTATGATATATCTGCTGCTGATATAATGAGATCATTCTCGCTACAAAATGCTGGAGACAAAGAAGAGATTTTTTCTAGGTGGCGACGAAATGGCAGACTTTGTGTAGAGCATGGTGGCATTTTTCCAATGGGCTTTTATCCATGTAAAGATGGTTATGTGGCGCTTCTTGGAAGGTCTCGGCGAGATTGGAAAAATATAAGGAACGCAATTGGTAACCCGAAATGGTCACAATCAGAGGAATTTGATGATCCATTTGAACTTGCCAAAGATAGTTCAGAAGCTGATATTAACTTGTCTGAAACTCTTTCTCTCTTTACACGAGATGATTTGTTGGAGCAGGGTCTTAAATATGAGGCGGTGATAGCCCCTGTATACGATCAGGAAGAGGCGTTAGGCCGAAAAATTTTCCGGAAAAATTTTGTGGAATCAGATATTCCGCAAATGCCGTTTTTCGTGGAAAAGTCGTCCACTTCAAGAATTGAAAAGTGTAACTTAGAAAAACGACGTAAATCAAAGGCCGATGCCCCGTTATCTGGTTTAAGGTGTATCGAACTTTGCTGGATTTGGTCAGGTCCAATGGTAGCTCAAATACTTGGTGATTTAGGTGCAGAAATTATAAAAATTGAGAGTGCAGATAGATTTGACCTATATAGAACTAGAGGGTTAGAAACCCTTAGAGGTAAGATGGAAGAGAGCACTAGGATTGAATCTTCAATTTATTTTAATAGTCTCAATAGGAATAAACTAGGCCTTGGGTTAAATTTAAAACATCAAGGACAGCTTGAAGTATTAAAAAGACTCTGTAAGTCGTCGGATCTAATAATTGAAAACTTTACCGTTGGGACGATGGATCGGTTAGGAATAGGACCGAAGGAATTGAGTAAATTAAACCCATCACTGGTGCAACTATCGATGAGTGGACCCGGCCGCTTCTCCTCCCTTGAACAATTAAGGTCATATGGATTAGTTCTCAGTGCCTTAGGGGGAGCAGAAGCGAGTATTACCGCAGAAAACCAATTTCTGGGTTCTCCTACCTTCTCTATTAGTGATCCAAATGCAGCAGTATTTGCAACTATAGGAGCTTTAGCTGGTGCTATTCGAGCTCAAGAAACAGGGATGGGGTCTATTATAGATTTGTCGCAAATCGAAGCCGTATCCACATTAAATAGCACACCCACTCAACCTCAAACGAAACTAGAAACAATTTTACAAACAAAAGATGGGTACTATGTAGCTATAAGCCTGCCAAAAACGGCCTTTACTGACGAACGTTTACTACAAGAAGAATTATCCAAACTAAGCAAGGAATTCTTAGTAAAAAAATGTAGGAGCCTTGGTGGAGAGATTTGCGATTTAATCGAACTCTCAGAAAGTGGAGATAGCGTATTGTTCAACGAGTGTGAAGGTCACGTTTCTGTGACGCATCCGTATACAGGAAACCAAAAAATTGTAGCTGCCCCATGGCGGATCAATGGGAAGCGCCC
>NHCB01000001.1 GCA_002167745.1 Betaproteobacteria bacterium TMED22
AACTGACTAATGGTGTCTTAATTCATTCAATGTTGCGTCGATAAGTTTGCGTGATATGCTAATGAGACCGGGAAGACGCTCAGGTAAATTATGAACATTGAACCAGTTCGCATCTTCTATTTCATCTGGGTCAATATTGATTTCGCCCGATGCGTAATCTGCGTGAAATGCGATCATAAGCGAGTGCGGAAAAGGCCAAGGTTGACTTGCGAAATACCGTATGTTTTTAACTCGTATACCTACTTCCTCATAAACCTCTCTATGCACTGTTTCCTCTAACGTTTCCCCTGGTTCTGAAAAGCCCGCTAGTGCTGAGTACATACCAGGAATAAAGTGAGGTGAGCGTGCCAGGAGAAATTCTTCGGCTTTTTGAATCATCACCATAATGGCAGGTGAAACCCTTGGGTAATGGAGTTGTCCGCATGAAGGACACACTAGGCAACGTTCCCCCTCTTGAAGTGAGTTTTTAGTTCCGCAGCGACCGCAATACTGATGACCTCGATGCCAATCAGCTATCTGGTAAGCTCTTCCTGAGACCGAAAATAATTCGTCAGTTAGCCGTCCAAATAAGGCGCGCAGTCCCGACCAAATGAATGAGTCGTTTTCTTTCGGGATACCACTTACCACGGCCGCGTAGCAAGGCTGATCGCCATAGTAACCAATAAATTGTTGGGGTCCGGTGCTGATTCCAAGTTCAGAGGGGTCTGTTAGATTCGGGATTTCAAGCGCTCCCTCGGTCCCACTGTTATGCATGACGAGTAGGTCGTTTTTTTTAAAAATGAACCAAAGTGCCTTAGCGCCAGACACGTGGACTGTTTTTGTTGCTGGCGTAAATTTTTTTGGCGTACTGAAGATCATAGGTGACTCGTTTTTTGATTAGGACGCATATTTACGTTTTTTTCTTTGGCATAAATAGATCTGTGATTGATCCTTCCGCGATTTCTGCTGCCAAAAATACACTCTCAGACAAGGTTGGATGCGGGTGGATTGTTAAGCCAATATCCTGTGCATCTGCTCCCATTTCTAGCGCCAAGACGGTCTCTCCAATGAGCTCTCCAGCGTTCGATCCTACAATTGCGGCGCCGATCAGTCTGCTTGTATTTTTATCGAACAATAGTTTTGTAATACCTTCATCCCGTCCCATGGCGAGTGACCGTCCGCTGGCTGCCCAAGGAAAAGTTGCTTTTTCATATTCAATACCTTCAGCTTTTGCCTCTGTCTCGGTTATGCCCATCCAAGCAATTTCCGGATCAGTGTAAGCAACAGAGGGAATGGTTTTTGCATCGAATGATGCCTTGTGACCCGAAATGATTTCTGCCGCTAATTTTCCTTCGTGAGTGGCTTTGTGTGCGAGCATAGGATTGCCTACAATATCGCCTATCGCGTAGATATGAGGAACACTGGTTTGCATTTGTTTGTTTACAGGAATGAAGCCTGAATCGTCCACGTTGATTCCGGCTGACTCCGCCCCAATCAGTTTTCCATTAGGTTTCCTCCCGACGGCAACCAAAACTTTTTCGTAACAGGTTACTTTAGGCGTATCGTTACCTTCAAATTGCGCTTTTAATCCGTTTTTTTCGGCAGTTAGGGATTTAACCTTAGTTTTTAGGTGTATTCCTTCACATTGTTTTTGCAGGCGCTTATGAAGTGGACGGACGATATCTTTATCGGCTCCAGGAATTAAGCTGTCGGCCATTTCAACCACTGTGATTTTAGTGCCCAGTGCTCGATAGACTGTTGCCATTTCTAGCCCAATAATTCCACCACCGATAACAAGCATCGACTTGGGTATATTTCGTAAAGTTAACGCATCAGTAGAGTCCATGACTCTAGGGTCTTCATATGGAATATCCGGAATTTTTGTTACTTGAGAGCCTGCCGCGATAATTGCGGTATTAAAACTAACTCGTTTTGGTCCCTCGCTTGTTTGGACTTCAATATTGTTTGGGCCGATGAACCGCCCTTTGCCCTGAATAGTCTCCACTTTTCGCTGTTTTGCGAGTCCTGTTAAGCCTTTAGTTAGTTTACCAATTACGCCGTCTTTCCAATTTCGAAGTTGATCGAGGTCAATTTTTGGCTTACCAAAAGAGATACCAAATTCTCCCATCTCTTTAGATTCTTCAATAACCTTTGCCGCGTGAAGCAACGCTTTGGATGGTATGCAGCCTACATTAAGGCATACGCCACCCAGTGTTGAGTGTTGTTCGATTAATACGACTTTTTTACCAAGGTCCGCAGCTCTAAAGGCCGCGGTGTAACCGCCTGGCCCCGAGCCAAGTACAACGACTTCTGCATGGAGATCACTGCTAATTGCAACGTTTTCCGAAGAGATGGTCACGTCGGGTGTGGATATGTCATCTTCGGACAAATTAGAAAGTGTTTGGTTAATTTCTGAAGATCGCTCTGCAAGTTGTTCATTTTCCGTTTCAATGCTAAATATAAGTCGCCCTTCGGATACTCTGTCGTTCATTTCGACATGTACTTCCTTTACTGTCCCCTTGAGCGGCGAAGGAACATCCATCGTTGCTTTATCGGATTCGAGTGTAAGTAACGAATCTTCTTTTTGAACTTGATCACCTGGTTTTACTAGAACCTCAATAACCGGGATATCTTTGAAGTCACCAACGTCCGGAACATTAACTTTTATGACAGGCATAACTCTTTCTGGTTAACATTAAATTTATAAACGGAATATTTCTTCTTGAGTGAGTTTTCTTTTTAGACACGTATCTCGCCATTTCCAAAAACAACCCATTTCAGATTTGTCAGGCCGTCTAATCCAACCGGGCCACGAGCATGCAGTTTATTTGTTGATATACCAATTTCTGCCCCTAGACCGTATTCAAAACCGTCCGCAAAGCGTGTTGACGCATTGACCATGACTGAGCTGGAATCAACCTCACGAATAAAACGACTTGCGGTTGAGTCGTTTTCTGTAACGATTGCATCTGTGTGCTGAGAGCCATAAGTACTTATATGCTTGATTGCCTCATCTAGATCAGAGACAACCTTAACCGCCAGAATGGGGGCCAGATACTCCTCGTACCAATCGGATTCTTCCGCGACCAAGGCATTAGGAATATGGCTTCTGCTTATATGGTCACCTCGTATTTCAACATCTTTCGTAGATAAAATCTCTCCGATTCTAGGCAAAAATGTTGCAGCTAAAGATTCGTGTATTAAGAGCGTCTCCATGGTATTACATGTTCCATATCGCTGTGTTTTAGCGTTATCGGCGATGCTTAAGGCTTTTTCAAGATCTGCATCTTTGTCAATATAAACATGACACACCCCATCTAGATGCTTTATAACGGGAATTAGAGCTTCTTTGGATATACGCTCTACAAGTCCTTTCCCGCCTCGGGGGATTATGACATCGACATGATCTTTTAGGGTGATTAGCTGACCCACGGCATCTCTATCTGTCGTTTCGACTACTTGAACGATGCCTTGTGGAAGATTTGTTGCGTTTAGTGCAGTTGCTATGCACTGGCCAATTATTTGATTCGAACAAATTGATTCTGATCCGCCCCTTAGAATAACCGCATTACCTGATTTTAAGCACAATCCGGCTGCGTCAGCGGTAACGTTAGGCCGTGATTCGTAGATCATTCCAATGACTCCGATGGGCACCCGCATTTTCCCGACTTTTATTCCTGAAGGACGTGGCTGCATGTCACTAATTTCTCCAATAGGATCGGGCAACTCGGAGATTTGGACAAGACCTGTCGCCATATTTTCTACTGCCGCACTCGTTAAGGTGAGTCGGTCAATTAATGCGTTACCGAGCCCTTTTTTTTGCGCTTCACTTACATCTTGTGTATTGGCATTGAGGATATCTGACTGCCTTGCGACAAGCTCATCTGCCACAGCAATCAGGGCTGCATTTTTAGTAAGCGTGTCTGCGGAGGCGATTATTTGACTCGCTTGTCGGGCGACTTCGCCCAGGTTAGTCATGTAGTGGCTTGAGTTCATAGCCGAATGTTTGATTTCATAGCGATATTTTACATTCAAATTAGACTTTAAACTAAGTTCTGGACGGTGTTATCGAAAGTCCTAGCTCTAATAAGTTGGCCCAAGCATTTCCGGTTTCTATCCCTTTGATCTGTTTGTCAATCTGAGAGGCTTGAATTATTGCGTTTCGTAGCGTCTCGGTTGTAATTTTATGAACAATATTCGGTATGAGTTTTTGCCGTAAACCCCAGGCGCCGGCATCTACGCATGCAGTTCGCATATCCATACCTCCGGTTAGCGCCTTTTTAACTCGCAGCAGAACTTTAGCCTCTTCAGCTAGAACCCATAGAACTAGGGGGGGCGCTAAATTCTCTTTTTCAAGGCCACGTAATATTCTTGTTAATAGGCCCCTATCGCCCTTCAATATAGCTGGACCCAGATCAAAGGGATCAAAGCGCGCCACATCAACAACAGCTCTCTTAACATTGTCCATTGACAGGTGTCCCTCTGGTAGTAATAGACCTAACT
Source organism: Betaproteobacteria bacterium TMED22 (assembly GCA_002167745.1). Classification (GTDB taxonomy): domain Bacteria; phylum Pseudomonadota; class Gammaproteobacteria; order Burkholderiales; family Eutrophovitaceae; genus Eutrophovita. The sequence continues at coordinate 4,483 of NHCB01000001.1, forward strand.
TTAGAATTTCTTGATGTGCTGCCATCAGATTGCCCTCTACTCTGCCTGCTAGCAGTTGCAGCGAATCTTGATCTATTGTTTGTTTTTGAAGCTTTAATCGATGTGCGATCCAGCGAGGAAGCTGCTCTCGATAAATTTTTTTTACTTCAATTGAGACGCCACATTTTTCAATTGCTGCGAACCATTTTGAAGCGCGCGAATTTCGATCGAGCCCAGGTAGGGTGATTAACGTGATTGTATTGTCGGGTATGTTTTTTACGTAATCCTGTAAAGCTTCGCTACCCGATTTGCCTGGCTTTCCTGTTGGGATGCGGAGGTCGACAACTTTATTAGTAGAAAAGAGTGAAACTGCCTGCGACTGCTCTTTGAGCTTCAACCAATCAAATCTATTTTCTGCAACTAAAATAACTCGATCTGCAAACCCTTTATATTTTGCCGCACTCCGAATTAAGTCTGCGGCCTCTGAAGCCAACAATAGTTCATCACCATAAACAATATATAAGCTACCTAAGTTATTCTTTAGGTGATTGCGTAGATCGAGAGCATCTATTTTCACGGCTATATTTAGCCTGTGTTGAGTTGAGTAATGAGGTCTTCAACGCGCATAGGGTTTTGCGCCTTTAGAATTTTTTTTGTAATCGATGTTGCCTGCCTAAGGTCAGAGGTGAGCACCTTTTGTTTGACTGGAAGTAATTGTGCTGGATGCATCGAAAATGTTCGCAACCCCATCCCCAATAGTAATCTCGTAATAGATGGGTCTCCAGCGATCTCCCCGCAAACAGCTACCGATTTATTTAATCGGTTAGCGGAACTAATGATATGAGAAAGTAGCTGAAGGATTGCTGGATGCATTGGATCGTAGAGATGCGCTACAGCGTCGTCAGTCCGGTCTATAGCCAAGGTGTATTGGATTAGGTCGTTCGTACCTATAGAGACAAAGTCCAGCTTTTTAAGAAACGCATTAATCGATAAGGCCGCAGCGGGCACCTCGATCATCCCTCCAATTTCGATTTCACGGTCATACGCAGCACCTTCAATATCAAGGGAGTCCTTTGCCTCTGCGATCAGGTGAAGCGCCTGGTCGATCTCATGAATATTAGAGAGCATTGGAATTAAGATACGAATCTTCCCAAACTTAGATGCTCGAAGTATTGCTCTCAGTTGATGATGGAATAGACGGGGCTCCGCGAGACAGAGTCTAATTGCTCGTTGTCCAAGTGCTGGGTTAGGAGCAACCCGTGTATATCCTTCAGGTTGTTTATCCGAACCTAAGTCAAAAGTTCTAATTGTAATTGATGCGTTTTTCATGTCACGCACAACTTGTCGATAAGCCTCAAATTGTTCGTCTTCTGATGGGAGGTCGCCGCGATTCAGAAATAGGAATTCTGTTCTGAACAAACCAACACCTGTCGCACCATTTTCCTTTGCCGATGAGACATCCTCTGGTAATTCAATGTTTGCAATTAATTCGATATCTGCACCGTCAATCGTTGTGGCACGATTGCGCCTCAAACGTCTAAGTTTTTGTTGTGCTAATAACCATTGCTTACGCAGAACTTCGTACTCGCTCAGTATGATTTCATCAGGATTAACGATTACAACACCGGCTGTGCCGTCAACAATAATAAGCTCGTTTTCTCGAATCAGCGTCCTGGCTTGGTGGAGTGCGACCACTGAAGGGATGTTTAAGCTTCGTGCGACAATCGTGGTGTGAGACGTCGCGCCACCTAGGTCAGTAATAAAGGCCGCAAATTTGTGTTGCTTGAATAGCACAACGTCCGTAGGAGATAGATCATGGGCGACAATTATTGTATTTTCTTCCGGGTTTTTAGTTGCCGCACTTCCTGGCCTACCAAGTAATACTTTCAATATTCTTTCGGCAACTTGGCGTACATCAGCTTTTCTTTCACGTAAGTAAGTATCTTCAATTTTTGAGAATTGTTCTATTAGTTTATCTAGCTGAACTTTTAGAGCCCATTCCGCATTGCAGCTCAGTGATTCAATTATATTTTTTGGAGCCTCCGAAAGTGTGGAGTCTTCTAAAATCATTTTGTGTAAATTGATAAAGGCTTCAAACTCAGCCTCGGGTATATCCGGAGTCAATTGTTTTTTTAAGCCATTTAGCTCTTTGCGCACTGTTTTTATTGCGCGGTCAAAACGAATTTTCTCACTTTTAATCTTATTTTTTTGGACAGCATAATGAGTCACTTCTAGTAATGCATGAGAAGCGAGTTGTGCGCGTCCTATGGCGATGCCACCTGAAACACCAGCGCCATGTATCGTAAAGCTCACTTATTTGTCCTCCGCTTTTCATCATCTGAGAACATATGACTTTGGTTTGTTTTCACGTTACTGTCCTTCCCCAAACAGGTCTATAACTAGATTTTTAATAGCATTGAGAGCCTCATCCTCATCCGAGCCGTCGACCTCTAAATCGAGAAATACCCCTTTTGCTGCCGCTAACATCATGACACCCATAATGCTTTTGGCATTGACTCTTTGATTATCACGGCTAAGCCAGATTTCGGATTGATATTGACCCGCAAGTTGTGTCAGTTTTGCTGACGCTCTGGCATGTAAGCCCAGTTGATTCAGTATCTGTATTTTTTCCCGTAACATGTTGACCTTTTATTATTTCAGCGGTATCTGCATGACACCCTCGCTGCCACCAGATAAACCTTTTTTGATAAGAGTTTTTATATCCCTATCTTGATAAGTGAGCACACGGATTAGCATTGGCAAATTTACTCCTGAAATGCCGTAAACATTATCGCTCTCGAGAAGTTTTTTAGTGATGTTGCTCGGACTACCACCGTACATATCAGTTAGGACAATAATGCCTGAGCCGTCATCCACATTCGAGATTGCTTCGGCAGCTTTTTCTGTCATCGCCTCTATCGAGCCACTTCCATTGATTCCAACCGCAGTGATGTTTTTCAGTGGATCCCCAATGACATGTTTAGCGCAGTCGATGAGAGTTTGCCCAAGAAAGCCGTGAGTGATTAATACAATACCAACCATATTGTCGATCTTTCTCTAAAATTTTTCCCCAACATGTTTTTCTATTGAGTCAATAAACATTTTTGGCACATCGAAGCCTGTTTGGTCTTGTATTTCACGCATACAGGTCGGGCTAGTTACATTAATTTCGGTAAGATAATCTCCAATAATATCGAGGCCTACCAACAACAATCCTTTTGCTGAAAGTTCTTGTCCAAGCGCGTTCGATATTTCCCTCTCTCTTGCTGTTAGTGCCATAGCGACGCCCCGACCGCCTGCCGCGAGATTGCCCCTATGATCCGATCCTTGGGGTATCCGGGCTAACGAGTAAGGCACGGGTTCACCGTCAATCAATAAAACTCTTTTGTCGCCGGCACTAATTTGTGGAATAAATTTTTGGACCATGATAGTTCGGCAACCTAATTCGGTGAGGGTTTCTAGAATCACTCCTAAGTTAGGATCATCCGGCCGGGACCGGAATACCGATGAGCCGCCCATTCCGTCAAGAGGTTTTAAAACTACTTCCTTATGATTTTTTATGAAGGATTTAATCGCGGTTAGGTCAGCGGTGACTAAGGACGGTGCTATAAATTGAGGATATTTTGTAATAGCAAGTTTTTCGTTGAAGTCTCGTATGCTTTGTGGTCTATTAAATACGCGACATCCTTCGTTTTCCAGTGCTTCGAGTAAATACGTGCTGTACACGTACTCCATATCGAACGGTGGATCCTTTCGCATGATGATGCAATCTAGGTTAGGTGATATTAAATCTTTTGATTCGGTTACCTCGTACCAATTCTCTGATTCATCATTTATAAGTAATTGTTGGGCGTTAACAACCACTTTATCACCTAAAAACTTAATCTCTTTTGGTGTTGCAACCCAAATTTGATGTCTACGATGCTGCGCTTCTCGCATCATTAGGAATGAGGTGTCTTTCTCAATTTTGAGTGTTTCTAGTGGATCAATTATGAAAAGTAAATTCACGGAAGTCTTTGGCTTAAAATTAAAATGGTTAGTGAAAGAATAAACACACTCTTAATGAATTAGATTCTAACAGACCAGCTAGGAAACATACGTTTTGATAAACATAAAAAAGGGCGCCACGAGGGCGCCCAAAAGGGGAGATGGAACTCTAAACTTTAATTAAGGGTGGTAAGCAGCTTCTCCGTGTGATGTTGCATCTAAGCCCTCCCGCTCTTCGTCCTCGGTAGGTCGAATGCCGACGATAGCGTCAACGATCTTGATGAGGATTAAGCTGGCGATACCACTCCATAGGATTGTAATGACCACGCCCTCTACTTGAATGGCGACCTGAGAGCCCATTGTGACTCCTTCTCCATAACCGACACCGCCAAGGCTAGGCGCACATAAAATACCCGCGCCAATCGCTCCAATGATTCCGCCAATGCCGTGGACGCCGAAGACGTCCAGTGAATCGTCGTAACCAAATGCTGATTTGATCTTTGTACAAGCGACGAAGCAAGCTACGCCGGTGATCGCACCTAAGACGATGGCTCCCATCGGCCCGACAAATGCGCATGCCGGAGTGATTGCGACCAGACCAGCAACGGCGCCAGAAGCTCCACCCAACATGGTTGGTTTTCCGCGTGTTATCCACTCAATGAACAACCAACCAAGAACTGATGCTGCTGTACACAGTTGTGTTGTCAAAAGCACTAATCCAGCGGTGCCGTCAGCAGCTAATTCACTACCGACGTTGAATCCAAACCACCCCACCCAGAGGAGTGCGGCACCGACCATTGTGAATGGTAGGTTGTGCGGCGGCATGGCTTCTTTACCGTACCCCATACGTTTGCCAAGCACTAAACAAATAACGAGACCGGCAATCGCAGCATTAATGTGGACAACTGTTCCTCCAGCAAAATCAAGAGCGCCTTTAGATCCTAGATAGCCGCCACCCCAAACCATATGGCAAATAGGGATGTAGCTTACGAAGAGCCAAAGTGCAGAAAACCACAGAACCGCTGAAAACTTAATCCGCTCTGCAAAAGCACCGATAATAAGGGCGGGTGTAATACATGCAAATGTAAGTTGGAACGTTACAAACACGTATTCAGGAATCGTACCGCTGAGTGTGTCAGGCGTAATTCCTGCTAAAAAGGCCTTATCAAGGCCGCCAATAATACTGTTAAACGGACCTTCCGTAAACGCTAAGCTGTAGCCGGCGATAGCCCATAAAATGGACATCAGAGCGACAATCGCAAAAACTTGCATCAAAACGGACAGCATATTCTTTGTCCGAACAAGTCCGCCGTAAAACAAGGCAAGGCCTGGTATAGACATCATAATAACCAGTACGGTTGCCACAATCATCCAGCTTGTGTCTCCAGCGCTGAGAGTATCCTCTGCAAAACTCGGTCCCGCGGCCGCTGTAAGCCCTAAAGCCGCAGCCCAAAACAATAGTTTCTTAAGCATCGTGCATTTCCTTTCTTAGTCTTAAATTGCTTCCGCGCCGGTCTCGCCGGTTCGGATGCGTATTGCTTGCTCGAGATCAAATACGAAAATCTTGCCATCCCCAATCTTTCCGGTATTGGCTGACTTTTCTATGGCTTCTAACGCTTGATCGAGAATATCGTCGCTAATAGCCGCTTCTACTTTAACTTTAGGCAAAAAATCAACGACATACTCCGCACCGCGGTACAACTCTGTATGTCCTTTTTGCCGGCCAAAACCTTTAACTTCGGTGACGGTAATCCCCTGCACCCCGATTCCAGAAAGTGCCTCGCGGACTTCGTCAAGCTTAAAGGGCTTGATGATTGCGCTTATTAATTTCATGGTTGCTCCATGTATCGATTGCCCGTGACGGACGTCCAAAAATTCTGCTAACTAACGCTTTTGCCATCAGATAGCAGCCCTTGCTCTTTTATAAGCAGTTTTCGTGCCAATATGTATAAAATATTGATTAATATATATTTTTATTTGGATGGGTAGGTTGGCAATCTCAATTCAGCACCAATATGGTGCATCTTTTGTATAATCGACTGCTTCTGGTGCGTTTGGACCATGGACACATAAAGTTATCTTTACGTTTATCTAATCAGCGATATTTTAGAGACCTTTTTTTATCAAGGCTTTAAAATGATGCTTACAACTTCTGGTCAGACCAGATTATGTTTTAGATTCTAAGTGGGAGTAATCTGAGTGGTAGATAAAAAATCGTTCGAAGATTTGTTAAATAAAATCAATAAGTTGATGAATAATAGCCCTGTGCAGGATGTTCAAAAGAATTTACGCGCAATCATATCCGCTTGGTTGGCAAGTCATGATTTGGTAACTCGTGAAGAATTTGATGCCCAAGTTGAGGTTCTAAGGCGCACGCAAGATAAGCTGCGTATCCTACAAGAAGAGGTTGAGCGAATGGACAAATAGTGTGATTTTTTCCACAGGTCTCCTTAAGTTCGTAAATCGATTTTGTTGAGGGCTACTTAGTCAGCAAAAAATTCTGGCCATCGCCCCCTAACATAAATCTGAAACTTATCTGATAGGCCTTGAGCACTTAAATATTTGCTGGGTACAGGCATTGCCACCGGTTCAAAATTTGGATTGTTCATATACTTATTTGGAAAGTCAGACTCGAGCATTGCGGCCCGGCCCAGCATTACCCAATCAACTCCGGCGTTCATCGCCGCCTCCGCATCTCTAGGAGAGCGTATTTTCCCGGCCACGCCAAGTTGTACATTTTTACGATCAAGATCTGTAAAAAGCTTCATCAATGGTTGCCCTTTAAACTTATCGTCTTCCGCTTCTTTAAATACGTCCCAAAGTGACATATCCAAAAAGTCGATCACATCTTGGTCAAGCAGCTTTTTTGCGGTTCCGATCGAATCCTCTGTCCGCATGCCAAACTTTTCAGCTGTAAGTCTGACTCCCAGGATGAAGTCACTTCGGCATGTGCTCTTTATGCCATCAATAATCTCGAATAAAATTCTTGCTCTATTTTCAAATGAGCCGCCGTATTCATCCTTCCGATGGTTGACCTCGGCACTTAAGAAGTTGCATAAAATATAACTATGCGCACCATGAAGCTCTACACCGTCAAAACCAGCTTTTTCAGCTCGCTTTGCGCCTGAGACAAAGTCTTCAATAAGTTTTTTTACTTCTGATGTTGTAAGGCCACGAGCCCCACTATCCGCATTATCTGATGCAGTCACCGGTGCGTTGCCTATGATGTCTTTCGGTGATCGTAATCCAGCATGATGTAGTTGGACGATGGCCACACTGTTCTCTCTTTTGATCCCATCAGCAAGTTGAGTGAGGCCGTCTAAATGGCGGTCAGACCATATACCTAATTGGCCCGGGAAACCCTTACCAATTTCTTGAACATGGGATGCGCACGTCATGGTCATCCCAAACCCACCTTCGGCCCGCATGGTGAGCCATTTATATTCGTCGTTACTTAGCGTTCCATCTTCATGACTTTGTTGATTAGTAAGTGGTGCGAGAAAAAATCGATTTTTAATAGTTGGTCCATGTTTGAATTGAATAGCATCAAGAAGTTTGGGCATGAGTAAATTCCGTTTTGTTTTTTTATAGATTTGTTCATAAAATATATTCGATCATCTCACAATAATAGCGTTATTAAATTCGAACTTGTATTTGGTAGTAATTTCTTAATGAAGGCGTGTGCTAATGTTGAATAAATTAAAATAGGTCATCCGAGACTAACGTCGACACAGTTCATGAAAAGGTCAATATGAAAAGATATGGGGAATTCCTAACAGCGGAAGAAGATTTAATGTTTGTAGAAACGGTACGTAAGTACGTTGACAATGAAGTTATGCCTGTCCGTGCCGCGTTGGATGAAGACTACTCGGTATTTGAAAAAGTTAACCAAGGTTTGGTCGACCTCGGTATTCAGCGTCGGGGCTTTGCAGAAAGGTACGGAGGTTTAGGGATTCGAGCTGCAACCACGGTGTGTGCTATTACCGAAGAAATTTCGAGGGGAGATGCCGGTTTGTCGCTACATTGTTTGCTTACTCCATGGTCACTTGCGGCCGCTATGGGTGCGCGCAATGAATATTTAATGGATAAATATATTCCTATGTTCGCGTCTGATACTCCGCGAGTTGGGTGTATGGCCATTACGGAACCCGCGGGTGGTTGTAACGTGGAGGATAGCGCTGAACGGGCAAGCACTATTCGTACCCGAGCCCGACGAGAGGGTAATGAATGGGTCATTAAAGGTGAAAAAATGTGGCCGAGCGCAGCCGGCGTGGCCGATCTTTACTGCGTTGTATGCACCACTGAAGAAGATAACAACGAAGATAGTTTAGCCCTGATCTACGTGCCTAAAGGGACTCCCGGACTAAGTTTTGGAAAACCTGAGCCGAAGATGGGTATGCGCGTTACCGACGTTAATGCAGCAATATATTTTGATGAAGTGCGGGTGCCCATTGAAAATCGAGCTGGCGGTCCCGGGGTTGATTGGCAACTATTCAGAGGGAATATCGCGTGGGGGCGACTAACGAGTGCCCCAATGAGCTTAGGTTGTGCTCAAGCAGTACTGGAGGAGGTCATTGAATACACGGGAACGCGTGCTTATGGAGGAAAGCCAGTACGCAATCATTCGCTCCAGGGCGCCATGATTGCTGATATGGCGATCGGCATTGAGAGCGCTAGAGCATATTATATGAGCGTCGCTAAGATGTTTGATAACCGAAAGGTATACGGTGGCGTGAACGAAGACTATCTACTTGGTAAGGCGAGTGCGGCAAAAGTTTATGCGTGTGATGTGACTGAAATGGTCTGCGCCAAGGCCATGGAGCTGATGGGCTCTTACGGTTACAGTACTCAGGCTCCAATCGAGAAATATCTCAGGGACAGTAAGATTATTCAATTATGGCTCGGCGGGGCGCAGCTCGGCCGATTAGATGCAGCGCAGAGTTTGTATCCTTATAATCCAATACTCAAATCCTAGTGCTCGGTATTTATATTTAGTTTTCGATCGATATAGCTTGAGATAGTGTGTGATTCGAAATCAGTATAGTGATGCAGATTGAGTATGATTAAGTCTACGCAGAATGGTGCTTCTGAGGCCGCAATGGGCTCACCCTTAGTAGGCGCTCCGCTTCTGCAGACAATGTTGCGATTGGCTGTCCCAGGAGTCATAGGCTCGATGATTCAAATGTTATTGATCGTTGTAGAAATTTTTCTACTGAATCGGGCAGGGACAACAGCACTCGCAGCTGTAGCAACTGTTTTCCCTTTAGTTATGTTGGCTCATATGCTTTCCGCTGGTGCGATTGGAGGTGCGACCAGCGGTGCAGTGGCCCGTGCTTTAGGGTCCAGTGATTTGTTGAGGGCGAATTCGATTCTGCGTAGTGCTGTTGTTATTGCGTTGGTCGGTGGTACGGTAATGGGTGTGTTCGTTACGATTTTCGGTTCCACATTTTTTTATTGGATAGGTGCTCGTGGTGATGTTCTCGTCGCGGCTAATGCATACGCGAAAGTTATTTTTTTCGGCATACCGTTAGTGTGGCTATTCAATATGATGTGCTCGGTGTTACGAGGAGCTGGTGCCATGACTCGATCGGCATTGGCGATGGGCTCCGTTGTGCTCGTGTATTCAGTCTTAGGGTTCTGGTTGATTCCAGAGCAAAATACCGGTGACAGCTCCAGTGAGATCATGACTGCCGCAGCGTACATTCTATTGGCGAGTTATGGGATGGGTCTCGTGACTGTATTTAGCTTAATTTTGTGGCCAGGCCAGCGGATCCGATTTGGTGAGTTTAGAGTTGATTGGCCCATTATTGCCGCAATTTTACGTGCTGGTTTACTTGCAGGGACCCAATCGACCGCTACCATTGTGTACTCACTCATTGCGACGGGGTTGCTTGGAAGATTCAGTATCGACTGGCTTGCTGGTTATGGTTTAGCTGTTCGTTTGGAGTTAGTTATGGTGCCGGTGATTTTTGGTATCGGTAGTGCATTGATAGCGATAGTGGGAGCGTACGCAGGAGCTGGACAAAGAGCGCGAGCAATCGAAGTTGCATGGCGGGGAACCATTGCCAATATCGTTATCGTCGGGACGATTGGTCTGGTTCTGGGATTAAATCCGACCTGGTGGTGCGATAGGCTTGGTGCAGATCAAGTTGCCTCGCACTGCGGTAACACTTTGGAAATTTTGGGTCCGTTTTATGGGTTTTTTGCTGCAGGTCTGGGGCTCTATTTTGCCAGCCAAGGACTTAATACTTTGTTATGGCCTGTCCTAGGCTCTTTATTACGATCGATAATCGTTGCAAGCGTGTTATTGTGGATGAATTTTGATTGGTTCTCGACGCCTGATCCTATTTTATGGCTGATTGCTGGTGCAATGGGCTTTTATGGTGTGTTTGTTGTTTTAGGTCTGCGATTTCAGGCTTGGAGGACGTGATAGACTTTTTATTTAGTCGCTTTATTGGGTGGTATAAATAGCTGCCAATTAATCTATTACATGAATTTATAAGGATCGTTATGACCAACTCAATTCCGTCTGTCGCTTTACAATTACAATCATTAATTCGTAACGAGGGCGAGCTAGAAATATCATTAGCCGAGGTTGAGGTGCCTGAGCCTGAGGCGGATGAGGTACTCGTTCGTATAGAGGCCGCACCAATTAATCCATCTGATTTAGGATTACTTTTTGGCGCCGCCGATATGAGTGCTGCAGTTGTGTCGGGAAGTGGCGAGAGACCTGTTATTATTGCACCAGTTCCTGAAAAATCGATGAAGGCTATGGCTGGCAGACTTGGCCAATCAATGCCAGTAGGCAACGAGGGAGCGGGGGTGGTAGTTAAAGCTGGCAGCTCCGCTGCTGCTCAAAGCTTAAACGGTAAAAAAGTCGCCATGCTCGGCGGCGCAATGTATGCCCAGTATCGTTGTATTAGTATTGATCGATGTCTAAAACTTCCCGATGATGTATCGGCGGCAGAGGGGGCTAGCTGCTTCGTGAATCCAATTACCGCCCTTGGTATGGTTGAAACTATGCGTAGCGAAGGACATAAGGGTTTGGTCCATGCAGCCGCTTCTTCTAATTTAGGCCTTATGCTCAACCGAATTTGCATAAAGGATGGTATTCCGTTAGTTAATATCGTGCGGAAACAAGAGCAGGTTGATTTGCTGAAATCTCAGGGAGCAAAATTTGTTTGTAATACCGAATCTCCTGATTTTTTAGCGGAATTAACCGATGCAATTGCGGCCACTAATGCTACCGTGGCTTTTGACCCCATCGGAGGAGGTAGGTTAGCGGGCCAAGTATTAACCGGTATGGAGGCAGCTTTAAATCGGAACCCGATGGAATACAGCCGTTATGGCTCTACAACGCATAAGCAAGTTTATATTTACGGCATGCTAGATACATCTAAAACCGAAATTGTGCGTAATTTTGGTTTTTCGTGGGGGATGGGTGGTTGGCTATTGTTTAATTTCTTAGCAAAGATTGGTCCGGCGGCAGAGGACAGACTGCGTCAGCGTGTCGCAAGCGAATTAAAAACGACTTTCGCAAGTCATTATTCACACGAAGTCTCTTTAGCTGAGACTTTGCAGATGGATGCGATTAAGGCATACACAAAGAAATCTACAGGGGCTAAGTATTTAATGAATCCGAATAAAGGATTTTAGTCTGAGTCTTGGTTGCACATTACTCGTTAATTTAATTTAGGTTGAGGATCTTTATGGAGCTACGTATTTTTTCTTATCTACCCAACCCGAGAATTTGGAAGGCCACCATTGCAGCTCGGCTTTGCGGAATTAACGTTGAAGTGGTCGGAGCTCCGCATACAGAATTGTCGCAATGGTTGTGGGATTTTGAGGCCCATTTGATGACTGAAAAGGAGCGTGTAGATCACCGCTCGTTTGGTCGACAGTCTCGTTTAGGATTTGGCGGTGATCTCCTTTATAAAACTGATAGCTTTCTTAACGCGAATCCCTTTGGGACCGTACCAACAGCCTTTAACCCTGACGGCTCTGTAGGGATATTTGAGTCGAACAGCATTATGCGAACCGTCGCAAGACTTGGCACTGGTGCGTGTTCGCTTTATGGAGATGATGCTTACTCTGCTTCTCGTATTGACGGTTTTCTTGATGCGAGTTTAGTGTTTGCCCGCGATTCACAGCTCTATTTGTTGTCCCTTTTGTCTGGAAATGTCACCAGCAATCTACATGGCGCTGCATATCAAGCGTTACATACTTATTTGGATGGGCTCAATCGGGCGCTGTCTCCGGATCGAACATATTTAGTGGGCGATACTTTGAGTATTGCAGACATATGCGTAGTGGCTGAGCTCGCACTTTTTTTGCGTGAGCGTGACTACGAGAAAGTGCTGAGCGAGGCTGATCTTGAGCGGATAACCGGCCCTGTACTGTATGAATCTTATCCGTTAATTACTGATCATTTTCGTAAATTATGTGAGCATGAGGCGTTTGCCCCAGACGTAAATTCATACGTAAAAAAATATTGGTAAGGCAACTGGATATCTATGTTTCTGATTAGACGGGATTCTACGTTTATAGCAGCTACACTTGTATGTCGGGGCAGGAACTTTTGTTATTCAGATTCCTCAAATTGGGTCCTGAGTTAAAATCTACAACCCGATTCGGAGTTAAATAGTCTGCGAGAACATGAAAAAATTTAAACTTGTGGGTTTGATGTATGCATGCGTTTATTTGTTTGCCTCTTCCGCTGCTTATGCTGATTACCATTATCATGTTTCAACCGATGCGGACTTAAAGAAGTTGGATGTTAATTTATGCTTTAAAGGTGAGGTGCCTAAGGAGCTTGTAGCTGAATCGCTTGATGCATCTGTCGCTTTGATGGGTGCGTGGTATGGGTCTGGTGAAGAGATTAACGTATCGGGCGTTATTCCTACCGAGCAATTACCTAGTGGCGCCTGCATAGTTTACCAAGTAGACATTTCAAGGGGTATTCAGAGGCATGACATGACGGGCCCAAAGGTTTATCGGTCTTCAGGGGCGACAGGAGTGTCCAATGGTCTTTGGTTCTGGCGGCCGGAGGTGTTTGATAAAAATCGCAAGGTCCTTGTCGAATTTCATTTACCCAAGGATTTTATGGTGGCAACGTCCTGGCTTAGCACCGAAAACGAGTATGTTTTGGAAGTGCCTAAAACCCCTCATGATTGGCCATCTTGGATTGTGCTAGGACGGTTTTTTAAGAAAGAGATTACCGTCGGTGGGATGCAGCTTCATCTGGCGATTTTAGATGGATCGCCTCAACCTGATGTGGACGCTTTAGCTTATTGGATTGAATCAGAGGCTGGTTATGTTGACGAGGCGATTGGTCCGATACCATTTTCGATGGTGCAGGTTTTCGTTTTTCCGAATGCGCGCGCGAGGCAACCTGTTCCAATTGCTTACGTTACTCGTGGCGGTGGGCCCACACTTCACATGATGATTAACCAGCGAAGGTCGATGGAAGAATTCCACGCTGATTGGACAGCAACGCATGAGTTATCTCATTTATATCTTCCGTTCATTGAACCAGAAGATGCGTGGTTCTATGAGGGGTTTGCGAGTTATTATCAATATGTTGTTCGCGCTCGGACGGGGGCTATTGATCAACTGAATGCGTGGTCAAACCTGATATATGGTTTTCATAGGGGTAGTCGTGAGGCGGAAGCTAGAGAGTTAACGCTATTAGAGGCAACTGAAAAGATGTACGCGGGGGAGCCGTTCATGCAGGTTTATTGGGCGGGCGCTGCTATGATGTTGATTGCCGATGTTCAAATAAGAGAGGAGACGGATGGAGTTTGGTCGCTTGACCGAGTTGTTCGTGAGTTCAACGCTTGTTGTATGGATAAAACGCGCGCGTGGAGCGCTCAAGAGGTTATTTTCAAGTTTGATGAGATATACGGTCGTCCTATTTTTTTGCCCCTTATGAGGCGATACGCGGATTCAAATAATTTTCCTGATCTGACTGACACTTTTAGCTCCTTAGGCTTGAGCGTAATTGGGAGTAAAGTTTCGTTTTTTGGCAGCGCCGACCAGGGTTCTCTTCGTAACCAGATTATGTCAATGCCAGAACGATAGATGGTCTTCAAATTTAAATGCTGAATTGTACTATTCGGCTCTTCGCTAACAGCTTCGAGTTAGAAAAGTTACAGTTAATGGTGTGGTAAATTTAGTTTTCGATAACCGTACATGGGAACGCAAACCATTAAACAATGAAGATAATTTTCTATATGGTATGTGTTTTGCCATTATGTGCATTTGCAGAATTAAAAAAATCACCTATCCATTATGATGTAGTCGTAGGAGACGACCTACAAAGTATAGAGGTGTCGTCATGCTTTCATGGCGCGCTTCCCTCCACCTTATCTGCAAATGATGCCGTCGGTTCTTTTGTAAGTAATGTGAGGTTTAAGAACGGACGGACGCTTGCTGTCGAGGTTGATAGAGTAAATCTTCCTGCTACACAAACCTCCCGTTGTGTTCTTTATGATGTTCTACTGAAGCCGCGAAACCGCGGTGAGCAGCGGGGTGGCGCTGAAACACGAGTAATTGATGATCGAGATATGCTTACCTCCATTGGAGATTGGTTGTTGAGACCTGACGCAGACCCTGAGTATCAGCAATTCTATATAACTTTTGTTATGCCCAAGGGTGTTCACGTGTCCGCGCCATGGACTCGCGTTAGCGCTACTAGTTTTGTTGGTATGAATACACCTGTCGAGTGGGAGGGTATTGTTGCCTTCTTAAATCGAGCTCCTAATAGAATAAACATCAACGGTAGTGATTTTGAGATTAGTATTTTAGGTGATTTTCATCGGGCAACTTCCGCGGATATGAATCATTGGGTTGGACGATCAGCAGAGGGTATTTCAGCACTCATGGGATTTTTTCCACGACGCCAGGTGCAAGTCATTATCAGTCCGAGTGACCGCACGAACTCCACTGTTCCTTGGGCCTACATCACTAGAGGCGGAGGGGCAGGGATCCATCTTTTTGTTAAGCGCGATGCCAACCTTGAACAGCTTTTGTGGGACTTTAGCCTGCCTCATGAGATGTCGCATTTTATGTTTCCGCATATTGATTCTGGTGATTATTGGCTTATTGAAGGATTGCCCACTTATTTGCAGCACTTATCTATGGTGAGGAGTGGTGTTATCAGTTCCCAAGAGTCCTGGTCTAGGCTTTATCGCGGGTTTTTCTTAGGCAAACGATCTGGTAGAGGTTTTACAGTAGCCGCTTCAATGAGACGTCTCGCAAGGAGAGGGACCTATCATCACGTTTACTGGGGTGGGGCAGCGTATTTTTTTCGGAGAGATGTGGATTTAAGGATTCGATCTGAAGGTGCGGTGACTCTATTGGATATCTTATTGAGATACCATAAATGTTGTTATGAGAAATACCGAAGTGTTTCAGGTGATGAATTGATAAATGATCTTGACTTGTTGTTAGGCGACGATTTATTTTCGCGTCGCAAATCGGATGAAATCGAGATTGGAGAATTTCCGGATTTTATGACGACATTTAAAAAGCTTGGCATACAATTTCTGGGTAATAAACCAGTTTTTGAGGAGGGCCCCGCAAATGGGCTAGCCACTCAAATTATGGACCCTGTAAGATTCGATCGTTAAATTTAGATAGTAGTTGCGTAAATATATGACTAGTTCAGATGTTTGTTTCCTACCTGCGCATAAAATGCTCCATATGGTTGCTCGGCGAGAAATTTCAGCGGTGGAATTACTTGATTGTCATTTGAACCGAGTTGCTGAGGTTAACGGAAAAATTAATGCGATTGTTACGTTGGATGAAGACCGAGCAAGGAGTACAGCTCGAGATATCGATCGACGTATCAGCGAAAAATTTCCGATACGGATACTGGAGGCATTGCCTGTTGCCCATAAAGATTTAACTGTTACAAAGGGTATTAGAACGACATTTGGATCGCCTCTTTTTGAACAGTTTATTCCAGACCATAATGCTTTGATCGTAGATCGATTACAACAGTCGGGAGCAGTAACTATAGGTAAAACTAATACTCCCGAATTTGGAGCTGGGAGTCAAACTTTCAATAAGGTTTTTGGTGCAACGCGAAATCCGTATGATCTCGGAAAAACGTGTGGAGGTTCGAGCGGCGGTGCGGCGGCAGCACTCGCTGCTGGCCTCATACCAATTGCTGATGGTTCAGACTTGGGAGGTTCACTCAGGAATCCGGCTAGTTTTTGTAATGTTGTTGGGCTTAGGCCTTCAACGGGTCGCGTCCCAATATGGCCAAATCCATCGGCTTGGTTTCCACTATCGGTTTTGGGGCCGATGGCTAGAACAGTTAGTGATATTTCTTTGATGTTATCCGCTATAGCAGGTCCAGATAGACGATGCCCTTTGTCAATTATGGAGAACCCCGAAATTTTTCAGAATGAGTTAAAGCGTGATTTTAGTGGGGTACGGGTGGCATGGAGCCCTACTCTAGGTGGCTTGCCTGTGGACGACGAGGTGTTAAGAGTGATTGAAGGTGCGGTTCGGGAGCTTGAAGAGCTTGGATGTATTGTGGAGGAGGTTGACCCCGACCTTAAAGAGGCGGATGAGGTTTTCCACGTGCTTAGGGCATGGCATATGGAGGCATCGCTGGGCGATTTATTAGAGGAGCACCCTGATCAATTTAAAGACACTTTGGTTTGGAACATTGAGCAAGGCAAGTCTTTTAAAGGTTCCGATATCGGTAAAGCGGAACGACATAGAACAGCACTCTTTGAGCGATTTAGTCGATTCATGGATACGTATGAGTTTATAATCTGTCCGGTGACGCAGGTCTTACCATTTGATATTAATCTTCCCTACGTCAAAGAAATTAACGGAAACGCACTATCCAATTATTTAGAATGGATGAAGTCCTGTTTCCGGATTAGTGTCACTGGACATCCTGCGCTGTCAGTTCCAGCGGGATTCTCTTCTGCAGGTCTGCCAGTAGGGTTGCAGATTATTGGTCGATTTAGAGATGATTTTGGTGTGTTGCAATTCGGGCACGCTTTCGAACAGTTAAATGAGTTTTGGAAAACTCGCCCCAAACTTAAGGAGTAAGTGGTGATTTTTAATTACGCAGATTGGAAGTTAAAAATTTCAACGATATTGTTCGTAGCTTTTTTTACCGCGCCGATATCTAATATTAATGCAAACGATAGAGTGTTTATTGATGACTTGGAGGGGATTTGGTTTGAAAGGACCTATCTGGATGTGTTGAAGGAGACAAAACAGCCCCATCAGGCCGAGAAAAAATCTAAACCGGTACTTATAGCTATTAAAAAAGAAGGTCGTGTCTTTCCTTATTTTGCAACGGATATGGTTAAGGCGACATTAATGATCGTATTTGATGTTGAGCCCGGGCAAGAACCAGGTACCTACCGGTTGGTTTTGGGGGAGAGAAATGTGCCTACTTCAGCAGAGGATGTAGTGTATGTGTGGTTTAGAGGGCAAAAATCTGCGGATGGCCAATTTCGACAATTACAAATCCAAGAACCCTTAATAATGAATGATCAGTGGGCTTCCTTTGAGCGTGTGGGTAAGGAATTAGGTCCGATTATTAACAACATTGTTCTAAGTGGCACGTATGCTGATAAAAACGGAGGAAAATGGACTTTCACCGATGAGGGAAAGGCGACATTTCCTGGCGAGAGCGCTTTTTATTATGAGGTGTCCTTGATACGAGATGGGGCCAACTGTGATTATATTGAAGCGGAGGACCTAAAATCACCAACAGGCTTGGCATACTATGGCTTCAGGTGGACTGAGGCCGGAACTGTTGAGATCTTTAAAGCTGATTTAGAAGATGGGGCCGTCTTGTGTCAGTCCGAGCCATTCGCAGAGTTAAGGCCGATGTAGCTTTATGCTCTTAGCAAATGAATACACTGAAGTGTTTAAGGATGCGCTATGAGCGACTTTGACGCAAAAAATAAGCGAAGTCGCGACGATACAATTCAGCAGTACCTTGATGACATTAAGCGGATTCTCGAAACCCATCAACGTATTGACGACGAGACT
The DNA here is from genome assembly GCA_002167745.1 of Betaproteobacteria bacterium TMED22. Classification (GTDB taxonomy): domain Bacteria; phylum Pseudomonadota; class Gammaproteobacteria; order Burkholderiales; family Eutrophovitaceae; genus Eutrophovita. The sequence continues at coordinate 22,480 of NHCB01000001.1, forward strand.
CTTGATCACGAGGCGTTAACTCAAGGTGTCCTTGAGGAGGAGATTCGAAATTCGGAGCTGAGAGAGCTTCAAAGTCAGTTAGATGCCATTCATCCAGCTGATATAGCGGCAATGTTAGAGCAATTACCTCTAGTTGAACGGCTGCTTGTGTGGAAACTTATTCCACCGGCCAAAGATGGCGACATATTACTGGAGGTTTCAGAGGCTGTTAGAGAAACTCTAATAGCTGATATGGACACGCAAGAACTTGTGGCTGCGGCGGAGCAGTTGGATGCTGATGAAATTGCTGACCTCGCACCGGATTTACCAGATGATGTTATTGCCGATGTATTTAGTTCTTTGTCAGAGGAAGAACGAGCACGGCTTAGAGCGGCACTCTCCTATCCAGACGATACGGTAGGCGCATTGATGGATTTCGAGATGGTGACTGTTAGGGAGGATGTGTCGCTCGATGTAGTAATGAGGTATTTACGACGACTTGAGAGTCTGCCACCCAATACCGATAAGCTATTCGTCGTTGATCGCCGAGAGATCTTAATAGGTACGCTGTTGATAAGTGACTTGATCGTCGCAGCACCTGAGACAAAAGTTCGTGACGCCATGTCGACAGATGTAGTAACTTTCAATCCAGATCGGGATGCTGAGAGTGCGGCACATGCTTTTGAGCGATACGACTTATCCTCGGCACCAGTTATAGACGCCTATAGCCGTATTGTTGGAAGGATAACGATTATAGATATCATTGACTATATTCGAGAAGATGCAGAACAGGAGTCGCTCGGGAAGGTCGGTCTGCGCGACGAAGATCTGTTTTCGTCCGTCTGGAAGAGCGCGAAAAATAGGTGGCTATGGCTCGCCGTTAATTTAGGAACAGCTTTCTTTGCGTCTCGAGTTATCGGTTTGTTTGAACATTCCATAGAGAAGCTGGTTGCTCTTGCAGCGTTGATGCCTATTGTTGCTGCGATAGCTGGAAATTCTGGTAATCAAACTATTGCGCTTATTGTGCGAGCTATCGCTTTTGAAGAGATCAATAAAAGTAACGCTAAAGGACTTCTTCGAAAGGAGTTATTGATTGCACTAGTCAACGGTATTTTGTGGGGCTCAGTTGCAGGAGTATTCGCATGGTTGCTTTATGGAAACATCGCACTTGGATTCGTTATGTTAGGAGCGATGTTGCTGAATTTAATTGTGGCCGCTGGAGTGGGGATGTTAGTCCCATTAGTATTACAAAAAATGGGGAGGGATCCGGCTATTGGTTCCTCAGTCCTGTTAACGTTCAGCACCGACAGCATGGGGTTTTTGATATTTCTTGGTCTTGCTACCGTCTTTCTTGTGTGATTCAGAGCAAGATTTTTTAACAGGGTCAGGCCACAATAAGGCGTATTATGAGAAAAAAACTATTTAGCTCTAATATTTATCCATCAGAAATTACATCTAGAACATTGTTCGATTCTAGACGGCGATGGTTACAGGGGAGTGTCGCGTCCTTGTCTGCGCTAGCGATGCCAGAAAAGATTGTGCACTCTCGTGAAGATTCAAAATTTCCTGCGCCAATAGATGCCAATAAGAGTAAGTTTTCGAGTGATGAGGAGCAAACAAGCTACGCTGATGTTACGCGATACAATAATTTTTATGAATTTGGCACCGGCAAGGAAGACCCGTTTGAGCAAGCGTATCGATTGAAAACGGAAGGGTGGAGGATACAAGTAATCGGTGATGTGATGCGGCCCAAAACGTTTGATATGGATGACATCTTACGATTGGCGCCGGTAGAGGAGCGAATTTATCGGCTGCGATGTGTAGAGGCATGGTCAATGGTGATCCCTTGGGTTGGTTTTCCTTTGGCTAAATTGTTGAATGCGGTGCAACCGACAGGAAATGCTCGTTTTGTAGAATTTATTTCTCTTTACGATATAGAACAAATGCCAGGGCAAAAAAGTCCAGTGCTTCGCTGGCCCTATACCGAGGGATTACGTATCGATGAGGCAATGAATCCACTAACGCTTTTGACACTCGGTTTGTATGGTGAGATTTTGCCCAATCAAAATGGAGCGCCAGTAAGAATTGTCGTACCTTGGAAATATGGATTTAAAAGTGCGAAATCAATCGTCACTATTAGATTGACAGAAAAACAACCGGCTTCTTCATGGAACCTGGCTAATCCGAATGAATATGGGTTTTACTCAAACGTTAATCCGAACGTCTCGCATCCCAGGTGGAGTCAGAGAAGAGAGAGGCGGATTGGGGAGTTTCTTAAGCGGGATACATTAATGTTTAATGGCTACTCTGAATGGGTGGCTGATCTGTATCGTGACTTAGATCTCAATAAGTATTTTTAGCGTGGTTAGTTGATGACGTACTCAGCTCGTGCGCCGAGATCTCCCCGTAACAAAAAGCGTCTTAACATTCCGCTAATCTGGTTAGCCAGTTCGATACCGATAGTCATCTTGGCGGTACGTGCAATCACGAACAAATTAAGCGCAAACCCGATTGAGTTTATTTCACAATATACAGGATGGTGGACACTGGTCTTCTTGATGTTGACACTGTCTGTAAGCCCTATTCGGTCTATTTTTAATATGCCGCTTATTTTTCCCCTTCGGAGAACATTGGGCCTCGTTACATTTTTCTACTCTTTATTCCATTTTTTAAGCTGGTTGGTTTTAGATCAGTATTTTCATTGGACAGAGATTTTGTTAGACCTCACCGAGCGACCTTTTATCTATTTCGGATTTACCGCATTTGCGGGGCTTTTAATATTGGCGATTACATCAATAAATCGTATCAAGATGATCGTGGGGCCGATGCGATGGAGACAGCTGCATAAGGTTGTCTATGTCATAGCGATCCTAGGCGTAATTCATTTTTTTATATTGGTTAAGCGTGACATCACGGAGCCGTTAATATTCGCTGCCTTGCTATTCATTTTGTTAGGCTACCGGTTATTTCTATTCATTCAAAAAACTAGACACAAAACTTAGGAGAACCGTTTATGAATCACTTGCTAGCGAGTATCGTTGGTCTTTTGAATGGACTTTTAGCAATGGTAATTATTGGTAGTGGCGGGGTTCTGGGGTGGAATGCTTCCGGTCCTCAGGGAGACGTGAAGTTGGTGCTTTTCGGCTTGGGGCTGGGGTTTCTCGTAGCACTTTTTGTTTGTGGAATCCTTGCAGTTTTTATTAGCATGCGAGCTGAGTTAGTAGAAATTCGTCGACTTTTGGAGAAAATATCAAACCCAAGTGCTGGCCTCCACACCAAATTGTAAAATAGTGTCACTCGTAGGCTTTGTTTATATCGATTTTCGATTACCCTGTGATTTGGTTGCAACGAAGATTGAGGGAGAGGTGCTGTAGATTATTATAAAGATCCCAAAAAGAATCCCGACGAAGCCAATAAAGTTGCTTGGACCAATAATTTCATCAAGGATGATCCATGCCAGCATCGAGGCTGCAATTGGTTCGGCCAATACGGTCATTGAAACAATGTTGGCAGGAAAGTGCCGTAGGCCCCAATTAAGTATGGTATGCCCGATCAGCTGGGGACCTAATGCTAAACACCAAATGTAAAACCAGGCTGTGGTTGATAGATTCTGCATTAGATTCTGGTCGTGGTATAGAAGATGGAATGCAAGCGCAAGAGTGGCGAATCCGTATGTTAGGAAAACATATGTTTTCAATTCTATTTTGTTGCGAAGAGTTCGACCGGTGATTAAATAAGCCGCGATTGAGATTGCCCCTAAAGTGGCCAGTATTTCGCCCTCAAAGCGTTCCTCTCCTGATATCGGTAATATGTTGTAGCCTTCTTGGTAGAGGATGAAGATGGCGCTTACCATCGCAATTGATATTCCAATAAATTGGTGTCTCGTGATCGTTTCCTTCAACACTAGAAAGCCTATTATTGCTACCCATATAGGACTTGTTGTTACTAGAAAAGTACTCTTTGAGACTGGAATGTATTCCAAAGAAATAATCCAAGTCAGAAAGTGTATCGCTAAAAAAATGCCAGCAAGAGCGCTTCTAAGTATCGTATCGGTTTTACACCGTTTTACGTCCCTACAGATTGATTTAAACGATAGTATTATTAAGCAAATAGTCGCAATCCCTAATCGGAGGAAAGCAATACCACCTGAGGTGGCGCCTTCATTTTGAGCGCCCTTAATGAGCACTGCGGCTGTGGAAATGATCAGAACCGCAAGTGCAAGTGCCGCGTAACCCTTATATGTCCCGTGTTGAGCGGTTGATTTGATCAACTAGTTTAGCTTATCAGGAGTGGACGGATCGACCGGTAATCCATAGACCTCAATCCCTTCTTCCTGTAGCTCTTTAATTGCAGCTCCGGAGGCTTCGCCACGAATAGAGCGATTATCTGACTCGCCGTAATAAATCTTGCGAGCCTCATCGGGAAACTTGGTACCGACGTCTTCAGTATTTTGCATGATGTATTCGATGAACTGCTTTTGAAGGTGTCGCGGGTTCAAGCCAGTAAGTGCGGTTTCGGTTTCCTTGGTTGCTGGCTGGTTCTTCTCTGCAGTTCCTTTATTTACATAAGGTGCCGAAAGCTGTTTGGTTATTTTAGTTGAGCCGCAGTTCGGGCAAGAAATTTGTCTATTTGCGAGCTGTTTGTCAAATTCGTCTCCAGAGGCGAACCAACCTTCGAAATGATGATTTTGATCGCAAGCTAAGTTATAAACAATCATTATTAAAACCTAAAGAATTCCGAGTTTAGACAGACCATGCTTTGCTTTTTTAGCCACATAGAAAGATTTTTTATTAAGCTCAACGGAATACTGACTTGTTAAGGAGCAATTTGTTCATTAGAGAAAAGCTCCTCGACCGACTCTTTTTTCCGAATGACATGCGCATGAGTATCATCTATCAGAATTTCTGGGACTCTTACTCTAGAGTTATAGTTTGAGCTCATAGTCATGCCGTATGCTCCAACCGAGTGAATAGCAAGCACGTCACCCTCATTAACGGATAGTTCGCGGTCTTTTCCCAGAAAATCTCCTGTTTCACAAATCGGTCCGACAATATCGTAACGTTTTAACGGTCTTTTCTCCTTGTCCAGAATATTATCGATATGGTGGTAGGCATTATATAGAGATGGTCTTGCAAGGTCATTCATAGCAGCATCTACGACAATAAAATTTTTATTTGATCCATGTTTAAGGTATTCGACGGTAGTAAGTAGCACGCCCGAATTCCCGACGATTGAACGACCTGGTTCTACGAGTATTTCTTGCTCCCGTCCACCCATGACCTCAAGTAACATTTCGACGAACTGCTCCTGGTGAATTGGTGTCTCATCTTCATATTGAATGCCAAGTCCACCACCAAAGTCAATATGTTTAATTTCAATATTACTAGCAATTAATGCGTCAGTTAACTCAACCATCTTCAAAGCAGCGTCACGCATCGGTGCGATATCAGTGAGTTGAGATCCGATATGACAATCGATACCAGTGGGACTGATGTTAGGTAGGTCTGTGGCAGTCTTATATAGTCGAGTGGCATCTTCAACATCAACTCCGAATTTATTTTCCTTCATTCCTGTTGAAATATAAGGATGTGTTTTTGCGTCTACGTCGGGATTAACTCTCAAGCTAATATCTGCATCAACATTTAATTCTTTCGCTATGTTGGAAATGCGATACAGTTCGGATTCAGATTCGACATTAAAACACTTGATTTTTTGCTCTAACGCGTAGTTAATTTCAGCGTGAGTTTTACCAACTCCAGAAAAGACAATTTTGCTAGCATCTCCCCCAGCTGCTAACACCCTGCTTAACTCTCCTCCTGAAACAATGTCAAAGCCGCTTCCTAATTGAGCAAGGATATTAATGATTGCAATATTCGAATTCGCTTTCACAGCATAGCAAACGAGATTTTTGCGCTCTCCAAAAGCATATTTAAATCTATTAAAATTAGTTTCAATGGAGTTTTTAGAATAGACGTAACAAGGAGTACCAAATTCTTCTGCGATATCACTGGCTGCTCTATTCTCTATATACAGACGACCTGTTTTTGTATTGATTGTCATTATTCTTGTCGTATTTCTGCTGCTTGATCTGAGTTTTGTGTGGTGGTGATCCTTGATTTTTCTGTATCGGGTTTGTCAGGCAGATATAGCGCCCCAGTTTGTCCACAGCCCGAGATCAGACAGAAGTATAAAATTACAATGGTTATTTTGGGCGTCAAAGTCATATGTCTTGGTTTGAGGTTCTCGGCATATTGGTTTCAATCCAGATTTCTACCTGTTTTATTAGATCCGTGGGCGATTTACCACCTGTTTTTATGGGCTTCCCAATGACTACATTAATTGTCCCCGGTTTTTTTAGCAACGCATTCTTTGGCCAATATTCGCCTGCATTGTGTGTGACGGGCAGTATATCTGAGTGCAGCTTTGCTGACAGCCATGCTCCGCCTACTTGATAGTCAACTTTTTTCATCGGCGAGGTTCGTGTGCCCTCGGGAAATACAATGATATGCCAGCCGTCTTTAATACGATCCTTACCTTGATTCAGCATTTGTTTGAGTGCCCTAGATCCGCTTGACCGGTCTATTGCAATCGGATTCATCATTGCTAGTCCCCAACCAAAAAATGGAACGAGAAGGAGGCTCCTTTTCAAAACCCAGACTTGAGGTGGAAAGATAGTTTGAAAGGCGAAGGTTTCCCAGGCGGATTGGTGTTTAGATAGGATCACACAAGGAGTATTGGGAATATTGTCTAGGCCTTTAACGCTAAATTTAATCCCGCAAATATATTTAGCGAGAAATGTAATGCAGTATGACCATAGAGTGATGACTCGATATCTTTTGATTGGAGATAGGGGGAAGGTGAGCACCGCGATAAAAGAAAATACTATAGTTAGCGATACTCTTAATAATTCGAAAGCTAAAGATCTGGCTAAAATAAACACGACTACTCGGACGTGATATGTCTTACAGCTTCGTTTAGGTCGGTGAACTGTATAGTGTCCTTGGGCAGTTCATTGCTTGTCGATGTTTGTTCCCCCTTACCAGTCCTTACTAAAATAGGAAGCGCACCTACCGCGCTCGCGGCTTGGAGATCTTTAAGTGAATCGCCAACGAATGGAATATCCTTCAGATTAACGTTGAATCGTTCTGCAATGCTCAGAAGCATTCCTGGCTCAGGTTTACGACAGCTACAGTGACTCTCGCCAATGTGTGGACAAAAAAACAAAGCATCTATCCTGCCCCCGACGTTAGCAAGTGCCCGATACATTTTGTCGTTGATGGCATTAAGAGTGGTCATGTCGAACAGGCCTCTTCCAATTCCAGATTGGTTGGTGGCGACAACAACCCGATAGCCCATGTGATTAAGTCGGGCAATAGCTTCTAAACTTTGTGGTATCGGCTTCCATTCCGCTGGAGTTTTTATGTACTTGTCGCTATCGAAGTTAATGACGCCGTCTCTATCCAGTATCACCAGCTTCATTTTAATTTGTTACTGCTATTGAGAGTTCGGAAAGGTCACCGACGCAATTAAGCAAGGCTGATAGTTGGCTTAATAGCCCTAATCTGTTCGCGCGCTCGGCCGGGTCGTCTGACATCACCATCACTTCCTCGAAAAAAAAGTCAACTTCATTCCTCACGGTCGATAAAGTTTTGAGTGCGTCGGAGTAGCGCATTTGATCAATTGCTTTTGCTACTTTAGGCATCAAAGTTTGAATTTTTTTATACAGAGATTCTTCCTCTTCGGTACTAAAAAGCCGAGCTTCGACCCGATCATGGTTGTCGGCGTTATTCTTTTTAAGAATATTTTTAATCCGCTTATTTGCGGTTGCTAGCGCGATAGCATCATCTGTTTTCAGAAATTCATCTATCGCTGCTAAGCGCGGCTGTACAAGATGAAGATGGTTAGAGTCTGTAGCCAGTATCGCTTCAATTTTGTCTACTGAATACCCCTTATCTTTGAGATATCCCTTAAATCGATCAATGATGAAGCTTTTAATTTTTGACTCATCGATATTTAATTCTAATTCTTGGGGAAATTTTTCAGCAGTCAAACTAATGACTTCGAGGAGATTGAGTTCGACTGGATGCTCAGTTAGGATTCTAATGATTCCTATCGCTTGCCGCCTTAGTGCGAAGGGATCTTTCTCGCCTGATGGAATGAGCCCAACGCCGAAAATACCTACTATAACGTCAAGTTTATCCGCTAGGGCCAGTGCGGTGGCAACTTTACTGGTGGGAATATGATCGTTGGCGAAACGTGGCTGATAATATTGCTCTAAAGCATCGGCTACGTCCGAGGATTCTCCTTGGGCGAGCGCATAGTAGCGGCCCATGGTGCCTTGTAATGTTGGAAATTCTCCGACCATGCCCGAGAGCAAGTCGGCTTTACACAGTTCTGCTGCCCTTGAAACTTTTGCGTTGTCAGTTCCCATGCGATCTGCGATTTGAGCGGATAAACTGCGTAAGCGCGTAACGCGATCCAGTTGGGACCCAAGCCGATTATGATAAATCACATCCTTCAATTTCTTAGCTAGATCGATGAGTGGTGTTCGAATATCACCCTGGTAGAAGAATTGCGCATCCGCTAGTCGTGGCCTGATAACTTTTTCATTCCCTTTGATGATATTACTTGGATCGTCAAGCCTCATGTTACTGACCAGTAAAAACATTTCTGCTAAATCCCCATTTTTATCAAATAACGGGAAATACTTTTGATTGGTTTTCATGGTCAGAACAAGACATTCCTCAGGAATTGAGAGAAATTGTTTGTCAAACTGTGCGACATACACAGTAGGAGATTCCACAAGAGAAGTAACTTCGTTTAAAAGATCTTCGTCATCCTGAAGTTCCAAGCCTAGCTGATTTGCTTTTTGTTTTAGCTGATCTTCGATTATAGCCTTACGTTTGTTGTAGTCAGGAATTATTTGTCCTGACTCCTCTAGCGCAGACTCATATAAATTAGCGCTCTGAATTGTAATCTCACCTTTTGACTGGAAACGATGCCCTAGTGACATATTTCCACTGCTTAGTCCTAATGCTTGGATGTCAACCACTGTATTGCCGAGAAGCGCTACGAGACGATGTGCTGGTCGAACGAAATTTACGCTTTCCTGATTATCTTGTGGCTGGTAGGTCATTACTTTTGGAATAGGAAGCTTCGATAAAGAGATATCGATTGCTTTTTGCAAGCCCTCAGCGATGGTTACGCCGGCTCTTTTTTGACTGAGATAAATGAATTCCATTTTCCCGTCATTCTTTATTGTCGTCTTCTCAACGCTGCTCTCATCCAGCCCGATTGATTTAAGTTTTTTCAACAATGCCTCTGACGGCTCACCACTATTAGAAAAGCCGACATGTTTAGGCATCAGTTTTTGCTGAACTTTGTCTTCTGGAGATACGGCCAGAACATCATCGATAACGATAGCCAATCGGCGCGGCGTTGCGAATGTCGAATAGCGCACGTCATTTGAGACAAAATTCTGTTTTTGTAGGCTAGAAACGATACCCGTCCCAAATGAGCTACCAAGTTTTTTTAGGGCCTTGGGGGGTAATTCTTCTGTTAGTAGTTCTACGAGTAGTGTCGCCATAATGATTGTTGTTATGCTTGGGTAGCAATATTCCTACGGATATCGAGAATTTCACTAACTTCCTCCTGAGGCAAGAAAGCCTTAATCGCCCCATCAGATGCGCGCTCAAATCCGAGGGTTTTACGTGATGCTCTGTATGCTTGAGCTGCCAATCTCGCAAGATTGCGTACTCGACCAATGTAACTCGCGCGCTCTGTAACCGATATTGCACCTCTGGCATCTAGGAGGTTAAATGCATGAGAACACTTCATGACAAGTTCATATCCAGGAAGAGGCAGTGATTCCTTGAACATTACGACTGCCTCTTTCTCGAAGGCAGAAAAATTAGCAAACAGCAAATCTGTATTTGCTTTTTCGAAGTTATATATAGATTGCTCTACTTCATTTTGATGATAGACGTCTCGATATGTAATTCCAGGTGCCCAGTCAAGATCGAACACACTTTCTTTCGATTGGAGGTACATGGCTAGTCTTTCGAGTCCGTATGTGATTTCCCCCATTACGGGCTTACAGCTTATCCCACCGACTTCTTGGAAATAAGTAAATTGTGTAATTTCCATACCATTGAGCCACACCTCCCATCCCAATCCCCAGGCACCTAGCGTTGGAGATTCCCAGTCGTCCTCAACAAATCGAACGTCATGTTCGCGTGGATTAATTCCAATCATTTCAAGTGAACCTAAATATAGATCCAGTATTTCTGATGGCGAGGGTTTGAGGACTACTTGAAATTGATAATAATGTTGTAATCGATTCGGGTTAGCTCCGTACCTACCATCTTTTGGTCTACGCGATGGTTGAACATATGCCGCCTTCCAGGGTTCTGGCCCAATTGCTCTTAGAAATGTAGCCGTATGAAAAGTGCCAGCACCTACTTCTAAATCGTATGGTTGCAGCAGCGCGCAACCACGTGAACTCCAATATTTTTGAAGCTCTAAAATCATGTCTTGAAAATAGACCATTTATAAACCTAGGATATGAATAGCATTGACCAGTGATTAATCATTTTACCTTTTTTCGGTTTTGGACCAATACGGCCTGGATTTCAAGCTTAGCAAAATAATGATAAACGATAGAAGTACGAACGCTAAATTACCCCATTGGCTATATGGTGTAATGCCTTTACGCCCATAAATTTCAGCCCGTAAAACGTTTTCCGAAAATTGAGGTAAACGAGTAATAATGTGGCCTCTGTGATTAATCACAGCAGTAACACCAGTATTTGTTACACGCAGCAGCTCTCGCCCAGTTTCTATGGACCGAGCTTGAGCAATTTGAAGATGCTGCTGAGGTCCAAAGGACTCTCCCCACCAAGCATCGTTCGTAAAGTTTGCAAGAACCGTAGCCTCAGGAAGTTGTCGAATAATTTCCTCGCCGAACGCATCTTCGTAGCAAATATCGACACCAAGGATCTGCTTACCCAAGTCGAAAGGTTTTTGATTGGCAGCTCCTGACGAAAAGTTTGACATTGGCATTGAGAGAGCATTAAGCAGAACTGAAGTAATGGATCTCATTGGAAAGTAATCTCCAAAGGGAACCAAGTGATGTTTGCGGTAACGATTGGTTTTATCACTGCTTATGTGGAGTACGCTGTTATAAAATTTTCCTTCTTCCGATTTTTCTGGTATCCCCAATAAAATATGCGAATCATTCTTTTGGGCATGCTCTCGAAGGGCTCTCCAGTACCACTCAGGGACATTAGTCGAGAGTAACGGAATAGCTGTTTCAGGAAGTAGTATTAGATCTGTTTTTTCTTGGCGGACCATGTCTAGGTATATCATCATCGTTTTGCTGAGCCACTCAGGAGTCCACTTGACATTCTGAGCTATATTTCCCTGGAGCAAAGAAACCGTTGTGCTTTTTTGACTAATTTTTTCTGTCCACTTAATAGGTGCTAAAGCAATCGATAAACATAAGATTAGAGTGGGCATAATCAGTCCCACTTTCCAGTTAGGATTAATCTCTTTTGTAGCTAAATATTTAAAGAGGTAACCAAGACTTCCCGAGCAGCAGGCGCATGCAAGCGATACGCCGTAAATGCCGAGGACTGGAGCATAGTTTGAAAGTGGGCTTATGGGTATTTGGGAGTACCCGATTGATAGCCATGGAAAGCCAGTTAAAAACCACCCTCGACACCAGTCTGATAGAGCGAGTCCAATGGGAAGTATGACCAATAGTCTCCTGTGAGGAGAGGGCACGACTTTAGCCAGTAGCGCTTGAATAATGGCTGGCGGGAGAGCAAAAGTTGCGCTAAGCAATATAGTAGCAAATATAGCTAAAACCGGATGCATCCCCCCAAAATCATGGAGGCTAACGTAGATCCAACTTGTGCCAGCTATGAGAAGCCCAAATGAAAAAGAAAACGATATTAAGAATATTTTTTTGGCTGTTTCTTCATGCAGTAAAAAAAACAATAATGCACAGGTAAGTATGGGTATCAAGAACACTGATGAGGGCGCAAACCCTAGAACCGTTATGGCTCCGAGAATAAATCCCGAACGAACAGGCCTTTTTTCTAATGTTTGCGCTAGCAACGCAATGTATTTACAGTTTTTGGTCAATCGTAATTTTTTCTACCAATAGCGAGTGCACTCTTCTACTATCTGATCGGGTTACTGTGATACTGAGTTCGCCAATTTTAATTTGTTCGCCAATATCGGGTAACTTGCCGAGGTGAGCTAACACTAAGCCACCGATCGTATCAAAATCGCTGTCGGGAAAGTTTGTACCGAAATGATCATTAATATCTGAAATCTCTGTAATCGCTTTAATTCGGAAGCGACCGAATTTATCCTCTAATATGTTCGCCGCAGACTCATCGACATCGTATTCGTCCTCAATCTCACCAACGATTTGTTCAAGCACATCCTCAATGGTAATCAGACCTGCCACGCCGCTATACTCATCGACCACGATAGCCATGTGATTTCTATTGCTTCGAAATTCTTTGAGAAGAACATTGAGTGGTTTTGATTCAGGAATGAATACTGCCGGTCTTAGCATATCTCTCAGGTCGAATGAGACCGGCTCTTTGTAATAGCTCAATAGGTCTTTGGCGAGCAAAATACCCAAAATTTCGTCTTTGTTATTTTCGAAAACAGGAAATCTAGAATGGTTGGTTTCAACTGCTAGCCCGATAATATTATTCATGGGGGATTTTATGTCTGCCATGTAACATTGAGATCGGGGGATCATAATGTCTCTTGCCGCCATTTCTGAGACTTGTAGGACCCCTTCGACCATAGAAAGCGCATCGGAATCGAGTAGATTTTTTTCGAAGGATGAATGCAACAATTCGATAAGCTCTTCTTTGTCCTCAGGTTTCCTTCCTAACAGTTGGGCAATTTTTTCGAGCCAACCGGATTTTTTGATGGGTTTATTCATGATGCGTTTGAGCTGACGTTGTATTCATATGGATTAGGTATTCCCATTTTTTCTAGAATGTCGACTTCCATGCTTTCCATTATTTCTCTTTCAGTTTCCTCTTCATGATTGAAGTTCTGAAAGTGAAGAGTCGCATGCACACAAAGATGTGCAAAATGATTATGGAATGTTTTATCTTGTTTTTTTGCTTCTCTCTGTATGACGGGGATGCAGAGAGCAATGTCGGCAGATAAAGGTATTGTCTCTCCGTAAGCGAAAGTAAGTACATTGGTTGCTTTATCCTGAGCGCGAAAGTAATGATTGAGCTCCTGACCCTCATTTTCGTTGATAAGTCGAACAGTGACATCTGCATCTTCCAGCAGCGAAGCTAGAATCCAACGTCGAATATCACGCTTAGTCGGAAGTCCTGGCCATGGTTCTGATTTTTGAACAATAAGCTCTAATTTATTCATGATTCATGAAAATACTTTAATCATCAGATCTTGCCGCCGCGTATGCTTTGACTATTCTTTGCACTAGGGGATGCCTGACCACATCCTCCGATTCAAATCGTGTGAATGCAATACCCTTTACTTTTTTTAGGATCGATTCGGCTTCGTTTAGCCCGCTTTTTTGTCCCTTTGGAAGGTCGATTTGGGTGTTGTCACCGGTTACGACAGCGCGACTGCCAAATCCCATTCGGGTTAGGAACATTTTCATTTGCTCTGGTGTTGTATTTTGTGCCTCATCGAGAATAATGAATGCATCATTGAGTGTTCTCCCACGCATATAGGCAAGTGGTGCGATTTCAATGGCACTGCGCTCGAATAATTTCCCTACTTTTTCATATCCCATTAAGTCATAGAGGGAATCATATAAAGGTCTAAGGTATGGATCTACTTTCTGTGTTAGGTCTCCCGGCAAGAACCCTAGTCTTTCACCTGCCTCTACAGCGGGCCTCACTAGGACGATGCGTTTTACGTTTCCGCGTTCAAAGGAGTCTACAGCTGATGCCACTGCCAAGTAAGTTTTTCCAGTTCCGGCTGGCCCTATGCCAAAAGTAATATCATGAGACTGGATTTGATTCATATATTGGATTTGACGGGGGGTTCTTCCTCGTAAGTCTCGTCGTCTCGTTTGTAAAACGATCCCTGAGTCTTTGTCTTCTGTTTTGGCATTTCGAGTGATTTCGACAATGCCCAGCTGGATGTCTTTGGTGCCGAGATGACGGCGCGAGGACTCATACAATAAACATAGAGTGTCTGCTCCAACTTGAATACTCTCGCTAGTGCCGCTTAGAGTGAATATTTCACCCTTGCGGATAATCTTAATATTAAGTTCTTGTCCTATCTCTTTCAGGTTGATGTCTAGTGCGCCACACATATTGGCCAGCCTGACGTTATCAACTGGTACAAATGCGATTTCTGTTGAGTCCAATCTTAAATGACCTTATCTTTAGAGAAGAATGAATAGTATATCGGAAGACTATTAATTTCTGGTGACTACGGTTCCTCGAAGCGAATTCGGAAGCGCTTCAGTCACTTTGATTTTTATTGTATGGCCAATTAGACGATGTTGCCCCTCAAAGTTAATAACCTTATTGTTATTTGTCCTGCCAGAGAGTTTCGACGGATCTTTTTTTGAGACACCCTCTACTAAAACATCAAATTCACCGCCAATCATTTGTTGGCTGAAACGAAAAGAATTTCTATTTAATTTATCTTGAAGTCGGCTTAATCGTTGTTTTTTGATGGATAAAGGGATGTGCTCAGGCAGCGCAGCAGCTGGAGTGCCGGGCCGCGGACTGTACATGAAGCTGAAGCTCCCATCAAAGTTTACTTCGTCTACGAGACTCATTGTCTGTTCAAAGTCCGAGTCTGTTTCTCCTGGGAAGCCTATGATGAAGTCGGAGCTTATTGAAACAGTGCTTCGTGCAGCCTTTAATTTTTTGATGATATTTATGTATTCTGAGCGTGTATAGCCGCGCTTCATTGCGTCCAGAATTCTATCGGAGCCGGATTGCACAGGAAGATGCACGTGATCTACCAGCTTAGGTAACTTGCGATAGCTGTCAATTAAAGCCAATGAGAATTCTTTGGGGTGTGACGTGGTAAATCTAATTCTCTCCACTCCAGGAACTTCTGATACGTAATCTAGGAGAGTTGCAAAATCAATGGTTTCGTTGTCTTGTTCGTGGCAATAGGCATTAACGTTTTGTCCCAGTAGTGTAATTTCTTTAACGCCCTGAGTTGCTAGTGTCGCCACCTCCACGAGAACGTCTTCGAAAGGTCTAGATATCTCTTCGCCCCGGGTATAAGGCACCACGCAGAAGGTACAGTATTTACTGCACCCTTCCATGATTGACACCATAGCAGACTGGCTCGTGGTTATGGGGGTTGGCAGGGTGTCGAATTTTTCAACTTCTGGAAAAGAAATGTCAATTTGAGATTTCCCTTTTTGTTGCCGCTCCGCCAGCAGCGATGGCAGCCTATGGATTGTTTGAGGACCAAATACTAGGTCCACATAGGGTGCTCGAGAAGTAATGACTTTGCCCTCTTGTGAGGCCACGCATCCGCCAACCCCTATTCTGACATTAGGGTTGGCTTCCTTTAAATGTCTAACTCGTCCTAGGTCACTGAAAACTTTTTCCTGAGCCTTTTCTCGCACAGAGCATGTATTAAATAGAATTAAGTCTGCGTCTTCAACCTTAGTGGTTTTTTCGTATCCACCATGCGCACGCAATACATCTACCATTTTGTCAGAGTCGTACTCATTCATCTGGCATCCAAAAGTTCGGACGTAAACTTTTTTCATAGGAGTTTTGTGTCTTCCGGTTTATTAGACATTAATGTCCTAATTTTACAAGAATGAGCACTCATCATCTTGTTTCAAAATTTATAACGGATAAACTTAATCAAATTTAAGCAGTTTGATTAAGTTTATTCGTTGCAGGTGGGCTTTATGCTGGGGATGGTTAGTATAGACTGTCGTTAGATTATCTATACCAATCTTTTTGAAAAACTATTCTGATGACGTTTAGTGGAATTTTACAATTTGTATCTAGAATCAGACGGGCGTTTCTGTCGCCTACTAAAGCTGCAACTTCGTATTCGCAGTGCGCTGAGGACTTGATTGTAAAAATGTTCTTAAAATCAGACCCGATAATAAACAATGGATTTTATGTCGATGTGGGCTGTCACCACCCGAGACGAGGCTCTAATACGTTCGGATTCTACAAAGTAGGTTGGCGCGGCATATTAATTGATATGGAGGAAGATAAAGTTTGTGTGGCTAAAATGGCGCGGAAACGGGATGTCGTTATCCAATCGGCGATTAGTGACCGAGTGGAAACGTTAAATATCTACAGTCCCGGTAATTTTTCGACGAATGCGACAATCGACTCAGAGGCGGCTGCTAAACACCCAGAGTATCAACGACGAAATGATATTACGACTGAAACCCTGACAGAGGTGTTAGATCGATGTGATTGTCCGGAGAGGTTTGAATTTTTAAATATTGACTGCGAAGGTAATGATTTTAGGGTTCTAAAAGGATTGTCCCTAGTGAAATACCAGCCTAAAGTGATCTGTATCGAAATATGGGAGTCGAAAGCAGGCTTGGATGACATGATAGCGAGCGATATTCACAAGCATTTAGTAAGCCGTGACTATGAGTTGAAGAGTTGGGCCATTTTTTCTGCAATTTACGTTAGAAAACCAGGATCCTGAGCAAGAAGGTGTTATCTGGAGTGCTAGAGATTGGTGGCGATTCAGGGACTCGAACCCCGGACCTGCGGATTATGATTCCGTCGCTCTAACCAGCTGAGCTAAATCGCCACATGTCTTACTTAGAGTAGGGCCGGCAGATTACTGTCAAGCCTGAGAATTGTCAAGGCAGCTATTTCGAGCAGTAATCCAAGATGGCCGGTAAACTTACCCCATGACTAACTATGATGTATTGATTTCCGGTTCGGGTCTCGTTGGGAGCGCAACCGCTGTGGCCTTGTCGCGGCTGGGTCTTCGCGTGGCGTTGATACACTCAAATATTTTATCTTCGAGTGCCAGGTCAAAAACGTTAACTGATGAAAATTTCGAAAATCGAGTTTTTGCGATTCGACCTTCAATTAAGCGGTTTTTAACCGATGAGCAGCTTTGGAATAACATCTCAAAAGAGAGAGTTCAATGTGTTACGCGAATGCATATCGACGGCGAAGCCCGGGAAAGACTCACGCTGGAAGCCCATGATGCAGGTATTATGGAGTTGGCGAGTATCGTTGAAAGTAATAATTTACGACGGTCGATCTGTGCGCGGTTAGATGATTCAGTAGCTAAGCTTAATAGTGAGATACAGGCCATCGAGCAAGACCTTGGATTTGTTACGGTTGTCACTTCAGCGGGTAAGTTGACCTGCAAATTATTAGTGGGTGCGGATGGTTCTAACTCGTTGGTTCGACATCAATGTGGAATAAGCGTACGCGAGCGCGATTATCGCCACACGGGTTTGGTGGCAAATTTTGCTGTAGCGCAACCACATCGGGGGGCAGCTTATCAGTGGATGGGGCCCGAGGGCGTTATAGCTTATTTACCGTTACCTGGAAACTTAGCGTCGATTGTTTGGTCTGCTCCTGACCACTTAGCGCACCGATTAGACGAAAACGTTTTGTTTGAGGAGTTGGCTAATAGATATGACCCGTTAGGAATAGTTAGGTTAGTGAGTCAGATTGGACGCTTCCCATTACGGAGAGTCTTGCCTCGAACGACATCGCATCGGAGGGTGATATTAGTTGGTGACGCGGCCCATCAGTTCTTGCCTTTGGCGGGACAGGGACTTAATGTTGGCTTGGCTGACACCGCTAAATTGACGGCGTTAGTGAGGCAGCACGGCCTAGAGGACCCTGGAAGTTTATCTGTTATCAATCGTTATCGTCGCGCAAGAAAAGAAGAGATCGAAAGTTTTACGTATTTCACGGAGGCGATGCACTATATGGGTGTTGGCGGAATTGATTTTTTTCGATCGATTCAGAAATTTGGATTTGGAGCTGTAGGTAAATCAGAGGCGTTAAAACGCTTTTTTATTCAAAAAGCTGTGGGTTAGTTAAAGCTTAGCTGAGAGGTGAGAAATGCATAAATACTTGATTTTGATTTTTATTTTTTTGATAGGAAGCGCGTTTGCCGAAGAGCAGACTTTGGAAGAGAGAATTCGCGACAGATTTCCCACCGCTTCTATCGATTCAATTTCAGAAACTGCAATTATGGGTCTCTATGAGATAGTCATTAGTGGGTCAATTTATTACGTCGATCAAAATTTTACGTATTTGTTCGATGGCAATTTAATTGAATTGAATACCATGCGAAATGTAACCTCAGAAAGAGTCTCTGAAATTGAGCGGGCTGAGTTACAAGAAATTGCTATGCCGTTTAGTGATCTGCCTTTTGAGATGGCGATTAAGCGTGTTTATGGTAACGGTGAGCGAGAGTTTGCTTATTTTGCAGACCCCAATTGTGGATACTGTCGCAAGTTCGATGAGGAGACTTTAGGAAATATTACTGACGCCACATTGTATTTGTTTCTCTATCCGGTCATTACTGAACGGTCTATTCCTATTTCCAAGGCTATTTGGTGCTCCGCTGATGCTGGCGAAGCATGGGATGATTTTATATTCCACGGTGTTAGTCCGCAGGCTAACGATGGATGCGATAACCCCATCGATCAAATTGTTGAATTCGGTAAAAAAATGTTAGTTAGGGCAACACCTACCTTGTTTTTTAGTGATGGGTCAAGGGCGAGCGGAGCGTTGAGTTTAGAGCAATTAGAAGGACGATTAACGTCTACCCAGGAGACTAATTAATCAAGGTATATAGCTCGACTAATTTAAATCGCCAGTCAATACAAATGTTTTGGGAATTAGGACCCACATGAACCCCTCTTGCTTCATCTTGCCGGCATTAATTCCTGCGGACTCACCGAAGCCCCAAAAGTAATCAGCACGCACAGCACCCTTTATGGCACCGCCTTTATCCTGAGCGAACATCAGTTGATTTAAAGGGTCCGTTGAGTTGGGTTGGGTTGTAGCCAAATAAATAGGAAACCCAGCAGGAATGTATGTATCGTCGACTGCGATACTTCGGTTTGGGGTCAGTGGCACACCTAATGATCCGATTGGCCCATCGAGATTTGAGGGTAGCATTCTAAAAAATACATAGGACGGATTTTCATTCAGCAAGGCATCAATTTTGTCAGGATTATGTTTTGCCCATTTTTTGATTCCTTGCATAGAGGCTTGGCTGAGTTCTAGTTCTCCTTTTGATACGAGTGATTTGCCGATCGATTGATAGGGATGCCCATTGGATTTGGCAAATCCTAGTCTAACGGTCCTGCCATCCTCCAATTCAACGCGCCCAGAGCCTTGAATTTGTAGGAAGAATAATTCAATTTTATCTTTGACCCATAGGATTTCTTTGCCTTTGACTTTTGCAAGCCCCTGTTCTATCTCTGCTCGGGTGAAGTAAGGCACTAATTTTTCGTCGACTTGCCGCCCTACGCCTCGGAAATTCTTGAAAAATGGATGTGCATTAACGTCGACCGATATTAAATCATCCGGCACAGCAAACACCGGATGAGAATATTCAGAGGAGCGTTTCAGGCTACCACTCAGGAGTGGCTCGTAATATCCCGTAACGAGTCCTGCGTTTGCGTCCTTTTCGTTATGGACTCCAAAAGGCGAGAAGTGTGATTGGTAGAACTCTCTTTGTTCCTCATTTGAGACGCCTACTAAAACCGAAGCTTGTTGGCAGATATCAGTCCATTCTTGAAATTTTTTGAGCACCCTACACGATTGTAAAAGCGCGGAGATTCCGTTGGAAACCTGATCTATATTCCATCCGGGTAGTTCCGACCAGTTGACAGCCGTTAAGTGCGCATCGGACTTCAGTGAAAAATATTGAGCGAATTCCGGTCTAAGACGGTGTCCTAATCTTTTTTCTGCAATCGTTGGCCGTACTTTTTGATCTACTTTTGATTTTTCAATAATAGGGGCTGGTGATTCCATGTCGGACGAGGAGTCCCTTTTTAGCGCTGGCGAAGAGCACGCGCCTAAGATGACGATCGTTAGAAGTAGAAGCCATCGAACTCGTCCTAAAAGACTGATGGCTGGTGTAGAATTCATGTGTTTAAATCACTTGGTATCTGCAGCATGTTTTGGGCAATTTTTGAGATTTTACTGGGACTCGGACTATTCATTTTTATTATCTGGTGGACTTTGCCCAAAAAGAAAAAAGATAAGCGCTGAGTATTGATGCAGCATAGAGGTCAGTGCAATACTCTTGGGACGCTCAGAGTAAATTGTGGAATCTGGGCATCGAACTCAATTCCATCTGCAGCGCGCATCTTATAGGATCCTTCCATTAGCCCTACGGGCGTATCAATTGACGCTGCACTCGTATACTCAAAGTATTCGCCGGGATGAAGGTTAGGGAACTCTCCCACGACACCCTCTCCACGTACCTGTTCTACTTTCTCATTTGCGTCAGTGATGAGCCAATGGCGGCTGAGTAACTGAGCTCGAACGTCCCCGGTATTTTGAATGCGAATGCGATAGGCAAAAAAATATCGAGATTGTTCAGGGTTTGATTGTTCTGGAATAAAGAAGGATTCCGCTGATACGGTGACTTCGTATTTTGATTTTTCATTCATAGACTATATTGTATCGATAAATCGAGTAAGTTTCGTAATCCTGTATTACCTAGGAGTCAAGATTATCTTGGGTCGTTCTTTAATTCGGTTTAGAATAAGCCAAAACAACGAGGTGAATCCATGAACGACACGCGCATTGCACCGAGTATTTTATCTGCCGATTTTTCCAAGCTCGGTGAAGAGGTTCGATCCGTTGATGCCGCGGGTGCGGATGTCATTCATTTCGACGTAATGGACAATCACTATGTGCCCAATCTGACTTTTGGTCCAATCGTTTGCTCTTCGATTAGACCGCACACCAAGCTTCCGATTGACGTGCATTTGATGGTCGAGCCTATCGATACCCTAGCCACCGAATTCGCTAAAGCTGGCGCTGACCTAATCAGCTTTCATCCCGAGGCCGCTCCTCATGTGGACAGAACAATCAATTTGATCAAAGAGCAAGGGTGTCGAGTGGGTTTAGCGTTTAATCCCGCTAGTCCACTTCATATTTTAGATTGGACGCTCGATAAAATTGACTTAGTGCTCATCATGTCTGTTAATCCGGGTTTCGGCGGGCAAAGTTTTATAGAGCATTCGCTTGACAAGATTGCAGAGGCCCGTGATTTAATAGATCTGTCAGGATGTGATGTCTGGCTTGAGGTCGACGGTGGGATCAAAGTCGAGAATATAGGCGCAGTCGCTGACGCAGGAGCTGACACTTTTGTTGCTGGTTCCGCGATTTTTGGTTCTTCCGATTATCATTCTGTCATCAGCGAGATGAGGGCTGAAATTGAATAGGGCTCCTGGTATTTGGTGCGCACTTAACTAATAGATAACCGGATGTTGAATAACGATTTGTCGCAACACGTAGGTTTTGAAGTGAGCGTTGTCGCGTTCGATTTGGACGGAACTTTGGCTGATACGCTTCCTGATCTTCACACAGCAACAAACCTAACGCTTAATGATCTTGGCCATGATCCGGTTAGTACGGATGTTGTTCGCCAATATATTGGCCAGGGGATCGAATATTTATTGGTTGAGCTATTTAAAGACCTCAAGATTTATTGGGAAGAGGCGAAATTAAAAAGTATTGCACATCGATTTAGAGAGCATTACGCGCGGCATGTTTGTGAGCATTCGGTTTTGTTTCCTGGTATCGAGACGGTACTTAACACGCTCCAAAATCGGGGGTTGAAAATGGCCTGCTTAACCAATAAAAGTGAGCTATTTACTGCTCCAATCTTAATGAAATTAGGTATTCGCGATTATTTCCAAGAGGTGGTTTGTGGAGACACCCTAGAGAAACGTAAGCCTGATGCTTTGCCGTTACGCGTTCTTGCTTCACGATTTAGTGTTGATATAAAACAGATTTTAATGGTTGGTGATTCAAAGACGGACACCGCTTGTGCTCGAAACGCAGGCGCTCCGGTTGTGTGTGTGCCTTTCGGTTATCGCTCCGGAATGGCATTGGCCGAACTTGACTGCGATGCGGTTTTAGGCCGCGCTGAGGATTTACTCGATTTAGTCAGGTTAGCGTGAAGGTACTCGTCACTCTATAATGGGAGCTGATATGTTTCTCACAGCCACAGCACAAATTGATGTGTCTTCATATAGATTGTTGAGCTCGATGTGAATAAAGAAGATTTTGAGAATTTGGCGGACGAAGGTTTTAACCATGTACCTCTGGTTTTAGAGTCTTTTGCAGATCTTGATACGCCACTCTCCATTTATTTGAAATACGCAAACGAGCCCTATTCTTACCTGTTGGAGTCGGTCCAGGGCGGAGAGCAATTTGGTCGATATTCGTTCGTCGGCCTTCCTTCCAGGACTCGTTACGAAGTCCGTGGCCAAACTTGCTGTGAAATTCGTGACGGTGTTGTTGTGGCTCAGGTTACGAGCGAGGATCCTATCAGCTGGGTTTCTGAACTGCAGGAGCGGACGAGGGCTTATTACCGGGATGATTTACCTCGATTTCTCGGTGGACTGGTCGGTTACTTTGGTTATGAGACGGTTCATATGATTGAGAGCCGTGTTGGTCGTGGCGAGAACAAATCTGATCCCATTGATTGTCCTGACATTCTGTTGCTGCACTCCGATGAGGTGATTGTTTACGACAATTTAGCAGCCAAACTTTATTTTGTTGTATTTGCTAATCCTCAGGAGCCAGATGCATATGAACGCGGCCAAAAACGGTTGGCCGCATTATTTGCGGATCTTCGTGAGTCGGTGGATGAGCCAAAAGAGGAGATGCTTAAGTTAGCTTTGCCGCATGAGGAGACACCCCAGGACATATTTACAGAGAGTGTTGCCCGAGCTAAAGAGTACATTCATGAGGGTGACATCATGCAGGTCGTTTTGTCGCAACGTATGTCCGTTCCCTTTCACGCAACACCGCTATCACTCTACCGTTCATTACGTGCGCTGAATCCCTCGCCGTACATGTTTTATTTTAACCTCGAGGATTTTCATATTGTCGGGGCTTCCCCAGAGATTCTCGTGAGATTGGAAAAGGGTTTGGTAACTGTGCGGCCAATTGCTGGAACTAGACCTCGTGGTGCGACAAGGGATGAAGATGTCTCTTATGAGCATGATTTGTTGGCAGATCCCAAAGAAATCGCAGAGCACGTGATGCTTATGGATCTTGGTCGTAATGACTTAGGGCGAGTTGCGCAGGTTGGTTCTGTTAATGTTACAGATCAGATGATGATTGAGCGATACTCCCATGTCATGCATATTGTCTCGAACGTAGAGGGGCGGTTATTAGATGGATTATCCGCGATTGATGTTTTAAGAGCGAGTTTCCCAGCAGGGACTGTGTCTGGGGCTCCTAAAGTGCGAGCTATGGAAATTATTGATGAGTTAGAGCCCAGCAAGCGAGGCGTCTATGCAGGAGCGGTCGGATATCTGGGGTTTAATGGTGATATGGATGTCGCGATCGCGATACGCACTGCGGTTATAAAAGACAACACTTTATACGTTCAGGCAGGTGCAGGCATTGTCGCTGACTCCGTGCCGGAAAATGAGTGGATTGAAACAAAAAATAAGGCGAAAGCAATCCTCAGGGCTGCAGAAATTGCAGAGGCTGGGCTCAATCGTTAGTGCGTTGCGCTATCTAGGCCGGCCGCATTTATTTACAATACTTGATTAAGTCGATGAGAAGATAGAGACCATGTTGTTGATGATCGATAACTATGATTCTTTTACGTTTAACCTCGTCCAATACTTCGGTGAGTTGGGGGTTGACGTTAAAGTCGCACGTAATGACCAAATTGAGATCGCTGAGATCGAATCGCTTGCGCCGAAGTGGATCGTGATCTCGCCTGGCCCATGTTCGCCCGCGCAGGCGGGTATCTCGGTGGCTGTCATTAAGGCTTTCGGAGGGAAGGTGCCACTTTTTGGTGTGTGTCTGGGGCACCAGTGTATTGGACAAGCATTTGGTGGCGCTGTCACTTATGCAAAAACTCTAATGCATGGAAAAACGTCTCGTATATCGCATCAGTCCCAAGGTGTTTTTCGCGATTTGCCGCAGTTGTTTACGGCGACGCGGTATCATTCTCTCTCGGTACAAAGAGAGGATTTACCTGATTGTTTGGAGGTTACGGCTGAGACCCAGGACGGTGAAATTATGGGATTGAAGCACCGTTCCATGCCGATCGAGGGGGTTCAATTTCACCCGGAGTCTATCTTGAGTGAGCACGGGCATCAGCTTTTGAAGAATTTTCTACATCAACTGCACATATGAAGATTCAAGAGGCCATAGAGCATTTTTATCGGAAGGCTGACTTGTCCCGCGACGGGATGTCCCAGGTAATGCATGACATTATGTCTGGCGAGGTTCCGCCGGCTTCTATTGCGGCGTTTTTGGTCGGTATTCAGATGAAGGGGCCTACCGTTGAGGAAGTGGCCGCGGCAGCAGCAGTCATGAGGGGATTTTCGACCCCTGTGTCGGTTGGTCGTCCAGAGCAGCTAATCGACACTTGTGGAACGGGCGGTGATGGTACAAAAACTTTTAATATCTCTACCGCGTCCGCTTTTGTAGTTGCCGCAGCCGGCGGGCGCGTTGCCAAACACGGAGGTCGGTCGGTGTCTAGTTCCTCGGGTAGCGCTGATGTCCTTGAGGCCCTTGGCGTGAGGATTGATTTGTCGCCGGAGAACGTTGTCCGCTGTATCGATTCAGTCGGTATCGGCTTTATGTTTGCACCAGCGCATCATTCGGCGATGAAGTACGCGGCGCCGGTAAGGCGCGAGTTAGGCGTTAAAACATTATTTAACGTGTTGGGTCCGTTAACTAATCCAGCCGGCGCTAAACGTCAGGTTATGGGTGTTTTTGATCGACAGTTGTTAGTGCAGCAAGCGCTGGTCTTGAGGGCGTTGGGAAGTACGCGCGCTATGATCGTACATGGTGAAAACGGGCTAGATGAGCTTTCCCCGACAGGTTTAACCTACGTTGCTGAGCTTCGGGATCATGAGGTTCGTGAATATCAGCTGTCGCCACAGGGGCTCGGTGTTAAACCCATAAACCTTGAGGAAATTAAAGTGTCTGGTCCCGAGGACGCTGTATCCATGTTTCTAGGTTCTTTGTCGGGCGAACATCTTCCTGGGAAGGCCGCTGTTTTGCTTAACGCCGGCGCATCGCTCTATGTTTTGGACATCGCTGCGACCTTAGCTGATGGCGTATCACTTGCCTCAAGTGTGATTGATTCTGGGCGGGCTCGTGACAAGTTGAATGAATTTATTGCATTTACGCAGCGGGAGTAAGCTTTCATTGTGTTGAAAAGGATTGGTTTATGACGGCTAGGGCATCTAACATTCTCGATAGAATCCTCGCAACCAAGCGGGAAGAAATAAAGCTGACCTCTTCGTATCGGTCGCTCGAAGATTTGGAGCGAGAAGTTGCATCTGCGCCGCCAGTTCGCAATTTTGAGGCAGCGATTCGTTCCAAATTCGCTGGTGGTTTCTCCGCGGTTATCGCGGAAATTAAAAAGGCGAGTCCGAGTAAGGGGGTTATCAGAGAGGAGTTCGATCCAATAACGATCGCACAGTCTTATGAGAAACATGGCGCGGCGTGTTTATCGGTATTAACCGATCGGGATTATTTCATGGGGGCGGCGGAATATCTTGTGGCGGCGCGAAGTGCCACACAGTTACCCGTATTACGCAAGGATTTTATAGTTGATCCGTATCAAATTTTTGAGGCGCGCTGTATGGGGGCTGATTGTATTTTGTTAATCGTGGCCGCATTAGAGCAGTCTCAGATGCTGGATTTAGCGCTTGTGGCGAATGAATTGGGGATGTCGGTCTTAGTCGAGGCGCATTCTCGGGAAGAGTTTGAGCGGGCAATTGAGTTAGACACGCCGCTGGTCGGGATAAATAATCGTGATTTGAGAACTTTTGAAACATCCCTGGAGACAACGTTTGGTCTTATTTCGGCGCTACCCGGGGATAGGGTATTGATCACGGAGAGCGGGATCCATACTCATGAGGACGTTTTGGCAATGCGCGAACGGGGTGTAAACGCTTTTCTGGTTGGTGAGGCTTTTATGCGACAGACGGATCCCGGAGAGGCCTTAGAGTCGCTTTTTTCTGAGTAATTTAACTTTTTCAACTCCGAAGCTTGTGCATCTAAGTCAGTTTGATTGGATAGTTTTATCGTTGTACGAAAAAGGGGAGCTTAGGCTCCCCTTTCTTATTTAACGTCCAAATAAAAAACTATTTGTTTTTATATATTGAAAAACCAATCTCTTTACAAGCATAAAAAATAAATAGCCATTAAATACAATGATTTACAGACTTTATTTTACAATATAAAACATAACGTTTCATATTGTAAAAAACATTGTGTTTCAAAAATACAACAATTACATAAATTTGTAACACTATTACTTTTAGGTCGATAGCGTAAGGTGCTATAAATACGTCGGGACCAAATTAGAAGTGTTAAGAGTGAATCGCCCGAACACTTGACTCATTAATGCACAGAATTTCTAATTTGAGGAGATGGTATGAAAAAAGCAATTATTGCAGCAGCAGTTGCTGGCGCCTTCGCGGTTCCATCCGCAATGGCAGCTGACCTTTCGGTCAACCTAGAGTGGGGTCAAGCACTTCAATTTGGTGAGACTACAACAACAGCTGCAGACGGCACCACTACGTCTACAGACATTCAGTCAATCGCAGATGCGGGCCGTAACCGAATCAAGTGGAACTGGACTGAGACCCTAGATAACGGAATCGGCGTTCACGCTTATCTCGTATTCGGTAACTTGGCGACTTCAAATGGTGGCTCTGGGGCTTCAAACGCTGGTGGAGTTGATATTCGTAACGCGTTTATTGCATTCAGCGGCGATTTCGGTACGATCCATTTAGGTACAAACGAGAACTTCT